>CAZKTN010000014.1:0-24330 GCA_964555705.1 uncultured Isosphaeraceae bacterium | reverse complement strand
ACCCCAAGGAAGGAGATGAGGGCGGCGCACGACCGGCAATGGAGGCATGCACGAATGCGCGATCTGACCGCGGGGCAACTGGCCGCCATGGAGGCGATGCTAGCGGTGCGAGGCCCGGTCGCCGCCCGCCGCGCCCGCGGCAGGCTCCGAGTGGATGTCCTCGGCCATGCGCTTGCGCACGCGCACCGGATCCACGCCGCCGAACCGCTCGCGGATCGTCTCGATGACCACGTACAGCGTCGGCGTGAGCAGCAGCGTGATGGTGGTGCCGATGAGCAGTCCGCCGACGACCACGTAGCCGATCGAGTGGCGGCTGTTCGCGCCAGGGCCCGAGGCAAGGGCAAGCGGCAATGCGCCGAGGATGAACGCAAAGCTCGTCATCAGGATCGGGCGCAGCCGTAGGCGTGCGGCGGTGCGCGCGGCCTCGAGCGGCGTTGCGCCGCGGTCGCTGGCGTCCTTGGCGAACTCGACAATGAGGATCGCGTTCTTGGCCGCGAGCCCCACGAGCATCACGAGGCCGATCTGCGCGTAGACGTCAAGCGGGTTGCCCATCAGGTGAAGGCTCAGCAGCGCGCCGAGAACGGCGCCAGGCACCGCGAGCACCACGAGCAGGGGAAGCAGCCAGCTCTCGTACTGCGCTGCAAGCAGCAGAAACACCGCAATGATCGACAGCGTGAAGACGATGGGCGCTGCGTTGCCCGCCTCGATCTGCTGCATGATGATCCCCGTCCACTCCATGTCGAAGCCCTTCGTCATGGTGGCGGCGGCAACGTCCTCCATGGCCTTGATCGCCTCGCCGCTGGAGAACCCGGGCGCAGTGTTGCCGTTGATCTGCACCGAGTTCATCGCGTTGTAGTGGGTGACCACATCGCCGCCTGGCCGTGGCGTGATGGCGCAGAACGCGGCGAGCGGCGTCATGCCGCCGCTGCGTGAGCGCACGTAGAGCTTGTCGAGGTCGGCCGGCGCCATGCGGTTCGGCGCATCGGCCTGCACGTAGACCTGGTAGACCTTCCCGAAGCGGTTGAACTGGTTGACGAAGGACGAGCCGAACTGCGCCTGAAGCGTGGAGAACACGTCGCCGACATTGACGCCGAGCGCCTCAGCCTTCGTGCGGTCGACCTCAAGGTAGACCTGCGGAACGCCGACGCTCCACGTCGTGGTGAGGCCGGTGACCGCAGGTGTCGCGCGGGCCTTGGCAAGGAACTGCTGGGCGACCTCCCACAGCTGGTCTCCGCCCGCGCCTGTGAGATCGTTGATCTGCAGCTGGAACCCGCCGACATTGCCGAGGCCGGGGATCGCGGGCGGAGGCGCTGCAAACGCGATGGCGCCGGGCACAGAATGGAACGCACGGTTGCAGTTGTCGATGATGTCGAACGCGGACTTTCCCTTGCCGCGGGCATCCCAGTCATCGAGCACTGGGATCATGAATCCCCAGTAGGTCTGGTTCGCGTTCGTCAGGAAGTTGGTGCCGTTGATCTGGATGACCGACTTGACGCCGGGCTGCGCGCTGATGATCTCCCTCAGCCTGTCGGACTGCTCCTGGAGCCTCGGCAGCGATGCGCCCGGCGGGAGCTCGTACAGCACGAAGAAGTAGCCGTTGTCCTCGTCGGGGATGAAGGCCGTCGGCGAGCGCATGCCGATCCACGCGGCTCCGGCAAGCAGCACGAGCAGCGCAGCGACCACTCCCTTCCACGCATGGCCGAGCGCGCCCACGAGCGCCTCGTAGGCGTGCTCAAGCCGAGAGAACGCCGCGTTGAAGATGCCCAGCGGTCCGCGCGTGGCTCGCGTGTGGGTGCCGCCACTCAGGAGCGCGGCGCAGAGCGCCGGGCTCAGCGTCAGCGAGTTGATCCCGGAGAAGACCACGCTCACGGCGATGGTCATCGCGAACTGGTTGTAGAGCTGCCCTGTCATGCCGGGCATAAGCGATGCGGGCACGAAGACTGCGACGAGGGCAAGCGTGGTGGCCACGATCGGCCCCATCACCTCGCGCATGGCGCGGCTCGCGGCGCGCCGTGGATCGGTCTCGCCCTCCTCGAACTTGCGCTCGACGTTCTCGACGACGACGATTGCGTCGTCGACGACGAGGCCGATCGCCAGCACCAGCCCGAGCATGGAGAGGGTGTTGATGGAGAACCCAAGCGCCAGCAGCACGATGAACGTCGCCAGCAGGCTGACGGGGATGGCGATCATCGGGATCAGCGTCGTCTTGAGCCGCTGAAGGAAGACGAAAATCACGATCAGCACGAGCGCCATCGCCTCGAAGAGCGTCTCCACAAGCTCCGAGATGCTGGCCGAGATGAAGAGCGTGCTGTCGAAGCAGATGCCGCCCTGCACCCCGTCCGGGAAGGAGGGCTGGAGGTCCGCCATCACCTTGCGCACGCCCTCGGCGACCGCGAGCGCGTTCGCCTCGGGATTCTGGTAGATGCCAAGCAGCGCGGAGGGCTTGCCGTCGAGCGAGGATCTCGTGTTGTAGTTGACCGCACCGAGCTCGACGCGCGCGACATCCTTCAGGCGAAGCACGCCGCCGTCCGGCGTGGTGCGGACGATGATCTCCTCGAACTGCGAGACCTGGGTGAGCCGTCCCTCGGCAGTGACCTGAAGTGTCAGGTCTGGATTGCCGGAGCTGGGCTCAGCGCCGGTGTTGCCTGCCACCACATCCTGGTTCTGCGCCCGGATCGCATCCTGCACCTCGTCGCCGGTGAGCCCGAGCGCGGCCATCTTCTGGGTGTCCATCCAGATTCGAACGGAGTACTGGAGAAGGCCGAAGTTGGTGACTCCGCCCACACCCGGCACGCGCTGCAGGGCGGGGGTGACCACGATGTCTGCGTAGTTGCCGAGGAACTGGCTGTCGTAGGTGCCGTCAGGGGATGTGAGGCTCGGCACGATGACCAGGTTGGTCGACTGCTTCTTGAACGTCACGCCCTGGCGCTGCGCGGCTTCGGGCAGCTGCGCAAGGCTGCTGTTGGCGTAGTTCTGCACGTCAACAGCGCCGATGTCGAGGTCGTATCCGACTTCGAACGTCACGGTGATGTTCGAGGAGCCGGTCGCCGTGCTCGTGCTCGACATGTAGATCATGCCGGGCACGCCGTTGATCGCGAGCTCGAGCGGGCGCGTGACGCTGTCGCCCGTCACCTGCGCGTTGGCGCCCGGGTAGGTGGCCATCACCTGCACCACGCCCGGCACCACGTTGGGGAACTGCGCGACGGGAAGCACCCGCAGCGCGATGTAGCCGCCAAGCGCCATCAGGATGGCGATGACGCCGGCGAAGATCGGCCGCTTGATGAAGAAGTCGATCATGAGGCGGGGGTGGCCGCGGGCGCCTCAGGCTTCGCTGGTGCGTCTGGGGACTTTGCGGGCGCGTCCGCCGACTTCGCAGGCGGGGCCGCCGGTGGCGGCGTGGGCTTTGCCTCGGACACCTTCGCGCCTGGCGCGAGCCGGCCCTGTCCCTCGACGACAACGCGCGCGTCGGGTGAGAGCCCGCTGCCGATCACGAGACCTGCCCCTCCGAAGCCGATGACATCCACGTTGGTGGACTTTGCGGTCTGCTCGGGCGTGACGGTCCACACGATCGCGGCAGCCGTCTGGTACACGATGGCCGTCTGCGGCACCGAGATCGCGCCCTTGATCACGCGCTGCGGCAGGCTCACCGCAAGGTACTGGCCCGGCATGACCGCAAGGTCGGGATTCGCGACCTCGATCCGCGCGATGATGGTGCTCGTGGACGTATCCACGGCGTTGTTGACGAAGATCACCTTCCCGGTGCCCGACCACGTGCCGCTGGGGTCCTTCACCGGCACTGAGGCCGTGCCGCTTGACTGCAGGGCGCGGAGCGCAGGGATGTCGCTCGCGACGGGGGAGAACTCGATCCAGATTGGGTCGAGCTGACGCACGTCGGTCAGGTTGCCGTTGCTCTCGGGCTTTACGAGCGTGCCCTCGTAGACGCGCGTCTTGCTCGCCTGTCCCCGCACAGGACTGGTGATCGTGCAGTAGCTGAGGTTGAGCTTGGCGTTGTCGACGTCGGCGGCCGCTGCGAGCACCCCAGCCTTGGCGCCGAGCCACTGCGCCTCGAGCTGGTCGAACTCCTCGCGGGAGATCGCGCCTGACGACACGAGCGGCTTGTTGCGCTCGTACTTCTGGGTGGCGTCGAAGAGGGTTGCCTCGGCCGCCGCAAGCTTGGCCTGCGCAAACTCGAGGGCGATCCTGTAGGGCGAGGGATCGAGCTCGTACATGAGCTGGCCCGCATCGACCATCGCGCCATCCGTGTACTTCTGCTTGAGGAGCCAGCCCTCCACGCGCGCATCGATTTCGACGGTGCGCACGCTCACGGCCTGTGCCGGGTAGTCGCGCGAGATGGTGACGTCGCTCACGGTGACGGGGACCGAGACCACGGCAGCGGCGGGCCTCTCGGGCGGCGCGCTGTGCTTCGAGCAGGCGGCGAGGGCGCACGCGGCAGCGAGCGCCGGTAGCGCTGCAGCGCGGGCTGCGGCGGTGCGCTTGAGGGATGCGGAGCGTCGCGCCAGTGGTGCGCGATCGCGGTCGTTGCAGTGGGTCATGGCGTCTCCGTGGGCGAACTGCCGTCAGGGAGTGGTGGTGGAGATGCGAACATGTTCGGTCCGCTCGAGGTGAATGCGCCCTCGCCTACTGCGGGTATGGGCACGTTCTCCCATCCTCCGCCGAGCGAGCGGTAGAGCTCGACGAGGTTGCTGGCAGCGAGCCCCCGCGCCTGCGAGTAGCCGTTCTCCGCCTCGAGCACCGTCTGCGCGAACTGGAGCAGCTGCGTCAGGTTGACGGTGCCGGCCCGGTAGCGCGCGAGGGCGAGTTCATAGGTGTCGCGCACATCGGAGAGCATCTTCTCGTACTCGGCAAGCTGCGCGCGCGCTCCTGCGTAGTTCCCCAGCGCAGTCTGCACCTGGCTCGCGGCCTGCAGCACCGTCTCGCGCCACTGGATCTCAATCTCGCGGGCGAGCGCCTCGGCCTGGCGCACCTGGCTGGCCGTGAGTCCCGCATTGAAGAAGTTCCAGGAGAACGTGGGACCGACGCCGTAGGTCTGGTTGGCGATGTCGCCGAGCCCCGAGAAGTTCACTGCGGCAATCTGCCATGTGCCGACGATTGAGAGCTGCGGGTAGTAGCCCGTCTCGGCGATACCGATCTCCGCCGTGGCGGCCATCAGCTCGCGCTCCATCTGGAGCACGTCCGCGCGGCGGCGCAGCAGGTCGCCCGGGATGCCGATCGAGACTTCCCCCTCCGGCAGCGGGATCGGCGCGCTGGCAAGCAGCTCGTCCTGCATCGGACCAGGTGCCTCGCCCAGCAGCACGCTCAGGCCGTTGCAGCGCTCCTGGATCTGCGCCTCAAGGAGCGGCACTGCAGCGCGAGCCGTCGCAAGGCGGGCGGCAGCCTCGGAAAGCTCCATCTGGCTTGTGGTGCTTGCCCTGAACTTCGCCTCGGTGATGGCGTAGACCTGCTCGTAGAGCTCGACATTCTCGCGCGCCAGATCGCGCTGCGCCTGGAGCGTGCGGATTGCGAGGTACGCGTTTGCGACCTCTGCCCGAAGCGACACCATCGCGAGCCGGTAGCCCTCGATGCTCGCCTGCAGGCGAGCCTGCGCGGCCTGCATGCCGCGGCGGATCTTGCCGAAGAGATCCACTTCCCACGTCGACATCCCCACGCCGTAGCGCCATGTGTTGAAGGGCTCGGAGCTCGTCTCGCCTCCGAGCTCGGCGAAGTTGAGGAGCTGGTAGGAGTAGCCGGCCTGCGCGTTGAGGCTCGGGTAGAGCTGGCTGTAGGCGACGCCATACATGGCGCGGTAGCGGCCGATCGATGCAGCGGCGCGCTGCAGCGAGAGGTTGCCGCGCATCGCGCGCTCCATCAGGTCGGCGAGCGCCGCGTCCTCGAAGTTGAGCCACCAGTCCTCGAGCTTCGCCTCCTGTGCCTGGGTTGCATCGGCGGTCTTGGGCAGCCGGAATGTCTCGGGCAGGATCGGCTCCGGGCGTGCGTAGTCCGGCCCGACCATGCAGGCTGAGAGGGCACATGCTCCTACGCAGGTGCTGATGACGGGGACAGCGCGTCGCAGCATTCGAGCCGCGTAGGGTAGCGCGGAGCTCAGGTGCCGGGTGCGGCGGCGGGACGTGGCGACCCCTGCGGCGCGGCGTTCGACGGCCCAGCGGCGGGTGCGGCTGCACCAGGCGGCGGCACGGCGGGTGCCGAGGGCTGCGCACGGGGTCCGATCACGGGTGGCGCCTGCGCCGGCTCGTCGGACTCAGCCTCGTTGGCGGGCACCGGTGCGGGCGCTGGCGCTGCACCCGACGCGATCTGCTGCCGCAGCGCATCGATGTTCCGCTGCGCGCGCTCGACACGCGCGGCGTCGTTCATGCCCTCGGCGAGCTTGCGCACCTCGTCCCACGACGCGATCGACTCCTCGAGCGTCTCGCGCCGCTTCGCGAGCAGCAGCGCGAGGTTGTTGTGCGAGGCGAGGTGGCGCCTGTTCATCGAGATCGCCCTGCGGTAGAGCTCGATCGCCTGGTCATCCTTGCCCATGTCGCGGAACTTGTTCGCGAGGTTGAAGTAGTTGGACGAGAAGACTGTGACCTCGCTCGGGCGCACCGTGAAAAATGCCGCGAGCGCGAGTGCCCACGCCGCCGCGCCAAATGGCACCCACCGGCGCGCGCGCGCCGCATCAACGAGCCACACCGCAGAGAAGCCTGCGAGCGCCATCGCGGCCGGCATCATCGGGAGCCGGTACCTCGCCGACGTGTAGATGATCACGAGCGCGGCCACCTGCGACACCAGGAAGAGGTCGATCGTCAGGAATCTCCGCCAGCGCGGCAGGCTGAGCGCGAAGCCCAGCACCGCCAGCGGAACGACGACGATGAAGGTGGGGGATGGAATCCGCAGCACCCACGAGTATGCGGCGTCGAGGTGCAGCTGCCGCTGGTCACCGACCTCGTTCGACGAGAACAGCATGTAGAACTTGCGGCCTGCGAGGGAGATTGCCTTGCCGGGGTTCTCCCGGATCCATTCCCACGCCATGCTGCTCCAGTAGCTCGACACCTCGGAGGGCCTGAGCTCCCGTCCAAGCTTCGATTCCGCGTGCTCCTTGGCGAAGTCGGACTGGCGGCGCGGGTTGTCGAAGCGCGTGTCGGGGATCCACGAGGGGATCCTGAATCGCCCCGCGGCATCGGGGTTGTTGCCGATGTAGAAGTTCATCCCGCCGTGGGCGGTGATCATCACTGGATCGCCCGCAACGTGCCAGTTGCGGATGGTGGCAGGGGCGACCATCAGGATGGCACCGATCGCGACAGCCGCGGACCGCATCACGATGCGTGACCACGGCACGCCATCGAGCCGCGTCGCTGCGATGCACAGGACAGCGATCGGCGCGAACAGCAGCACGTTTGGCCTGCAGAGCGCTGAGAGCCCGAGCATCACGCCGGCGAGCAGGAACAGCCACCACCTCGGCCGCCTGATGCCCGCGCACAGGCACACCAGCATGATCGCGTTGAGCGTGACCTGCAGGTTCTCCGACAGCAGGTCGCCGCCCGTGTAGATGAACATCGGGTAGAGCGCCGCGAAGCCCGCGGCCACCAGGGCTTCGCGCCACCCGAACACGATGCGCCCAAGCAGCCAGATGAACAGCACCGCCAGCGACCCGAGCACCGCATTGGCGATGTGCGATACCTCGAACCCAGAGCCGAACATCCAGTAGAGCACCCCAAGGAAGTAGGGGTATCCCGGGCTCATCTCGAAGACGTCGGTGCCGATCCAGTCGCCCTTGCTCAGCCTGATCGCCCACTCGTGGTAGACGCGCGGGTCGACAGTGGGCAGGGAGAAGTATGGGTCGTTCGCCTTGATCTGGAAGTAGTGGGCGGTGCGAAGCAGCGCGCCGAGCGAGATCACCACCGATGCGAGCGCCCACTCAAGCGTGCTGCCGCGGCCCGGATGGTCGGCGGACTCGCCGGCCGCACCTCCCGAGAGGATCCCTGAGAGCGAGAAACCGGCCTTGCCCGAACCCGCAGGCCTTGTACGGCCGCTCGAGGGGGCGGACGCGATGCGTGCGCGCGCGACCTGCTGGCGCGAGCAGCCGAGCTTCTCGGCAAGCTGCCGGTCGGACATGCCCGGGTTGTCGCGGATGACCTGCAGCTGCTCGTTGGAGAGTTCCCGTGCCATGGTCAGTTGGAGTCCGCGGTGGCGGCGAGTGGGCCGCGGTCAGGATCGTCGGCGGAGTGTAGGGGCGCTGTCCACCGCATCACGGCGATGTTGCCGTGCAGCTCGTCGAGCTCGGGCGAAGGGATGGATGCGTCAGACTTGAGCGATTCGGCCATCCACGGATCGGCGACCAGCATGACTTCCGTACCCGCTAGCGCAAGTGCGCTGCGCACGGTGCCGTGCACACGCGGCCAAGGCATCAGGCGCTGGCTCTCGGTCACCAGGCCAAGCTCGTTGTCGAACTCGCTCGGCCTGCCGACCAGCGCGAAATCGCGCCTGCCCGTGGCCCACGTCACGGCATGCGCCGTCTCCGCGCTTGTCAGAAGGAGAGACGCTGACCGCATGGCCTCGCGGTGCCGGGTCATCACATCCCACGGCACCTTGGTGCGGGGAGCGACCGCATCCGGGAAGAGAAACGCGAGTGCGCAGAGCATCGGGGTCACGGCAAGAGCCTGTCGGGACACCCATGCATCGGCATCGCGGGCCCTCCAACCCCAGCGATCGATGGCAGCCCAGAGGATCAGGGCTGCGGCGATGATCACGAGCGGGACACGGGCACCCGATCGCCACGGGGCCTCGATGCCAAGCGCATCGGGCCCGACCGCCGCAAGCGCGAGCGCGATGCACGCAATTGCCCCGAGCAGGGCCGGTCCCAAGGCGTCTGCGGCTTGCCGGCGCACCGCGCCCTGCTCGAAGGCAACCCTCAGCCCGATGGCAACGAGTACCGACGCGGGCACGAAGAGCGGCAGGATGTAGGTGGGCAGCTTGCCGGAGCTCATCGAGAGCGCGCCCATCGGGAGCGCAATCCAGCACAGGCAGAAGCGGACACCGCTCCGGATGTGCGGATCAGCCATCAGCCCCGAGATGGCGCGTGGCCAGGCGAGCGTCCACATGAACGCACCTGCAGGAAAGATGGCCAGGTACAGCCACCAGGGCTTCGGGTGCTGGTTCGCGTCGGGACTCGTGAAGCGCCGGATGTGCTCCACCTCGATGAAGTAGCGCCAGAAGTCAGGCTCCGACCGGTGGAGTGCCCACGCCACGGGTGCAATCATCGCCATGGCGCCCACGAGCGGGATCCACGGCATCGCAAGCAGGTCGCGCCAGCGGCGCTCCCACGCCAGGAATCCCGCAGCGGCGACCCCGGGGATCGCCAGCGCGAGCAGGCCCTTGATGAGGAACCCGGCGCCTGCCGCGATGCCCACGAGCAGCAGCCAGGCGGCACGTGCGCGTCCGCGACTCGTGCATGCCGACCAGAACGCTGCCATTGTGACGGCGATGCACGCCGCGAAGGGCGGATCGAGGAGCGCGATCGTTGCGAGGACCGCAGGCCCGATGGTGGTGGCCTGCACCAGGAACGCGAGTGGGCCATCCTGGCGACGGCCAGTGATGCGCACTGCGACCCACCATGCGGCGAGCGCGGCGATGCCTCCCGCGAGGGCGCTCGGGAGGCGGATGGCGAACGCACTTGGCCCGAGCAGCGACATGCTCGTGGCGGTGAGCCAGTATCCGAGCGGCGGCTTCTCGTAGTACCGGAAGCCCGAGAGGCGAAGCTGCGTCCAGTCGCCAGAGGCGATCATCTCCGCAGGGATCGCCGCGTAGCGCGCCTCGTCGTGCGCGATCAGCGGACGCACGCCAAGCACGAGCACGGACGTCAGCAGGAAGACTGCAATCGCAGCGAGCGCAAGACGCGCCATGCCGCGGGAAGTTAGTCGCACATCAGGGCGCACGTACGCAGAGCCAGCCCTCGCGGCCCGCAACGCTTCCGCTAGCGAGCGAGCCCGATGGCACCGGATCAGGTGCGTGACGCGTGAGCCATTCGCCGAGCGGCTCGAACGAGTGGCCTTGCGCGATGGCTCGTGCCAGGAAGTCCTCGAACAGGGCTGCTTTCGATCCGCCCTCGCTCTCGGCATGGATGGTCAGCACATGAGGCTTGCCGTCGGAGATCAGGCCGAGCAGCCGCTCGTTCCACGCTGCGTCAGCGCCCGCACCGCGGCCCACACCCTCGTCGTAGGTGGGCAGGTCGACCGGCACCTGCGGCTGGCGCACACCTTCGGATGCGGCCGGCATGCGCGGCTGGAAGGGCGTGCATGGCCCACGGCAGTCGCTGCGGTACCGGAATCCGCGTGACGCCGGAAGCCCAAGAAGGCGTTCGGTGAAGCGCCATCCGGGAGCAGCGGCAGTGCGGGGCGCCTCGCCGAGCACTGATCCGAGTGCATCCGTTGCGAGAGCCAGCTGCGCATCAAGCTCCGAGTCGGGCAGCGTGTCGACGCCAACCTGCCAGCGGTGGTGGTCCCATGCATGCACCCCCGACTCGTGACCTTCGATGTGCGGCATCCGGATAGTGGCGGCGAGATGCCTTGAGATCACCGGCCCGGGCCAGAGCGTGCCTCGAAGGATGATGTCCCACCCGTAGAGGCTCGGCGCACCCGAGCGCAGCATCTTGATCGCGAACGCGGGCCGCAGCATGCGGCGGACGTGGCGGCCCATGTTGTCGGGGCCGAGCGTCCAGTACCAGGTGCCACGCACGCGGTGCCGCTGCAGCGTGTCGAGCAGCCGCGGCACTCCCTCGCGGGTGCCGCGGAAGGTGTCGACATCGATGCGAAGCCCGATCGACACGCGCCGCTGCGTTCAGGAGTGCGCGCCTGCCGCGCTCGCGCGGGGCTTCGCGGCGGCCTGCGTGCGCGCAGCCCCCGCGACGAGCCCATGCTGGCGCGCGTGGTTCTGCAGGAACCAGTCGAGCGTGCGCTCGACGCTGGCGGCGGTCGCGATGCGCGGTGTCCATGCGATCGCGTCCTGCGCATTGCGGATGCTCGGCCGGCGGTGCTGCACGTCCTCGTATCCCTTGCCGTAGTAGCGCGCGCTCTCGATCTCCTGGAATCCCGCGAACGGCGGGTAGCACGGTCGCAGCGGGTGGCGCTCGAAGGCATCCACGAGCATCTCCGCGAGCTCCTTGATGCTCGCCTCGTTGTCAGGGTTGCCGATGTTGAAGATGCGCCCGTCGCATGCGCCGCGCTCGTTTGCCACGATCCGGTACAGGCACTCGATGCCCTCATCCACATCGGTGAAGCAGCGCTTCTGGCGGCCGCCGTCCACGAGCAGGATCGGAGTGCCCTCGACGAGGTTGAGGATGAGCTGCGTGATCGCGCGCGAGCTGCCGATGCGCGCGCTGTCGAGCGTGTCGAGCCTCGGGCCGATCCAGTTGAAGGGCCTGAAGAGGCTGAACTTGAGGCCGCGCGTGGAGCCGTAGGCCCAGATGACGCGGTCGAGCAGCTGCTTGCTCGCGGAGTAGATCCAGCGCTGCCGGTGGATCGGTCCCGTCACGAGCGGGCTCGTCTCCTCGTCGAAGTTCTCATCGGTGCACATGCCGTACACCTCCGACGTGCTCGGGAAGATGAGCCGCTTGCCGAAGCGCACGCAGTCGCGCACGACGCGCAGGTTCTCCTCGAAGTCGAGCTCAAAGACGCGCAGCGGGTTGCGCACGTACTCGATGGGCGTCGCGATCGCCACGAGCGGCAGCACCACGTCGCACTTGCGCACGTGGTACTCGACCCACTCGCGGTTGATCGTGATGTCGCCCTCCACGAAGTGGAAGCGCGGATGCTGCGTGAGGGCGCCGAGGTTCTCGGAGTTGAGGTCCATGCCGTAGACCTCGAACGACTCGTTCTCCAGCAGCCTCTCGGACAGGTGGCTCCCGATGAAGCCGTTGACGCCAAGGATGAGCACGCTGGTGCGGCGTGCGCGCGCCGCGGCCGGCGCCCGGCCGAGGCGCATCTTCGGCACCAGGTTCATCTCCTTGGCGACCTGCGCGCCCGTCGACCAGATGCCATCGGGGCCCTGCGCCTCGACGACCTCGAGCGCGCCGTCGCCGCATGCGACCACCAGCGGCGACACGGAGATGATCTCGCCGGGCTGCGCATCGCGCGCGGCGGCCGTGGCCTTCACGGCTCGCCACACCATCATCTTCCGGGTGCCTGCGAAGGTGAACGCGCCGGGCCAGGGGTGCGCAACCGCGCGCACGAGGTTGCGCACGCGCTCCGCGGGCCAGGTCCAGTCAATCTCGCCGTCGGCGGGCGTGCGGCGCCCCATGGTGGTGGCGCGCGACTCGTCCTGCGGCGTGCGCGGTGCGGTGCCGGCCTTCACGAGCGGCAGGGTCGCCTCGAGGAGCTTCGCGCTCTCGTCGCAGACCTTTCGGGTAAGCGACATCGCGTCATCTTCGGCACTGATCGCCACGCGCACCTGCGCGATGATGTCGCCGGCGTCCGCCTTGTCCACCATGTGATGGAGGGTGACGCCGGTCTCGGTCTCGCCATTGACGAGGACCCAGTTGATCGGGCACCTGCCTCGGTATCGGGGCAGCAGCGCAGAGTGGAGGTTGATGCAGCCCTTCGGGAAGAGCTCACGGATGCGAGGCCCCACCATCTGCCTGTAGTGGTAGGAGAGCAGCAGGTCGGGCTTGAGCTCGCGGATTCGCTCGATCCATATCGGGTGATCGATCTTCTCCGGCGCGAACACCGGGATCCCATGCTTCGCCGCAAGGCGCGCCACCGACGCAAACCAGCCGCCCTCGGAGGGGTCATCCCGGTGCGTGAACACCGCCACGACATTCATGCCGCTGCGGATGGTGGCCTCGAGCGCCGCAGCGCCGATCTCGTGATACGCAAGGACGACAGTTCGCATGTGTGAGTTCCTGGGTCGGTGATGCGTGACGACGCGTTGGCGGGCACTGCCGCGGTAGTCAGATGCCGGCTGCGGAGCGCTCGGGGGATGATGCCGAGGTGCGCGGGGCGTGCTCGCGCTCGCCGAGCGTCTCGCCCACGATACGGTCGATGATGTAGCGGGGCCGCTCGCGCACGTCGGCGTGGATGCGGCCGATGTACTCGCCCATGAGCCCAAGGGCGACGAACTGGGCGCCGATGAAGAAGAAGGCCACGGCGAAGAGCGTGAATACGCCGTCTCCGGCCCACTCGGCGCCGTAGAGGAACCGCAGCGCAAGGAGCAGCGCGCCGAAGCCAACCGACATGGCCGAGATCGCAGCCCCAACCCAGCTGAGCATGCGCAGCGGGACGGTGGTCATGCAGGTCAGCAGGTCGAACTGCAGGTTGACCAGCTTGAGCACGGAGTACTTGCTCTCGCCCTTGGCGCGCTCGGCGTGGGCGACCGGCACCTCGGTCACGCGCTTGGCGAAGAGGTTCGCCAGCACCGGAATGAAGGTGTGCCGCTCCCGGCAGCTGAGCATCGCATCCACGACGCGCCGGCGGTACGCGCGCAGCATGCAGCCGTAGTCGTGGAGGCGCACGCCGGTCGTCTTGCGCACCATCAGGTTGATGAGCCCGCTGAACACCTTGCGGAAGAGCGCATCCTGGCGGTCCTGGCGAACCGATCCGACCACGTCGTATCCGGCGTCGATCTGCGCGACGAGCTTGCCGATCTCCTCTGGCGGGTTCTGCAGGTCCGCATCGAGGGTGACCATGATGTCGCCCTGCGCAGCCCCGAAGCCGCAGAGGATCGCGTTGTGCTGGCCGTAGTTGCGGTTGAGCAGCAGTGCCTTCACCTCGCCGGGGTTCCGTGCCGCAGCCTCGGACAGCCAATCCGTTGACCCGTCGCGGCTGCCGTCGTCCACCAGGATGATCTCGGTCGGGCGGTCGAGCCCTCGGCATGCGGCGAGCGTGCGCTCGAGCAGCTCGGGGAGATTCTCGCGCTCGTTGTAGACGGGGATGACTATGGAGACCGCTGGCTTCACCGGATCCCTCCTGCCACCATCGTGCGCGCGCCGGCGAGCGTGTCCTTCACCGCAGCGATCACGTCGCGCACGTCATCGGCGGTCATGTCGGGGAAGCAGGGAAGCGTGCAGATGCGCGCCGAGTTCCACTCCGTCTCGGGCAGGCGGCCGGTCCACTCGGGACGGTTCTGGCGGTACCAGGCGTGGGTGTGCGACGCAAGGAAGTGGATGCCGGTGCCGATGTTGCGGCGCTTGAGCTCCTCCATGAAGCGCGCCCGGTCCATGCCGCACGCACGCTCGTCGACGCGCACGACGAGAAGGTGACGCGCATGGCGGTGCGGCCACGGGGGATCGCGCAGCGGCACAATCCCGTCGACGTCGGCGAGGCCAGCGTGAATGTCTCGCACGATCGCGTCGCGCCGGTCGATGATCGCGTCAAGCCGGGGCAGCTGCCGCACGGCAAGCACCGCGTTCATGTCCGCCATGTTCTGCTTGAACCCTGGCTGCTGCACCTGAGCCTGCGGCGAGCGGCCCTGCTGAGCGCGGTCGTGCGCATCCACCTCGAGACCGTGGAAGCGGAGCCGCCGCACGGCGCGGGCGAGCGCGGCATCGTGCGTGGTGAGCACGCCGCCCTCTCCGGAGGTGATGTTCTTGATGGGGTGCAGCGAGAAGATCGCGCTGCCGTCGCAGCCGATCTCCCGGCCTCGGTACGTGGTGCCGATCGCGTGTGCCGCGTCCTCGAGCAGGAACACGCCACGCTTGGCGCAGATGGCTCGGATCGGGTCGAGGTCGACCGGTGCGCCCGCGTAGTGCACTGGGATCACGACCTTGGTGCGAGGCGTGATCGCCGCATCGATCGCATCTGGCGATGCGAGCAGGGTGTCGCGGTCGACGTCCACGAACACGTTGCGCGCACCCAGCAGCTCGACCATGTTCGGCGTCGAGACCCAAGTCATCGATGGACCCACCACCTCATCCCCAGGCCCAACCCCAAGCGCCATCAGGCTGAGGTGCATGAGGGCCGTGCCGCTCGTGGCGGCGATTGCCTGAGGGGCCCCCGTGCGAGTCGCGACGGCTGCCTCAAGCGCCGCCACCTGGGGTCCGGTAGTTATCCACCCACTCCGCAGCACGTTCCCCACGGCCGCGATGTCCTCCTCGGTGATGGAGGGGCGGCAGAACGGGAGAAAGTCGGACCGCATCGTGGCAAAGATTACACGTTGGCGCATTCCCGCAATACCTTGCAGTTCATGCAATTGCCATCCCGTACGTTCGCATCAAGTCGGGTCGCGCTTGCCGTCGCGCTCGGGGCTCTCGGGGAGGCTGCTGCATGGGCCCATGCCGGCGGCACGCTGCAGGTCGAGTTCGTGGCGAACTTCCCGCCGGCGGTGTGCCAGCGGGTGAACGCAGCCGGTCAGATCGCCGGCGACTTCCAGTTCAATGCGGTCACGAGGGCGATGCGGTACGACCCGGGTGCCGGCCGCATTCCGCTGGATGTGCCCGTTGGGACCACCCAGAGCATCGGCACCTCGATCAACGCCGCAGGCGTGACGGTCGGAAGGGTGTCGTACGGCGGCGGAACGGTGGGCGCGATCTGGGCCGCCGACAACTCTTGCACGCTGATGCCGAACCCTCCCGGGAACTGGACCTACAGCACGCCCTCGGGGATCAACGATGCC
The DNA here is from genome assembly GCA_964555705.1 of uncultured Isosphaeraceae bacterium. Classification (GTDB taxonomy): domain Bacteria; phylum Planctomycetota; class Phycisphaerae; order Phycisphaerales; family SM1A02; genus ZLKRG44. The sequence goes on along the minus strand of CAZKTN010000014.1, from coordinate 8,733 downwards.
GGAACGGTATGCGGCACGGCCACGCTCGCTCAGGTCGGTGCGGACCCGCAGGACGCGTGGCGATGGACCGCAGCGAAGGGCTACGAGTTCCTCGACTCCATCGGCGGCATCGACTCGTTCGTGCGCGACATCAACAGCGCAGGCATCTGCGCGGGCAGTGCAACGCTCGCCAACGGATCGGCGCGCGCTGTCCGATGGGACCTCGATGGTGCCGCGACCGTCCTCGGGCTGACGCCGGGAGCAATCCAGACGTTCGCGTCTGCGATCAACGACTCGGGTGCAGTGGTCGGCACCACCAACTCGAATGGCGACGCGTGGGTGTACACCGACACGACCGGCATCTTGCGGCTGCCTGACTTCGGCACCGGCCTCAAGGCGGCTGCATACGACATCAACAATGCGGGCTGGATCCTCGGCTGGGCCGATGTCGCGCCCTTCAAGACCGTGCCGGTCGTATGGGACCCGCAGCGCAACCTGCACAACATCGCGGACCTCGTCGATCCCAACCGCTTCTACTTCTCGGGCGACTTCATCCGGCCCATCGCGATCAGCGAGGCCAACGAGATCGTGGTCTTCGGCTACGACTTCACTGCCGGCGGCGACCCGCGCGTGCTGGTGTTCCGTGTTGGGTTCCCATCCGCCTGCCCCGCCGACATCAATGGCGATGGCACGCGCGACGGGCTCGACCTTTCGGCGCTGCTCGCGGCCTGGGGAAGCGCTGACGCATCGGCGGACCTCGACGGCAACGGCTCCGTGAACGCATCGGACCTCACCGCGCTTCTTGCGGCGTGGGGTCCGTGCTGAGCAGGCGCCCGGCGCGCGCGGTCCAGCCCGGCGTTGCCTCCTGGCAGGGCCTTCCGCCTCAGTAGCTGCCGCGGTCGACGCGCACCTTGCCGCGGAAGATCCAGTACACGGCGACGGTATAGGCGATCACGATCGGCATGCCGATCAGCGCGATGATCAGCATTGTGGTGAGCGTGCGGGGCGAGCTCGACGCATTCGAGATCGTGACGTTGAAGGCAGGGTCGACGGTGGAGCGGATCAGGTCCGGGTAGAGCGCCATCGAGAACAGCGCCACGAACGCCATGATCATGCATGAGCTCGAGATGAACCCGAACATCGGCTGCCGATGGCGGATCGTGCGGGGCACATTGAGGATCGCAAGCACGTTGAGCGCAGGGATCGCCCACAGCACCGGCCAGTTGCGGATGTTTGCGGTGACCTGCGGGATGTCGCGCAGCGCGTAGGCGGACACGGCGACAAAGAGCGCCACAAAGATCCACCACCATCGCCACGCCCAGCGCTCGACGCTCGCAAGCAGCGCGCCCTCGACGCGCAGCCGCAGGTACAGCGCGCCGTGAAGCGCGAAGAGCGCCACCGTCATCAGTCCCGTCATCACCGAGAAGGGGTTGAGCTGGCTGAGCAGGGGCTCGCGGATCGTCAGCGCGGAGTCCACCTTGATGCCGTAGAGGCAGTTGCCGGCGGCGACGCCCAGCAGCAGCGCGATGAGCACGCTGCCCAGCGAGAACCCGAGATCGAAGACGCGGTGCATCGCGGCGCCCTCGGTCTTGACACGGAACTCGAGGCACACCGCACGCATGATCAGGCCCAGCAGGAGCAGCATGAACGCGATGTAGAAGCCGCTGAAGAACGACGCGTACGCCACCGGGAACGCCGCGAAGAGCGCGCCGCCGAAGGTGACGAGCCACACCTCGTTGCCGTCCCAGATCGGGCCGATGGAGGCGATCGTCGTGCGCCGGTCGGTGTCGCTGCGGCCCACGAGCAGGTGGTTGATGCCGACGCCGAGGTCGAAGCCGTCGAGGATCGCGTAGCCGGTGAGCAGCACCGTCAGCAGCAGGAACCAGGTCGACTGGAGTGTCGCCTTGTCGAGGAACGTGGGATCTGCGATCGGGTCCATCAGCGGGCTCCTGTCAGCGTCTTGCCGCCTGCGATTGCCGCGGCGATTCCGCCTGGCGGCCCGTGCATGGGCGGCGGCTCCTCGCCAGCCTTCGGCTCGTCGGGGCCATGCCTGATCTTCCTGTCGAGCACGAAGATCCAGAGCGCGAACAGCATCAGGTAGATCAGCGCGAACATGATGATTGATGCCACGACCTGCTCTGCGGTGACGGCCTCGCTCAGCGCATCCGACACGCGCAGCCCGGGGACGGGCACGCCGTTCTGCACGCTCGGGTAGACGATCCACGGCTGGCGACCGGTCTCGGCCAGGAACCAGCCCGCCTGCCCGGCGATGGTCGGCATCACCACGCTTGGCACGAGAACCTTGAGCAGCAGCGTCCGCCGGTCGAGCGTTCCGCGCCAGCAGAACCAGGCCGCGAGCGCTGTCAGGAGCGTCATGGCGCCCGCGAGGCCGACCATGGTGTGGAACGCGAGGAAGGGGATCCTCATGTTGGGCCGGTCCTCAGGCGGGAACGCATCGAGACCCGTGATCGGCTTCGAGGCGTCGAAGTAGACGAGGTAGCTGAGCAGGCCAGGGATCTTGACGCCGTACACGGTCTGGTTCTCGGGGTCAGGCCATCCGAAGAGGTAGAGACCCGATGGCTCTGTCTTGAAGACGGCCTCGAACGCGGCAAGCTTCGCGGGCTGCTGGAAGGCGACGCCCCGCGCCGAGCGGTCGCCGGTGACGCCCACGAGGATGACGCCGACGAGAGCGACCGCCACACCCACGGGCATGCATCGCCGCGTGAACTCCTTGTGCCGTCCGCGCAGCATGTAGAAGGCGCAGACGCTCATCACGAGGAACCCGCCGGTCACGATGGCGCTGCACAGCACATGCGACAGTCGAGTCATCGAGCTCGGGTTGAAGACCATCGCCCAGAAGTCGGTGACCTCAGCGCGCACGCCGGCGACGCCAGTGTCCGGCGCAGGAACGAGATGGAAGCCAGCAGGCGTATGCATCCACGAATTGGCGATGATGATCCATACGGCGCTGAAGATGCTGCCGAGGCACACCATCCACGTGGCGAAGTAGTGGAGCTTGCGTCCGACGCGATCCCATCCGAAGAGGAGGATGGCGAGGAACCCGGACTCGAGGAAGAACGCGAAGATGCCCTCCGCAGCGAGCGCCGACCCGAAGATGTCGCCGACGTAGCGGCTGTAGGCGGCCCAGTTCGTGCCGAACTGGAACTCCATGACGATGCCGCTAGCCACGCCGAGCGCGAAGTTGATGGCGAAGATCCGGGTCCAGAAGCGGGCCGCCTCGAACCACTGGCGGTCCCCGGTCCGGATCCACATCGTCTCGATGATGACCATCACCATGCCCAGCCCGATCGTGAGGGGCGGGAACAGGTAGTGGAAGGAGACTGTCAGGGCGAACTGGACACGGCTAAGGATTTCGACGTCCATCGGGGAGGCAGGCTAACTGATTCGAGATACATGACTCCCCACGTCCGTGACGAGCGAATAATGGGGCATGTCCGCCACAGCCAACGTCCCTGCCGACTCCGCTCCCCCCGGCTGCTCCGGCCCGGCGCCGGGCATCGCCACGCTTGCCGACCTTCTGGCGAGCGGATGGCGCTCGCGCACCGTGAAGGAGGAGCTGCGGCGCAACTTCACCGCTGCACTCGCGCGTGGCGACGAGCTGTTCCCCGGCATCCTTGGCTATGACGACACCGTCGTCCCCGAGATCGCCAACGCGATCCTCGCAGGCCACGACATGCTGTTCCTGGGCGAGAAGGGCCAGGGCAAGAGCCGGCTGATGCGGCTGCTGCCGAGGTTCCTCGACGAGTGGATCCCGTACCTCGACATCCCAGGGTCGCCCGTGCACGAGGACCCGTCACGGCCGATCACGCGTGCAGGACGCGATCTGCTCGCGGGCAGCCCGCCTGAGCGGGTTCCGATCGCGTGGTGGCACCGATCGGAGCGATACGCGGAGCGGCTCGCGCCCGGCACCAAGTTCGCCGACGTCATCGGCGAGATCGATCCCGCGCGGCTGATGTCAGGCACGAGCATGTCGGCTGAGGATGCGCTGCACTTCGGGCTGATCCCGCGGCAGCACCGTGGCATCTTCGCGATGAACGAGCTGCCGGACCTCGACGAGCTCGTGCAGGTGGGCCTCTTCAACATCCTCGAGGAGCGCGACGTGCAGATCCGCGGATACCCGGTGCGCTTCGACCTCGACGTGCTCGTGCTGTTCTCCGCGAATCCCAGCACCTACAACCGCTCAGGCAAGGTGATCCCCCAGCTCAAGGACCGCATCGGCAGCACGGTGGCCACGCACTACCCGCGCGAGCGGGATCTTGGCATCTCGATCATGCGCCAGGAGGCGGGCATCGACCTCGGCGGCGACCATCCGGTGCTTGTGCCGCCCTTCATGGACGAGATCGTCGAGCAGGTCTCGCGCACCGCGCGCACGTCCAAGTACGTTGATCAGGCGAGCGGCGTTTCAGCGCGGTTCTCGATAGCCAACTGGCGCACGATGGTGGCCAACGCGCGCCGGCGCGCGATCGCCCTCGGCGAGCGCCCCGCGGTGCCTCGCATCAGCGACCTGTCCCACCTGCGTGCGAGCGCCATCGGCAAGCTCGAGCTGGACCTGATGGGATCGCACCAGGTCAGCGAGGCGCAGGCGATCGACGCGATCGTGGCGCAGGCGATCGGCACCGTCTTCGAGGAGTACGTGGATGCCCATGGGCTCGAGGAGATCGCGGCCGACTTTTCGACGGGCGTGCGCATCGAGGTGGGCGACATGCTGCCGTCGTCGGCCTACGCGGCCGCCCTTTTGCGCGTGCCAAAGGCGTGGGACAAGGCGTTCGAGGTGAACGCCTCCAGCGATCCCGCCGTGCGCGCGAGCTGCGTGGAGTTCGTGCTCGCGGGGCTGTGGGCGACTGAACGGCTTTCGCGCACCGAGAGGCATGGACGCATCTCCTACGAGATCGGCAAGGACTCCGAGTGAGGCGCCTCGGCGGCATCATCCACACCTACCTGGGCTACGACCCTGCGGAGTTCCCGTCGCCCACGGCGCCGGGCGGGGCGGGTGGCGATGCCGCATCCGCATTCCTCGACCACATGCTGATGTACGGGGGCCGGCGCAAGTTCACCGAGCGCGAGCTCGCCGAGGCGATCCGCATCGACCCATCGCAGATCCGCGGGCTCGGCCCGAGCCTTGAGGCGATCCGCGCGATGCTCGAGGAGCGCAAGCGGCGAATCCTGTCGACGTACGAGATCGGCAGTGCACAGCACGCCGCGCAGCAGGCGTATGCCGACGAGGCGTCGCGGGTGGCGGCCCGCACGGACATCCCCGCGAAGAGCGCCGACGCGCTGACGCGGGCGCTCGCGGCCGCGCAACTGGCCGACCTCGAGCGCCTGCACCGCAGGATCCCTGGAGGCACCGACCTCGCCCGTGCGCTGATGCGCGCCATTGCCCGGCTGCGCGATGCCTACGCGGTGGACAGCATCTCGTCGCGGTACGCGTTCACCGGCCGCGAGCCGATGGACGTCCCGAAGGCGATCTCCGTCGGCGAGGAGCTTGCGCGCATCGACGAGCTGCTGCGCCAGATCGAGGAGGCCCTCAAGAACGCCAAGCCGGCGGTCATCGACATGGACATGCTGTCGGAGTTCGCGCCGTCCGAATCGATGGACGAGCTCCGTGACGTGCAGCGGCGCGTCAACGAGCTGCTGCGCAAGATGGCCGAGGAGGCTGGCCTCGAGCGCTCGCCCGAGGGATACCGCGCAAGCCCCAGCGCGCTGCGCGCGTACCAGAAGAGGCTGCTCGCGGTCATCTTCAGCGACCTCGCGGATGGCCGCCGTGGCCGCCACGACCACGTGCACTCGCCCGACGGCGCGATCGAGCTGCCCTCGACACGGCCGTACGCCTTCGGCGACTCGCCCGCGCACATCGACGTGCCCCAGTCGATGCTCAATGCGGTGGCGCGCACGGGCCAGGGCCGGCCTTCGGCCGAGGACCTCGAGGTGCACCGCACGCGCCGCTCGCCAAAGTGCGCGACGGCGCTGATCCTCGACATGTCAGGGTCGATGCGCTACGGCGGCCAGTACATCGCGTGCAAGAAGATGGCGCTGGCGCTCGATGCGCTGATCCGCAGCGAGTACCCGGGCGACATCCTGCACGTGATCGAGATGTACACGCTCGCGCGCATGCGCCGGCCCGGCGAGATCATCGAGCTGATGCCCAAGCCGGTGTCGATCGGCGATCCCGTGGTGCGGCTGCGGGCGGACATGTCCGACCCCAATGTCACCGAGATGGACCTTCCGCTGCACTTCACGAACATCCAGCGCGCGCTTGCGATGGCGCGGCAGTCGCTTGGCGCGTCCGACGCCGGCACCCGCCAGGTGGTGCTGCTGACTGACGGGCTCCCGACCGCGCACTTCGAGGGCAGCCAGCTGCTGATGCTCTATCCGCCGGATCCGCGCACGGAGCGGGAGACGATGCGGGAGGCGATGCGCTGCGCGCAGCAGGGCATCGTGATCAACATCGTGCTGCTGCCATCGTGGAGCCAGTCCGAGGAGGACGTGCGGTTCGCGCAGCGGATGGCGGAGGCGACCGGCGGGCGTGTGATGTTCGTGGGCGGCGAGGAGCTCGACCGGCTTGTCGTGTGGGACTACCTGTCGATGCGGCGATCGGTGATCGGGTGAGCGGGGCGGCGCGTGCCGCATCACTCGAGGCTGATGCCGTTGGCCGCCGCAAGCGCGCGAGCGTCGCAGCGCAGCGGTGGCGGCGAGGCAAATCCCTCGTGCCGCTCGACGCCGGCGGCCGCGCGATCGAGCAGCCCGCGCGACTCTGCCTGCGCACCGCTGAGCTGCGAGAGCACAGCCGCAAGCCTCAGCATCGGCGCGTGCCGCGGGTCGAAGGTGAGCCCAAGCGAGGCGCTCTGCCGTGCGTGCGCCACGTCGCCCATCCACGCGAGCGCAAGTGCTAGGAAGTAGTGCCCGTCAGGGACCGCCTTGTTGAGGTCCATCGCGTCAAGCGCGGCCGCCGCGGCATCCTCCCACCGCTCGAGCGCAAGGAGGCAGCGCGCGACTCCGAGCAGCGCCGGGATCGACTTTGCATCCTCCTTTGCAAGGCGCCGGTAGAGCTGCAGCGACTCCTCCGTGCGTCCCTCGCGCAGGAACGCGTCAGCCACATTGAGTGAGAGGTTGGGGTGCGTGCGGAGCTCGCGTGCCACGCGGTCGCTCTCGCGGCGCGCATCTGCGGCGCGGCCCATGGCCCCGAGGCAGCGCGACAGCAGCAGCCGCGCCTCGGCCGCGGACGCGTCGCGCGCAAGGATGCGCTCGAGCAATGATGCCGAGCCTTGGAAGTCGGATGTCGCGGCCATGCACGTCGCGTGGCAGATCGCGTACCGGTACTCGTCGGGCCGCGACCCCGTGAGCAAGGCGAAGTGCGGCAGCGCTTCCGCAAACCGCCCTCGGGACATCAGCGACATGCCGAGGTTGAACGCGCTCTCGCGGCGCACGAGGTCAAGCTGGCCCTGCACATCCTCGGGAAGCGCGGCCATGTAGCCGAGGTCGACGAGCTGCTTCAGCGCATCTGCAGCCTCGAAGGGATCCTGCCGCGCCTCGGGCGGGTGAAGCCCTGCCTCGCCGTCGACGCTGTCCCACGAGTCGATCCGGTCGGGCACCGAAGCTCCCGCGAGCGACTCGCTGAGGCAACGGCCGTCGAAGTCCGCTCCAGCCGCAAGCCCGAGCATCGTGAGCGCCGTGGGAGCGATATCGAGGATGGACGCGGTGACCGGCTGCTGGCCCGCCACCACTCCCGGACCTGACATCACCAGCACGCCCGTCGCACGGTGCCAGCTCGCCTCGCGCTCCATGCGGCGTTCCGGCGGGAGGTCCGCGAGCACCGGCCGCTGCCTGTCGCTGTGGAAACCGTGATCCGACAGCAGGACCACCGTCACGTCAGGGCCCGCTGACTCGAGCATGCGCGCGAGCGCCGCATCATGCCACCTGTACACGCGGTCCATGACGCCCCCGAAGGCGCGCATCTCGCTCTCCTTCACGTGGCGCATCCGGGGTGGCCTGTACTGCATGAAGTGGTGGCCCACGGTGTCGATGGTCTCGAAGAATGCCATCGTGCAGTCCCACGGCCCGGCACTCATCAGGTGCGATGCGGCACGCTCGACGCTTGCGGCCACCGCCATCAGCGAGCAGAGCGTGCGCACACGCGCATCGTCGCGCATGCCCGGCGGAAGGTCGGGCAGGATCTCCGCGAGCGCCTCGCGCTCGAACTCGCGCGCCCTCACCCGGCATCCGGCCACCGCATCGGCCAGGTTGGCCGGATGCGTGAGGCCTGAAGGAACGGGCCATGGCGCGGACGCCTGCGCAGGGTCCCCCTCGCAGATGAGGTTGCTGACGACCGAGCCATGGATGGGCTCGGCAGGATGGCTCGCGTACCAGCCCACGACGTTGGTGTGCAGGCCCGACTGCGAGAGGATGTTCCAAAGTGCCTTGCACTTGCGCGACGTGCTGCTCGCGAGGCGAAGGCCCGAACCATCAGGCTTGGGCTCGACGAAGTTGAGGATCCCGTGCTTGTCGGCGGTCTTGCCGGTGGCGATGGACGTCCAGAGCAGGGGCGAGAGCTTCGGATCCAGCGTGCCCAAGTCCGACCGGACGCCGTCGCGGACGAGCCGTGCGAGCGTCGGCATCGCGCCTTTCGCGACCAGCGGATCGATCATCATCCAGTCGGCGGCATCCCACCCGACGATGAGCAGCCGTTTCGCGAGCCGCTGTCCCATGCCTATGCGCCAGCGCTCCCGCCGGAGCTGC
>CAZKTN010000013.1:5306-61037 GCA_964555705.1 uncultured Isosphaeraceae bacterium | reverse complement strand
CCGAGCCCGCGCCCGCGAAGACGGAGACTGTCACCGCGACCGAGCCCGCGCCCGTGAGGTCTGAGACTCCGGCATCGACCGACCCGACGAGCGGCGCGCCCGTGATGGAGAACGCGCTCGCGGAGGACACTCCAACGACGCGGGACGGGTCAAGCCAGCCGCTGAACGAGCTCACCGCGATCACGGAGGCCACGCGCACGAAGGCCATGGAGGCGCTGAGTGCGGTGCCCGGCACCCGTCGCACCAGCGACTGGAGCGGTCCGCTCGCCTATCGCGTCGCGGAGTGGAACGCCATCTTCGACCAGGCGCGCGACTCCGCCGCGCTCCGTCAGCAGCTGATGGCGCTTGCCAACGGCGCGAAGACGAATCTCGTGAGCGCTGACCCCGCGCTCTACCGGCGCCCAATGACGGTCGCGCAGATCCACCCGTCCCAGCTGAGCTCGCGGGCCGATGCAGCGGGCCCAAACCGTGAGGTCTTCGCCCTCGCGATGGCAGACTGCAGCCAGTCGGAGTTTGTGCGCAGCAAGGGCATGGAGCTCGCGATCGCGGCCGCGTACCTGCAGGACGCGGAGTGCCTCGCCAAGTGCATCGACATCCTGACGGCATGCAGGGACCGGTTCCCGCTCCAGCGCGCGGGCTGGACCGCGTACGACCCCAACCTCGTGCTGCCGCCGGGCGGTGACGGCGTGTGGCTCGCCACAAGCTGGGGCATCTCGGGCATCGTCGACATGCTGACCGTGCTTGGCGACCGCGTTCCGGCCACCCTTCGTGCAGAGCTGAGCACGCTGCTCCGCAAGGAGGTCGAGCTCATCGTGCGCGACTGGGCCGACAAGCGCCCGTGGTACGTCAAGAGCCGCGCCATCCAGTCAAACCAGTGGATCGAGCCGTGCGTCGGCCTCATCAAGGCAACGCTGTACCTCTCCGACCCGCAGCTGCTTCCCGCCTACAACCTCGGCGTCGAGAACCTCGCCGCATCGCTGGCCATGCAGGGTTCCGATGGAGCGTTCATGGAGGGCGTCAGCTACGCGAACATGACCGTTGGCATGCTGTTCGAGGCGCTCGACGACCTCCGCTCCAACGGCGATCTCCGCTGCCATGAGAACCCATTCGTGGGCAACTGCTGGTCGTGGTTCGCGCAGATGCTGATGCCAGGCCGCCAGCTGGTCAACACATATGACTCGCGGATGTCCGCACTGCCCAGCTGGGCCGTGTCCACGCCGCTCGGCAGCGTCGTCAACGCGGCGTTCGGATCGGGCGATCCGAGGGCGCTCCGCGTGATGAGCACGCTTCACCCAGCGGGCAACTCGAGCATCGCCGGTGTCCGCTATGCGGCCGCGCTCGCGAGCCTCGGCACAGCATCGCCCGAGTACCTGCCGACATTCGCGCACTTCCAGTCCCAGCAGCAGGTCGTCTGGAGGTCAGCGTGGGAGGCCCCCTCGCAGCCCCAGACTGCGTTTGCGCTCTTCGTGCGTGGCGGCAGCCCCAACGACAGCCACGGGCACCGTGACCAGGGGCAGGTGAGCATCTACAGCGGCGACAGGATCATCCTCATGGAATGCGGCACGCCCGACTACGGCGCCGCTGACATGGAGGAGAAGTACGCACGCGCGGCTGGCCATGGCATCATGCAGATTGGCGAGCTCACGCCGCGTGCCCGCGCGGTCAGCGCGCCCATCACCGTCGAGCGACTTGACCAGGCTGGCGGGAAGGTCCTCGTCGACACGACTGCGGCCTACCAGGGCGTGCGCTCATGCCGGCGCCAGGTCGAGTGGCAGGCGTCCGGACGTGCACTGATCACGGACAGCGTCGAGCTTGAGGCCGAGGCACCGGCAGGAACAGAGTTCTTCCGTTTCCACACGGGCGCGAATGCGCCGGTGACGATCACCGAGATGAAGGGCGGGTGGCGAGTCACGTGGCCTGGTGTCATGATGCAGATCACCTCCGAGTCGCCCATCGAGGTTGAGCAGGTCCAGTGGCCCGACGCCGTCAAGGAGCCTTTCGTGCACCAGGCGATCATCATCCGGAGCACGGATGCGCGGTCGTCGCTCGAGCTGCGCACGTCGGTTGATGCCAGCCGTGCCGGCATCGCCGCGCAGTGACGGCTGTGGCGGAGTCGTGGCAAGGCCGATCGTGGCGTGGCCAATCGTGACGCGGCCGCGTCCGGAGCGCCGATAGAGTGCGACCATGCCCGTGCGCGTATGCATCCTCCAGCCGATCGTGCCGCACTACCGCGTGCCGGTCTTCGAGATGCTCTCGCGGCAGCCGGGCATCGAGCTTGAGGTGTGGGCAAGCCTCCGCGGTCCTCTCGGGAGCATCTCAGGCATTGCGCACAGCGACGTGTTCACGCTCCGGCACGCGTCGTACGCGGAGCGCTACGGCCTCGTGCTGCAGCCCGCTGCAGTTCGCGCGGTGAGGTCCGGCTTCGATGCCGTCATCATCACCGACAACGTGCGCTCTCCGGCGATGTTCGCCGCACTGGCGCTGCGGCGCAGCCCGGTCATCATCTGGGGCCACGGGTTCGGCACCCACCACGACCGCATGGGGCACCGGCTGCGCATGATGTCCTTCCGGAGCGCCGATGCAGGCCTCTTCTACGGGCCGCGCGGGCGACAGAGGTTTCTCGACGCCGGCATCGATTCCCGAAAGCTCTTCGTGGCGCCGAACGCCATCGACCAGGCGCCAATCGCCGCCGCGCGCGCGCACTGGCGGCAAGGAACCCGACTCGAGGACTTCAGGCGCGAGCAGGGGATCGGCGACGCGCCCTTCATGCTTTACCTGTCGCGCCTCGAGCCGGAGAAGATGCCGATGGCGGCGATCGATGCGCTGGTACGCCTGCGCCGCGAGCGGCCCCGCTTGCGCCTGGTGTTCATCGGTGACGGCAGCGAGCGTCCTGCCATCGAACGGCGCATTCGCGAGGAGGGGCTTGGCGATGCCGTCCGCCTCGCGGGTGCCCTCTACGACGACTCGGCGATCGCGCCATGGGCACTGAGCGCGGATCTCCTCATCCATCCCGGAGCCCTCGGTCTCTCCATCTTCCATGCGTTCGGGTACGGGCTTCCCGTGGTCACGACGGACAGCGCCGCCATCCAGATGCCTGAGGTCGAGTGCCTCGAGCCCGGGCGTAACGGGCTTGCGTACCGCCATGGGAGCCTCGAAGACCTGGTGGCATGCTGCGCGCGAATCCTCGACGACAGCAGCATGCGCGCGTCGCTGTCGGATGGCGCGCTGCAGACGGTGAGCGGTCCAGGAGGACGGAACCTGCCCGCGATGGTCCAGGGGTTCGTGGATGCCATCCGCTTCGTCACGTCCCGCTGAACGCAGATTGGGGCAGTTAGACTTCGGGTATGTGCGGCGTTGCAGGGATTGCGTCGGCCGATGGCGTGACCGACGCGAGTGACCGCATCGGTCGCATGACGCATGCGCTCGAGCGCCGGGGACCTGACGCCGAAGGTGCATGGGTCTCGCCGGACGGTCGCGTGGCGCTCGGGCACCGACGCCTTGCGATCATCGCATGCGGGCCGCGCGGTGCGCAGCCAATGACCAGCAGGGACGGCAGCGTCACCATCGCCTTCAATGGCGAGATCTACAACTACAGGGATCTCGCCTCGCGCGAAGACGCCGAGGATGGCGACACGCGCGCGCTCGTCGAGGCGTGGGCCCGTCAGGGCACTGCGGTCCTGCCCCAGTTGAGGGGCATCTTCGCGTTCGCGGCGTACGACCACCGGACAGGGCAGGTGTGGCTCGTGCGCGATCGGCTCGGCATCAAGCCGATGTACCACTCCGTGGGCGCCGGAGGCGCAATCGTCTTCGGCAGCGAGATCAAGTCAGTGCTCGCAAGCGGGATGGTCGACCCTGCGCCCGATGCGGATGCCATCATCTCGTACCGGCTGCTTCGTGCGGCGCCTGGATGCTCCACGGCGTACCGTCACATCCGGCAGGTGCCACCTGGATCGGCGCTGTGCTGGGAGGCGGGGAATGTGCGCACTGCGGTGTGGTGGTCGGTCGGCTCGCTTCCTGCACCGCATCCGGAGATTCCTGCCGACGCATGCGAGCGGATCCGCACGCTTGTGGACCAGGCGGTCCACCGCCAGCTCGAGTCGGAGCGTCCGATGGGCCTGCTCCTGAGCGGTGGCCTCGACTCCGGCGCGATTGCGGCGTCCGCATCGTCCCGTGCCGACATCCGCGCATTCACGATCAGCTTCGGTGCGGCGAACCGGGGGGATGTTGACGGTGCGCGGCAAACGGCGAGGCATCTTGGCCTCGCGCTCGAGGAAGTCTCGATGCCGGAAGGATCGCTGCCCGGCGAGATCGAGGCGATGCTCGATGCGCATGACCAGCCATTCTCGGATGCCGCGGGCGTGCCGATCGCCATGGCCTGCAGGCTGCTGCGCGCACATGCCGTGGTGCTGCTGCAGGGTGACGGCGGAGACGAGGTCTTCGGGGGATATGCCACGTACAGCCGCGTGCTGTGGGCGAAGCGCGCAAGGGCCTTGTGGCTGGTTGCGTCTTCGCTGCTGGCCGTGATGCCGGGACGTCGGGCGCGCAAGCTCAGGCGGATCGCGGCGGCGATGGCGATGCCAGCCGATTGCGTGCTTGCCGCACTCAACAGCCCGTGCTCCCCTGACATGCCCGCGGTGCGAGGTCTCGGTCCAGCGCTGCGGGACGCTGTTGGACGTGCCGATCCCATCGGCCACTACAGAGGGCTGTGGGAGGGATTGCGGGCGGTGGATCCGGTGACGCGCGCGATCCGCACCGACGTGGCGACCCAGCTGCATGACAGGTTCCTGCCAAAGGTGGACCGTGCAAGCATGCGGGAGTCGGTTGAGGTGCGGGTGCCGCTTCTTGATGAGGATCTCGTGGACTACGTGGCGACGCTGCCTGCCCACGCGCTTGTGCAGGGACGCAGGACCAAGGTGCTGTTCAGGGAGGCGATGCGTCCGCGGCTGCCGCCGCAGGTCATCGCGGGCGCAAAGCGAGGATTCGCCGTGCCGGTAGACGGGTGGATGAGGGGGGCGCTGCACGACTTCGCGCACTCCGTGTTCTCGTCACGGGAGGTGCGCGAGGCTGGAATGGTCGATCCGCAGGTGGCGCTCGAGGACCTCGCGCGGCACCGCTCCGGATCGGTGGACTGCGGCGAGCACCTGCTGTCGCTGCTGATGCTCGCGAAGTGGAGCGTGACGAGGCTCTAGCGGCGTCCGTACCGCGTGTAGAGCTCGCGCAGCCGCGCACCGATCTCGGGCCACAGGTATGAGTGCGCGAGCGCACGTGCTTTGGCGCCCGCGTCGCGGCGCAGCGAGGCGTCGGAGATGTAGCGCTCGAGGGCGGCGTGCACCTGCCCTGCGTCGATCTCCACAATCTGGCCTGCTCCGGCGAGCGCCACCTCGGGGAAGTGCGCGCCGCGCGAGATCACGCAGGGAAGGCCGCAGGCAAGTCCCTCGACGATGGCGTTGCTGAATGCCTCGTGGTGGCTCGGAAGGCAGAAGCAGTCGGCATCGACAAGTGCGGCAAACTTGGCCTTGCCGTAGATCGCGCCAGGAAGGTGAAGCCGTTCCCCGAGCCCGGCCTCCGCGGCCCTACGGACGAGCGCCTCGCGCATGCCCGAGTCTGGCCCGATGATGACAAGGTCAAGGTCCGCATTGCTGCGCGCAAGCCTGATGAACGCCTCGAGCAGGACATCGAATCCCTTGCTGTAGTGCAGGCGACCCACCGCCACCACAAAGCGCCGTCCACGGATGGCGGGGCAGTGCTGCGCGAACGACCCGCGCGGGGGCAGGTCAGCAAGCTCCTCTGGGAAGATGCCGTTGGGGACGATCTCCACGGGGACGCCGGGCCGGAAATGCGCAATCTCGTCGGCCTCGTCGCGGTTGAGGGCCTGCAGGAATGCGGCCCCTCGGATCATGCGCCGGTAGCCGATCGCGAGGCCAAGCCGCTTCTTGAGCGCCTTCTGGGCGAGCATCCACCGCGAGAGCGAACCCGCAGGCCGAATCACGTAGGGGGTCCCAAGCGCCCGCGCAGCCCGGGCGACGCCCCTCACCATCGGGTGCCACACCTGGTGAAGGTGCACGATGTCGGCGCCGCCGAGGCACGGCAGGTCACGGAGCGCAATACGGCCTGCCATGCGCCAGATCGCCTTGCGCGGCAGCTCGATGACCGGCACCCGCTCGTGGCCTGGCACCTGCGCGAGCATCGCATCGATCGCATCTCGCCTTGAGGGGTCGGGCTCGCAGTGCAGCAGCGACACTTCAACCCCGAGGGCGGCAAGAGCCGATGCTTGACGGATGGCAACCTGCGGCGGACCGCCATCGGCAGGGTCAAGCGTGTCAAGCGCGTGGATCACCCTCATGGGGCGCGTATCGTAGGCTTTGCCGCTACCGAGTCCTGCAGATGGAACTTGCATTCCTAGCCGCGTTCGCGATGTGCTGCATGGTGTGCGCGCTGAGGCCGCCCCTCGCGTTCGCGCTCGTGGTGCTGATGTTCCCGATGGAGCAGGTCATCCAGGCCCATGCGCCTGGGCTCATCGGGTCGGCGTTCGGCATCAAGGCGGTGAACTACGGCGTGGGCGTCACGGCGGTCTTCGCTGCAGTGAAGGGATGCCTCGCCCGCCCGCGCGGGTTCTCGCGGTGGATGAATGCCGCGACGGTCAGCGCGCTCTCGCTGCTCGCGTGGGCTGCCATCTCGCTGCTCTGGTCGCCGGGACGGACTGAGGGGCTCGAGACGGTCGTGGGCAACGTGCCCTACATCGTGCTCTTCATCATTGTGGCGCCGCTGCTGATTGGCGATCTCGATGACCTTCGGATCTCGCAGCAGGCGGTGCTGCTGATCGGGATGGTGCTCTGCGCCATCATCGTGATCAGCCCAGAGTTCACGAGCCTGTACGGGCGCCTGGGCTACGCAGTCGCCACTGGCGTCCGCAGCAATCCGCTCGCCATCGGCGAGCTTGGCGGTGTCGTGCTTCTCGTGGCGGCCACCATGCGCGGATCCACGCTGCTTGGGTTCCCGCTGCTGCCGCTTCGGGTAGCGGCGGCCATACTGGGCGTGCTGGTCGCCATCAAGTCGGGCTCGCGTGGCCAGCTTGCGTTCGCGCTGATGGTCACGATCCTCTTTGTGCCTGTGGCGGCGCCGGTCAGGAACGTGGGTGCGTTCATCTCCAGCGCCATCATCGTTGGCGTCACCGTGCTGGTGGTTGACTTCGTCATCTCGACCCAGCTTCAGGGCGTTGAGGCGCGCCGATTCTCCGGCGAGGCGCTTCTGTACGGCGACAGCAGCGCGTTCGGCCGCGTGAACAACGTGATTGCGCTGGGCAGCGAGTGGCTGAGCAATCCGCTGGCCATCCTGATCGGGCTCGGCTACTACGCGTTCTCGTCGCTGTCGGCATCGGGTGGCCAGCCGTACTCGCACGTCATGTTCGCTGATGCGCTATTCGAGCTCGGCGTGCCCGGCGTGGCCCTCACAGCAACTGGCCTGATCGTGAGCGGCCTGAGTGCCCTGCGGCTGTTCCGCCTGTGCTCGGATGACCGGATCCTCCGGTCGACCGTTGCAGTGGCTGCGGGCATGCTGGCGTACCAGGTGCTCCTGGCAAACAAGCAGGGCACGATGTGGGGCATCCCCATGCTCTTCGCGCTGCAGGCCATGGTGACGAGAGTGTGGCTGCGCGAGCGCGATGCGCTTGAGGAGAGCGCGATGCTGGCCGAGGAGGACAGCGAGGCTCATGACGGCTACGCCGTCGCATCCTGAGCGGCACGCGAACCTTGGGCGTTGGGCAGCGCCTGCCATGTGGGCGCTGGTCGTGTGCATCATCTCGTTCGAGGTCGCGTGGGGATCGCTCGGCGGCCTGTGCATGGCCAACGATGACCTCAAGTTCGTGCGCTCACCATCGCGCGACCTTCCGGTGTGGGATGCCATCGCAGATGCATGGCGCACGCAGCCCAGCTTCCGACCGATGGAAGTGCTGATGGCGCACCTCTCCGATCCAGTGACGCTGTCCTGCCCGTGGGTGGCATTCGTCCAGGGTGCGGGGCTGGTGGCCCTGGCGCTTGCCACCATCGCGCTGGCCCGTCAGGCGTTCCCGGGGGTCCCGCTGCTTTGGCCCATCGTGCTGCTGCTCGTGATCCTGTCGCCCGCGACAACGGCGTCGGTCTGGCAGATGGACTCGTGCTCGCAGACGTGGAGCGCTGCGCTTGGCGCGTGGAGCGCATGGCTCGCGTGGCGATGGATCGACGAGGCTGCGCGGCCGAGCGGGTCATGGTGGATGATGGTGGCACTGGGCATCGCGGTGCTGCTTGGGCTCACCATCAAGGAGAACTTCTACGGGTGGGCGCTCGGGCTGGCTGTCGCAGCTGCAGTCGCCGCAGCGCGAGCGGGGCGGCTGAATCGAGCGGCAGGCCTCCGAGCGGCGTGGGCCCTCGGTCCCGTGGCGCTTCTGCCGCTCGTGCACCTCGCGTGCAGGTGGACGTGGAGCGCGCTTCCCGGCCTGCTCGCTGGAGCCGGCGAGGACACTCGCTACAGGGCGGAGTTTGGCACGAACCTGCTGGTGAATGCGGCGGTCTCGATGGCTGGTGCTGTTGGCATCGGTCCCTTCCACCTGGTCCTGGATGCCGATGGCCCGATTGCGCTCAGGGCGATGCCCGTGCTGGCCACGGCGATGATGGTCATCCTCATGCTGTGTGCGGTTGGCGCTGCAGCGCTTGATGCGAAGTCGGTGCGTGGCGTGCGGTGGTCCGCGCTGGCGTTCATCTCGTCCGCAAGCATCCTCAGCCTGTCAGCCACGATCCCGATGCCTTCAGTGTCGGAGCTCTACGGACTTGGGGCCAACGTGGGTTGTGCGCTGGTCGCCGCAGCCGGCATTGCAGCGGTGTGGCGCGTGGGCGACCTGTCGGGGCATGTCGCTGTGCGGACCGGTGTCGCGCTCTCGCTTGCCGTCGCGTTCGCGATCGGCTCGTACGGGCTCGCCAGTCGCGCGCTCCACTTCGGGGTCGTGTGGAGTGCGACGAGGACCATGAACGACGCGATCGTGGCGTTCCAGCCGACGCTCTCCGCGCGTTCCCCAGGCGACGAGCGTCCGTCGGGCATGGTGCACGTGCCCACAGCCTGCCTTGTGGGCAATACCCACAGCCAGTACGTGATGCCTCCGCTGCAGGTGCTCGACCTCAACCTGACGGAGGCGTGGCTTGCGCGCCGCGACCCCTCGCGGCGGATCGTGTTCTCGATCGGCACGTCGCCGCGGGCGCCGCGCCCGCACGAGATCGTGCTCGACTGCGCCGCGCTCCCGCAGCACGGTCACTGGTGAGCCGAGTCAGCCCTGATTGGGAGACGCGGGAGCGTCGACGCCCAGCGGCACGAACCTGCGCCGCCTGATGCGCTCGTTTCCGAGCTGGCCGCAGGCGGCCATCGCCGCGCGGCCCTTCGTGCCGCGGCGCTTGGTGAACTGGCCGTTCGAAATGCACCGCGACAGGAATGCGTCAATCTCGCCCTCGGTCGGGGCGCGCCACGGCGAGTCGCGGCGCGGGTTGTAGGGGATCACGTTGAGCGAGCAGCGGATCCCGCGGAGCCATGCGCACACCTCGTCCGCATGCTCAGGCGCGTCATTCACGCCTGGAATCAGCACATACTCCACGCAGATGGCGGCGCTCTTGCGCATCGGGAACGCGACGAGCGCCTCCCTCAGCGCACCCATCGGCGCAGAGCGGTTGATGGGCATGATGGACGAGCGGATGGCGTCGTTGGGGGCGTTGAGGCTCACCGCAAGGTTGAGCTTGCGGAATCCATGCCGGCTGATGAAGTCGCCAAGCCTCCGGATGCCGTCAAGACGGCCCACCGTCGAGATCGTGATGTTCTGCGCGGGCACTGCGGGACCGTCGTGGTCGCACATGACCTCGACCGCGGCGAGCACGGTGTCGAGGTTGTCCATCGGCTCGCCCATCCCCATGAAGACGATGTTCTTCACGGCCATGCCGGTACGGCCTGACTCGGGACACGCCACCATGTGACGGGCGACATGCAGCTGCTGCACGATCTCGCGCACCGTGAGCTGGCGCATGAGGCCCATCTGCGCCGTCTCGCAGAAGGTGCACCCCATCGCGCATCCGACCTGGCTCGAGACGCAGAGTGTGCGCGTCACCGAGCCATCGCGGTGGGGCATCGGGATCAGCACCGACTCGGTCTCGAGGCCGCCCTCCACGGGCAGCGTGAACTTCACCGTCATCCCGTCAACAAGTGTCCTGGCGGGCGATGGCGGCGCAGTCCACGCGAGCGGGGCGGGCAAGGGCACTCCCGATCGGTGTAGCGCCCGGTAGGCCAGCCTCGCGTCGTAGGGCTGGACCTTCCAGTTGCGGTTGGCCGCCCGCGCGTAGGCGGGTGCTGTGGACGCCAGGGGGTCCGGAACGGACTCCCGCTCTGGCGTCACGGGCGCAAACCCATACGTGGGGCTCGACATTTGCCCATCGTAGTCGCGCACCTATGCTTCCTGCCCCATGCATCTCAAGAGAGACGGACACGAGCACGGACCGCCCATCGTCCCCATCACCTTTCGCCTTGAGGACCCTCAGGGCCTCACGGGCACCGACCGCACCGAGTGGAAGCTCATGGGAGGGAAGGGAGAGTCCATCCTCGAGGTGGCGCTCGACAACGGCATCAACATCGAGCACGCGTGCGGCGGCGTCGTCGCATGCTCGACATGCCACGTCTACATCGAGCAAGGCATGGAGCACCTCAAGCCATCCGACGAGGCGGAAGACGACCGTGTGGAGGAGGCCCCCGGCCTCAAGCGCACGAGCCGACTCTCGTGCCAGTGCGACATCACCGGCCCGGGACCGATCGTGGTGCGTGTGCCGAGCTGGAACCGCAATGCCGTGAAGGAGATCCCGCACTGAATGTGCGGGTGCGCTCATGCACTGGCTTGACGTGCAGCAGATTGCGGAGGCGCTCGAGGATGCGCATCCCGGCGCGGACCCGATGAGGATCTCCTTCCCGGAGCTGCGTGCGCTGGTGCTTGCGCTGCCGGGTTTCGCCGAGAAGACTGGTCACCCGTCGAACGAGCGGATCCTCGAGGCCATCCAGGCCGCGTGGATCGACGAGCGGTCGTGAGCCCCTCCGGGGCCGCTCCCGAGTGACGCGTGGCCGTTCGGCGCATCGCGTTACGCTCACCCCATGCGCTACTACGCGGCGGCGATCCAGACGGCCTTCCCATGCCCCAAGAAGCGGTCTGAGATCGCATCGCGCGTCGACCGGATGCTCGCGATGGCCGAGGGGGCGATCGCGGCGTACGCGCCGTTCCATGACATCAGGCTGGTGGCGTTCCCGGAGTTTGCGCACGCGGCGCCCGTGTACCTCACGGTGCCTGAGCTGCTGAAGCACCTCGCCGTGGAGCTGCCCAACGAGCACGTGGACCGCTACGTGGCGTTCTGCAGAAAGCACGGCTGCTACATCCAGACAGGCACATTCATCGAGCGAGACCCCGAGCACCCGGACATCGCGTTCAACACCACGCTGCTCATTGGGCCCGATGGCGTGCTGAGCCGCTACCGCAAGGTCAACCCCTGGATCCCGTGGGAGGTGCACGCAAGCCCGCATGATGTGGGTGCAACGCCCGCGGAGTGCTTCCCGGTGGCGCACACCGAGATCGGCGCGATCGGATGCGCCATCTGCTACGACTGGCTCTTCCCCGAGACGATCCGGCAGCTTGCGTTCGCCGGCTGCGAGGTTGCGATCCGCGTGAGCGCCTACATGGATCCGTGGGGTGCAACGCCTCCCATGGACTGGTGGACGCTCTTCAACCGTGCGCGCGCCGCGGAGAACACGCTGTTCGTGGTGGCCGCCAACCAGGGAGCGACGCTCGAGCAGTACCCGGCGTTCAGCTGGCCGGGCGGATCCATGGTGGTGGACTTCGACGGTCGCGTGCTGGCGCAGGCGGATCCTGGTCCTGGCGAGAAGATCGTCGTCGCGCCGATCGACATCGGCGCACTCCGCGCCGAGCGGCACAGGCGCCGAGGCCATGACATGCGCGCCCACCTGCGCGCCGAGGCCTACGACTACATGTCGCGCACGGTGATGCCTCGGGCGCGCGAGCACCCGATCACCATCGACTCTCACACGGCGCGCATCGATGCCGGTCGGCGCGCCGCGGGAGGACGGCGGTGAGTGGAGGAGTCGGTCGCACCGTGGGTCCGGTGGCAACATGCGCGGTGGCGGCCGGACTTGCTGCGTTGGCAGCCTGCGACCCCACGGGTGGAGGTGGCGCGCGCGAGGCTCCAGCACCGACCGCGGAGCTGGTCGCAGCCCTCAACGAAGGCGCTGCGCAGATGGGTCAGTTCGACTTCACCGCGGCGGAGGCGACATTCGCCCGGGCGCTCGCGGCGAACCCGGAGAGCCGTGACGCGAAGCTCGATCTTGCGATCTCAATCCTCAACCAGAGCGGGGATGGGGCGCAGGAGCGTGCACTGGTTCTCCTCAAGCAACTTCTCTCAAGCGATCCAGGCAATTCGCGCGCGGACTACTGCGCCGGGCTGGCGCAGCTCTACCTCGGGAGACCTGCGGATGCGCTCGTGCACTTCCGGCGTGCGGCTGAGGCGAGCCCTAGCGATGCGCACGCTGCCTACTACACGGCGCAGTGCCTCGAGCAGGTGGGGCAGGAGTCGCAGGCGATGCCCTGGTACGAGCGCGCCGCCCAGCTCGACCCGCTCCTGAGGAGTGCGCAGCTTGGACTTCAGCGCCTGAAGATTCGCTCAGGCGACGAGACCGGCGCCGCCCAGGCGCTCGAGCGTTTCGAGGCCCTTGCGCGCTCTCCTCGATCGGCCATTGCCGAGTTCAAGTACACCAGAATGGGTGCGCTCGGCGAGGTGGTGCTGCCCGAGGCCGCAGCCCCGAACGTGATGCCCCAAGGACCTGCGTTTGGCGCGCTCTCGCCGATGCCGCTGGCCGGACTCGACCACGGCAACGAGTGGCACGCGCTGGTGGGCCGGGTGGACCTCGATGGAGATGGGCTGCAGGACCTTGTCTGGGATATCGCCGACCAGCCCTACGAAACTGGAGCATCGGCAGATGGGCAGCCCCGAGCTGTGCCGCGACCGGAGTCGCGCATCACCGTTGGCTGCGAGCCGATGCCATGCTGGATTCTGGCCAAGGACCATCCGCTTGAGCGGTTCGACCTCACGGGGGCCATGTGGGGCGACATCGACAACGACACCCGCGTCGATGCGGTGCTGCTGCGGAAGGTGGCGCCCAAGCCCGACGCCACGAACTTAGATGCGAACGGCACGGCAGCATCCCCACAGCCCAAGCGATCGGAACTGGTGCTGCTCCGGCAGCGTGAGGCTGGCGTGTGGACCGAGGCTGCAGTCGAGCTTGGCGGCATCGACGACGCATGGGCTGCACTCAAGCTGCTGGCGGACCTCGATCATGACGGCGATCTCGACATCGCGGTTGCGCAGGAGAGTGGCCTGGCCATCCTCTACAACCGGCTTGACGGCACTTTCGAGCGCCGTGACCTGTCGGTGCGCGACGACGACAGCGCTCAGGACACGGCCCTGCGCCGTGTCGTTGCGCTTGCGGCACTTGATGTGGACCAGGATGGCGACCTCGACCTCATCTGCACGACCGGCAGGTTCGCCACGGCAAGGACTGCCGTGCTGCTCAACGACCAGCTGTGGAACTGGCGCATCGATCCGCGCTGCGCTTCGATTGCCGACATGCATGCCACGTCGATGGTGGGGTTCCTGCGACCGGGTGACGGTGCACCAGGCCTCGCTGCACTTGCGTGGCAGCCTCGGTTCGGCCCGAGGCCAGGTGAGGACCTCGAGGTGTGGGACTTCGGTCCGCTGGCGGCTGGGGGTGCGCCTCGCCGCATCGCGGTCACACCGATCGGCATGGCGGAATCGCTTGCCGTCGTGGATGTGGTCGGCTCCGGTCAGCCCAGCATCCTGGTCACTGGGGTGCCGGACCGAAGCGTGATCTCCGAGATCGTGCGGGGCCGCGAGTCATTCGTGATGGTGCACGATGCGCTTGGCAGCACTGTGGACTGGATCAGCATGGGACAGGACGCTGGCTACCGCAGCGAGGTCCCGTTCATCGTGGATGGGCTTGGGGTGGCAGTCGTGAAGGGCGGCAACGTGCCTGGTGGTGTGCCTGGTGGTGCGATGCAGTGGCTGCCGCCTGGACCAGGTCGCTTGCCGATGGCGACGGTGTCGTTCCGCGGGCGCACCGATCCGGCGCAGCAGATGCGCACCAACGCCAGCGGCATCGGCACTCGCGCGGATGTGCGCGTGGGCGGCGAGTGGCTCGGCGTGCAGCAGCTTCCATGGTCGGCAGGAGCTCTTGGCGGCGGCCAGTCGCTCGAGCCCGTCGTGATCGGGTTCGGAGGCGCCACGCGCGGCGATTTCATGCGCATCGACTGGCCTGACAGCGTGACGCAGACGGAGACTCCGGTGAGTGCGGGCCGGCAGGTGATCACGGAGACGCAGCGCCAGATCTCAAGTTGCCCGGTGATCTTCGCGTGGGACGGCATGCGCTACCGGTTCATCACGGACTGTCTTGGTGTGGGCGGCATCGGGTACCTCGCCGGCATAGAGCGCGAGGGTTCAGGCAGGCTTGCGGGCGTGCACGGTCCGCCGCGGCCGCGTGAGAGCGTGATGCTTGGAATGGGTGACGCGATCGCGCCACGCACAGATGCGCGCGGCAGGCGGGTCTACGAGATCCGACTCGGCGAGCCGATGGAGGAGGCGTGCTACCTCGATGCGGCGCGGCTCGTCGCATGGGACCTGCCTGATGGATGGTCCATGACGCTCGATGAGCGCATGGGCATCCACGGGCCCGAGCCGACAGGGGAACCGCGCTTCTACCGCACCGAACGGCTCATGCGTCCCGTGACCGCAAGCTCGTCGGCCGCGCTCGCGGGCGACGCGGACCTGCAGGCCGCTCGGGAGCGCGGGGAAGCGGCATCGCGCGAAGCGCGCGATGTGACCGCTGACGTGGCTGCGGCAGACTTCCACGCAGCCGACCCAGGTCCTGCTGATCCGCGATTCATCGGCCGCCTTGCGCGTGAGTGGACACTTGAGCTCGCCTTCCCTCGCGCGATCGACGAGTCGCCCGGCGAACCAATGCTGATCATGGACGGTTGGGTCGAGTACCCATACAGCACCACCAACTTCTCAATGTGGCAGGCCAACGCGCCCGCGCAGACGCCCACACTTGAGGCTCTTGACCCCGCCACCCGGAAGTGGGTGCCGCTGGTGACGGAGTACGGCTACCCCGCCGGCATGCCTCGGCAGTGCAGCTTCCCGATTCCGCGCGAGGCGATCCCTGCAGGATGCACGGCGCTCCGTCTGCGCACCACTGTCGAGCTCTACGTCGATGCGGTTGCCATCGCGTGGAGCGAGCCCTGCGACGGTGCGGCGCGCACCGAGCATCCGCTCGTGCACGCGGAAGTGTCAGATGCCGGCTTCGCCGCGCGCATTCCGCATCCGCAGCGGCGACCCGACTACGACTATGGTCGCCGCGCGCCGCTCTGGGACTGCCGGACGCAGCCGGGCCAGTACACGGCCTTCGGCATCGACTGCTCGCCGCTGCTCGATGCGGCCGATGACGCGTCCGCGATCTTCGCAGCCGGCGAGGAGGTGCGGCTGTCGTTCGCGGCCGCTGGCGTGCGCGCGGATCCAGTGCGCGCTGCATCTGCCGGTTCGGGCACTGCGATGCCGACCTCGATGTCCGCAGGCATAAGGGTCTGGGTGCTCGAGGTCGAGGGGTGGTGCAAGGACATGGATCCCCTCACACGAGGGGGAGCGCGACTCGATCCGCTGCCATCCCGCGATGGTGCGGGACCTTCAGCTTCTGCACGTGGCTTGATGACGCAGTTCAACACGCGCATCGAGGGCGGGCGCGACTGACCTATCCTGCAGCGCAGTGTCATCCCGGCCCGTCCTGAGCAAGTCACTGCGCCGCCTGCTTGCGGTGATGATGGCGGCCTTCGCGCTGCTGGTGGTGAACTCGGCCTACCTCGGTGCGGTATCCCTCGCGTCGCATGCCACGGGCAGGCCGCTCGAGAACACCTTCACGATCTGGATGTTCCTTGGCCATCTGGTGCTCGGCATCGGCCTTGCAATCCCATTCCTGTGGTTTGTGGTGGGGCACCTTCGGCGCGCCGTTGGCCGCCCCAACCGCAGCGCGGTGCGGGCTGGGCTCGCAACGGCGACGGCGGGCATCGCCACCATCGTCACCGGCATCCTGCTGACTCGCATCGAGTTCGGGGGCCGTGTGGTCACGGTCGAGGGTCCAGACGCGCGGTCCTGGATCATGTGGCTGCACGTCGCGGCGCCTGCGGCGATGGTGTGGATGTTCCTGCTGCACCGGCTCGCGGGCCCGCCGATTCGCTGGCGTACGGGTGCAGGGTGGTCTGCCCTCGCGGTGATCGGCGCAGCCGCCATGGTGGGGCTGCACTGGCTCGATCCGCGCGGTCATGACGCCCGCGCTCCGCGTCAGGGCGCGACCTACTTCGAGCCCTCGCTTGTACGCACCGCGCATGGCGAGTTCCTGTCCGCCGAGTCGCTGATGCGAAACGACTACTGCCTCGAGTGCCACGCCGACGTGCACGCGTCATGGGCGAGGTCTGCGCACGCAGCGAGCAGCTTCAACAACCCGATGTACGCATTCAGCGTGCGGGAGACACGGCGCCGTGCATTCGCGCGCGAGGGATCGGTCAAGGACGCCAACTTCTGCGCGGGGTGCCATGATCCCGTGCCGTTCCTCTCTGGAGCGTTCGAGGACACGCGATGGGATGACCCTGACTACGACGCTGCGCACGACCCCATGGGTTCGGCGAGCATCACCTGCGTGGCCTGCCATGCCATCACTGAGGTCGGCGTGCGCGGCAACGCGGACTTCACGATCGCCGAGCCTGCGCCCTATCCCTTCGAGTCGGCAGAGGACGGGATCGGCGCATGGCTCAACCGCCAGCTCGTCAAGGCACGCCCCTCGCTTCACGCGCGCACCTACCTGAAGCCCGAGGTGCACCGCTCCGCCGAGTTCTGCTCCACCTGCCACAAGGTCTTCCTGCCCGAACCGCTGAACGACTACCGGTGGATGCGTGGCCAGAACCACTACGACAGCTTCCGCCTCTCGGGATGGAGCGGATTCGGGGTGCAGTCATGGCGATGGCCCCCACGCGCGGAATCCAACTGCAACGGATGCCACATGCCTGCGCACCCAAGCGGCGACTTCGGATCCAAGCCGCGCGGGACTGATGGAGCGCTGGCGTCCCTCAGCCACTCGTTCGCCGCCGCGAACACGGCCATTCCCGCGCTGGCGGACCTGCCTGATGCGGAGCGGACCGTCGCCGAGTGCGAGGCCGTGCTCGAGAAGTCCATGCGCGTGGACATCATCGGCGTGCGACGTGGCGGTGCAGTCGATGGCCCGCTCGTCGTGTCGCCTTCCGAGTCGGATGCGCTGCAACCCTCGGCTCCCCATGTCCTTGAGGTGGTGGTGCGCAACCTCGCAGTCGGCCACACATTCACCGAAGGCACCGCAGACAGCAACGAGGTGTGGCTGGAAGTGGCCATCTCCGATGCCAACGGCCGCCTGCTTGCCCGATCCGGCGACATGTCCGCGGAGGGTGCGGTCAATCCATGGAGCAAGTTCTTCAACTCGTTCGTGATTGACCGCGATGGCCAGCGCATCGAGCGTCGCAATGTGCAGGACATCTTCGTGACGCTCTACAGCAACCAGGTCCCTGCGGGCGCGGCGGACGTGACGCATTACGCGTTCGAAACGCCTGCGGACGAGGGGCCGCTCACGGTCCGTGCCACGATGAAGTACCGGAAGTTCGACGCCACCTACTGGCGCGAGGTGTACGGCGGCGATCGCCGCAATGACCTTACGGTGGCCACCGTCGCGCAGGCCGAGCGCGTGATCCGCGTAGGGACCGGCGTTGCAGGGACCGGGGTGCGCAGTGGCTCACGAGCAGAGGGAGATGCGGACGCGGCTGCTGCGCCCGATGGACCATCCGGTCGAACCTCGGATGGCGCGCCTGAGGGACCGAGCACCGCAGAGCGGTGGTACGACTACGGGATTGCGCTCTTCCGTCAAGGCGAGCGAGGCACCATCAAGGGCGACCTGCGGCAGGCAGATGATGCGTTCTCCGCTGCAGCGGCCCATGCGACTGGCGACTCCTCCGACCTTTCGGGGGCAGCGATGCTCGGGCGAGCGCGAACCGCGCTCAAGGAGGGCCGGCTCGAAGACGCGCGCCAGCACCTGATTGATGCATCGGCGGCGCCAGCACCTGCGTGGCCATGGGCAGTGCGCTACTGGTCAGGGGTGCTCAACCGGCAGAATGGCGCGCTCGACGAGGCGATCGCCGACTTTGAGGCAGTGCTCGCTAGCGCATTCCCGTCAGCGGCCGAGCGGGGATTCGACTTCAGCCGCGACGAGCGTGTTGCCGTATCGCTTGGCGAGACGCTGCTTGAGAGGGCGCGCCGGGACCGTGTGGCTGCGGAGTCCGACCAGGTTGTCCGCGCGCGGATGCGCAGCGACTGTGAGCGCGCCAAGGCGCTCGCCGATAGTGCGCTGGCAGCAGACCCCGAGAGCGTGTCGGCGTGGTACCTGCTGGCGCAGGCATCGTCGGAGCTCGGCGACACGGCAGCGGCCGGCCGTGCGATGCGAGAGCACGACCGCTACCGGGTGGACGACAACGCTCGCGACCGCGCGATCCGACTCGCGCGAGAGCGGTACCCGGCCGCCGCGCGCGCAGCGGATCCGATCACGCTCTACACGCTCTCGCCCATCGCGGAGCCTGCACCATGACCCAGCATGCCGGCAGGGCACGCAAGACGCCGACGGCAATGGCGGGAGCTGCGCCTTGACCGCGTCCCGTGACGGAGAGGGCGCCGAACTCATCAACCAGGCCTTCCGCCGCTCGCTCGCGGTGCTTGGAGTTGCCGCGCTCGCGGCTGGTGCGATCGTCATGTGGCGCTCCCAGCAACCGGCGCCGCGCCAGACGAGCGCCACGGTGCCTCCTCCGGCAGACGCTGCCGCGACGGCGCGTCCGGTTCGCGAGCGGTTCGGTTCCACGGTGCGTTACCGCAACATCACCGAAGAGGGTGGCATCACCTGGACTCGCGGCCTCGCCGATCCCGAGGGGCGGTTGCTTCCGGATGCGCTCGGCGGGGGAGTGGCGGTCCTTGATGCGGACGGGGACGGTGCGCTCGACCTCATCTTCACCGATTCCTGCGAGTGGACTGGCGCACCCTTCGAGAGCGAGCCGCGCAGCGGCTCGGGCGCACGCTCCGGCATCGTGCTGCTGAGGGGCACGTCGGGCGCTGGCATGCGCTACGCCGACGTCACGGGCGAGGCAGGTCTGTCAATCCCCATGTATGGCACGGGTGTCGCTGTGGGTGACATCGATGCCGACGGACGCGAGGACATCCTTGTGGCGGGTGTCGGTCGCGTTGCGCTCCTCCTCAATCGCAGTGCACCCGGCAAGCCCCGATTCGAGGATGTCACCGATCGTGCCGGGCTCGGCACGATCGCCGCCGATCCGGACTCGGCGTGGTTCACGTCGGCAGCATTCCTTGACTCCGACCGCGACGGTGACCTTGACCTGATCCTCGCGCGGTACGTGCGCTGGTCGCCGGAGATTGACGCACTCGTCGACTACCGCATCGACGGCACCCGGCGCGCCTACGGTCCGCCGACCGGCTACGAGGGTCTCGACCTGGTGCACCTTCGCAATGACGGTGGGCGCTTCACCGACGTGTCGACCGAGAGTGGCGTACAGGTGCGCAACCCGTCCACGGGCGTGCCCGTCGCCAAGTCGCTCGGGCTATGCATCCTCGATGCCGACGGTGATGGCGACATGGACGTCGTCGTGGCCAACGACACGGTGGCCAACTTCCTCCTCCTCAACGATGGGAGCGGCCGGTTCGCCGAGGCGGGTGGCCGATCCGGCATCGCCTACGACCGTCACGGGGCGGCCACGGGCGCAATGGGCATCGATGCAGCGTGGCTCCGCAGCGATCCCGCATTGCGCGCATCGGAGGACGTTGCCATTGCCGTCGGAAACTTCGCCAACGAGCCCGACTCCCTCTATGTCTCGCGTGGCCGCACGCCGGCATTCAGCGACGATGCGGTCATCGAGGGCATCGCAGCGCCCACCCGGGCCGTGCTCACGTTCGGGCTCGCATTCACCGATGCCGACCTCGACGGCCATATCGACCTCGTGCAGGCCAATGGCCACCTTGAGCCGGACGTCAGCCGGTTCCTTCCATCGCAGGCATTCGCGCAGCGAGGCCAGCTCTTTCTCAACACCTCGCGCGTACGTGGTGGGGCAGCGCCCGTGCTTGCGGAGATGCCACGTGCGGACGGCTGCGCGCTCCGCTCGCCTTGGGTGGGCCGCGCCCTCGCGGTCGCCGATCTTGATGGCGACGGCGACGAGGACATCGTCATGACGCAGATGTCCGGACCTCCCGCCGTGCTCCTCAACGAGCAGGATTCGGGGCATGCCTGGATCGCCATCGACCTGAAAGGGCCGGAGGGCAACCCTACGGCGATCGGTGCCGAGATCGAGCTTCGCGCGTGCGGGCAGGTGCAGCGACGCACCGTGTCAGGCGCGCGCAGTTACCAGTCGGCAATGCCGGCCACGGCCACATTCGGCCTCGGCGCCTGCGAACGCATCGACGAGGTGAAGGTGCGATGGCCGGACGGTGAAGTCAGCGTCCACACCGACCTCATGCCACGCCGCAAGGTGACCCTTCAGCGGCAGCCATGATCCGATCGGCGACGCGGTCGCAGAGGCCGGTCGCCGCGCAACTCAGTCGCAGTTGCCCCAGGCGCTCAGGATGCCCGCGAGATCGAGTCCGTCCACGACACCATCGCCATTGAGGTCTGCCGCATCGTCGGCGGAGCCCCACGCGGCAAGCACAATCGTGAGGTCAGCGCTATTCACCTGCGCATCGCCATTGATGTCCGCCGAGCAGCTCGCGCCCTCGCACACGCCGATTGCCACCTCGAAGTCGTCGAGACCGGCCTCGAGGAGACCGGCCGATCCGGTGTCCTGGGCAATGAACCGGACGCGCACGCTCGCGCCCGGCGCCGCGAAGTCGGCGATGGACCACTCCGAGCGCGTCCACGCGCCCGCATTGGTGGTGATCGTCTCCGCACGCACCCAGGCGCCTCCGTCAACGGAGAGCTCCACCGCGAACAGGTCAGGCTGGGTCAGCGTCGACGTGTAGTACCAGCGCCAGTAGCTGATCCGCGCGTTCTGCCCGTTGGTGGCGATCGCCGGCGACGTCAGGGTCGTCGGGCCGCCATCGACGTCGTTCGATCCAGCCGACTGTCCAGGGAGCGCAATCTGCGTGATCCACGCGTTGACGCCCGGCGTCGGAGTGCGGTCGTCATAGGGCTCGCAGATTGCGCCCGAGTTCGTCGTGCCGCCCGGATCGCCGCGTTGCCACGCGCCAGCAGTCAGCGCGGGTGCGTTCGTCACGGTCCACCCTCGGTCCGCCTCCATGTCATCGGTGAACGCGACCTCGGTGCCGGTCGTGGGCACCAGGCTGAAGACCTGGCCGGGTGCGGCTTCGGGAAGCCGGAAGGTGGGGTTCCCAGGCAGGCTCATCTGCGCCTGCACGTAGTAGTTCATGATCTGTCCGCACGCGATGCCCGGAAGTGTGGCAATGAACTCAGTGGCTGATGCACCTTGGGCGAGCGGCGTCTCGACCCACGCGCCGCCATCAATCCTGTGGAATGACTTGGCGCTGCCGGCGAGGATGCTGCCGCCAGTGGGCACGATCGAGACCGGGAACGACACGGACTCGCCGGGGGCCGCCGATGAAGGCGCACCATCCCGCAGGGTGATCGTGAGGTTCTGGGGCGGCGTGTTGATCCACACCTTGATGCCCGAGCATCCGCCCGTGACCATGTCGGGCCAGCCATCACCGTTGAGGTCGAGCACTGCGACGTCGTAGAGGGCCGCAAGGTCAGCGAGCGGAAGCACAGAGTGAGGCTCCGCAAGGAGCGCACCCGCAACGCCGGTGTTGCGGTAGAAGTGGGTGCGGCGCCCGGTCGTGGGGCAGAAGGGCCCGAGGTCCGCATCAACATCGCAGATGATGACGTCGTTGCGCCCATCGAGGTCGAGGTCCTCGATGATGATGGCGTTGCCGAACTCGTTGAGGCTGTCGTTGATGATCGAGATCGAGAACATCGCCTGCCCCGAGGCGTTGTTGCCAGTGTGCAGCGCGTAGCGGTCCTTGCCGTCATCGGCGACCACAAAGTCCAGCCGGCCATCGCCATTGATGTCGCCCGTTGCGAGGCCGTACGGCGCAAGGTTCGGGTACACGGAGATGGGTCCGGTCCACGACCGACCCGGCCCGGTGCCGGTGTCGCGGTTGTAGATGATTGCCACATCCTGTCCGCCGGTGAGCGTGTTGACGCGCATGACGTCCATCAGCCCGTCCTGGTTGAAGTCGCCGGCGACGCATGCGTTGCCGAACTCGCTCGCCAGCTGGGCAGACGTCATGCTGGTCGTGCCGGTGTCGAAGAAGTAGCCGGGGCCGGGACCGTCGGGACTGTTGCCCCGGTTGAAGAGCAGCCGGTTGTTGTAGTCGAGCGCGGGATTCTCGCCCGGCGACTGGTTGCACTCCCCGGGGTCGGACGTGGTGCCGTTCCCGTTGAGGTCGATGCAGATGGTGCCTGAGGTCTCGGGCGTGTCGTAGTCGACGTAGAAGAGGTCAACGTAGCCGTCGCCGTTGTAGTCGCCCACTGCGAGCTCGCAAAAGCGCGGGTTGGCCGCGTTGCCCGAGTTCGCCACCGTGGTCGGGATGCGCACGTCCTCGAACCGGAATCCGCGCCAGTTGCCGCTTTCGTCGTCGCCCAGGTTCATGTAGACGCGCGGCTGCCCGAGCATCGCGCTCACGTTGTCTGACATGGTGGTGGCGGTGACAAGGTCGAGCCAGCCGTCGTTGTCGACGTCGACAGCCTTCACGTCGCGAGTGTTGGTCGCATCAAGCATCCCGCGCGAGGCCGCGTCGTCCGCTCCCTGCCCGTACTCGGCGGTGCGGTCCACAAGCACCCCATCCTCGTTCATCAGCAGAAGCTTGGAGCGTCCGCCCTCGATCGACCCAGGGAACTTGCGTGCGCAGATGATGTCGATGTCGCCGTCCCGGTCGAAGTCGCCCGTCGCGAAGTCCTTCTCGAGGTTGTCGCCGACGACGAGCGCCGGGGGCGCCACGAGCCGGGAGGCGGTCTGGTTGGAGAAGGTGACCCACGACTGGGCTGTGGCACTGCCCGCAGCGCATGCTGCCGCGGCAATCGCGATCGGAAGGTGAAGGCGCATGTGTCTCCTCATCGGCAGGGTCCCCACGCCGCAAGTACGGCGGTGAGATCGAGTCCGTCAGTGGTTCCGTCCAGGTTCACGTCAGCGGGTCCCGGGTTGCCCCATCCAGCGAGCACCAGCGAGAGGTCGAATCCGTTGACCAGCCCATCCCCGCTCAGGTCGGCGGCGCACGCCGCGCACGAGTCCGGCAGCCCGTCACCGTCGTTGTCGGGCATTCCGCCAATCGCGATGTCGACGAGGTCGCTGATGCCGTTCCCGTTGCAGTCGGTCGCGTCGCCATCGAACGCGGTCACGAATGCCGCCATGTCGAGGGCGTTCACGACGCCGTCCTGGTCGACGTCCGCGACAGCGCACGGCTGGTTGGGGTTCGCTGCGCCCGCCGCAAGACAGTCCCGCATCAGGTCGAAGTCCACGAGGTCCACCGTGTCGTTGCCGTCGAGGTCGAACTCGACGCGCCCGAGGGAGTCAAGGAATGCGATCAGCTGCGCTCGCTCTGTGTCGCCAAGCGAAGCGAACGCCGCTGCACTAGACGCGCCCTCGCCGATCGGGCCATGGGCGATGATCGCCTGAGTGACGCGGGCCTCGAAGGTGCCGCCCGCGGCGCTGCCGTCATGGAGCATCGGGTCGCGGCGGCGGAGGCCCCACAGCACGGGCGTACGCATCTCAGTCTCCGACGCGTCATCCTGCTGGATGCCGTCGCCGAGCAATCCCATGTCGTGGATCAGGAAGTCCGAGTACGGCCGGAAGGTCTTGCCGCGGATCGCATCCTCGAGCGACGCATCCTTCGAGGATGACCACTCAGGCACATGGCACTTGGCGCAGCCAATCGAGGTGAAGACCGCCTCGCCAGCCATGCCCGACTTCGGGGTCTGCGGCGGTGGCGCGAGGTACCGCTGGAAGTGGGTCACCCGGTCGATGAACGCAAATCCCTCCGCGTCCGCCAGATCCTCGATGTCCTCGACCGGATCGCACTCGACGAGGCGCGAGGTGTCGTTGTTCGGCGCGTTCTCGTGGGGCTCGAGCCGGTTCGTGAATCCCATCTCGTTGCGCGCGGCGTCGCCGGAGAAGCTGAGCACGGTCGCAATCTGCGCCTTCCACCCGAACCGGCCCGCGCGCGCCGCGCCGCCCGGCGTCTCAAGCGGCACCACCCAGTGCACGCGTCCGCTGATGCCGTCGCCGTTGGCGTCTGCGGGATCCGCGTTCGTGGCGATCGCCGCATCGGGGATCGCCTCGATGAGGCCAAAGGCCATCGAGCTGTTGGTGACCCTTGATCTCACGATCGTCGCATCCGCGGGAATCGTCTCGGCGCATCCCTGCGACACGGCGAGCAGCTGGAAGAGCGACTGCGACTCGCCGGGGTAGAGCTCGAACTCTCCCTTGTTGTCGATGCCGAAGTGCGTGACTGCGATAGAGCCCCATCCCCCCACCGGGTTGGTGTGGCAAGAGCTGCAGTTGGACTTGTTCATGATGGGGCCGAGCCCATCCTGGATGGTCAGCGGCGTGCCGTAGAGCTGCCGGCCAATCCAGAAACGCTCGAGCTCGATCGCGCTGAGCCCCGGGAGCGGCTCCCCCATTCGGGGCTGGAGCGGAGGGGTGGCCGAGGATGCGGATACGCACGCGACAACCGTCACGACCCCCAATGACACGCATCCGTACCTGAAGG
The DNA here is from genome assembly GCA_964555705.1 of uncultured Isosphaeraceae bacterium. Taxonomy (GTDB): domain Bacteria; phylum Planctomycetota; class Phycisphaerae; order Phycisphaerales; family SM1A02; genus ZLKRG44. The sequence continues at coordinate 36,066 of CAZKTN010000013.1, read as the reverse complement.
GCGATCGACGCGTGGTCATCTCGTGCATCTCTCCTGGGTGTGTAGACCCTCACCATGGCAAGAGCCATGAGTGGAGGTCCGATCGCAACCTGTCGGGGACCGTGGCGGCCCTCTTGGGCAAATGTAGACCACAGGAGGGGCACTGCCCACCCCGGGGTCCGGGAATAGGATGCCAAATCATGCCCCGCGCCAGAATTTCACGACTCCTGGGCGGGGTGCTGGGGGTGGCGATCGTCCTCCACGCCGTGAGTGCGACCTGTGCGACGCCACCGGTCGTGTCGGGGGATTCGTTTACGGATCACCCGAGCATTCCGGTGATCCAGAGGCTAGTGCTGTCGTCGCAGTTCCCCCAGGCGGAGGTCGTGGCGCGGGCGGCGCTTCGCGAGTCGCCCGATTGCGCGCGCGCGCAGTTCCTGCTCGGCGTCGCCGTGCAGAAGCAGAAGCGCTACGGGGAGGCTCGGGACCTTCTGGTCGCGGCCCAGCAGTCGGGTCAGCCATTCCCCGAGGCGCGCCAGGTCGACCACTTCCTCGGATGGGCCAACTACTACCTCGGCGACCTTGCGCTGGCGAAGCGCCACTTCCAGGCGCATGTGGGGGCCGTGCCAACCGCTGATGACTCGTGGTTCGGCCTCGGTGTGGTGGCCATCGAGGAGAGCAGGCTTGGCGATGCGGAAAGTTCGCTGCAGCGGGCGCTCGATCTGGCCGGCGACGGACTGCCTGGACGGCCGACACGTGCGAAGGTCCTCGTGCGGCTTGGCGATGTGGCGCTGATGCGCGACCGCTTCAGCGATGCGGTCGACCTCTACGAGGAGGCGCTCTCGATCCGCAACGACCAGCCTGAGGTGTGGACCAAGATCGCGCGTGCCTACGAGCGCGTCGACCGCGGGGCTGATGCGGCGTCGGCGCTCGCGCGAGCGGATTCGCTGGGAGCTGCCCCTGCGCCTCAGGAGGCGCAGCGCGCTGCGCAGCAGGCTGGGGTTGCGTCAGCTGGCGCCATTCGCCTCGAGGACGTGACCGCATCGAGCGGCATCGACTTCATCACGACATCCGGCGAGCTTCCGCCGACGCAGATCATCGAGGTCAAGGGTGGGGGCGTCGCCCTCATCGACTTCGATGGGGACGGCGACGAGGACCTCTTCTTCCCCAACGGGGCCACGCTCGCGTCGCCCACGAAGGGACCAGGTGCGCGCCTCTACGAGAACCTTGGCGGCATGCGCTTCAGGCGCGTCGAGCCGGACCCTCCGCTCTCGGCGTGGGCGTTCGGGCCCGCGGTCGGCGACTTCGACGGCGATGGCCGCGAGGACATCGTCGTCGCGTGCCACGGATCGGTCAGGCTGCTGCTCAACGCGGGCAAAGGCACGTTCGTTGACGCATCAGACCGGCTCCCCGACGTGGCACGTGACGCATCAGCATGGAACACGTCAGTCGCGGCTGGCGACCTCGACGCCGACGGCGACCTCGACCTCTACGTCACCCGCTACCTGCGCATCGATCCATCTGCGCCCCCCGGACCGTCGCTCTTCAAGGGCGTCCCCGTGATGTCGGGTCCGCGCGGGCTCGATCCGCAGCGAGATGTGATGCTGCGCAACGTTGGCGGTGGCCGCTTCGAGGATGCCTCTGCGCCGAGCGGCATCGCGGCGCTGCCGCCCGCATACGGCCTCAACGCGGCCATCGCCGACTTCACCGGCGATGGCCGGCCGGACATCCTTGTGGCCAACGACTCCCACCCTGACATGCTGCTGCAGAACATGGGCGAGATGCGCTTCGAGGACGCGGGCCGGCGCATGGGAGTGGCCACCAGCATGGAAGGCACCGAGCAGGCGTCCATGGGCATCGCGATCGGCGACGTCAATGGTGACGGCTTGCCTGATGCGCACATCAGCGTGTTCTCGAGCGACACCAACACGATGCACGAGTCGCGTGAGGGCCGCTTCTTCGATGACCGCACAGGCCTCCGCGGCGTGGGGGTGCCCAGCCGCAGGCTGTGCGGATGGGCAAGCGCATTCGCCGACCTCGACCACGACGGCGACGAGGACCTCATCACCGTCAATGGCCACACGTACCCGCAGGCGACCCTCGCGCTGATGGACTCCGATTGGGAGCAGCCGCTGCTGGTCCTCGAGCGCCGCGCAGAACGCTTCGAGCCTGTTGCGCCAGAGGCGCTTGGTCCTGGACTTGGCGCCCCTCGCCGCGACCGGTCCGCGGTGTTCGCCGACCTCGACGGCGACGGCGATCTCGACATCGTCATCGCCGGGCTCAACCAGCCGGTGCGCGTGATCCGCAATGCGCGCGACAGCGCAGGTGACTGGGTTGCGATCCGCCTCGATGACCGGCGCTCGTCAGGGAACCGTACCGGGCGCGGCGCGCGCATCCAGCTCGAGTCGGGCGGCGTGATGCAGTCGAGGTGGCTCGCGGGTGGAGGCCCATTCCAGTCCAACCGTCCGGTGGAGGCGCACTTCGGCACCGGTGCATCGCGCGGTCCGTGGACCGTGACCGTGACGTGGCCCGACGGTGCGCGCACCACGCACGCCCTGGAGCGCCCGGGACGCCACACAATCGTGAGGCCTGTGCCGCCGGTTTCGAATCCCGCCGCACCGGCGCCATAGGCGGGCGCTACAGCAGCGGGCTGAAGAGCGCCGCCGTGTACTCCATCAGGCGGCGCGCGATCGGGCGACGCTCCCACTCCGCGAGGTGCACAGGCGAGCTCTGGTCGATGTACGACTGCTGGAGCGCTCGCAGCTCGCGGGCCACGCCGTCGTCATACAGGATCGCGCCGGCCTCGAAGTTGATCTCGAAGCTGCGCCGGTCGAGGTTCGCGCTCGTCACGATGGCGCAGCGGCGGTCGATCGTCACCGTCTTGGTGTGCAGCAGCCCGCCGCGGAACTCGTGCACGTGCACGCCTGCGGCAAGCAGGCGCTGGTACAGCGCGCGGCTCGCAAGCGCCACGAGCTTGCTGTTGTTGCGGCGCGGCAGCACAAGGTGCACGCGCGTGCCGCGCCGCGCTGCCACCTCGAGCGTCGACACTAGCGAGAGGTCGGGCACGAAGTAGGGGGTGGTGAGCACAAGCTCCTCGCGCGCAAGCTGCGATGCGGCGAGCATGAGGTCAGTCATCGCGCGATTCTGGAAGTTGGGCCCGGAGGCCACCACCTGCGCGGCAGCGCCGCTGGCGTGGGGCGGCGGCGACACCGCCGACGGGTCGAGCATCTCGCCGGAGTCGAGCGCCCAGTCCTCTGCGAAGATGAGCTCGAGCTCGCGCACCACCGGCCCCTCGATCCGGATCGTGCAGTCCACCCACGGCGCGTAGCGCGGCTGCACCGCGAACTCTGGCGCGGCGATGTTCATGCTGCCGATCCACCCGATCCGCCCGTCGACCACCGTGATCTTGCGGTGGTTGCGGATGTCAGCCCGGTTGAGGAATGCGCGCAGGAGGTGCACGGGAAGGGCGGCCACCACACGTACGCCGGCAGCGCGAAGGTCTTCGCACAGGGGTCCGTCGAGGAAATCCGCGGATCCGTGCCCGTCGACGAGCACCCTGCACCGCACGCCGCGCGCCGCCGCCCGCTTGAGTGCGGCGGCCATGGCCTGCCCAACCCGGTCATCGAGCCAGATGTAGGTGAGCAGGTGCACATCATGCGATGCCGCATCGATGTCCGCGAGCATGCCTGCCACAATCCTGTCCGAGTCGCCCTCCACACGGATGTCATTTCCGCCGACAGGGCGGCTCCCGCTCACCTCCGTCGCAAGCGCGCTGATCTGCCGGTCGATCACGTCCGTGCGCGCCGGCGCAAGCGAGCCGTCGGGATCCGCGTGGTTCTCCGGACGGTCAAGTGCCGCCAGCACCTCCGCGTGGCGCTTGCGCCGCCTCATCCCGAGCCACGTCTCGCCGAGCAGCAGGTAGGCGATGATGCCCACGATCGGCAGCGTCAGCAGCAGCACGATCCACGCTGTCGCCACCTGCGGACGGTCGCCCTTGCGGTAGAGCACCCACAGGCACGTGACCACCCGGACCACCACGTCCACGACGATCGCCAGCACCACCGTCGGCAGGGTGCGTGTGCCGGTGTCGACGAGTTCGGTCATGTGGATGGCGGTGGCGCCTTTGGGCGCCCGCTACCCGATGATCTCAACCACCGTGAGGCGCCGCTCGCCGCGCGGCAGGTTCACGCGCACGGTGACCCCAACGCGCACCTTCATGAGGGCCTCGCCGATGGGGCTCGTGCTTGTCACCTCGCGGTACTCGAAGTCGCCGTCCTCCGAGAGGCTCGAGACAAGCTTGTAGACCTCTTCGTTCCCGCTGCCCTCGTCGCGGATGCGGACCATGGCGCCAAGGAAGACCATGTCGGTGGGCATCTCGGAATCGTCCACCACCTTGACCCGGCCGAGGCGCTCCTCAAGCTCCTTGATCTTCCGGTCATTGTGGGCCTTGTCCTCGCGCGCGGCGTGGTAGTCGGCGTTCTCCCGGAGGTCGCCCTGGGCCCGGGCCTCCGCGATCCTGTCGACCAGGGACCGATCGAGCGCCCGAGCTTCCGCAAGCTGTCGCTCCAATCGTTCCTTGTCTGCGGCGGTGACGAATTCCATGTGTGACCTTTACGTTCCGCTGACGGTATCGGCGCCTGCCGCACCGCGCAACCGCGACCCGCGGGCGGCAGTCGGAGCCGTGATGCTGCCCACGATGGCGCCTGCCACCGCCAGCAGGCATCCTCCGGCAAGCGCGATCCATGCGTCGCGCCACATGCCCATCTCGGGGAGCGAGCTCGTGGCGCGCATCGCGTCACCCATCGCGGGGAATCCGCCTCCGATCCAGCGGGGGAGTGCGGCCGCGAAGTCGACGAGTCCGACCGCCGCAAGCACTGATGCCGGTCCCGCTGCCACAAGGAGGCAGCCCACCATCGCCGCTCCGCGCACGACGCCAGACCTCGAAGGCAGCGCCGAGGTCACGATGCCGCAGCATGCGAGCACATGCGCGAAAAGCGCCATGTCGATCAGCGCGGTGCGCTCAGGCGCCCATGTCGTTGCGAGCCGAAGCGGCCACAGCACCGTCTGCAGGAGCACCATGACCGTTGCGGCATCGAGCAGCGTCGCGCGGACGGGCGCGCGCGGCGCAGGCTGGCACAGGCGCAGCATGGGCCACGCCACAAGCGCGCCAAGCGCGCAGCAGATGAGCATGGACCGTACGCCCGGCGTCAGCGCGCCAGCCGAGATCTGCAGCGGCATGCGAAGGCCGAAAGACACAAGCCAGCTGATGGCGATCCAGACTGCGGCCAGCAGCACAAGCCCACGAGGGGGCTCAACGGCCGCCGACATAGTCCACCGACAGGTCAAGCTGGCCCGCCCTGCCTGCATCCACCCGGCCGGTTGCCTCGTGCAGGTAGGCGAGATACTTCAGCTTCTGGGCCGCGGGCACTTCCGCTGCAGCCTCCTCGCCCGGTGCACGTCCCCACACGATCCTGCATCCGCTGTCGGTGAGAAGGTCCATCACGTGCCGGTCCTTGAATCCCGAGACGTCAATGCCGACAACCTGCCCGCGCCACCGCTGCGACTCGACCAGCCTGGCAAGCCCCATGCCGGCGGCGACATCCGCACCCATCCAGGGCTGACCCGGGCGCGCAGGCCGTGGCAGGCTTGCGCCGACGATGCGAGGGAAGGCGGGCCCCGTGTTCAGTTGGTAGGAGCGGGGAAGTAGCTGGCCATCGACATCCACAAGGTGCTCTCCCGCATCGTCCACCACAAGCGCGAACGGAATCGCGAACGCCGCATCGACCACGATGTCGCCCGAGCCCGTCCGGCGCACCTGGGACACCTCCGTGAACCAGCCCGAATCGAGCAGTGCGGCCCGCGCCTGGGCGCACCCGACCTGGTCGTATGCGCCTCGTCCGGTCTCGCGCAGCACGAGTTCCTGCAGCGGCGCGATGTCACCTGCTGTCATCCAGCGGGGCGCATCCGAGAAGACCACCTCGATGCGTCCCTCGCGAATCGCAGCTGAGGCCGCATGTCGCAGGCCGGGCACCCACCACCCGAACGCCCACACAGCCACTGCAGCGGCAAGGGTCCATCCGGCGCACAGGCCGGCGATGCGCACCCGTGGGGATGGTTCTGGCACCGAGGGCCACTTCATGAGGGGGATTCCTCTCCGTGCGCGCCAGTCTCCGGAGCGTGCGACTCCACCGGGAACTCCGCGGACGGGGCCATCGACTCCTCGGCGACATGCGGAGGGTCTTCCGGGGACTGGAACTCCGCGCTGCCGTGAGTGTCCGGCACGGTGGCGGACACTGGAGCGCGCTGGCGCATCCGGTTGCGCCGCCCGAGCGCGCGCATCGCCAGGCGCGCACACAGCTGAGGGAACGCCACGCCCGCCTGCTCGGCGGCCTTGGGCACGAGCGAGTGGTCCGTCATGCCGGGCATCGCGTTGATCTCGAGGAACCACGCACCATCCTCGTTCAGGATGAAGTCCACGCGGGCCACGTCGCGGCACCCGATGCGCTCGTAGGCGATGCGCGCGGCATGGTTCATCTCGTCGGCTGCGCCAGGCGGCAGCTCCGGATTCACGATGTACTGCGTGTCGCTGCGCTCGTACTTGGCCTCGTAGTCGTAGAAGCGCACCGCCGGCACGATCTCGATGATCGGGAGCGTCTCGCGCTCGAGGATGCCGACGGTCATCTCGCGGCCGGTGATCAGCGACTCGGCCATGAGTCGCGGATGGTGTCCCTCGAGGTCGGCTCTCGCCTTCTCGACATCCTCCGGCGTCACGCAGTGGCGAACGCCCACGCTCGAGCCATCCTCGATTGGCTTGATGACGAATGGCAGCGGCAGGTCGATCGGCTGCCCGGGCCTCACTTCGCGGGCCGGTGGCGTGCGCACGCCGGCCGCGCGCACAAAGAGCTTCGACGCCATCTTGTCCATCGAGATGCGCGATGCGCGTGGGCGGCTTCCCACGTACGGTCGGCCGTCGGCCTCAAGCACATCCTGCAGCGGGCCTCCCTCGCCCCACGGGCCATGGAGCACCGGGAAGATCACCTCCGCCGGGATGGCGGAGAGCTCCTCGGTGGTGAGGCCGTCGATGATTCGCTCCTCTACGGCAAACGATCCGGACTCGCGCAGGGCCGCAGCCACGCGGGAGCCGGACCTGATGCTGATTTCGCGCTCTGCATCCGGTCCACCCATGAGGACCAGCACGCGAGGCAGGGATTCGACATTCTCACTCATGACATCTCCTCGTGACGTGACCATACCACCACCTCCCGCTCGAGCCGGATGCCGCAGCGGTCGTGGACGCGCGTGCGGATCCGCTCGACGAGCCGCAGCACGTCCGACGCGGTCGCCTGCGGCTTGACGCCGATGAAGTTCCCGTGCCTCTCGCTGACGAAGGCGCCACCCTCCGACTCGCCCTTGAGGCCAGCCTCGTCGATGAGCTTGCCCGCGCTGACGCGTTCGTTCGTGGCGGGGTCGGTGGGATTGCGGAACATGCAGCCGGCCGAGTGGTCAGCCATCGGCTGCGTGCGGCTCTTGTAGGCGAAGACCTCCAGGAGCTGGTCGCGGATCTTCGCCGGGTCTCCAGGCCGAAGCGAGAGCGCGGCCCAGATCACGATCGAGTCCGGCGGAAGCAGTGACCGTCGGTAGCCAAAGCCCAGCTCGGCAGCGGGGTACACCGACAGGTCGCCGTGCCGCGACATCGCGCACACCGAGTGGACCACCTGCGCCATGTCGCCGTACGCGCCGCCCGCGTTCATGCGCACTGCGCCGCCGACAGATGCGGGAATGCCGCCAAGGTGCCAGATCCCATCGAGGCCCTGCTGCGCGCAGTCGCGCACGAGCCGCATCAGGTCGGCGCCGGCATGCGCGCGAACCGCCTCGACAGGCCCGCGCGAGTTCAGTTCAACGCCCATGAAGCAGGGGGCGTCGAGCTTCACGACGATGCCATCCACGCCCTCGTCAGCGACCAGGAGGTTTGCGCCTGACCCAAGTGTGCGCAGCGGAACCTTCGATTGCGCGCACCGGCGTGCGAGGGTCGCGAGCGCCTCGACGCTCTTCGGCCGGACCAGGAAGTCAGCCCGGCCCCCGACCCCGAACCACGTCATCGCGCCAATGTGCGCGTCGGTCTCGACCGACACATCGAGGTCGGCAAACAGCGTGTGTCGGCTCCCGCTCATGAGGCTCATCGGATCGTAGGTCTCCCCAAGCGCATCACTGGATTCAGCCTGGATCCCTCGCTGCAGCGCTTGGCGGCACGCCTCCTGCCGCCGCCGCACTGCGCGCAATGGAGCGTCCGCGGGCGACCAGCTCGTGCGCAATCTCCCACACTGGGCCTGCGCCCATCACGAGCACGAGGTCGCCATCCTGGCACGTGTCCTCGAGCCGCTCGACGATGGCGTCGAAGGAGGCGATGTGCGTGGCGTCGATCCCGCGCCGGCGAAGGCGCTCGACAAGGTCCGATGACGACACCTTCGCGCGCTCAGCCTCGCTGTCTCGCACGAAGTAGATGTCGGGCACGATGACCACATCCGCGCCCGTGAAGCTCTGCGCAAACTGCTCCAGCAGGAAGCGGGTGCGGCTGTGCTGGTGCGGCTGGAAGATGCACACGATCCGACGCGGCTGCTCGGAGTGCCGGAGCGCGGCGATCGTCTTCTCGCACTCGGTCGGGTGGTGCCCGTAGTCGTCGATGACCCGCACGTGCGCGCCGCCGGGCATGGTGCGCTCGCCGATGAGCTGCATCCGGCGGTCCACGCCCGCAAACGAGGCGAGCGCGCCCTCGATGGCGCTGCGCGTGGCGCCGAGCCATGCCGCGAGGATCCCGGCGGCTGCCGAGTTCAGCGCGTTGTGCTCGCCCGCCTGTGCGCACCGCCACACGAGGATCTCCTCGCCGTCATGCGACACGCTCGTGATTCGGGTGACGGGATCGTGCTGCACGCGGTAGTCGGCGCTCGGGGCCCAGCCGAACGTGGAGACGGCGCATCGAAGGCCGCTCGCGACGGCACGGCGGTGCGCGCCATCATGCGCGATCAGCAGCCGTCCGCCTGCGGACGCATCGGGCAGCAGGCCCGCGAAGTGGCGGAACGCGGCGATGATCTCGTCGAGCGATGCGTAGACATCGAGGTGGTCCTCCTCGATGTTGTTGATCAGCGCGAGGGTGGGCTGGTGGTGGTGGAAGGACCTGTTGAACTCGCATGCCTCGGCAATCAGGATGCCTGGCGCACCGGCCATCGAGCCGCGGGGGATATGCAGCCCGCCGCTTCGGGACCCGCCGCCGATCTGCTCGCAGCGGGCGCCCACGATGAAGGACGGGTCGAGTCCCGCCTGGATGCAGATGTGGGCGAGAAGGGCAGTGGTGGTGCTCTTGCCGTGCGTGCCCGCGATGCTGACGCCAGTGCGTCCGCCCATCGCGAGCCCAAGTGCCTGCGCGTAGGAGATGCACGCGACGCCCGACTGGGCTGCGAGCACCCGCTCGGGATGGGACTCCGGGACTGCCGCGGAGTGCACGAGCAGGTCCGTGCCTTGGGGCAGCGCCTGCAACGCGCCGCCCGTGTGCACCGGAATGCCTGCGGCCGCCAGCGCATCGGTGGTCGAGCTCGATGCGGCGTCGCTGCCGGTGACCGTGCAGCCTCGGGAACGGATCATGAGCGCGAGACCGCTCATCCCGCACCCGCCAATGCCTGTGAAGTGGATTGAGCGGCCGGTGAGCGCATCCATGGGATGACCGCCGCTGCCTGACGCGTCCATGCGTGCATGCATACGGGGATGGTATCGGCGAATCTCCACGACCTCCTTTCGATTCCCGCTCTTACAATCGGCGCATGCCAGCATCCGCAGAGGAGGCGATTCGGGCGCAGGTGCTCATCGTGGACGATGAGCCCGAGCACGCCGAGACCATGGCGGATGCGCTCAGGAAGCCGGGGCACGTCTGCACCATCGTCAACGGCAAGGCCCAGGCGCAGGCCGAACTGGCCCACGGCTCGTTCGACGTGATCGTGACCGACCTCGTGATGGAGACGCCCCGTTCCGGCATGGACGTGCTGGCGCTCGCCAAGGAGCACCAGCCGGAGGCGGCCGTGATCATGGTGACCGCTCACGGGGACATCCCAACCGCGAAGGATGCCCTCCGCGGCGGGGCCTACGACTTCATCGTCAAGCCGCTTGACCTGGTGGTGTTCCGCAACCTCATCCAGCGCGCGGCCGAGACGGTGGTGCTGCGTCACCAGAACGCCAGCCTCCGCGGCCAGGTCGAGGCCGCGTACGGCTTCGAGGGCATCATCGGCGACTCTCAGGCGATCCGGCAGGTGATCGAGGCGATCCGCCGCGTGGCCCCAAGCCAGATCCCCGTGCTGATCACCGGCGAGTCTGGCACCGGCAAGGATCTCGTGGCGCAGGCGATCCACCGGCACTCGAAGCGAGCTGAACGCCGCTTCGTGCCCTTCAACGCTGCCGGACAGGCGGAGAGCCTCCTCGAGGACCAGCTCTTCGGGCACATGCGGGGCGCGTTTACCGGTGCAGACCGAGACCGTGAGGGCATCTTCGAGTACGCCGACCGGGGCACGGTGTTTCTCGACGAGATCGGCGACATGCCGCTGTCGATGCAGCCCAAGCTGCTCCGGGTGCTCGAGAAGGGCGAGGTGGTCCGATTAGGGTCGAACGAGCCTCGGCGCGCTGATGTGCGATTCGTGAGCGCAACCAACCGGGACCTGCGCGAGATGATCAAGGCGGGGACGTTCCGTGAGGACCTCTTCTACAGGCTGCGCGGCGTCGAGATCGCGCTGCCGGCGCTGCGCGAGCGGCGCGAGGACATCCCGATGCTGGTCCGGCACGCCGTAGGCAAGTTCGCGAAGGAGCTCGGCCGGCCGATGCCCAACGTATCGGAGCCGGCCATGATGCGCCTGCTGGGCTACCGCTGGCCCGGGAATGTGCGCGAGCTGATCAACGTGATCCACCAGATGGTCGTCACCTGCGGCGACGAGATCGCGCTGCGCGACATTCCCGCCGAGATCCGCGCCGACGATGGCGATGACTCCGGGTCTATCGGGAGCCTTGCCGGAGTCGGCCTCGACCGCCTCGAGAAGGAGGCGATCCGGCAGACGCTCGCGATGACCGACGGCAACCGCGAGAAGACCGCGCAGCTCCTCGGGATCGGCGAGCGCACCCTCTACCGCAAGCTGAAGGACTACGGCTTGCGCTGAGCGCACTGGCACGGACCCGCCATGCCCTGGATCCTCCATCGCCACATGTTTGCGGAGGTCGCGCGCGTCGTCGTGCTGACGACGGTCGTGGTGGTGATGGTGGTCGCCTTCGGCGCGGTCATCAAGCCGATGAGCTCGAACCTACTTGGCCCTGGGGGCATCGCCAAGTACGTGGCGATCGCCACCGTGCCGATGCTGCAGTTTGCGCTTCCCTTCGCGGCAGGGTTCGGTGCCACGCTTGTCACGCACCGATTCGCGGCGGAGAACGAGCTGCTTGCGATGAGCACGAGCGGCATGCGGTGGAGCACGATTCTCCTGCCTCAGGCGCTGCTTGGCACCCTTCTTGGCGGCGTGATGTTCGTGCTGGTGCAGTCGGCGGTGCCGCGCTTCTGGGGGTTCGCGGAGCAGGTCGTCGCTGACGATGCGGCACAGGTCTTCGTGGCCACGATCCGAAGGGGCGAGGCCTTCCAGGCCGGGAACATGCTGATCTGCGCCGACTCCATTGCGATGGTCGAGCCGCCTGCGAGCTCCGAGGCAGAGCAGCGCATCGTCATGGAAGGGGTGGTGGCGATCGAGACCGACCCCGCATCGAAGGCTGTCACGGAGTTCGTCGCACGCGGCGCGACAGTGGACCTCTACGGCCGTGGTGGCGACCTGCTGATCAAGATCGCGATGAGCGACGCGACAGTGATCCGGCCGCAGGAGGGCACCGTGATCCGCCTGCCGACCGCGGAGCCGGGCGTGATGAGCATGGACCGGAGCTGGGAGCGCAGCCCCAAGTACCTCCCGTACATGGAGCTCCAGGCGGTCATCGAGAACCCGGAGCTCGGTCCGCGCCCGCGTGACATGCGTGGCCGCATCGTGGAGGCACTCGGCCTCGCGCGGATCTACCGGTCGGTCGAGCGCGAGCTGGAGGCTGGGCGCGCGGGCCGCGTGGATCACCCCGAGAGCGGCCGCACCTACGAGATCGCCGACGCGCGCATCACGCCCGTTGGCATCGTGCCTGCACCTCCCGCGCGCCAGGTCACCGTGCGCGAGTTCACCCAAGGGCGGCTGACGCGTGAGGCAGCCACATCCCAGGTCACCTTCGTGGCCACGGAGGGTGCGGGAAGCCAGGGAAGGTTCGACATGGTGGTGGTCGCCCCAGAGGCGCGTGCGTTGCTCGACGGGCAGGGAAGGCCAACTCGCTGGCCCGCGCGCATCGTTGGAGTGCTGGCCCCGGGACTCACCGATGCCGACGGGTCCGCGCGCTCTTCCGCCGCCGAGGCTGCGCCCGCGCTGCGCGCCGAGATCGACGAGCTCTCGTCCCGCACGGGCGTGCCTTGGGTCGCATCGATGCGGGAGGTGAACGCGCTCCGCGCGAGGTGGGAGCACGAGTCGCGGCGCATCGTGGTCGAGGCACGCTCGCACGAGTGGATGCGCATCGCGCAGAGCGTGGCCGTGCCGCTGGTGGTGATGCTGGGCACGGTGCTTGCGGTGCTGTTCCGTTCGAGCCTCCCGCTGACCGTCTACTTCCTCTCGTTCATTCCTGCGCTCGCCGAGATCATCCTTGTGGCGAGCGGCCAGTCCATCTACCGCAACGGGTCCACGGCGACGGGCCTTGCGGTGATGTGGTCCGGACACGGCGTGCTCGCGCTGCTGCTTGCGGTCTCCTGGTACCGGGTCGCGAGGCACTAGCGATGGGCATCCTTGACCGCCACATCCTTGCCCGGTTCCTGTGGAACTTCCTGCTCCTCTTCGCGGCGCTCTACCTCTTCGCGGTCTCGGTCGACGTGATCATCAACTTGCCGCGCTTCGGGGAGGCGGCGCAGAAGGTGGACCCCGACGGCAAGTCGACGGTGATGGGCGTCGTGCGCGCGATCCTCGCGTTCCATGGCCCGCGCGTCTTCCAGTTCTACCAGTACATGATGGGCCTCGTTGCGATCGGTGCAGCTGGGTTCACGTGCGTCGGGCTCGTGCGATCGCGGGAGTTCGTGGCGATGATGGCGGTGGGGCGGTCGCTCCCGCGCGCGACGCTGCCGATCATGGCCGGCGCCGCTGCGCTGTGCCTGCTCCAGGTCGCCAACCAGGAGCTCGTGATACCCCGGCTTGCGGACCGTCTCATGGTCGACAGCCACACCTGGGCTGGCGTGGACCGCATGCCGGGTTGGCCGGTGCGGATGGTCGCCGATCCAAGCGGAATCAGGCTGAGCGCGCGCAACTACGACCCGTCCACCGAGACGCTCACTGGCGTCTACGCGATCGAGCGTCAGCAGGACGGATCGATCGGCCGGCGCTTCGAGGCAAGCGCGGCAACGTGGGACCGTGCGCGCGAACTGTGGATGATGGAGTCGGGCAGCGTGCAGTCGCCGGGCACGATCCAGGTCGGCGCTGCCGGCCAGCCCATCGCCGCCGCTCCCGCGGTCGAGCTCCCGGTCCGCATCAGCCCTGATGCCCTCGTCATGAAGCAGAACGCGCTCTACGCGCACATGCTCGCATCCGAAGACCTTGCGCGGCTGCGCGAGAATGGCGTCATCGATGTCGACTCGGCCCGCCGCACCGAGCTCTCGAGGATCGCCGGCCCTGCGATCTCGCTCCTGATGGTGATGGTGGCGGTGCCCTTCTTCGCGCTGAGAGAGCCGCATGGGCTCTTCCGCGGCGCGGTGCTGTGCGCGGCCACAACGACGCCGGCGATGATGGTGGCGCTGCTGATGATGGCGATGAGCCTGCCGGGAATCCCGCCAGCGATCGGTGTCGCGATTCCTGTCGCGCTGCTGCTGCCGGTCGCGGTGTGGCGCCAGGTGTCGATGCCCACGTGAGCCGTCAGGGGACGCGGCGCGAATCGCGCGTCCGGCGCCAGGACTCGTCGAGGGAGCGGTCGAAGATCGTCGGGTCGAGTCCGCGCACGATCTCGCGCTGGATCCTGTCCATCTCCACGCGGTCGACGGCCAGCCGCGCCGTGCGCTCGCTCTCGGCGCGTGCGGCCTCTGGTGTCACCCCGTCGCCGGGGATCTCGCCCTCGCAGCGCACGATGATGTAGCCATCGTCGATGAGCACGGGAGCGGAGTGCGTCCCCGGCTCCAGTGCCCAGAGCGCCTCGCGCACGGTCGCGGGCCACGTGGGGTCGAGCCTGGAGACGGGGGAGACGAGCCCGCCTCGGTCGCGGCTTGTGTCGGTCGACAGCGCTGATGCAACATCGGAGAAGGTCTCGCCGGCAGCGAGTCGCTCCATCGCGCGCTGGACCGACGCAAGGTCCGGCATGACGATGATGCGGGCGGCGCGGCGCGGACCGTGCCGCAGGTCGTGGGCGGTCGCGATCTCGGGCTCGCCGACAGAGGACTGGTCGCGCGCGAGCGTTCGAAGCGCGGCATTGCGCCACAGCAGCGATGTCCACCGGATCGCGCCGAGCCCCTGCGATGCGCGCAGCGCCTGAAGAAGCTGCTCGGCGCGGGCCGGATCGGACGAGAGCGCCTCGCGCGCCATCGTCTCCTCGCGGGCGATGGCCGCGTCATCGACGGTGAGTTCGCGCCGCGCAAGCTCCGTGCGCAGCGCACGCTCGATGAGCATTTCCTCGAGCACCAGCGCGCCGGCCGCCTCCATCGCACGCGCACCAAGGTCATCGCCCGGGATCGCATCGTTGCGCCACATCGCTGGTGTCCCGCCCGATGCGCCGTCTCTCGCACCGCCCGTCGCAGCGCCTCTCGCAGCGCCCGGGTCGCTGGCCGGCGTTGCGGCCGGCGCGCCGCCCGCTGTCGCGCGTGCCTCCGCATCGGACGCCTCGGACACGACGGTTCCCGCTCGTGCGGGCTCGAGCCCGCGCCGCGTGCCGCACGCGATCGGGCACGACATCGCGATCGATGCGCACAGCAGGGCAGTGGTTCGGTACCCAGCGATCATGGGGCGCATTATCGCGTTCGCCCCCGCTCGAGCGACACGAGCGCGCCTTGAGGCCCCATCCAGATGACCGGGCGACCCTCGAGCATGCCCTCGAGCGCAGCGGGAGTCAGGATCGGGTCGAGCCATCCCGAGCGGGTCCACACCTCAAGCATCACCCGGTCCACAGCGAGGTGGGTCCATCCCTCAGCGGCGAGCAGCTCCGCTGCAGAGCGTCCGTCACCATCGGTCGCCGCGAGCGCCTGCGCGACGGCGCCGCGGTCCCACACCGAGCACCAGTCAAGCGCAACGTCCGGGCGCACCCACGCCGTGGCCGCGAGCCCAATGGAGGCGACTCTCGCTGATGCAGGATCGAGGGCATTGATCGCCTGCACGAGGTTTGCGGGCGCGGGCACGGAATCCTGCTGGCCACGGGTCCTGCCGTCGTACGCAACATCGCGCGCTGCGGTGGGCGCACGGGCAGTTCCCGCCAGGTCATGCGCTGCACCGATCCAGAGTGCGGCCGCACCCGGATCGCGCCCATCGCGAAGGAACGCGATCGCCGGCTGCGCGCTCCAGGCGAGCATCGCCACGCCAAGGAGCGCAGATCCGCCCGCCCGCGGCACCCGTGCGAGTGCGCACGCCACAAGCACCGCGCCCGGCACCGCAGTCGGCATCAGGAACCTGCTCTGGAGGTGCGTGGCCGCGAGCCATCCCGCGATCTGCATAACGATCATGATCGCACAGAGTGCCGGTGGCGTCCTCAGCGCGCCCGCGCGCACCGATCGGATCAGCGCCCACGCGATCGCCACGGTGACCATCGATGGCATCAGCGACCATAGAGGACGCCACGCTGCGCCCTGCGCTGGCGGGTCACCGAACCCGAACGCGATCCACTGCTGCCACGGTGCCGTCCACGCGGACATGCCCTGTGGCGCAGCGTGGGCGGCCGCGAATCGCGCCGACTGCTCCTGGGTCCATGCGCCTGCACCGATCACGGCCTCCGCAAAGGGAAACAGGGGGTTCCCGGTCGCGAGCCAGTTGCGCATCCACCACGGCGCAAGCAGAACGGCGGCAACCGCAATGCACACAAGCGCATCTGCGACGCGAGTCGCGGCGGTGCGGCCGCGCCACAGCAGCAGCGTCACAAGGAGCATGGGCAGCCCCACAAGCAGTGCCGCACTGGGCTTCGCGCCGAACGCGGCGACAGCCAGGAACGAGAGTGCGATGAGCTCGCGCCGCGCCAGCGCTGTCGACTCGACACCCCGCATCAGCACGCACATCGCCGCTGCAAGGGCGCAGAGCATCAGCGACTCGCTGTATGCGAGCGTTCCCGTGACCGCGAGCCACGGCAGCCCGAGCGCACCCACGCACGCCACGGCACCGGCAGTCGCTCGTGCGGCCGCGCCTTGAGCTCCTGAAGCACAGCGAGCGGCAACGCCTGTGCACAGTGCGGCCACCACCGCGAGCGCTGCATGCAGCATCTGCGCGCTCACGAACCAGGAGGATCCGCCGACTGCGCGGCCGGCGCCGAGGGCCCTGATGTGCAGGTACGCGGCCTCCATCCACGATGGCATCCCGGAGTAGGCGCAGTGCCCGAGCGTCACGATGCCGTCGCCAGCATGCCATTCATGCGGCAGCGTCAGGTGGTAGCTGAGCGCGTCGTATGCGCCGAACTCCGTCGACCACAGCACACCCGGTTCGCTCGCGGCAGCAACGATCAGCGCGGGCAGCGCCACGCCAAGCGCGATGGCGAACCACCACGGCATTCGCACGGCTCCGCACGTATCCGAATCTCCCGCGGGACGGGCGCCCCCACCGGGACTGCGTCGATGGGCGAGGAGCTCCCAGGCCAGCGCAGCGAATCCCGGCAGCAGCAGCGCGAATGCCCACAGCTGCGATGCCGGGCCGGAGAGGAGCCCAGCCCAACCGGCGGCTGCATCCACTGCCGCGAGCGCACATGCGCCGGTGGCGGCAGCGGCAGGCCACGCATGCAATGCGCTCCATCCGCACCGTGCCGCGAGCCAGCGGCCAATCCCGCACGCCGAGGCGACCCACAGCGCGGCCGGCCACGCAAGCGCGCACGCATCGGCAAGCGCAACAAGGTGCGCGGCGCCGCCCGGCGCGCACGAGCCGAGCGCCGCAAGAAGCACCACGCCCACGGCGATGGCCGTGGGCGTGGAGAGCGAATCGAGTGATGTCCGTCCGGGCGCCGCAGCGCGTTCGGCGGGCGGCATTGCCTGGGACTCAGGCGTGCGCAGGCACCGCGCCCTTGGCGAGCGCGACCAGCGCATCGAACGTCGCGGGATCGCGCACGGCGATCTCGCTCAGCATCTTGCGGTTGAGCACGCAGTTGGCGCGCGCGAGCGCATGGATGAACTGGCTGTAGCGCATCCCGCGCATGCGGCATGCCGCAGTGATGCGGATGATCCACAGCGAGCGCATCTCGCGGCGCCGAAGGCGGCGGTGACGCCAGGCGTTGCGTCCGGCGCGAAGCAGCGCGACCTTCGCCTGCTGCTTGTGACGGCTCTTGGTTCCGTAGTAGCCGCGGGCCTCACGGAGAAGGCGGCGACGAGCCTGTGTACGGGCGGCTCCCTTGCGTGCGCGTGGCATGGATCAATCCTCACTGGTCATCCGGCGGGGCCATCCACATGGATGGGCTTCGTGTCCCGACGGACATGCGTGTGCCGCAACTCGCGGTTGCGGCAGCCGGCAGCAGCGTCAGCTGTTGCCGTCGGAGGCCGCAGCCTCCTTGGCGGCGACTGCCGCCTCATGCTTCTCCTGCGAACGCAGGGGACGGAAGAGAAGCATGCCGATGGCACGGAGATCGCCCGAGCGCATGTAGCGCTTGCGGCGGTAGCTCTGCACTGCAGTGCCGGGCTTGTTGCTCTTGAGGTGCCGGCTGTGCGGCGCGCCAAACCGGACCTTGCCGGACTTGCTCACCTTGATGCGCTTCAGCAGACCCTTGTGGGACTTGTTCTTTGGCATGGTCGTCTCGCAGGTTGCGCCTCAATCACGCGACTCGCTCGCGCTGTGGCGGGTCGTCAAGTCTACAGAGCCGGCGCCTCCTGTGGAAGGGGGTTGGGCGCCAATAACCGCCGCCATCCGCCCCTCGGAGTAGCGGCCATCCCCTGCGGGATCAGTGCGCCAGGAACACCTCGGACGGTCGCCGCGACATCTGCCGCAGCTCAAGGCCCTCGGACCCGTCACCCAGCTGGAAGAGCCAGATGTTGTCGAGGCGCGACACCCGCGGGTCACGGAACATCGGGGTGGTCGTCCAGACCGTGCTGCCATCGGTGAAGAGCACGTTCTGCCCCCGGCTACCGTGGTTCGACGAGTTCGCCGACGCGTCGGCATCGCGCTGGCCGCGCCGCATCGCATCCACAAGCGGATTCGCATCGGAGACGATCGGCGTTGCGGGCAGCACCGCAAGCCGAAGCTGCCGCGGATGGGTGGCTATGCGGTAGCTGTAGGTGCGCGCGCCGTTGCACTTGGTGCATCCAGCCACGCAGTAGCCCTTGTGCACTAGCGCATCAAGCGAGCGGTGATGTCGGGAGAGGTCCTCTGGGGTCGGGTTTCCGGCAGGGCTGAAGAGCGAACCGAGACCGGCCATCGCCGGCGCCGATCCTGCATTGTCCGCCGCGTAGCCGTGCATCGCGCTCCCGAGCTTGCGGAGCGAGCCGCTGCAGAGCGTCGCGGCGCTCGAGCTGCGGAACTGCTGCGCCATCGGAAACAGCACGCCAACCCCAAGGAAGAGCACCGCGGCCACGGCGATCAGTTCGGGAAGCCTGAACGCACGCAGGCGGACTGGTGACGGCTCGAATCGCATTCGCTCGGCCCGCTCTGCGTCCGCATCGGCCCGAGCCACTCTTGCGAGCGTGGCATGCACCAGCGTCTCCGATGGAGTCGTGACCGGATAGCTCGCCAACGGCGAAATCGACCCGCCGAGGCGCTCGATGCGATCCCGAAGCTCCGGCGGCGCGTCGCCGATCTGCGAGAGGTCGAATGCATGGTCGACAAGCCAGTCGAGCGCCCGCTCGTCGAGCGGGTGCAGCGCGGCGCCTTCAGGTCCTGCGGCGGGAATGTGAGGGGGAAGAGTGCTCATTCGCGGTTGTCCTTGCCTTGCCTTCGTGCGCGGCGCCACCGCTCGGAGAAGAGCGCCACTGCGGCATGCAGCCTGCTCTTCACCGTGCCCAATGGAATCTGCAGTACCTCCGACATCTGCTGGTAGCTCATGCGCTGGAAGTAGCTCAGCGCCAGGATCTCCCGGTGATGCTCCGGAAGCTCGTCGACCACCGCCTTGACCGCAGATGCCTCGTCCTGCGCCTCGGCTGGCGCATCGGGGGAGGGGTCGCCTGAGGCGATCATGCTCGAGAGCGGAGTCTCGCCGCCGCCGGACTCGGCGACTGGCGTGGAGAGGCTCACCATCGCGCGGCGCTTGCGCTTGCGGTGGAAGTCGCGCGCCTTGTTGGCCGCGATCGTGTAGAGCCAAGGCTTGAACTGCCGCTCCGCGTCGAAGGCCTCGGCGGAGAGGTGGACCTGGAGAAACGTCTCCTGGAACACATCATCCGCTGCGGCCGAGGATCCGAGGAACCTCGTGAGGAACCCATGCAGCTCTCCGGAGTGCCTGCGGATCAGGAACTCAAGCGCCCTCGGGTCTCCATCGATGTGGGACTGCAGGAGCGACTCATCCGATCGGTCGTCGTCGGCGGCGCGGACGCGCTCCATCGGAACGATCCTACTTTGGTCCGCCGATGCCGATTGCGCGATGGCTGGCATGATCGTGGCGGCGACCGAGCACGCCACTCTGCTGATGCGTGACCTGCCGGAGGCCCGCGGGGGGCCCGAGCGCTGCACTGGTGCGGGCGCGTGCCCAGGACGTTGGGACGAGCCTCGCGTCCAGTCGCCATCGAAGGTGATGCCGAGTGCCGACATAGCCGTGCTACGCCGGACATCCGCCCCGGGTTCGGACCGATCCTCCCTGCTAGCATTCCGACCCCATGCCCGTCCCGATCAGCCAGATGTGGACCGTCGCGACCTATGTGCTGGGCCAGCGCCTCAAGGGGCGCACCAAGTACCCCCTCGTGCTGATGCTGGAACCGCTGTTCCGGTGCAACCTTGCGTGCGCGGGCTGCGGCAAGATCCAGTACCCGGCCCACATCCTCAAGAAGCACCTCTCGGTGGACGAGTGCGTCCGGGCGGTGGAGGAGTGCGGGGCGCCGATGGTTTCGATTCCCGGCGGCGAGCCGCTGCTGCACCCCGACATCGGGCAGATCGTGAAGGAGCTGGTCAAGCGCCGCAAGTACATCTACCTGTGCACGAACGCGCTGCTGCTCAAGGAGCGGCTCGACGAGGGCGTCTTCACGCCTTCCAAGTACCTCACCTTCAGCGTGCACATGGACGGACTCGAGGAGAACCACGACTTCGCGGTGTGCCGCGAGGGCACCTACCAGAAGGCCGTGACGGCGATCCGCCAGGCGGTGAACTCGGGGTTCCGAGTCACGACGAACACGACCCTGTTCGATGGCGCAGACCCCAATGCGGTACGCGACTTCTTCGACGCGATGATGGAGATCGGCGTCGAGGGCATGATGGTGAGCCCGGGATACGCCTACGACAAGGCGCCCGACCAGAAGAGCTTCCTCAAGAGGAAGATGACCAATGAGCTCTTCGAGATGATCCTCTCGAACCGGCGCGACGGCAAGCGCAGGTGGCGCTTCAACCAGTCGCCGCTGTTCCTCGAGTTCCTCATGGGCAAGCGCGAGTACGAGTGCACGCCGTGGGGCATGCCGACCTACAACCTCTTCGGGTGGCAGAAGCCCTGCTACCTGCTGCAGGAGGGATACGCGGACTCCTTCAATGAGCTCATGCGCGACACGGACTGGGACAGCTACGGCCGCGCGTCGGGCAACCCCAAGTGCGCCAACTGCATGGTGCACAGCGGGTACGAGGCGAGCGCCGTGAACCACACCTTCGCGAGCTTCGGCGGTCTCTTCGCCACCGTGAAGGCGATGGTCTTCAGCACGTACGCAAACCCGGTCGCGCGGCGCAAGCTTGACGAGGAGAAGACGCGGCCGCACGGGCCGATCGCGCATCTGGTGCAGCTTGGGTTTGCGACTGACATCGATGCGGCGCGTGCGATGGCCCGCAAGGGCGCGGCGTGAGCTTCAGGTCAGGCTCGATCTCGTGCGTACGGTGCGCTGTCGCATCGGGCACGGCGCCGCAGTCCGTCGACGACGCGCTCTTCGAGGCGCTTCAGGCCAACCGAATCAGGCCTGAATCCGCAGGGCAGGGCACCGACACTGCGAGCGGATGGATTGCCGGCCGCCATCTCCTTGACCTGTGGTTCGGCTATGAGGCCAATGCGTTCGGCGGATGCCTGCTCGCGTCGATGCGCTCCGACACCGCGAAGGTGCCCGCTGGTCTGCTGCGCGCCTACCGCGCCCTTGCGCTTGATGAGGCCGCGGGAATCGGCGGACGCTCGCG
Organism: uncultured Isosphaeraceae bacterium; assembly: GCA_964555705.1. GTDB lineage: Bacteria > Planctomycetota > Phycisphaerae > Phycisphaerales > SM1A02 > ZLKRG44. The sequence continues at coordinate 14,563 of CAZKTN010000013.1, read as the reverse complement.
CGCGTCGGCGACCGCGGGCGGCAGTGGCGCTGCGGAGCCTCGGCGCGTGACACGCGCGGACCGGCTCGACGCCAAGGACCGCGCGGAGCGTCGTGGGCAGGAGGAACTCTCGCAGGGGCTGTGGCGCCGCGTCGCGGAGAGGCCGGTGCTGTGGGACCTCGCGCTTGGCACGATCTGGTCGCCCGTCGGGTCCGACGCTGCGTTCGAGCAGCTCAACACGCTGATCGACTCCACGTTCGGTTGCCGCATCGAGCGGCAGACTGCCGGTCGCCTTGCGGCTGCGATCCTCGGTTCGCGCGGCCGCTCGCGCAACTTCGACGACCTGCTTCCCTCAGCGTTCGTGCCTCCGCCGCAGGGCGTGGCCACCGACGAGGAGGGTGCGCCGCGCACGCTCGGTGCGAATCCCGACGTGCCATGGGCGACAATCCATCCGTCGGACTGGCTCGGCAACGAGTTCCTGCTGTGGCTCTGGTGGGCCACCGAGCGGCAGGAGGGTCTGGTCGAGACGGAGGATGGCGAGGTCGCATTCGTGCTCGAGCGCGCAGTCGACCTCTCGTGCGCATGGGGCGCATCGGGCGAGAGCACGGTGCGCGGCGATGCGCCGACACGAACTCCGGAGGCCGCACGTGCGCTGCTCTCCGGCAAGTGGCCGCGCAAGGTCGGCATGACGCTGTCTGCGCAGGGTCGCGCGTACCGGTTCACGCTGCAGGCCGACCGCCTGGAGTGCGCGGGGCTCGTGCTCCCGAAGCCCGAGGAGCCGCCGTCGTCCGAGCGCGTCGCCATCGAGCAGCGCGTGGACTCTTTCCTGACCTTTGACCGCGCGCTCGTGTCGCTCTACACGGCATTCCTGATGGAGCGGACCGCCGACTCGTGGCCAGCGCAGCGCGATGCGATGCGCACCTGGATGCACGAGCGTGCCTCGTCGCGCGTCAGCGTCGCGGCGAGCTAGGTCCCGACGGGCACCGCGACGCCCAGCTCCGCAGCCAGCGCTCGCGCCTGCTCGCCATGGTCGCTGTCGCGCAGGCGCGGCATCCAGTCCGTGAGGATTCGTGCGGCGCGCTCGGGCTGGCCGAGCTTGCGCGCGAGCACCGCAGCGGCGAGAAGTGCCGTCGTAGGCGCCTGCGTGCTGCGCGGGAACCGCTCGATCATGCGTGACCACGCGTCGGCCGCTGCGCCTACGTCTCCATGCGCATGAAGGAGTGCGCCTGCATCCAGCAGCGTGCGCTCCGAGAGCGGCGTCCTGGGGTCGATCGCAGCGAGCGCGTGCCATGCATCGCGCACCGTGGCAGCATCCGCTGCGGCGATCGCCGCGTTCAGCCTCGAGACCGCGGCCTGTCTTGCTGGATCTTCTGCGGCTGCACTGGGCATCGAGGTCTGCGCGCCGCGCGCCGAACCCCCAAGTCGCGTCGACGCGACACGTGCCGACGTGTCAGCGGAAGCGCTCGCCCACGGCCCGCCTGCAGTGCCGCGCACGGCCGCGCGCATCGCCTGCCGTCGCCGCCACTGCGTCCACATCGCGAAGAGGTCCATCTCGGTGCGCGGGAGCACGCGAGTCGCCAGCAGCAGGATGGCCACGCCGAGGCCCCACGCGTAGCCCGCGAGGTGTGCCGCGTAGGCCACCGGCTCCTTTGACCGGCCGAGGAAGTTGAGTCCCTGGTTCAGCGCATCGATCGCCACGTAGATGCCGACGAAGAGCAGGCTCGGCACCTCGTAGATCCCGATCAGGAAGAAGATCACGAGCACCCGCACCGTGCTCCTGGGGAACAGCGCGGCGAATGCGCCGGTTGCGCCTGCGACCGCGCCGCTTGCGCCGATCATGGGATTGCTCGATACGGCCATCTGTCCGAGTGCGGCGACGGCGCCACCCGCGAGGTAGAACGCCGCAAACCACCACGGCCCGATGCGGCCCTCCACTGAGCGCCCGAACACCCACAGGAAGATCATGTTGAAGGCAACGTGCGCGATCGAAGACGGATCGTGCAGGAACTGGTAGGTGAGCGGCTGCCACCAGCGAAAGTCGGACCGGGTCGCCGTGAACGCGCCCCTCACGAGCGCAGCCTCGGCCCACGGTGCACCGGCCCGAAGGCCGATGGTGACGGCGGCGTAGGTCAGGGCGGTCACAAGGATGATCAGGAGGGTGGCGGCCGGGAGTCGCCTTGGATCCCGGTCGGAGCCCACAGGAATGAACATGATGTGCCTAGGATAGGAATCCCGGCTCACGCTATCGTGGGCGGTCTTCACAACTCGTCGAGTCCTCCTGGAGACGGATGATCCAATGACCACTGCCGCCGCGCCTGTGACACCTTCAGCACCCTCGCTGCCGTTCCGAGACAAGGGGCTCGCGAACACCGTCGCCGCCGAGACGCAGATGTCCTTCATCGATGGCGCGAAGGGCGTGCTCGAGTACGTGGGAATCGACATCGACTCGCTGGCCCGCCAGTCGACCTTCGAGGAGACGGTCTTCCTGCTGTGGAACCGCCGCCTGCCGAAGGTTGCGGAACTAGAGGCCTTCTGCGCCTCGGTGCGCGCGGAGTACGGCGTCGACGAGCGTGTCCACGACATCGTCCGTGCACTGCCGCGCTCCACGCCCCCGATGCATGCGCTGCGCACGCTTGTGTCGAGCCTGGCGCACTTCGACCGCGAGGCGGACGTGAACACCCCCGAGGCGAACCGCCACAAGGCGCTCCGCCTTCTTGCGAAGACGCCCACGCTCATCGCGATGTTCGACCGTCACCGCAAGGGCAAGCCGTTCATCGCGCCAGACTCTTCGATCGGCATCGCCGAGAACTTCCTGTGGATGCTCAACGGCGCGCGCCCCACGGAGGCGATGTCGCGTGCGCTTGACATCTGCCTGGTGCTGCACGCCGACCATGGCCTGAACGCGTCGACGTTCGCTGCGCGCGTGACGATCGCCACGCTGTCGGACATGTACTCGGCGATGACCACCGCGGTGGGCACCCTGAAGGGGCCTCTGCACGGTGGCGCGAACCAGGAAGTGATGGAGATGCTGCTCGAGATCGGCGACATCTCCAAGGTGGACGACTACATCATGGGCAAGCTCTCGCGGAAGGAGCTCGTGATGGGCTTCGGGCACCGCGTCTACAAGGCCTACGACCCGCGCGCCGGGTTCCTCAAGACCTTCGCCCAGCAGGTTGCCACCGACACCGGCAACATCAAGCTCTACGACATGAGCCGCCGCATCGAGGAGATCATGGCGCGCGAGGTGGCGGCCAAGGGCATCTACCCGAACGTCGACTTCTACTCCGCCACCACGTACTACTCGCTCGGCCTAGACCTCGACCTCTTCACATGCATCTTCGCGATGAGCCGCGTCGGCGGCTGGGCAGGCCACTGCATCGAGCAGCTCGAGTCGAACCGGCTCATCCGCCCGCAGGCCGACTACGTCGGTCCGCACGGCGTGAAGTACGTCGCGATCGCGCAGCGCTGATCGGGCTCGCTGCCGCGCAGGTCATCGCGCCGCACGCTCTGCGCTCCACGTCAGCGCGCTCACCGCGCGTCGATGACGTCGCCCTCCTGCACAAGGGGCAGGGGGCACGATGCGGCGTCGAAGTCATCGGGTGCGTGAATGAGCCGGATCTTCCTGCGCACGTGCTCGGGCTGTGACAGCAGGTCGGCAACTGGCGTGTGGAAGGGCGGGGGACTCGTCTCGTGCACGATGACGCCGCACTCGGCGAGCCAGTCGACGTGCGCCTGCTCGAAGCCAGTGTCGCTGCTCCAGCCGATGCTTGCGGTCCCGTGACGCAGTCGCAGGCCCACCGTGGGAATCATGTGCGTGGTGATCCGGCAGTCGACATCAATCCCGGAGATCGATGCACGAGTTCCCGGGACCAGGATCCGCGGGTCGAAGTACTCCTCGAGGCCGACCGTGCCGCGCTGGTCCATCGAGGGGGCCAGCCGCGCCCACAGCCTGTCCATCACCTCGGCCGCGGCGTGCACACGCGGCCTCGCCCGAGAGGGGTCCTTTCTGCGCAGGAGCCAGTGGGTGAACCCAAATGCCTCTAGCCCGTTGACGTGATCGCCGTGCAGGTGCGTGATGATCACGTCAAGAATCGATGCAGGATCGAGCGGGATGCCGGAGACGTCGCTTGCTTCCCGGAGGGCCCGGTGGATCGGGTCGGGGCAGTCAATGAGGACGAGGCCTGCGGGCCCCATCACGACCGCGGAACTGCCGTAGTGCCAAGCGGAGAACGCATCTCCGCTGCCAGTAATGACGAGCCTCAGGCCCACCGGGGAAGACTATGCGACTCTTGGGTGCAGTGAGGACCCGGGAAATCCCGATGACTGCGATGACGGTTTGCCGAACCCATTGCCAGACGGGATACTGTGCACGTGCAGGGAGCGCCCCGCGCTACACGTCGGAGGCGGAGAGTGGTGGTGGTGGCCTCGGTCGCCGCTGGCTGTGCCGTCGAGGCAGCATCGGGGCAAGGGACCGGGTTCGACGCCGCGCAGCTCCAGCGCCAGCTCAACGTCGAGGACGCGGAGCTGAGGCAGGCCTTCTTCTCGTCGACGCCGATCGCCGAGCGGCTGCTCGTCGACTACGGCGGCACGTTCCGCTACGCGTTCAACATCATCCAGACGCCGCAGAGCCAGAACCAGATCCTGAACGTCTTCGACCTCCGGCTGTTCACGCGCGTCGAGCTCGACGGCGGGCACCGGTTCTTCGGGCGCTTGCGCTTCCAGTACAACGCGTGGGACTACCTCGACACGCGCGGCATCGGCGTCGACTCGACCGAGCAGGACTGGCAGGACCCGATCGGCGAGATCTACTGGTACGAGTTCGACTACGCAGGACTTGTGGCTGCGCAGACGGGACAGCGCCCCGACTTCAACGTCAACATGAAGGTGGGGCGCCAGTACGTGATCTGGGGCCAGGGCCTGACGCTCAGCACGTACATGTATGCGCTCACTGGCGAGGTGAGTGCGGGCGACTGGAAGGTTGGTGCGCTCTTCGGTGTCACGGCGGGCAACGACACCGTCGACTGGGACCTGTCGCGGCCTGGATTCGACACCGACACGGACCGCATGTACTGGGGCGCGCGGCTCGAGTACTCCGGGTTTGCGGGGCACCGGCCCTACATCTACGCGCTCGGCCAGTCCGACGGCAACGCAGGGCAGGTGGCGGACCTTCCGCCTGGGCTTGGCACCTTTCCGACGGAGTTCAACTACCGCTCCTACTACGCGGGATTCGGGTCGACCGGCTCGCTCGGCACCAACTTCATCTACCGAGGCGAGGTGGTCTACGAGTGGGGCGCCACGGAGACCGATCCCGTGGACCGCAGCGACCCGACGCTCGCCGTGCCGCAGGAGATGGCGAACGTGTCCGCCTTCGCGGGGCTAGCGGGCCTCACATGGCTCGCGCGCGACACGGGCGACACCCGCATCGACTTCCAGGCCGCGATCGGGTCAGGTGACGACAACCGCCTCGACTCCGGCAACACGTTCGGTGGCATCCCGCCGGGCCGCACCGATCGCGCGTTCAACTCGCTCGGCTACGTGAACACGGGACTCGTGCTTGCGCCCGAGATCACGAACCTGTTCTGCCCGTCGCTGGGCATCAGCACGACGCCATTCCCCGGCGTCTCTGAGCTGAGGCAGCTGCGACTCGGCGCAACGATGTTCGGCTTCGTCAAGGTGGATGGAGATGCGCCGGTCTCCGTGCTGACCACCAACGGCACAAACCTCATCGGCTCGGAGATCGACCTCAGTGCGGAGTGGCGCATCCTGAGCGACCTCGACATCAACCTCCGCTACGGCGCCTTCATCCCGAACCAGGATGCCTTCGATGGGCTCAGCGACCAGGGCAACATCCGGCAGTTCCTCTACGTGGGGGTCACGTATGCGTTTTGAGTCTCCGAGGCTCGGCGCGCGGATCGCACGCACGGTCCGCGCGGGTGCGGTGCTGGCAACATGCGCTGCTGCGCTCGCGCACGTCGTCGGGTGCGATCGGCAGATGGCGCAGACGTCGGTCACCGACCGCTTTCCCCGTGCAGAGCAGGAGCTCGACCATGCGGAGTCGCTTGAGTCGACATCGGTGGTGACGAACAACGACATGCTGCATGGGTTCATCGTCTTCGTGAGCGGGGAGGATCCGTGGACCACCTATGCGCAGCGCGTCCTCGATGCCCGATCCCGGGGATGGGTGCCGAAGGACTGGCGGGAGCCCGCAAACGAGAGTGCCACAGTCGGTCGAATGGCCTCAATTGCGTCCCATATTGTTGAGATTCGGGGCGGACTGTCCTTTATGCTGCTGGGGCCCACACCCCGCTACGCCCTTCGTGAGCTGACATATCAGGACATTCTTCCGCCAAGGACCGAGAACCAGTCACTTTCTGGACTCGAATTCACGGATTTCTTGAACCGGCTCAGCAGAATGTCACGGTTGAAGGAAGGTACGGCTGCAGCTGCCGCATTCCGGGACAGTGCCGTGCCTCGTCCGCCACCCCTTCCGCCCTCGGGAAGGCCAGAACCGCCTTCGTCAGAAAAGACATCGACATGAACAATCACAAGAGCCACCGATTCATCGCGACTGCCTCCACTGCGGCTGTGTCGCTCACGATGCTTGTGGCTGCTGGAGCCCTCGCACAGGAGTCCTCCCCGTCATCTGCCGTCACCGCTGTGGCCGCGCCCGGTGATGCGGCGCCATCAGCAAGCGCGACCCAGCTCCAGGCGCGCATCATTGACGTGTCTGGCAAGGCCCGATGGCGATCATCGCCGGATGCCGAATGGAAGGATGCCGCGGTCAACGACGATCTCTCGCCGGGCGCGGAGGTCCGCACTGGCATGCGCTCGCGCGTGACGCTGCGATTCCGCAATGCGACCGTGCTGGTCGACTCGAGCACCAACTTCTCCATCCCCACCATCGAGCAGGAAGGCGATGTGCTTCGGACGATCGCCGCAGTGCGCAGCGGTCGCGCAGACTTCAAGGTCGACAAGGTCGGCCTGCAGAATGACTTCAAGGTCGTGACGCCGAGCACCACGCTCGCCGTGCGCGGCACGAGCTTCTCCACGGTCACTGGTCCGCTCAAGGGCGTCGAGATCGTGGGTGCGCGCGAGAACGCGATCCGTGCGATCGAGGTGCGCTACGCGGCGCTTAACCAGACGGTGGAGATGTCGGGTGGTGCCGAGGCCAAGAGCACGTCGGAGACGCCCAACCCCACTGAGCATGCGCTCGGGACGACATTCAACATTCCCCAGGCCGGCATGATCGCGAGCAAGGAGGAGGCGCAGCAGGGTGCGTTCACCGGAAGCAGCGCGCCGCAGACTCAGCGGCAGACAACGGCAACGACAGGTGCCGTGAACCAGGTGAGGCAGGACATCGCGGCAGCCGAGCGCGGCGAGAGCGGCGGCGGCAGCAACCTGTCCCTGCTCGTCGACATCTCAAGGGCCGCTGGCTTCCGCGCCATTGCGCAGGACGCGAGCGGGCTGCAGGTCGAACCTCTTTCCGAGGTGCTTGCCCTCACTGCGGATGCCCGTTCGCGGTTCCTCGAGCTGAGTGCGGCGGCGGATGAGTTCGACGCGCGGCGGGGTGCGGCGGAGGCGGCGATCGAGCTTGCGCGTGGCGCACTTCTCGCGGCGGAGGCAGCGGCAGCGGCGGCTGGCGGCAGTGCCGATGCGACGCTTGGATCAGGCAATGAGGCGTTCAGGTCGTTCGTGCTGCAGCAGTCCGATGCGACCGTGCGCGGGCATGTGGAGGCTGCGCGCATCGCTGCAGAGGTCGGTTCTGCCGCAGCATCCGGCCTTCCGGGGCAGTTGCTGGCGGCGCAGCAGCATGTCGATGGCGCCGCAGCCGAGGCAACGCCGCTACCCAGCCTTTCTGACCAGTTTGCGGCTGCTCGCGCGGCGCTCGATGCCATGAATGCGGCGATCGCGAGCCCGACCGCCGAGGTCCAGACGCTGAGCGCACTGGCAGTCGACGCGGCTGCCGCAGTGCAGGCGATCGCCGCGGGTCGCAGCGTGCCGCAGCTCCAGCAGGCTGCGCTTGATGCCGCGCAGGCTGCGGCGGATGCTGTGCAGCGTGCCGCCGAGGCAGGCGCCGCTCGCGACGAGGTCGCCGCCAACGCAGCGATCGCGCTGATGCGTGCGCAGTCGGTTGTCCGTGATGCGCTCGCCGGCGAGATCGAGTCGACTTCGGCGGCGATCGCCGATGTGCAGTCGCGGCTCGCCGAGGTGAGCGAGGCCGCGGCGCAGGCTCAGTCGCATGTTGAGCTCCTTGATGCCGCGATCGAAGGGATGCTTGTCGCACGCAGTGGCGCCGAGGAGGCCGCGGCAGCGGCTGAGGCAGCCGCTGCATTCCAGGGTCTTGCCGATGGACGCCGTGTCGCGGCGCAGGCGCAGGCGGATGTCGCGTCGGGGATCGGCGCGCTCGTGAACGTCGATCGCCTGACGGCGCTCTCCGAGATGCAGAATGCGCTCGATGCGCTCGCGCGATGCGAGCTCAATGCCGCAGCGACCTCCGCGTTCGCCAGCCAGGTGAGCGATGCCCTTGGCCAGGAGATGCCGGACCTCGGTGCCGCCAGCACCGCAGCCGCGCAGGCGCTCGGACAGGCGCTGCTTGCGGAGCACGAGGCGGGCGAGGCGACAGGCGCATCCGAACGGGCCGATGGTGCCGCGGCGTCAGCGGAGGCGGCGGTGGCATCCTCGGCGTTCACTGGCTCAGAGTCGCTGTACGGTGATCTGGTGCAGCTCGCGGCGCAGGACGCTGCGGGCGCGGGCGATGCTCAGTCTGCAGCGTCCGATGCAGCGGAGATTTCCTCTGCCGGTGCGTCGGTGGCATCCTCGCGTTCAAGCCAGCTTGCTGAAGTGTTCGGCGGGAGTGGTGAGTTCGGGGCAAGCGATGCGGGCATGGCGCTCGCTGCGGCGCAGCAGCTTGCAGCCGATGCGGCCAGCCGCGCTGCCGATGCGCAGGCTGCCTTCGTGGCCGCTCAGGCGGCGTACGAGGGCGCCCTTGCAGCAGGGCGCAGCTCTGCGGAGGTCACGGTATGGGGTGCAGTTCGCGCGCTGGCGGCACAGGCACGCCAGGACGCCGACGCAGCGCTGGCGGCTGCCGCAGAGGCGCGGCGCGTTGCGGGCATCGCCATGGCGGAGGCACTCGCCGCGGAGGCGGCTGTGCAGGGTGCCGGGTTCCCTGCGCTTGCGCAGCTCTCGCGCGACGCGGCCGAGTCAGCGAAGGCATCAGCGCTCTCGGGCATGGGCGACGTGCTGTCGCTCGTGCAGGCGCACCAGCAGGTGCTCGACGA
>CAZKTN010000013.1:0-5206 GCA_964555705.1 uncultured Isosphaeraceae bacterium | reverse complement strand
CAGTCGGTGGCATCTGGAGATGCTGCGGGTGCCTTGGCGCAGGCGGCGAGCGTGCAGGCGATCCTGGATGAGGCCGCCGCAGCGCTCGGCACGGACGTGAACGATCCGAGGCTCGCGCTGATGCGGTCGCTGCGCGACCGCGCGCTCGAGCGCGCCGATGAGGCGGCCGGCAGCGCCGCGCAGACGGCAGCGGTCGCCTCGGCTGCAGGAGGCGTTCAGGATGATGCGCGCGCTGCCCTGGCGGCGCTTGGCCTGTATCCGGCATGGGGCATCGGTGACATCGCGGGCTCCTTCGGCACCGATGTCGAGAGCGCCGCAGGCGCCGCCTCCGTGGCGGCGGCGAGCGCATCGGAGGCGTCGCGCGGTGCTTCGGTGCTGGTGGCCGTCCATGGCGCGGCCCACAGCGCGGAGGCCTCCGTGAGCGCAAGCGAGGAGGGCGCCAGCGCAGCGGAGGAGGCGAGGGTCATTGCGGCGTCGGCTGCTGGCGTGGCGCGGTCGGCTGCGGCGCAGATCTCGGGAGGCAACAACTCTGCCCGCGCTCAGGCGCTGGCGGACATAGCGAAGGTGCGTGGCCAGGTGACGTCGCTCCAGGCCCAGTCCAACTCGAGCATCGCGGCCGCAGGTGGCCGGCTGGATGCGCTGCTCGAGCAGTTGGCCTCGGGCAGTGTCAGCGTGTCCGATGCGATGGCGAGCCTGTCCGACGCGCAGGGTGCGGCGGCCGCAGCGCGGGAGAACGCAGATGCCGCAGGCACGGTGAGCGCAGGCGCCGCCAGCGTTTCGGCGGAGTTCGCGCAGCTTGTGGCATCCCTCGGTGTGGGCGGCGCACAGGCGCTCGAGGCACTCCAGCAGATCGACGCAGTCCAACTCGCCGCTGCGGAGTCCTGGCGGGAGCTCGCCGACGGCCAGCGCCAGCAGGTCGATTCGTTTGTGGCATCGGTTCTTGCCGCCGCAGCTGCCGGCGACAGCGTGACAATCAGTGACCTTGCGTTTGCCGCGAGCTGGATCCAGCAGGTCACGGCCGAGGAGTACCAGAGGCTTGAGGCTTCAATCGCTGCGGCTGGCGCAGCACGAAGCGACGCCGTCGACGCGGTGGGCGAGTTCGAGGCTGCCTCCGCCACCGCAACCGCGCCGGTGGTCGCCGCTGCGCAGGAGGCGGTTGACGCTGCGGATGCCTTCCTGCGGCAGGTTGTTGCGCTCCAGGTCGAGGTCGCGATCGGACGGCATGCGGTTGATGGCGAGGTCGCGCGCAGCGTCGCGACAGCCCTTGAGTCGCAGGTCATGGCGCGAGCCTCCGAGGTCGCCGCTACGGTCAGCGCAATGCGCGGCGCGATCGATGACTACGGGGCGGCGACTGTGTCCATGTCGGCAGCGGTGGCTTCCGCGCAGGCGGCACGAACGCTTGCGGAGGGCAGGCTCGCGGAGCTCGAGCAGTCGTTTGCATCCGCCGACTCGAAGCTGGTGTCGCTGCGCGGGCACCTTGCTGGTGGCGAGCGCGGCGCTGCGGGCGCTGACGGGAGCGTGATCGCGAGCGCCGCGGGCGCTGCCGGCAGCTCTGCGCTTGCCGCTGATGCCGCGCGTGCGGACGCGCTGTCGGCGCTTGCCGGCATCGACATGCTCGGCGCGTCCGCGACGGATGCGCTGCTCCGGCTCGATGGAGAGTCATCGAGCGCGACGGTGCACCAGGTTGCGCTGGCGTGGCAGCAGGAGCAGTCGGAAGCTGCGCGCGACGCGGCGCTCCAGGCGTCCGACGGCGTCGAGGATCTTGTCGAGCTCGCAGGCACGGAGCGCGGCACTGCACTCGGGGCGCACGCGCTGGCGGCAAGCGGCGAGGCGCTCAGCCGCGCAAGCGCTGCGCTTGCCGGTGTGATCGCGGCAGGCGGATCGCTCGAGGGTGCGCTTGCCGATGCGGCCAGCGTCAACCGCGATCTTGCAGGCGTGTCCGCAGCGCAGGCCAGCGACCTTCGCGAGTGGGCATCGAGCCTTGACTACGGATCGACCTCAATCCCTGGGCTGATTGCGGATCGGGTTGCGGCCATGTCCGGCGTGGCGCAGGGTGCGATCGGTGCGTACGACTCGAGGGTGGCCGCCGTGGCTGCGCGTGAGGGAGTTGAGCTCGCGCGTGACCGTGCGGTCGCTGCCGAGTACGTGTCGCTGAACGCGCTGGAGTCGCACAACTCCGCGATGGTGCAGGTCAATGGCGAGTACCAGGAAGCCTCGGTGCGACGATTCGAGGCCTTCGGCGAGCTTGTGCTCGCCACGGCATTCAGGGTTGACGCTGGCTACTGGCTCGCGCAGACCCTCAACTACGTCGAGGCATCCGACTCGGCGTCGGCGGCGTGGGCCGCAGGCGCATCACACGACGGCGCAGTGGGTGCCGAGCAGGCGGCGGGTCGCGCCGGGGTTGCGGCAAGCCTCGCTGAGGCAGCCGGCGACCGTGCTCTGGAGTGGGCCGGCATCAGCGCCGATGCCTTCACTGCTGCAAGTGCGGCTGCGCAGGGCGCCGAGGCGGACCGGGACCTCGCGCAAGGTCTCGCGCTCGACACATCCGCGGCAGGTGATGCGGCATCAAGCTTTGCGGCAGCGGCGGAGCAGTTTGCGTCCATTGCGGCCACAGCGTCCGCGTCCGAGGCGTCGGAGTTCGCGAGGCAGGCGCGCGACCAGGCCGTCGCCCAGATCGTGCTCGCCGAGGCGGCACGCGACGCAGCGCAGGCCGCCGCCGCGAACGCCCGAACCCATGCGAACAAGATTGTGTTCGGCGCGGTGGCCGCGAAGGCCAACCAGACTGTTGCCATTGCGACCGAGGCACGCAACTTCGCCGATGGCGCGCTCTCCCAGGCGCAAGCCGCACGTACAGACGCCAATGCGGCGATCGTGGCTGCATCATCCGCAGGCGGCGGCACCAACTGAGCTGACTGGCGCGATCCTGCGATTGGTGCGACCATGCGCGCGTGAAGATCCTGCGCAGCACCGCGTTCGTGACGGGCCTGCTGGCCACCCTTGCGGTGTGGCTTGCCTCCGGGCTCGGGGCGTTCGACCGGCTTGAGCTGCGCAGCGAGGACTCCCGGTTCCAGTCTCCGCTTCGGCGCAAGGAGCCGATGTCGGACCAGCTTGCGCTCGTGGCGATCGATGATGGCGCGCTGGCGTTCATTGGGCGCTGGCCGTGGCCGCGCACGCTGCTTGCGTCCGCCGTCGATGAGCTGGCGCGAGCAGGGGCGCGCACCGTGGCGCTCGACTTGCTGCTGAGCGAGCCGGATGCGGCCAACGCGGGTGCTGACGAGGCGCTTGCCCGGTCGCTGCAGGAGCCCACGTCGAGAAACGTGCAGATGCGCGGAGTCGTTGGGGTCAGCACCGAGGAGGACGAGCGACTTACGGGTCCCTGGCGGCTTGCGGGCGGCGAGCGTGAGCTGGTCGCGCTGCTCGACGTGCTTGGTGCAGCCATCGACATCGAGCCGGCCGAAGCGGCTGCCAAGGCGAGCCTGTCCACCGCAAGGCGCGAATCGTTCCTCGCGCAACCCATCCGCTTCAAGCAGATGGCCGCATGGCGCGTGCTCCGGACGATGATGGCCAAGGGACCGATGCCGTCGCTCGACGACTTCATGCTTGTGCTCACGAGCGGCCGCCCGAACCTCGGGGCGTTCGATGCACGCGTTGCGGTGGGCGAGATCTACGAGCGCGGCCGCGCGTGGGACGCGCTCAAGCGCAGGCTCGGTGCGCCGGTGGCAGGGGGGGACGCGGGCATCTTCAGCGAGGTCTCCGGCGCGGAGTCGTTCGCGATCGAGCCGGCGGTGCCTGCCCTGGCGGCGGCGGCAGCTGGCGTCGGCGTCGTCACAAGCGACGGGTACGACCCCGACGGCGCGAAGCGGCGCACAAAGGCGATCTGGCCTGTTCCCGGCGGCCGGTGCGCGCAGTTCGGGCTCGCTGCTGCGGCAACGCATCTTGGATTGCCTGCCGACAGCATCATCCAGGAGGAGCGCCGAATCGCCGTGGGCGATGTCGAGCTTCCTGCGCGGTCCGGAACGATGCTGCTCGACTGGCCCTCATCGACCTTCGAGAGCTTCGCCGACTTCTCCGTCGATCCGGCGGTGCGCCGGCCCACCATCTCGATCGCGGCGCTCATCAGCCTCGCTCGCCAGCGAGAGGTGCTCGCGGGCATCGAGCGCGAGCGCGATGAGGCGCTGACACGCGTGATGGCGCAGGTGACGGTCGACCAGCGTGCCACGTCGGATGCCTCGGTGCGCGAGTCCGAGGCGGAGCGGCTCAGCGACCTGCGGATGGATGACAAGATCCCTCACGCGGTCGAGCCCGATGTGGCGCGATTTCTTGAGCTCCAGGAGAGCGCATCCGATGGCGCTGCCCGACTCGCCGAGGCGTCTGACCGGCTGCGTGCGATGGTCGACGACCGGCTCGTGTTTGTTGGCTGGATCGCGTCGGGAGCGCTTGCGGACCAGGTCACCACGCCATACGGCCCACGCACCCCTGGGGTGTTCGTTCATGCGGTCGCGGCCGACATGGTCATCGCGGATCATTCGCGGTCGGTCGCGCCCGACTGGGTGTCGCCGGCGGCGATCGTCGTGCTCGGTCTCGCTGCATCGCTTGCGGCGGCGCTGCTGGGGGGCTTCTGGTCGTTCCTGGTGACGGCAGGCATCGTGGGACTGTGGTGGTTCCTCTCCGCGCGCGTGGCCTTCGACGACTGGCGCGTGCTCATGCCGCTGATGGCGCCAATGTCGTCGCCGGTGGTGGCATGGGCCGCAAGCACTGCGGCAGTGGCCGTCTCGAACGCACGCGACCGTGCGCGCATCACGAGGCAGTTCGCCGCACGCGTGTCGCCGCAGCTGGTCGAGCGGCTCGCCGGAGACCCCGACGCGCTGTCGATGACCGGCGAGGAGCGCGAGATCACGGTGGTCTTCGGTGACCTCGCGGGGTTCACGTCGATTGCCGAGAGCCTTGGAGGCCCCGGCGTGGTGGCCACCCTCAACCTGTACCTCGGGCGCCTTGCGGATGAGCTGGTCAATCGCGGCGCCTACGTGAACAAGTTCCTCGGCGACGGGTTCATGGCGTTCTGGTCAGCGTTCGGCACGGAGCCCGAGCAGGAACGCCTTGCGGCGGAGAGCGCCGCTGCGTGCCAGGCTGCAGTCGACGAGCTCGCTGCGAAGGTGGAGCCGGGCGCTCCACGCATCTCGCTCCGCATCGGCATCGCCACAGGTGT
>CAZKTN010000012.1:48649-61777 GCA_964555705.1 uncultured Isosphaeraceae bacterium | reverse complement strand
GCAACTGGATCGAGCGGCGCAACGCGGTTCCTCGCGGTGCCGATGCCGCCATCGGACATGGACGTGGCGGCGTGGCGCGACTCCATCTCGCGGCTCGAGGCGCTCGTGGATGCTGAGGAGCGCGCTGGCCGCACGGTGATACTTTGGCTCACGCATGGGGGCGCTGCCGCTGACGCACGGGCGCACCTGCGCGAGCTGCGCGACCGGCTCGAGGAGGAGCACGCGCTGTGCGCATCGCTCTGCGCAGAGGGCCTCGTGCCGGACGGGGTGCCGGGCGCGGCTGCGGTCGACCGCTACTCGCAGTGGCTATGGCCGCGTGCGGATGCGGCAGGGGTCTCGCCCACCGACCGGGCCGTGTTTCTCGGCGCCGCATTCATGCGCATGAACCTCGCGGGCGTGGCGCATGAGCTCGCGCGCGCACACGCGCCCTGACACGGAGCCCCACGGCAGGCATGGCCCGCGCAGCTCGGAGGGTCGCGGTAGATTCCTGCACATGCCGGGAGAGCTGGATTCAGCGCTGCTGATGCGGGGGCGGCTTGGGTGGGAGCCGGTTGGCCTCAGCGCATCATCGGGAACGTCCGGCGGACCGCGCGTCGGGGACCTTGTCGGTGAGTGGCGCCTTCTCGAGGTCATCGGCCGCGGCGCGTTCGGCACCGTCTTCCGCGCAACCCGGCCACTCGCGCCCGGCTCCGAACGCCTGCGCGAGTCTGCGCTGAAGATCCTCACGAGGCAGGACCGGTCGGGCGCGGTGGTGGCCAGGTTCGAGGCGGAGCGCGCGCTCCTCGCGCGGCTCTCGCATCCGGGCATCGCGCAGCTCATCGACGCGGGTCACATGGGCGATGGCGTGCCGTGGGTGGCGATGAGCCTCGTGAAGGGCGAGCCGATCGATGTCGCGTGCGACCGCGTGAAGGCCGACGTGCGCACGCGGGTGAGTCTCCTGGCGCTCGTGTGCGATGCGGTGGCCGCGGCGCACCGGCTCGGCATCGTGCACCGCGACCTCAAGCCCGGCAACATCCTCGTGGACTGGAGCGACGCGAGGAGCCCGAGGCCGGTCATCATCGACTTCGGCGTCGCGAAGTCGCTCGATCCTTCGGACCAGGACGGGTTCGCGACGCGTGACGGCTCCATCGTGGGGACAGTCGAGTTCATCAGCCCTGAAGCTGCGGCGCTTGGGTCTTCGCTCCTCGACACGCGCTCGGACGTGTACTCGCTTGGCGTGATCGCCGCACTCGTGCTCGGCGGAAGCCTGCCGATCGCCATGGACCGGAGCGAGCCCGCGAGCCAGATGCTGAGGCGCGTGCGTGAGGAGATGCCCGCGCGTCTCACGGAGATCGCGCGCAGGTCAGGCAAGGGCGAGGTGTGGTCGCAGTCGCTTGCAGGGGGGCTCGAGTGGATCGTGCACCGTGCCCTCGAGAAGGACCCAGACCGCCGATACGAGAGTGCGGCATCGCTCGCCGAGGACCTGCGCCGGTGGCTCGACAACCTCCCCGTGGTGGCCGCACCGCCATCGGCGATCTATCCCATGATGCTGTGGGCGCGGCGAAACCGCGGTGTGGCCGCTGGAATCGCGGTGGCCGCGGCAGGGCTCGTGGCATCGGCGCTGTGGGCCGGATGGGTGGCGCACGAGCGGGGCATTGCGGCCGCGGAGGTGCGCAGCGCGCTCGAGCGCGAGAGTGCGATGCTGGCGCAGACCCGGGAGCGGTACGAGCGGTTCCGCAGGCGGTTGACGCCGGTGCTCGAGCGGTTCGGCGTGGGCGAGCGGCTTGTGGACAGCCTCGAGCTCAACGCGTCGCTCCTTGATGTGCACGAGGAGGTCTTCGGGCGCGAGGCGCCCACGACGAGCTCGCTGCGCCGCATCTATGCGAACGCGCTGCGGCGGGTGGGCCGGCCGAGCGAGGCGCTTCCGCACCACTGGATGCTCGTGGACATGGCGGAGCGGAGCCTCGGCCCGTCCCACCGCTCGACGCTGATGGTGAAGTCGGATCTTGCGCAGACGATGCGCGACCTGTCGATGGGCCCTGAGATGGTGGCGCTGCTCGAGCCTGTGGTGGCGGCGCATGACGCCGCGGGTCCGGGCTCCGATCCCAACCAGTATGCGCGGGGGCTCCTCGCGTGGGGTCACGCGCTCAGCGGCGACGGCGAGCGCGCCACGGAGACGGTGCGCAGCGCCATCGACTGGATCTGCCGGGGACCGCGCGCAGGGCAGGTCGACGAGGCGATCATGCGAGGGTTCCTCGCGGACCGATTGCGCGGCGAGGATGCGGCGGCTGCCGCGCAGATCTATCAGGAGATCTCCGCGCCCGGCCGGTTCCCGTTCAGCAGCGCTCCCGCCGACCAGGCATGGCGTGCCGCATGGCGCGGCGAGTGGGTGGCGTGGATGCTCGGCAACCCTTCGCTAGAGGCATCGGAGCGAGACTGCCTGCGTGCGGAGCTCGAGGAGTGCCTCGAGTCCCTGCGCCGCAACGGCACACCTGTGAACGAGCGCACGGGGCGCTTTGCGCAGGCGATCGCGGAGTCGTGAGCGGCGCGCGTCAGACCGACGCGGCCATCTTCTCTGCCTTCTTGCGCGCGTCGTCGAGCGAGCCGACGTACATGAACGCGCTCTCGGGCAGGTCGTCGCCTTCGCCGTTGCAGATGCGCTCGAAGCTGTCGATCGTGTCCTCGAGCGAGCACGTCACGCCGGGGAAGCCGGTGAAGACCTCGGCGACGTAGAAGGGCTGCGAGAGGAAGCGCTCGATCTTGCGCGCGCGGGCGACGGTGAGCTTGTCCTCCTCGGAGAGCTCGTCGACGCCGAGGATGGCGATGATGTCCTGCAGGTCCTTGTAGCGCTGCAGGATGTTCTGCACGCGGCGCGCGCAGCGGTAGTGGCGGTCGCCGACGATCTGCGGATCGAGGATGCGGCTCGTCGACGACAGCGGGTCGACGGCGGGGTAGATGCCCTTCTCGGCGATCTTGCGCTCGAGCACGACGAACGCATCGAGGTGGCTGAAGGTCGTCGCGGGCGCGGGGTCGGTGAGGTCGTCTGCGGGCACGTAGATCGCCTGCACGCTGGTGATGGCGCCCTGGCGCGTCGACGTGATGCGCTCCTGGAGCTGGCCCATCTCGGTGGACAGCGTGGGCTGGTATCCGACGGCGCTGGGCATGCGACCCAGGAGCGCGGACACCTCGGAGCCGGCCTGCGTGAAGCGGAAGACGTTGTCGACGAAGATCAGCGTCTCCTTGCCGGACTCGTCGCGGAACGCCTCGGCCATCGTGAGAGCGGAGAGGGCGACGCGGAGGCGCGCGCCCGGCGGCTCGTTCATCTGGCCGAAGACCATCGCCACCTTGTCGAGCACGTGGCACTTCTTGCCTTCGGCGTCGAAGTACTCGGCCTCCTGCATCTCGAGCCACAGGTCGTTGCCCTCGCGGGTGCGCTCGCCGACGCCGGCGAACACGGAGTATCCGCCGAAGTTTCGGGCGACGCGCGCGATCATCTCCTGGATGACGACGGTCTTGCCGACGCCTGCGCCGCCGAAGAGTCCGATCTTTCCTCCGCGCACGAAGGGGCACAGCAGGTCGACGACCTTGATGCCGGTCTGCAGGATCTCGGTCTTGGGGTTGAGGTCGACGAACTCGGGCGGGTTGCGGTGGATCGGCGCCATCTTCTTGGCGGCGACTGGGCCGCGCTCATCGACGGGCTGGCCGAGCAGGTTGAAGACGCGACCGAGGACCTCCTCGCCGACGGGCACGCGCACTGGGGCGCCGGTGTCCACGCACGGGTCGCCGCGCTTGATGCCGTCGGTGCTCGCGAGGGCCACGCAGCGGACCTGCCCGCCGCCGAGGTGCTTGGCGACCTCGCCCACGAGGGTCTGCTTCTGGCCGAGCATGGTGAAGTCAATCGTCACCGCGTTGTAGATCTCCGGGAGCTGATCCTCGGGGAACTGCGCGTCAAAGGTCGAGCCGATGATCTGGGTGACGGTGCCGGTCGTGGGCATGAGCCTCTCCTGGGGGTCGATTGGGGCCTCCCGGGGCGTCCGGGAGGGACGGCAAATATAGCCAAATCGGACCCTCGCTGCCCGTCTGTGCCCGCTGGGAGGGAGGTTCGGGGCTGGCGCGCCCGACGGCGGCGGCGGCGCCTATGCCTGCCGTGCGGACGGGGTCGGCGCAGCGTCCAGTACGGGGTCCGGGAGGTGCACCTGCAGCATCGTGCAGCCCCTTTGGCTGGTGGCCGCAAGGGGGGCACGGTCGGCGGGAAGCAGGATGGTGGCGGGGGCCTCCACGGGTCCCGTGCCCAGGATGTCGATGCCGCCATCAAGGATCGTCCAGGCGACTGGGGTGCCGCTGCCGCGCTGGTGAAAGGTCGCGCCGGGACTCACGCTGATGCGCTCCACGGAGAAGTCAGGCGTGCGCACGAGGGTCTCGATGCGTGTGCCCTCGGCCTCGATGGGCGCAGGTGGCGGGGGCGCATCAAGGTGCTGGTCGCTGCCGAAGCTCATGCACTCAAGCGCCTGCTCGATGTGGAGCGGCCGCTTCGGATCATGGCGACCCCAGTCCCACACGCGGAATGTGGTGTCGCTTGGGGTCTGCACCTCGGCGACACGGATCCCGGCGCCGAGCGCGTGGCACGTGCCCGAGGGCAGGTAGATGCAGTCGCCGGGCCTGGCGTCGATCACGAGCATCGCGTCGATCGCGCGGTCGGCGCGGATGAGCCGCTCGAGGTCGTCGCGCCCTATGCCGTGCCTGATCCCTCGGTAGATGTGCGCACCAGGCGCCGCATCGAGCACCAGCCACATCTCGCTCTTGACGTGCGCACCCCGGTGGCGCGCGGCGTATGCCGCGCTTGGATGCACCTGCACCGAGAGATCCTCGCGCGCATCGAGGATCTTCACCAGGAGCGGAAACCCGCCGTGCTCGGCGAGCGATGCGCGGCCGAGGACCTGCGCGCGCACCTGCGAATCGGCGAGAAGCTCGTGGAGCGTGCGTCCTGCGTGCGCGCCGCGCACGATGCGCGAGCGTCCGTTGGCGACATTCGGCGGCAGGTCGGCGAGGAGCCACAGCTCGCTGCCCCATGCCCGCGGATGCACGATCGGCTCGAGGACGATCGGCGCGAGGGGCATCGCGTCAGATCGCCATTCCGGTGATGGTCGCCTCGAACACCATCTTGCCGCTGACGAAGCCCTGCGTCTTGCAGATGAAGCGGCGGCGGTTGAACTCGATCTCGTCGGCGATCATGATGAAGTCGTCGCCTGGCACGACCTGCCCGCGGAAGACGACGTCGTCGCAGCGCGTGAATCCCATGAACCCGGTCGTGCGGCCCAGCCACGTGTGCTGGAAGCTGCAGAGCTGCGCGGCGCTCTCGATCATCATCACGCCGGGGAAGAGCGGGCGGCCCGGGATGTGGCCGTCGACCCAGAACTCGTCGTCGCGGACCATCTTGGCGCCGACCACGGTCGTGCCGTTGGAGCCTTGCCAGATGATGCGGTCGAGCATGCGCATGTGGCCGGTCTGCAGCAGGTACTTGTCGATGACATCCTTCCCGTGCAAAGTGCGCGAGAGGTCCATGGACGAAAGATCGACGAGTGGGGGCGTGGCCACGGCAAGGGGGGCCCGGGGCGGGCGCGGCGCAAATGTAACGCGAAAATGTCCCTATGATTGGGGCAGGCCTGTCGCGTGGGCAGGTCGCCGATCCACACTCAGACGGGAGCACCTACGAATGATTCTCGACCACTACGCGAAGATCCAGAAGATCGTCAACGACGCCAAGGACGACATCGAGAAGGCCGCCGGCGGCAACAAGGCTGCGGGCACGCGGGTGCGTACGGCGATGCAGGACCTCAAGAACGCGGCGCAGGAGATGCGCGCGGCGATCCTTTCGGCTCGCGAGCAGCCCAAGCCCTGACGGCAAAGGCTGGACGGGTCAGTGCGCTGCCAGCGCACGCTTTGCCGCATTGAGCACTGACTTGAACGCGGGGTGCTCGGCAGATCCGGACATCTCGTAGAGGCAACTGACGACGCCCGTAGGGGTGCAGCCAGCCCGCTGCATGCGGTGCATGGCCGGCGCAACCTGGTCGGGCTGCCCCGCAGAGATCGCGTCTGTGGCGAGCCAGGTGGAGATGCCGGCGCGGCGGGCATCGAGCGCGGTCTGGAGCACGCAGACGTGCGCCTCGATGCCGCAGAGGATCAGCTGGCTTCGCCCGGTGCCGTCGAACCAGTTTCGGATCTCCGGGACGAGCGCGCTGAAGCGCATCTTCTCGACAGGGGGCGCGTCAGGGCCGATCGCGGCCTTCACTCGGTCGACGGTCCGCCCGAGCCCCTTCACGTACTGCTCGGTGGCGGCGACCGGGACGCCGAGCGCGCGGGCGCCGTCGCAGAGGGCGGCGACACGCTCGAGCAGCGCGGACCAGCCCGCGATGGACCCCGCAAAGCGCTCCTGAACATCGATCACGAGGAGTGCGGCGCGGTCGGCGCTGAGGGCGGCGAGAGGGTCGTTGGATGTCGGGACCATGGGGATTGGTGCGCGAGCGCGGCGCGAGGTGGTTCGGGACAGTGCGTGAATGCCCGCGGCGGTAGGGTCCGTTCAGACGCGAAGCTCGGGCTCATGGGAGAGCGCGGCCGCGTAGCGCGCCCGGATCGGCTCGGCGACGTCGCGGAGGAACGCGTCGGTCTGCGCGACGGCCAGGCCGATGTAGCGGTCGGGGTCGACCACGGCATCGAGGTCGCACCCGGTGAACATCGCATCGGAGGTGAGCCGCGAGAGCAGGTCGTTGGGCGCGCCTTCCGCCTTGATGCGGTGCGCTGCGGCCTGCGCGTGGCGGCGGATGGCCTCATGCGCATCCTGACGGTCGGCGCCGCGTGCGACAGCGGCGAGCATGATCTCCTCGGTGGCGAGGAACGGGAGCTCGGCCGCGAGACGCGCTGACACCTGCCGCGGGTACACGACGAGCCCGCCAGCGACGTTGGCCATGATCTCGAGCGCGCCGTCGAGCGCCAGGAACGCCTCGGGTATCGACAGGCGGCGGTTGGAGCTGTCGTCGAGAGAGCGCTCGAGCCACTGGGTGGCCGCGGTGTCGTAGGCGTTGTGCGCAAGCGACATGACGAAGCGCGCGAGGCCGGTGGCGCGCTCGCAGCGCATCGGGTTGCGCTTGTATGGCATCGCGCTCGAGCCGATCTGGTTGCTCTCGAAGGGCTCGTCGATCTCGCGCAGGTTGCAGAGCAGGCGCAGGTCGGTGGCGCACTTGTGCACCGCGCACGCGGCGACCGCGAGGCTCGAGAGCATCTGCGCATCGGCGATGCGCGGGTATGTCTGCGCGGAGAGCGGCCACATGCGCTCGTGCGGCCACCCGAGGTGCGACGCGAAGGACTGCTCGAGCTGCGCCACGCGCTCGCCGCGGCCGCCGCAGAGCGAGAGGTACGACGCCTGCGTGCCTGTGGCGCCGCGCAGCCCGCGAAGGCGGAGCCCCTCGAGGCGCGACTCGACTTCGGCGAGGGCGACCGCGAAGTCCTGCGCCCACTGCGCCGCTCGCCGGCCGACGGTGACCGGCTGCGCGGGCTGGTAGTGCGTGAACCCGAGCGCGGGCTGCGACTTCCAGCGCTCGGCGAAGGCGGCGAGGCGGTCCACCACGCGCGCGAGCCTCTGCGCGGTGAGCGTGAGCGCCTCGCGCTGCAGGAGCGCGTCCGCGTTGCACACCACGTCCTGGCTGGTGGCGCCGAGGTGGATGATCGCGCGTGCGGCCGGTGCGGCGTCGCCGAGGGTGTGCACGTGCGCCATCACGTCATGGCGCAGCTCGCGCTCGTGGCGGGCGGCGGCCTCAAGATCGATATCGTCGAGCGCAGCCTCGATCGCCGCGACCTGCTCGGCCTTGGGCCCAAGATTGAGCTCGTGCTGCGCCTTCGCGAGCGCGAGCCAGATGCGGCGCCACGTGGCGAAGCGGTGGTGCTCGCTCCAGATGGTGCGCATGGCGCGCGACGCGTTACGCGTCTCGAGCGGCGATCGGTAGCTGCGCGATGGGTCGTTGTCCGGCGTGGCCATGGCGCCGAGGAGGCTATCTGCCGCTGTGGGGCGGTGTCGCCGCGGAGCGCGAGCCGATACGGTTCTCGGTGCCCGCAAGCAGCCTGCCGATGTTGGCGCGGTGCTTCCACACGACGAGCACGCTGAGCGCGAATGTGCCGATGAGCACCGTCGCGAAGGGCGCAAGCGTGGTGCTCATGAGGAGGTGCGCGATGAGCGCCGGCGGCAGCACCGCGGCGGCAAGGATCGAGCCGAGCGACACGTAGCGCGTTGAGGCCACCACCGCCAGCCACACCGCGAACGCCGCCAGCACCGGCAGCGTCAGCAGCGGCCACATTGCGCAGAGCGCGCCGAAGCTCGTGGCGACGCCCTTGCCTCCGCGGAAGCCGACCCAGGGAGAGAGGACGTGGCCGAGCACCGCGGCGACGGCCGTCAGCGGCCACCACCGCGAGATCGCCTCGAGGGTGGCAGGTGGTGCATCGGCGAGCATTGCGCGCGCGCCGGCAGGCCAGTCCGGGATGAGCCATGCTGCGGCGACGACCACCGGCACCGCGCCCTTGAGGAAGTCGAGCGCAAAGCAGGAGAGGCCCCAGTTGCGTCCAAGCACGCGGCCGACGTTGGTCGCGCCGATGTTCCTCGACCCGTGCTCACGGATGTCGATCCCCTTCAGGCGGCCCATGAGAAGGCCGAAGGGGATGCTGCCCGCGGCGAACGCGGCGGCCCACGCGATGGCCCAGTCGCCCAGTCCGGCGGCGGCGATCGCTGTTGCATCCTGCATGCGCGGAATCCTAGTGGGCGCCGCCCTGGGCGAGCAGCGCATTCGCGGCGCTCGCCACGTCATCGACGGCGATGCGCTCGATCGCGCATGCGGCCGCGTGAGCATCGGCGAGATGGGCATCGTCGAGGAATGGCTCCGCAAGGAGGAGCCGCTCGCGCGCGCCCGGAAGCGGCGATGTCCAGCGGTGGTCGGTCGGGCCGAAGAGGGCCACGCAGGGAGTGCCCAGCGCGGCCGCGATGTGGCGGGGGCCAGTGTCGTTGCACAGGAGCAGCGCGCTGCGCACCATGACGCCCTTGAGCGCGCTGAGGGTGATGCCACGCGACACGAGGTCGATGCCGCCGCACTGGCTCGCGACCTCGGCGACGAGTGCGGCCTCGCCGGGGCTGCCGGTGACGGCGACGCGAAGTCCGTGCACGGCGGAGATCGCGCGCGCAGCAGCGGCGAATCTCGCTGCGGGCCAGCGCTTGTCGGTGCGGTTGGCGCCTGGGTTCACCAGCAGCAGTGGCGCACCGGGAGGGATGATCGCCTCTGCGGCCGCATGCTCGGCGCCGCTGACCGCAAGCGAGAGCGGTGCAGCAAGGGGCGCGGGCTCCCCGGTCGCGTATGCAGCCAGGCGCGCGTAGTAGGTGGTCGCGCTGATGGCGGTGCGCCGGTCGGGCGCATCTATGGAGTGCGTGAGCAGGATGCCGCGGCCATCGCGCGCGTACCCGATCACGCGGCGCGCGCCGCAGAGCCTCGCGGCGATCGCCGACCGCCAGGAGTTGGGGAGCAGCACAGCAGCGTCGATGCGCGGCGCCCGGAGGGGCCGCAGCTCGCGGCCCACCGATGCGGGATCGAGCCGCATGCGCGACACGTGCAGCGCATCGAGCGACGGGTGTCCTGCCAGAAGCGCATCGAGGCCCGGCCTCACGAGGCCCTCGACGCGCGCGCCTGATGCGCGTGCATGCGATGCGATGGCGCCGAGCGCGGGCGTTGCCATGCACACGTCGCCCACCCATGTGGGCATCACCACCAGGATGCGCCTGGCGCCATCGAGCGGCGCGCGCATCAGGCTCATGCGTCCTCTCCCCACAGCGAGCCGAGGCCGCGTGCGCGAGCCCAGCGGTTGGTCGCGCGCGCGAGCTCGGCCGCGAAACCGAGTGCGACGATCTCGGCGCCCTGCACCTGCGCGCGAAGGCCTGACGCGTCGACGTCGATCTGCGCGAGCGCCACGCCCTCGCGCTCGGCGAGCGCAATCGCGGCTGCACGCACGGCATCCTGCACCTGCGGATCATCGAGCGCAGATGGGCGTGCGTGGAGCGCGCACCCGCTCGTGCGCTCCCACCGAGGGCCCCGGTCGCGGCCATCGGCGCGCAGGATCCGGTAGGCGGCATGCAGCGCATCGCGCTCCACGAAGTCGGCAGCGCTGCGCGCGCGCGACTCCGCAAGTCGCGCATCGTCGTGCTCGAGGAGGATCGCGCGGCAACCTGCGGCATGGCCCGCGGCCACGTCGCGTTCCTGGTCGCCGACCATCCAGCTGCGGGCAAGGTCCACCCGGAGGTCCTCGGCCGCGGCGTGCAGCATGCCGGGCGAGGGCTTGCGCCAGGGGTGCTCGCGCCGGTAGCGCTCGATGGTGGCCTCGGGGTGGTACGGGCAGTGGTACCAGCCGTCGACGAGCACGGTGCCGAAGGGAAGGTCGGCCTCGAGCGCAAGCCGCTCCACGATCCGCGCGTGCACCGCAGCCACGTCGCGCTCGCCGTACTTGCCGCGCGCGACGCCGCCCTGGTTTGTCACCACGACGATCGCGTAGCCCGCCTCATGAAGCGCGCGCACTGCCCACGCCACTCCCGGCAGCAGCACCACCGCATCCGGATCGCCGAGGTCGCCGTCGTTGGCGACCATCGTGTTGTCGCGGTCAAGGAAGACGCAGGGCTTCAGGTCGGCCATTCGATCACACGACGGGCGTCGCGACGGAGGGGTTCCGCACGCGCACCTCGCGGTCCCCGAAGCTTGTGCCGATCGCGTGCGCGGCGGCGATCAGGGGGTGGTCCGCGGGCACAAGCCGCTGCTTGCCTGCGGAGGCGAGCAGGTCGATGTCGCTGAAGACGTTGCCTTCGCGCACCACCAGCCGGCCCGACTTGCCCTCCATCAGGATGGACATCGCGTGGAACCCGAAGTGGGTCGCAAGGATGCGGTCGGCCGCTATCGGCGTGCCGCCGCGGATCACGTGCCCGAGGTTCGTGGTGCGCACCTCCGCGTCGGTGCGGCTCATGATCTCCGCCGCGACCGCGTGGCTGATGCCGCCGAGGCGCACCGGATCGGGGCTTGTGGGGTCGTGCCTTGCGACGACGCGCGACCCCGCGACCGGGTGCGCGCCCTCGGCCACGACCACGATCGCGAATCCAGGCCCCGAGTCCATGCGTGCCGAGATGTACTCGCCGATGGCGTCGTAGTCGAAGGGGATCTCCGGGATCAGGATCACGTCGGCGCCGCTGGCAACGCCGGACATCAGTGCGATCCATCCTGCGTTGCGGCCCATCACCTCGCACACCATCACGCGGTGGTGGCTGTCGGCGGTGGAGTGCAGCCGGTCGAGCGCCTCGGTCGCGGTCGCGTAGGCGGTGAGGAACCCGAAGGAGATCTCGGTGCCGTGAAGGTCGTTGTCGATCGTCTTGGGCACGCCGATCACGTTGATGCCCTTGCTGACGAAGGGTGCCGCACACGCCATCGTGCCGTCGCCGCCGATCACTATCAGCGCGTCGAGCTTGCGGCGGCGGATCGTCTCGATGCAGGTGTCGGTGACGTCCTCGAAGATCGGGGTGCCGTCAGCGGCCTGCCCTGTGCACCATTTTGAGGGATTGCAGCGGTTGTTTGTGCCGAGGATGGTGCCGCCGCGGGTGAGGATTCCCGACACGTCGCGCATCCCGAGCGGGCGCAGCCTGTCCTCGATCAGCCCCTGGAAGCCGTCCTCGATGCCCCACACCTCGATGTGGTGCTGGAGCATCGCGGTCTTCCCGACCGCGCGGATGACGGCATTGAGTCCGGGGCAGTCTCCGCCACCGGTGAGGATGCCGATGCGTCGGATGGAGGAGGGGCTCATGAGTCGCGCAATGGTAGTCCTTTGGGGCAGGTAGTCTCCGCGCTCCATGCATGTGGCATCCCACATCGCGCACATGAAGGAGTCCGCCACGCTCGCAGTGAGCGCCCGCGCCGCGGCACTGAAGGCGCAGGGTGCCGATGTCGTGGGCTTCGGGATGGGCGAGCCCGACTTCGACACTCCCGAGCACATCAAGCGTGCGGCGATCGCGGCGCTCGAAGGCGGGATGACGAAGTATGTCGCGACGCCGGGCACGCCCGCCGCCCGAGAGGCGATCGCGCGAAAGCTGCGCGAGGAGAACGGCATCGCGTGCGCCGGCGAGCACATCAGCGTGACCTCAGGCGCCAAGCACGCGGTGTTCATGGCGCTGCAGATGCTGATCGAGCCCGGCCGCGGCGACGAGTTCCTGCTGCCGACGCCTGCATGGGTGAGCTACCGGCCGCTGATCGAGCTCGCGGGCGGCACCTGCGTCGAGGTGCCGGGCCGGCTCGAGAACGGGTTCCGGGTGGGCGCCGCGCAGATCGAGCGCGCCATCACGCCGCGCACGGTCGGCATCCTGCTCAACTCGCCAAGCAACCCCTGCGGCGTCACGTACCCGGAGCGCGACATGCGCGCGATCGTCGACGTGATCGCGCAGCACCCGCGGATCTCGGTGGTGTCCGACGAGATCTACGAGAAGCTCGTGTATCCGGAGATCGAGCCCGGGCTGAAGCACTGGTCGCCAGGCAGCGACCCCCGCATCGCCGACCGCACCGTCACCGTCAACGGCATGAGCAAGGCCTTCGCGATGACGGGCTGGCGCATCGGTTACGTGTGCGCGCCGGGCGACGGAGGCCGCTGGATGCGCGAGCTCGTCAAGCTGCAGGGGCAGATGACCAACAACGTGCCGAGCTTCTTCATGCCCGCGATCGTCGAGGCGCTGTCGCCATCGTCGGCAGGTCCAGTGGAGATGATGCGCGCCGCGTTCGCGCGCCGCGCGGCGCTCGTGCACGAGCTGCTTGCGAAGGTGCCGAGGCTCAAGTCCGCCAGGCCGACAGGCGCCTTCTACGCGTTCCCCGACATCTCAGGCTGCATCGGTCTCGTGTCGCCGGGCGGTCGCCGCATAGATTCCGCCCAGGCGTTCGCCGATGCGCTTCTTGCCGAGGCGCATGTGGCCGTGGTGCCCGGCGAGGACTTCGGCGCGTGCGCGCGCACGAACATCCGCATCTCCTTCGCGTGCTCGGAGGAGCAGCTGCGCAAGGGTCTCGCCAGGATCGAGTCGTTCGTCGCCTCGCTGAGGACGTGAGC
>CAZKTN010000012.1:27370-48549 GCA_964555705.1 uncultured Isosphaeraceae bacterium | reverse complement strand
CGCGAATCAGGTCGCCCCGATGGTGACCGGCAGCGGCTGCTCGCGGACCTCGTAGTTGGGCTGCAGCGCGATGTTCAGCGGCAGCCGCTTTCCGTCGGGATCTCGCGGGATCTGGTCCTCGTCGATGATCCGCTGGATCGCCATGATCGCCTCGATGAGCATCTCAGGGCGAGGCGGGCATCCGGGCACGTAGACGTCGACCGGGATGAACTGGTCGACGCCCTGCACGACCGCGTAGGTGTCGAAGACTCCACCGGTGCTTGCGCACGCGCCCATCGAGATCACCCACTTGGGCTCGGTCATCTGCTGGTAGATGCGCTGCAGCACAGGCAGCGTCTTCACGCTGACGCGGCCTGCGACGATCATCAGGTCGGCCTGGCGCGGCGAGAAGCGCATCACCTCGGCGCCGAATCGCGCGAGGTCGAAGCGGCTGCACGCGGTGGCCATCAGCTCGATGCCGCAGCACGCGGTCGCGAAAGGCATGGGCCACACGCTTGACCTGCGTGCCCAGTTGACGACGCGGTGGAGCTGCGTGGTCAGGATGCTGTCGACGGGGAGTGCGCCTTCAATGCCCATAGCAGAGGGAGTGTAGGCGCGCTGGACGGTCCGCGGATGCGCCGGCCCACGCTTATGTGCAGGGTTCCGGGTGACGTCCTGCGTCCCGGCGTGGCCCGCTCATCGCGGCGGCGCGTCGGGCGGAAGCAGCTGCTTCTTGGACCTGTAGTAGGTGTCGGGGTCCTGACCCTTGGGGACGGGGCCGTACATCGCCTCGTCGATGGCGTTGTGGTCGTCCTTGACGTTGGGCTGGTAGCTCGACATCCGGCTGCGGGGGTCCGACACCTTCACCACTCTCTCGTAGCAGCCAGAGGCCGAGGCAGCGGCGAGGAGGGCAAGTGCAAGGAGGGCGGCGCGCCTCATGCGAGCATCCGCTCGAGTTCCGCGGCGCTTGACGCTGTGCGGAAGAGCCTGTCGACGCGCATCAGCTTGAACAGGTCGCTCAGGTGCGTGTTGAGCCCGAACACCACCGACTGCATGCCGCGGTCGAGCGCACGGTTGTGGAGGTCGATGCACGTTCCAAGGCCCATGCTCGGGAGCAGGTTCACGCGCGAGAGGTCGATGACCATGCACTTGCCGCGCCGGTCCCCGTTGCCGATCGCGTCCGCTGCGGCCGACACGATGTCGACGGACTCGCGCGGGCCGATCGTGGAGGTCATCACCGTGATGACGAGGTGGCCGTTGCGTTCTGAGATCGTGACTGGATCTTGGTTGGTCATGGCTTCCGTGGTTCGGGCGCACGGCCTGCGGTCGGGAATGCCCGTGAGGTGTGGCTCGCCGGGTCAATCAGCGTAATGGAGTGCGCGGCCCGGCGCTGAGCCTCCCGAAGGGTGCGCAGGACCCCGCGGGTTGCCCCATGGAGACCGTCGTCGGCGAGCACGAATCCCGCCTCCAGGGGCTCATCTGCGCGGATCGCCGAGGGGTCGCGCGCGGGAAGCACGGGTCCGTCTGGCGTTGGCTGGATGGCGAGCTTCGCCCGGACGAGCGCGTCGACGATGCGCTGCGCGGCGGGAAGGTCAATGCCGCAGGCTTCCGCCAGCGACTCAAGGGTGGCGTGACGGCCCGATGCGAACCCATGCACGACCTGCTCCATGACGGCGGCCGCGAGCGCAGGCTCGAGCGACGTACGGCCGAGCGCCGCGACCGCGCGCACCTTGCCTCGCGCCTCGAGCGCCTGGAGAAGCGCGGAGATCTGGAGCCCGAAAAGCACGACGAGCCACATCAGGTACACCCAGAACATGAACAGCGGAATCAGGCCGAGCGACCCGTAGAGCCTGCTCACGGAGAACGCGTTGGCCATGTAGGCGCCCAGCGACCGGCGGCCGATCTCCAGGAGAAGCGCCGCCACGAGGCTGCCGAGCAGCGTCGGACGGAGCCTCATGCGCGTGTGCGGCACAATGAGGTACGCCACGAAGACCGTGGCCCAGAGCACGAGGAACGCCAGGAAGATTGACGAGCCCTCAAGCGCACCCTCGGGCACTCCACGCTCCGACATGAACTGCTTCGCCTCGTGCAGCGCCCACGGGATTGCCCCGAGCATGAGCGGGCCGAACGTGAGCAGGAACCAGTAGACGAGCACCCGTCGGAGCCACGACCTTCCGCGTGGCGCACGGCAGACGATGTTGAAGGACTCCTCGATCGCCACCAGCAGCCAGATCGCCGAGAAGGCCACCGTGCCGACGCCGATCCAGCCGATCGCCGCAAGGTTCAGGCTCGCCGCGTAGGCCACCATCTCGTTGACCCACGTGCCAAGCGGCACAGTGGTCGTGCCGCCGTCGTCCACGTCGGGCCGCACGAGCGAGACCTCGTCCATGCCGACCGCCTCGATCATCCGTGTGACGAAGGCGGGGAACTCCTCTCCCATCACGCTCTTGACGACAAGCGTGCCCACGACGAGCACCGGCAGGATGCCAAAGAGCATGCGGAAGCTCAGCGCCGCCGCCATCTGCGCGGCGCGCGCCTCGGCAAGGTGGGCGATGCAGAACTTTCCAAGGTGCACCCACTCGGATATTCGGCGCGGCATCACCGCGTGGTGCTCGCCTGCGCGGGACTTTGCGTGACCGGTGCTCAAGCGGGCGGATGCTATCGGGCAGGGGCCTGATTCCCGCCGGAAGCGTCGATGATGGAGATTCCCATCAGGAGCGCTGTCGGGGGCGCAGGCTCGGCGTCGGCAGCCGCAGGCGATGTCGCTGCAGCGACCGCATCGCTCAGGCTCCGCGGTGCGGTGCCAGTGATCGTGATGCCTGGCACCAGGCGGCCCGCCGAGCACCGCGTGCGGTCTGCGGGGCGCTTCGCGGCGCCGCGGTAGCCGTCAAGCAGCATGAGCACCGACACGCTGCGCGCACCCGTCGACTCGAAGTGGTACTCGTTGGCCCCTGATCCGCCCTGGCACACGGGCGATGCGGCATCGAGCGTGTCGTCGCCGCCGCAGTCGATCATCATGGCGAACGCCTGCTGCGCGGCGGAACCCTGCGCGAGACCGTCTGCGCGGTACGTGTCGTTGCCGCTGCGATCGACGAGCACCGACACGCTCTGGTCCCACGCTGCGCCCTGCGACGCGGCCGTGCGGCTGAGGAACACGTCATCGCCGGAATCCTCGATCAGCAGCCCGACGGCCTGGTGCGCGGACCATCCGTGCGCGTAGCGGTCCCCGCTCCAGAAGTCGCGGCCTCCAGTGTCGCGCGCGATGCCGATGCCGAGGTAGTAGCCGCCTCCCTGCGAGAACTCGCCGCCGAAGTAGCGGTCGTCGCCGCCGAGGTCCAGCATGATGCCTGTGCCACCTGCGAGCGCGGTGCGGAACCCGAAGCCGACGCCCTGCGAGAACGAGAGTGACGTGGCGGGGGTGAGGTACGTGCTCGGCTCGGAGCCCGAAGCGCGGTAGCGGTCGTTGCCATCGGCGTCGACAAGGGCACCGAGCCCGGCCGGTCCGCCGACGCCCTGCACGAAGAGGGATCCCTCGTAGTCGTCGCTTCCGCCGACATCGATCAGGAGTCCTGCGCCGCCGATGGCGGCACCGCATCCCCATCGCTCGATGCGGTAGGTGTCGTTGCCTCCGCGGTCGATGAGGATTCCTGCGCCAGCGAGCGCGGCGCCAGCGCCGAGCCAGGGCGCGTCGTAGCGGTCGTTGCCCGCGTGGTCGTCGATGACCGACATCCCGAGGATGCCAGCAGCAGGTCCCTGCAGGCCGGCGCCCCAGTAGCGGTCGTCGCCCCCGAGGTCGATGATTGCCTGCATGCCGGCGCGCACGGCGGTCCAGCGGTACTCGTCGTTGCCGCCAGGGTCGAGCACTGCGGCGATGCGCGACATGTCGTAGGTGTTGTCGTCGAGGCTTCCGATGACGACCCATCCCAGGTCAGGCACCATCTCCGCGGTGAGGATTGCGCCGGTCACCGCGCCAGCAAGGGCATCAGGGAGCGGCTCGAGCTCGGACTGCGTCCAGTCGGCGGTGATGTAGAGGTCCGCGTCGAAGTGCGCGACCGCGTGCGCAAGCGCGTCGGCATCGATGCGGGTGGCGGCACGCATCGCGTCGACGATGCGTGCGGCGGCCGCGTCGGGCTCGCCCTTGGTCATCCACTTGATGCGAGACACCATGGGAGGCGCCTCCGCAAGGATCGCGGCGAGCGCATCGCGCTCCATGCCTGCAGATGCGAGCACAGGCTCGATCGCGCGCTGCATGTGGAGCCCCGACTCCTCGAGAAGGAACCTCATCGCGAACACTGCACCTTGCGCGTGCGGCACCGGAATCGCGCCGTGGCGGGGCGCGAGGGGATCAGGCGGCGGGGCCGCATCGCCTGCCGCCGCGCCCGGGGTCGTGGCGGAGTTGCCGCTGTCGGCGCCTGCATCCTCAGTGCGCGGCATCACCGGCTCGCGCACGTTGAAGGCCATCGCGGTGCCGCGCGCGGCCACCGCGTAGGGCTGGCGCTCCAGTGCCTTGCGGTAGGCGAGAGGTCCCGTCAGTGTGGCCGCCACAGGCAGCGCACGCCACGGGTCGCGGAGCGCGGCCCTCACGGACCAGGGGGCATCGAGGTGCGGGCGGCTATCGAGTCCTGCTGCGATCGCGCGGAAGGTCGCATCGCAGTCTGCCTGCATGCGAGCCTCGGCGAACGCGTCACCCACGCGGGTGCGGGCGAGGGCGGCAAGCTTTCCGGCCCAGTCGGGAGCCTGCATCAGCTCCGGCAGCGGCGGGGGCGGCGGGTCTTCGTTGGCGTCAGTCCTGCCGCCCTGCGGGACGGCGGATGCAACGCCCGCGAAGAGAGCCAGCGCAAGGAGTCCAGACCGACGCATCGTCGGCGAGTCTAGACGCGCTACGCTCGCGGCATGCGGCGACGCAACTCATCCACGCATCCCTTCACCGACGCGTCGCGCGGCGTGCGCCTCCAGAAGGTGCTCGCTGACGCCGGCGTTGCGGCCCGCCGCACGTGCGAGGAGCTCATCGAGTCTGGCGCAGTGAGCGTCAACGGCACTGTCGTCGACTCGCTGCCCGCGTGGGTCGATCCCGCAAAGGACAAGATCAGCGTCGGCGGAAAGCCGTTGCGCACGCGCGCGGAGACGAAGCGCCGCTATGTGTACGTGCTGCTGCACAAGCCACGCGGGTACGTGTGCACAAGCAGCGATCCTGAGGGAAGGCCGCGTGCGGCGGACCTCATCGAGCACCCCACGGGCGA
The DNA here is from genome assembly GCA_964555705.1 of uncultured Isosphaeraceae bacterium. Lineage (GTDB taxonomy): Bacteria > Planctomycetota > Phycisphaerae > Phycisphaerales > SM1A02 > ZLKRG44. Next base: position 43,330 of record CAZKTN010000012.1, on the reverse strand, counting down.
GAGGCTGTACCCGGTAGGCCGGCTCGACATGGACTCGAGCGGGCTCCTGCTGCTCACCAATGACGGCGAGCTCGCGAACCGACTCACGCATCCGCGGTACGAGGTGCACAAGGGATACGAGGTGACGGTGCGCGGCGAGGTGAGCCCCGAGGAGGTGCGCCGGCTCGAGCGCGGCATCTTCCTGCCGGACCGGGACGAGCCCGGCCAGCAGGCAAGCGCATCCAGCCTTCGCATCATCAAGCGAGACCGCGAGCGCACGCTCCTGCTGATGGAGCTTCGCGAGGGCCGCAACCGGCAGATCCGGCGCATGATGCTGCGGCTCGGGCACCCTGTGCGCAAGCTCAAGCGCGTGCGCATGGGACCGCTGCAGCTGCGCAGGCTTGCGGTGGGCGCGTGGCGTGACCTCACGTCGGACGAGCTCGCGGCGCTTCGCGCCGCGGCGTTTGTCGATGCCGCAACGCTTCGAAAGCGTGCCGCACGCACAGGCCAGGGCGGCAGCGGCGGTGCGCGTCCGCGCCGCTCGAAGGCATAGACTTGCGCCATGCCCCAGTACGAGTACATCTGCGAGGATGATGGCGAGGTCATCACGCTGCTCCGCTCCATGAGGGACGCGGACGCGCCGGTGGAGGACCCTGCCGGCAAGGGTCGCCGCTTCATCCGGAAGTTGAGCTGCTTTGGCGTTGCCGGGAGCGAGTCGGGCACCGGCTCGTCGCATGTGCACCTCGGGTCGTGCTGCCCCTGCGGCAAGCCGTCGAGCGCGTGCGGACGGAACTGACGGACGCCATCCTGCACCCGATCATGATCCTCCACGGAGTCGACTTCTCCGGCGCCGACTCCGGCGGCAGCCACAAGATCCGCGTGGCGACGCGTGTGACGCGCGGCACGCGCGGCGCGCCGATGCAGCCGAGCTCGGCGCCTCGCGCGGGTGCCCGCGGACGCGACGGTGGCCCACGCTCCGAGGCGCCCGAGACGACAGTCGAGCGCATGGACCGGCGCGGCCTGCTTGAGCGCATCCGAGCGAGCGCCGCCGACGGGTCGCTCCACTTCTGGCGCATCGACGCGCCCGTGGGGCTGCCGATGTCGACGCTCGCTTCCCACGGGCTTGGCGGCGACTGGCGCACGGTGGCGGAGTGGATGGAGTCGTTTGGGGGTGCGCGCCCGTGGCGTGCGGCGCTGCGGAGCGCTGATCGCACGGAGCCGCGACGAATGGCCGACAGCGACGCCCGCACGCCGATGGCGCCGATGAACCTGCGTGTCTTCAAGCAGACGTGGACGCTCGTGTGCGAGGTGCTGCTGCCTCTGGCGCGCGAGGGCACCGTGTCGATCGAGCCGATGATGCCGGTGCGCGGAGCGACGGTGTCGGTCGGCGAGGGTTGCCCGGCGAGCGTGCTGCAGCGGCGCGGATGGCCGTCACGCGCGTACAAGGGCAAGGGCGAGCCGCCGCAGCGCGTGCGCGAGGAGATCCTGCGGAGGCTGCGCGGTGCGGGTGTGCGCACGTCTGCAGCGGTCCAGCGCCAGGCTGCGGAGGACACCGAGGGCGACATGGTCGATGCGCTCATCCTCGCCACCGACCCATGCGCGTGCGCGGTGCCGCGCGAGGCGCTTGTCGAGGGATGGGTGTGGTGATCGCGCCACTTCGGAACAACGGGGCATGGGTGCGGTGAGCGAGTCGCTGCGCATCAGCGAGATCTTCCACTCGATCCAGGGGGAGTCCACATGGGCTGGATGCCCGTGCGTCTTCGTGCGCCTCACGGGATGCCCGCTGCGGTGCACGTACTGCGACACCGAGTACGCGTTCCGCGAGGGCACGTCGAGGCCGCTCGAGGACGTGGTGCATGAGGTGCACGCGATCGGGTGCCCGATCGTCGAGGTGACCGGCGGAGAGCCGCTCGCGCAGCGCGCATGCCCGGCGCTTGTGCAGCGGCTGCTTGATCTTGGCCACACGGTGCTCATCGAGACCTCCGGCGCGATGGATACGTCAGTCCTCGACCCGCGCGCGCATGTCATCCTCGACGTGAAGACGCCGGGCTCCGGCGAGCACGCGCGCAACCTTGCATCCAACCTTGAGCGGATTCGCCCGCATGACGAGGTGAAGTTCGTGGTCACCGACCGCGCCGACTACGACTTCGCGAAGGCCACCATCGCGGCCCACCGGCTTGCGGAGCGATGCCGCGCGGTGCTGCTGTCGCCTGTCTTCGAGCAGGCGAAGGGCCTCGAGATCCTCGGCGCGCGCGCACTCGCGCCCCGGACGCTGGCGGAGTGGATGCTGGCGGACCGGCTGCCTGCGCGCATGAACCTTCAGCTGCACAAGTTCATCTGGGAACCCAGCACGCGGGGCGTGTGAGGGCCCTGGCCCGCGCACGGGGCGCTGGCGCAATCACCAAAAAAAGCGACGCCGCGGGGTTGCCGCGGCGTCGAATGCCCAGGAGAGGACTCGAACCTCCAAGGGTTGCCCCACCAGCACCTCAAGCTGGCGCGTCTGCCAATTCCGCCACCTGGGCTTTCGGAAGCGGACCGAAGAGTATAGCGGGCGGCGGTCCCTAGCATCGGGCCGTGAAGGAGCCCGCCAGAGCCCCCGAGATCGAGAACCGCAAGGCCCGGCACGACTACGCGATCGAGGACACCCTCGAGTGCGGGATCGAGCTGCTGGGCACCGAGGTCAAGTCGATCCGCGACGGCAAGATGAGCCTCGCTGAGGGGTTCATCATGGCGCGGGCCGAGCCACCCTCGCTCGAGCTCCACGGCGTCCACATCGACGAGTACCCGCCCGCGGGCCGTGACCGTCAGCATGAGCCGCGCCGAGTCCGCAAGCTTCTCGCGCACCGGCGCGAGATCGTGCGGCTGGCCACCGAGGTGAAGGCCAAGGGCGTCGCGCTCGTGCCGCTGAAGGTCTACTTCACGAAGGGACGCGCGAAGGTGCTGCTCGGCGTGGGCAAGGGCCGCAAGAAGGGCGACAAGCGGCAGGCGATCGCCGACCGCGAGATGCGCCGCGACATCGACCGCGAGATGGGCCGCAGGCGCTGAGCGCTCAGGCGCCCGTCCAGGCGTTCAGCAGGATCGCGAGGTCGATGCCGTTGGTGGTGCCGTCGCCATTGAGGTCAGCAGCGGCGGTCTCCCACGAGGACAGCAGGATCGAGAGGTCGAATCCGGTCACCAGGCCGTCACCGTCGAGGTCGCCCACCACGGAGGGCTCGCACCGGAGCCTGAACACCTCGACTTCGTCCACGCCTGCCTCCACGAGCGAGCCGGCGCCGAGGTCCCGCGCCAGGAATCGCAGCCGGAACTGCGTGCCAAGCGTCGGGAACACGTCGTTGAGCCTCCACGTCTTCACGACCCACGCGTTGGCGTTCTCGGTGACAAGCTCGAGCAGGGTCCATGTGGCACCGTTGTCGTTGGAGACCTCGACCGGCATCGAGTCGGCGTTTGGCGCTGCGCCACGGTCGTTGGAGTACCAGCGCGAGTAGCGGAGGTAGGCGGGACCGCTGCCGCTTGCGTCGATCGCCGGGCTCGTGAGTGTGGTGGTGCCGCCATCGATGTCAGCGACGCCGATTGCGCCACCCACAGGTCCCTGCCCGGTGAAGAAGCACTGCGTGCCATCCGGCGATGCGTCGTTCTCGGGCTGCGCCGCGGTGCCGTTTGGATCCGCACGCACCCAGATGCCGGCCGTTGCGTTGTCGCTCGGCGAGCCGACAGTCCATCCTCGGTCCTGCTCGAAGTCGTCATTGAAGATCGAGTCGATGCCGAAGGCCGACTGCGAGCGGTTGAGCGTGGCGGGCGCGCCCTCCGGGGCCGTGATCGTCTCGCCGGTGGAGGCCTGGGCCTGCACGTACCAGACGAGGTTCGTGCCGCATGCGGTCGCCGGCAGGCTCGCCTCGAAGATGTCGCCTCCCGTCGAGCTCATGGCGATGTCGGAGAGGGTCGAGGATCCCTCCTCGCGCCAGCGGAGCATCGCGGTGCCCGGCACGAGCGTCGACATCACGCCGCGCACGCGCGCGCGCACGCGCGTGGTGCCGTTGGGCTGCGCGAACTGGGGCGTGCCGAAGGGGAAGTCGATCGCGATCGGCGCAAGCGGCGGGCCAGGCATGCCGTGAGCGGAGAATCCCGCCTGGATCTGCTCGTAGTGGGGAGTGCCGTCGCCGAGCACGCCGTTGTCGTCGTCGAGCACCATGAAGTCGATGGTGATGTCGGGGTTGATCGCGGTGCCCGTGTGGAGGAGCACTGAATCAAGCGCAAGGCCGCGGATGATGTCGAGTCCCTGGCCCGGGTACGCCTTCTCGAGCAGGAGCCTCGTGTCCCACACGCATCCGGAGATGAGCTGCCCGCACGAGTGGATCGCGCTGCCGCAGGAGGAGCAGCCGGATGGCAGGTACTGGCAGTCGTTGTCTGCGCGGCGGATTCCCGCGCCGCACGTGGAGAAGCCGTCGGCGAGCCGCGGGTTGTCGGTGACGAGCACTCCGACGACGTCGCTGAAGCCCTCGCCGTACTCGCCCTGGCCGCTGCCGGCCGTCGCCACCAGATGGTGCCCGTACTCGTGGTGCACGACAGTGCCGAACGCGGTGTTGTTGCACGAGCCGCCCGAGCGGTAGAAGTTGATCGAGCTCCCGTTGTAGAACGCGTTGCAGCTGTTGGCGATGTTGACGTTGATCGGGAAGGCGGTCGCGCCCTCCTGCGTGGTGATCACCGGGTACTCGGGGTTGAAGCGGATCACGAGGTCGCGCGCGATGTTGGCGTGCAGGTACGCGTTGACCTGCGCGCGGAGCTGCTCGGTGGCGTTCGCGAGGTTGTGCGTGAAGACCTGCGTGGCGCCTGGCGCGAGGCCAATCGTCAGCGTGGACACCGTCGTGCCGCCGGAGTCGTTGACGGTGAAGTAGCGGCCGCCGAGGCGTGACGTGACCGTGAGGCTTTCCGTGCCCGAGTAGGGAATCGTGAGCAGCCCGCCCTCGTCGGCAAATGCGCTGCCCGTGGCGGCGCCCGACCACTCGACGCGGTTGTAGGGCATGGGCTGCGACACTTCCGGCGCGCAGGGATCAGCGACGTATCCCTCGGTGGCGTTGCCGCGCACCTCGCATCCGATGTGGCCGCCGAGGTGGCACACCAGGCTCTCCTGGAAGAGCGGAGTGCCATCTGCGGCATCCACGACATGGAGCATCTTCGAGTAGGCCGCATCGCCCGGGGCTCCGCGCTCGACCACGAAGCGCACCGCAAGGGTCGGCTCGTGGGGGACCTCGTTCGCGCCGGCGAAGATCACAAGGGACGCATCCTGAGGACGGAACTTGCCCGCATCGCCGCCGAGCACTGCGGCGGCGTAGGTCGACTCGGGCGGCATCTGCACCTTGGCCTGCGCGAGACGGTCGGGGAAGTCGCCAAGGTCGCGGAGGTCGCTCGAGACGAGCGAGACCGGCCATCCCGCCTCATTGCGGACGAGCGCCTTGAGCGCCGTCTGGAACACGGGGATGCCACGCACCTGCTGCGTGAACCCGACGATGGTGAAGCGGAACGACCCGAGCGCCGGATCCCATCCTGCGGGCTGCACGTGCCGCGCGTCGGGGAAGGGGCCGATCGACGAGATCTCGTCGATGCGCGCGCCGAGCATGCGCACGTGCTCCTGCACGAAGCGCGCAGCGCTGTCGGTGGCGTTGCGGCCGGTGGACAGCGGCACGCCGAAGACCCTCGTGATGCGCCCGGCCCTCTCCGAGACCATGGCGCCAGGGACGCGCTGCGTGAACCGCTCGCGCGCGGTGCGGATCTCGTCGGAGGGCTGGGGCAGCCTGTCCGAGGGACGCGTCAGGGGTCCATCGACCGCGGCCGATGCCGGGACAAGGCCTTCAGCGCGAGCGCCCTCGGCACGATCGGGTGCCTGCTGCGGGTCGACAGCCGCAAGTGCCGCTGCGAATGGAAGGAGGACCAGCGCGGCCGTGAGTGCCAACGAGTTCTTCATGGTCATAGGGGTGGACCGGTTATACGGATCCTTGCAGCCCAATGTTCCCCCCGATGGCGGCACCGGTCCAGTCGAGGTCCGCCAAATCGCGCCAGATCGCTCCGGGATTGGCCAGAAAGTTCGTCCGCTCAGGGGCTTGGTACCGCGATGACCTTGCCGCGGTCCGCCTCGCGCCGACCGGCGATGCAGTCGAACGCGACTTGGGCGACAGCCTCCGGCGAGAGCGTCTTCGCGTGCGGCAGGACCTTCTCCGGGAAGTTGCTCCGCAGCAGTGGGGTCTCGACGGCGCCCGGATTCACGCAGAACGCCCGTATGCCCCGGCGCGCACCCTCGGTGTGGCAGCTGCGCGTGAACGAGTCGAGCGCAGCCTTGCTTGCGGCGTACGCGAAGAAGCCCGGGAACGGGTCGAGCGAGGCCATCGAGGAGATGTTGACGATGCAGCCCGCGCGGCGCGCAGTGAAGTGGGGCCAGCAGCGGGCGATGAGGAATGCGGGACCGAACGCATTGGTCATGAACGCGTGCTCGAGCACCGACTCGTCTGTCCTCTCGATGGGCACAAGCGGTGCGATGCCCGCGCAGTTGACGAGGCAGTCGACGCCGCCGTCAGTGGCGATCGCGGAGTCCACGACGCCGCTCGCGAGGTCGCTGTCGCAGATGTCGATGCAGTGGAGCCGCACGAGCGCCTCAGGGTGCGCGGAGAGGATCTCCGACATGGTGTGGTCGAGCTTGGCCTGCGTCCTGCCCACGAGATGGAGCGTGTGCCCCTCGGCGGCGAGCATCAGCGCAAGCGCGTGGCCGATGCCGCTGCCGGCGCCAGTGAGGATCGTGACCGGTGCGCTCATTGGAGGAGCCTCATGATGTCGTTGTAGAAGGTGACCGCGAAGAGGAGCCCGACGAGCACAAGCCCGGCAAGCGTCGCGGCGCTCTGGAAGCTCGGCGAAGGTGGCCGTCCGCGGAGCTTCTCGTAGATCAGGAAGACCATCAGTCCGCCGTCGGCGATGGGCAGCGGAAGGAAGTTGAGCACGGCCAGGTTCACGCTGATCATCGCCAGGAAGAAGATCATGTAGGTGATGCCGCGGTCGGCGACCCGCGTGCCGATGTGCACGATGCCGACCGGCCCTCGGAGCTGCTCCACGCCCACCGTGCCGCGGAAGAGCCGGTCGATCGTGAGGTAGGTGAGCATCACGAGCTTGTGGGTCTCGCGGAATCCCATGGCGACCGCACGCAGCGGATCGCCGCCGGCAGACAGCGTGGTCTCGAGGGGCGCGAAGAGGCTCGGGGGGATGGCGCACGTCCAGCTGGCGCCTGCGATCTCGGACGAGTCGGATGCGCTGAGACGGAGCGTGCCTGAGGACGGTGCCGCACCAGCCGTAGGCAGCGTCCAGGTGATCGGCACCTCCACGGCCTCGCCGCTGCGCGCTGCGTCGCGGAAGGCGGTGAACATGGTGTCCCAGTCGGTCACTGGGCGGCCGCCGACCGAGTCGATGCGGGTGAGCGGGAGAAGGTCGAGCGCGGCCACGGGAGTGGCCTCCGTTCGCGGAGCCTCGCTGGCATTTGCCGGATCCTGCGCAGGCAACCGGACGCGGTCGAACGGGCGCGCGATCGCCGGGACATCGAAGGCGTAGGCGATCTCGACGCCGAGCCGGCCGTCGCGGCCCACAGGCGCCGCCACACTCTCCTCGCGGCCATCGCGCAGCACACGCAGCGGAACGGTCGATCCTGCGGCGCGCTGAAGCGCGAGCCGAAGCTCCATCTGGCGGGGACCGATCACGTCACCCACCCGGAGGATCACGTCGCCGTCGCGAAGCGCACCGGATGCAGCCGCATCGGCCGGCACGCGCGCGACGCGCGTGAGCGGCGTCAGTCCCGCGAACCCCACCTCGTAGTCGGCAGGCGCATCGGCTGGAGCATCCGCATAGATGAGGATCGGCCACACCGGCAGGGGGCGCAGCATCACATCGACGCTGCGCGGACCGCCGCGCTCGATGAACTGCCACGTGCTGGGCACAGGCGCGCCACCGGAGTCGGCCATCGCGCGCTGGAGGTCATCCTGCGTGCGGGCAGGCTTGCCCGCCACATCGACAAGCTTGACCCCAAGCACATCGCGCGAGAACTGCTCGGGTGTGGGCACCGCCGATCCATCCCAGAACCCAGCGCGCGACATGGCGGAGACGACGAACGGGATGGCGTCGCGCTCCGTGAGGAGCGACGTGCTCGCGGCGGGGGCGATCCCGATCATCCGCATGCCCATCATGCGGTCGGTGCGCGGTTCCACCGTCACAGTGACCTGTCGCGGCGAGCCGTCGACCTGCCGCTCCGCAACGACCGTCAGCGGATGCCCTGGCCTGCTCATGGCGCCCGAGATCTGGATGTCGGCGAACGTGCTGACGTCGCTCCCGTCGATCGACACGATGCGGTCGCCTGGCTGGATGCCGGCCTCGGCTGCAGGGCTTCCTGGCGCGACGGCACCCACGATGGGCGCCTCGAACTTGACGCCGACCATGAACGCGATGATGAAGAGGGCGATCGCGATGGCGATGTTCGCGGCGACGCCTCCGGACACCACGACCATGCGCTTGCTGATCGGGCAGCGGTTGTAGGCACGCGGGTCGGCACTTGTGGCGTTGGGGTCAAGGTCGTCCTGGCCGAGCATGCGCACGAAGCCGCCGAGCGGCAGCGCGCGAAGCGCGTACTCGGTCTCGCCGATCCCTGCGTTCCTCAGCTCCGACTCGGTGGCGTCCCACGGCGCCTTGCCGATGCGCGAGCGCACGTCGGGCGCAGTCGAGCCGAAACGAAGCCCGATGCCGCGGCGCCACGCAAGGACCGCAGGGCCCATGCCCACGGCGAAGTCGTGCACCCGGATGCCAGCCCACTTCGCCGCCACAAAGTGGCCAAGCTCATGGATGGCGATCAGCAGGCCGAAGCCGGCGATGACAAGCAGGAGAATGGCGCCATCGCCGAGCAGTCCCATGGCGCAAGGGTAGTCAGGCGGGAGCGAGGCGACCCGCGACGAATGCGCGCGCAGCGGTATCGGCCGCGTACACGTCATCGAGCGATCGCACCGGAGCCGGCGAGACTGCATCGAGCGCCGCCTCGACCACCTCCGCGATCTCGCCGAAGCGCAGGTGTCCCGCGCAGAACGCATCGACCGCCGCCTCGTTGGCGGCGTTCAGCACTGCGCCTGCGGTGCCGCCCGCGCGTATCGCGCGCCATGCCAGCCTGATCGCGGGGAAGCGCTCGTGGTCCACCGGCTCGAACGCGAGCGACCCGAGCGTGCTCCAGTCCATGCGCTTCGCGCGGCCCGGCACGCGCTCGGGCGCTGTGAGCGCGTACTGGATCGGGAGGCGCATGTCGGGCGGGGAGAGCTGCGCGATCACGCTCCCGTCGGTGAACTCGACGAACGAGTGCACGATCGACTGCGGATGGACGACGGCATCGATGCGCTCGGCGTCGAGCCCGAAGAGCCAGTGCGCCTCGATGACCTCGAGCGCCTTGTTCATCATCGTGGCGCTGTCGAGGGAGATCTTGCGGCCCATCGACCAGGTGGGATGGCGGAGCGCCTGTTCCACGGTCGCCGACATGATCTGCTCGCGCGTTGCGGTGCGGAAGGGGCCTCCGCTGGCGGTCAGCACCACGCGTGCGACCTCGCGCTCGCCCAGTCCCGAGCGCATGCACTGGCTCACGGCGCTGTGCTCGCTGTCGACCGCGAGCAGCCGCACGCCGGCGCGCTTGACGGCTTCCATCACGATCGCGCCTGCGGCGACGAGCGTCTCCTTGTTCGCGAGCGCGATGTCGCATCCGCGCCCGATCGCCGCCATCACCGGCGCGATGCCGGCGGCGCCCACCATTGCGGCAAGCACCATGTCGCCACGCTGCGCGTGCGCCTCGATCATCTGCTGGGCCGCATCTGCGCCGCACAGCAGGGCGGTGCCCGACGGCAGCTCGCGGCGGAGATCATCCGCAGCGTCGGGATCGGCGACCGCGACGACAGGGACCCCAAGCGCTCGCGCCTGCTCGGCGAGGCGTCCCCCGTTGCGTCCGGCCGCGAGGCCCGCCACGCGGTACCTCGGTCCGGAGGAGGGATCCATGTGCGTGACCACATCGATCGCACTCTCGCCGATCGATCCCGTGGACCCGAGGATCCACAGGCGGCGTGCGTCGCTTGCGCGCGGATGAGGCATCACTCAGGCCGGCCCTTGACCTTCGAGCGCTCCGCCGGCGAGAGCTTGCGCAGCACCGCCGAGTAGAGCGACCTGCGCCGCGGCTTGGGTGCTGGCGCGGGCTCGCTGGGCGCAGCCGCCACTGCGGGCGCGGCCTCGGGCTCCCGCGCGGCGGGCTCTGCAGCCGGTTCCGCTGCGCTCTCGGAGCCCGCACCGTCAGGTCCTGCGGATGCCGCATCATGCGCGTCGTCAGTCCCGGATCCGCGCCCTGAGTCGCTGTCGCCGCCATCGCGCGCCGCGGGTTGCTTCTCGGTGCCGTCTGCATCGCGCCGGCCGCGCCGGTTGCGTCCGCCGCGGCGGCTCTTTCGCCGGCCGCGCGGGTCGCGGTCGCGGCCCTTGTCGTCGCCACCGTCGGCGTCACCCGAGGGCTCGCGTCCTGCGTCATCTCGACCGGCGTCACCCGCAGCGTCGCTTCCGGCTGCGCCTGCGTCGGTGTCCGCAGGGCCGTCGGCGTCGTCGGAGGACTCCGCATCGTGGTCCTGGGGTGCGTGCCGCTGCGCAGCGACCGCGATCAGCTCGGCTGGGAGCATCAGCGTGCCGGGCAGCAGCAGGGCCGCAAGCTCGGGATCGATCGCCCCGCGGAGGTCCTCGATGAGCGCATCGGCCGTCATGCCGATGGCGGCCGCCACCACGGAGGTCTCGTAGGCCGACTGCTCCGCGGCCATTGCGGCGATGTCCGACGGCAGGCGCCGGCCACGTCCGCGGCGGCGGCTTCGCTTGCGCTTTCCGCTGCGGTCGCCACCTTCGCCGGCAGCATCGCGTTCCGGCGCGGCGGCCGCACTGGTGCGCTCCTTGGGCGCCTCATCGCGCTGCCCGCGCCGGCGCTTTCGGCCGCGGCGCCCGCCACGGTCCTCGTCCTCGTCGCGGTTCTCCTCGCGCTCTCTCTCGCGTGCTGCGCGCTCGCTGCGGCGCTCGCCTGCGGCGGCGAGCTCCTCGCGGAGCGGGCGCTCTGCGGCATCGATGTCGGGCAGGTCGTCGAACCCTCCCGACAGCGCGATCGCGGTGGCATCGGCCGGCTGCGCCTTGCGGCGGCGTCGGCGCTTGCGCACGGCGATGTCCTCGGGCGAGAGGTCCTGCTCGGCCTCGGGCGGCAGCTCGACGGGCAGCCGGCTCGCGGGCGGCGGCTCGAATGTCGGCATGCGCGAGATGTCGATGTCCGCGTTGCGCTCGTCGTACGCGTAGAGGTCGACGCGGTCCGGCGCGAAGGCCTCGCTGATGCGCACGTCGACGCGCTTTCCGGTGCGCTCCTCGAGCTCATGCAGCATGCGCCGCTTGCCGGAGAGCATCTCGGTGGCGACCTTGGTCGAGCACACGATCTCCACGCGTCGCACGCGGTCAAAGGTGAACAGCAGCGTTGTGCGGCGGATCACGTCGGCGGCCACGGCATCGGGCATGCGGATCTCGCCGCTGCCGCTGCAGTGGGTGCAGTCGCTGAAGTGCGTCTTGCGCAGGCTTGGCCTCATGCGCTGGCGCGTCATCTCCATCATTCCGAAGTCGCCGATGGGGAGGAACGTGGTCTTCGCGCGGTCGCGTCGCAGCGCATCGGCCATGCGCTGCTCGATGTCGCGGCGGTGCTTGGGCGACCTCATGTCAATGAGATCGAGGATGATGAGGCCTCCGAGATCGCGCAGCCGCAGCTGGCGCGCGATCTCGTCGACCGCCTCGCAGTTGGTCTGGTAGGCGTTGGTCTCGGAGTCCCTCGCGCTTCGGCTGCGTCCGCTGTTGACGTCGATGGCGACGAGCGCCTCGGCCTGGTCGAACACGAGCGCGCCGCCCGACTTCAGCGGCACCTGGCGCGCGTGGATCTCCTCGATCTGGCGCTCCACGTCGTACGCGTAGAAGAGGGGAACCGCACGGTCCCAGTAGTGCACCTTGGTGGCCGCCCGGGGCGCGACGATCTCGAGGAAGAGCTTCGCGCGCTCGAAGGCGCCGGGGCTGTCGACGATGATCGCATCGATGGAGCTGTCCGCGTAGTCGCGCAGCGTGCGCACCATGAGGTCGCTCTCGGTGTAGAGCGCGCATGGACCGCCCGTGCGCTCGCTGCGGCGCCTCATCGCGGTCCACAGCCGCGACAGGTAGGCGGCATCGCGCTGGAGCTCGCTGCGCGTGGCGTCAAAGCCCGCGGTGCGCAGGATGAAGCCGCATCCCTCTGGGAGCTCGAGCGAGTCGAGGATGGCGCGCATCTCGCGGCGCTGGTCCTCGTCGTCGAGCTTGCGGCTCACGCCGACGCGGTCCATGTCCGGCATCATCACGAGCAGCCGGCCTGGCACGCTGAGGTAGCTCGACACGGTCGGGCCCTTGGTGCCGATGCCCTCCTTGATCACCTGCACCACGATCTCCTGGCCGCGGCGTAGGGCCTCCTGGATCGCGGGGCGCTCGCGGCGCGGGATCTTGCGGCCCACGCGCTCGGTGCGCTCCTTGCCCGGGAAGTACTTGGGATGGAGGTCGCTGACGTGCAGGAACCCGTTGTTGCCGGTGCCGAAGTCGACGAACGCCGCCTGGATGGCGGGCTCCACGTTGGCGACGCGCGCCTTGTAGATGTTGCCGACGTTGGTGGCGGTGGTCTCGCGCTCGGCGAAGTAGGTGTCGAGCCGGCCACTCTCGTCGACGATCGCAATGCGGCACTCCTCGCCGGGCACGTCGTTGACGAGCATCACGAGCTTGCGCCGGATCGTGGGCTTCGCGCCGCGTGTGGCAGGGTCGATCGTTGCGCCGCGCGACCGGCGGCCGCGCGCGGCCTTGCGTGCGCCGCGCGACTCCGCGTCGGCGCCGCCTTCCTCCACCTCTTCCTCCTCGTCCTCCTCTTCGGACTCGGTGTCGGCCTCGACCGCCGCATCGCCCTCGGCGGACTCGCCGGAGGGGCTGGACATGGACATGTCCTCATCGGCCCATGCCTCGACCTCGAGCTCGGGCATCGGCTCGCGCTCGGGCAGCGAGTCCGGGTCAAACGACGGATCCGCCGGCAGTGGCTCCCTCACACCCTCAAGCGTGATGCCGCGCGCCTCGTCGGGATCGAACGCCTCGCGGGGCTCGTCGATGCCGCCGAGCACGGGCTCCAGGTCGGGGGGCAGTTCCGCGCTGTCGCCGTCCCATGCGCCTGCGGCCCCGGCTTCAGGGGCATCGCTGACGTCCGGCGCATGTCCGCCATCGTGCGACTCGCCCGTGCCTCCCGGCGCACCATGGCCTGCGTCTCCGTCGGCATGGCCGAACTCGTGGCCAGCGTCGTGGCGCTCGCCCTCCCCGTGACCGTCCTTCTGTCCGCCCGTCAGTGAATTGTCTGTGCTGTCCGACACGTGCATGATCCTGCCGCAGTCGCGCGGCGGGCATGACGGATCGAGTGACGCAAGGAAGCGCACCCGCCCGGACCCGTCGGGTCCGGACTGGCGGGGTACGGGAACGATCGTTCCCGGCACAACCTATGTCCGAATTGGTGCATCAGCCGTTGATCCGTCCGCGCATCGGGAAGGCCGCGTGATCCGGACGGGGCGGTGTCGCCTCGCCATCCGGATGGTGCGCTCGTCCTCGTGCGCCTGTTCCTTGAAAAGTCCTCTGGTCGCTCAGTCGGCTCCCGCGTTCACGAGCGCCTCTGGGTCGATTCTCCGAAGTTCGTCGCGCAGGTACGAGAGCACCTGCCTATCCGAGTCGAACGAGCCCACCTTACGGGCGAGCGTTTCGCAACGTTCGATGTCGATTGCCCGGACCACCCGCTTGACGACGGGAATCTGGACCGGACTCATGGAAAGGCTACGCAACCCGAACCCGATCAGCAAGGGCGTGAACAGGGGATTGCCGGCCACCTCGCCGCACAGGCTGGCCCCGATGCCCGCGTGGCGCGCCGCACGCACGACATTCTTGACCAGTGTGAGCACCGCAGGGTTTGCGGCGCTGTAGAGGGAGGCCACCTGCTCGTTGCCGCGGTCGACCGCCAGCGTGTACTGGATGAGGTCATTGGTGCCGATCGACACGAAGGAGACCTCGTTGGCGAAGACGCGCGTCATCAGCGCGGCGGCGGGAGTCTCGACCATGATGCCCGTCGCGAGCGCAGGGTCGAAGGGGATGCCGTCATCCTCGAGCTCCTCGCGGAGGTCGTTGATGATCATGTGGGTCTGGCGAAGCTCCATCACGCTCGACACGAGCGGGAACATCACCTTGATGGGCCCGAGCGCGCTTGCGCGCAGGATTGCCCGCAATTGCGTCTTGAAGAGCTGCGGGTGCCGCAGGCAGTAGCGGATGCTGCGGAGCCCGAGGAATGGGTTGCGCTCGGGGTCCGCGAGGTGCTCCTGCGTGAACTTGTCGGCGCCGAGGTCGAGCGTGCGGATGACAAGCGGCGCGCCGCGCGAGAGCTCGAGCGCGCGTCGGTACGCATCGAAGTGGTCCTCCTCGGTCGGCGTCGTGGCGCTCGTCAGGTGGAGGAACTCGGTGCGGTAGAGGCCGGTGCCCGAGCCGCCGTTGGTGAAGACGGCCTCGATCTCGTCGGGGAACTCGATGTTGCCGAGCAGCTCGATCTTCACGCCGTCGAGCGTGACCGACGGCTCCTTGGCGAAGTTGCGGAGCGCGCGCCTGCGCTGCTCGCCTTGGGCCGCCGCGGCGCGGTAGCGCTCGACGATCGATGCATCGGGCCGCACGATGACGACACCTGCATCGCCGTCGACGATCACCTGGTCGCCGTCCTCGACATCGGTTGAGACGTGCATGCATCCCACGACCGCAGGCATGCCCAGCGCGCGCGCGAGGATCGAGGTGTGGCCGGTGAGCCCGCCAGCGTCGGTCGCGAACGCCACCGCATGTGCGCGGTGCAGCTCGGCGGCCTGGCTTGGCGTGATCTCGTGGCCGATGACGACCACCGGGCCTGAGGCGCGCGAGATCTTGCCGATCGCGCCGCCGGTCAGCCGCGCGAGCACGCGGTTCTCGAGGTCGATCACATCCACGGCCTTCTGCACGAACATCTCGCTGCCCGTGGCGCGGAGGCGGTCGGCGAGCTTGCGGAAGTTCTCGCTGACGGCGTACTCGGCCGCAACGCGCTCTCGGGTGATGTCGTCATGTATCGGCTGCACCAGCGTGCGGTCGCCGAGCAGCCCCAAGTGGAAGTCGAAGATGGCCGCAGCCTGCTCGCCAGCACGCGCGGCGGTGCGCGTGCGGAGGTCCTTGAGCTCCCTCGCTGATGCGGCCAATGCCTCGTCGACGCGCTGGATCTCCGCCGCGACCTCCTCAGGCTCCACGGTGCGGAATGCGATGTGCCCATCCGACTCGGCAAGCCGCACGGCGGTGCCGACCGCGATCCCCGGACTGACGGCAATGCCCTTGATGGTCTCCATGAGCGGCTCCTCGAGGCAGCAGGTGCGTCAGCCGGAGACATCCGGCGCCCGGACCTGCGGTCAAGTGTCGAAGACGCGAGTCTAGGTCTCGCTGCCCGGAATGGAAGGGTGCACCGCGCGCATTGGGCAAAAATCGCCGCACTCCTGCGCGTAGCATCGAACCGTGATCCGCGCCGAAGAGGTTGCCGGTCCCGAGTGGGCCGCCTGGTACCGGATGACGCCGCTCCAGCGGTGGCGCGCGAGCGAGCGGCTGTGGACCACGTTCCTGGCCCTGGGAGGGTCCCTTGATCCCGAACCCGATACGCAAAGTCCTTTCTTCGATGCACGAGCACCGCGTGCGCGCGCTGCTCATGGGCGGTCAGGCGTGCGTGTTCTACGGCGGGGCCGAGTTCAGTAGGGACACCGACATCGCCATCCTGGCGGAGGCTGCGAACCTCGCGCGCCTGCGCGGCGCCCTTGAGGATCTGCATGCGGGGTGCATCGCGGT
>CAZKTN010000012.1:16912-27270 GCA_964555705.1 uncultured Isosphaeraceae bacterium | reverse complement strand
ACCTCGCGCGCCTGCGCGGCGCCCTTGAGGATCTGCATGCGGGGTGCATCGCGGTGCCCGAGCTGAGCCTTCGGCATCTCCGGCGCGGCCACGCGGTGCACTTCCGGTGCATGCATCCGGAGGCGTATCGGATGCGAGTGGACGTGATGTCACGCATGCGGGGCGTGGACCCGTTCCCTGCGCTCTGGCGCAGGCGGACCACCATTCGTCTTCCGGACGGCACGCGATGCGACATCATGTCGCTTCCTGACCTGCTGAAGGCCAAGCGGACCCAGCGCGACAAGGATTGGCCGATGATCCGACGGCTCGTGGAGTCGCACTACTTCGGGCACCGCGGCCGCGCGACTCCCGCGCTCGTCAGCTTCTGGCTGCGCGAGCTTCGCACTCCGTCGCTGCTTCTCGAGGTCGCGATCCGCAATCCACGCGCGGCGGCACGCTGGACCAAGACGAGGCCGGCAGTGGCTGCGGCCGTCGCAGGCGACAGCGAGCGGATCGAGGTTTCGCTCGCCGCGGAGGAGATGGCCGAACGCAAGGCAGATCGCGAGTACTGGCGTCCTCTGATCGACGAGCTGGCTCGGATGCGCCGCGCTCGTTGATGGCGTCGTGTCGGACCGGCGGTGCGCAAAAATCATGCGGGCCCCCGATGGTCGGGGGCCCGCGGTGAATGTCTCGTGATTGCGAGGGCCGGGACTCAGTTCCCGTCCTTCACCTCGTACTCGGCGTCGATGACATCGTCGGGCTTGCCGCCTGACTTCGCGCCATCCGCGCCCTGCGCGCCGGCCTGACCCGCCGAGTCCTTGCTCGACTCGTACGCGATCTTGCCGAGCTCGAGCGCGGCCTCCGACAGCGCCTTCACTGCAGCGTCGATCGCCTTCTTGTCGTCGCCCTTGACGGCCGACTCCACGTTGGACATCGCGCTCTCGAGCTTGCCGCGCAGCTCGGCGGAGACCTTCGCGCCGTGCTCCTCCATCGACTTGCGCGTCTGGTAGACGAGCTGCTCCGCCTGGTTGCGCACGTCGACGAGCTCGCGGCGCGCCTTGTCGGCGTCGGCATTGGCCTCGGCCTCCTTGCGCATGCGGTCGACCTCGTCCTTCGAGAGTCCGCTCGAGCCGGTGATCTTGATCTCCTGCTTCTTGCCGGAGGCCTTGTCGGTGGCGCTCACGTTGAGGATGCCGTTGGCGTCGATCGAGAACTCGACCTCGACCTGCGGCACGCCTCGCGGAGCGGGCGGGATGCCCGTGAGGTCGAAGCGGCCGAGCGAGCGGTTGTCGGTCGCGAACTCGCGCTCGCCCTGCAGCACGTGGATGGTCACCGACGTCTGGTTGTCGGCTGCCGTCGAGAAGATCTCCTTCTTGGAGCAGGGGATCGTGGTGTTCTTCTCGATGAGGCGCGTCATCACGCCGCCGAGCGTCTCGACGCCGAGCGAGAGCGGGGTGACGTCGAGCAGCAGGATGTCCTTGACGTCGCCCATGAGAACGCCGCCCTGGATCGCCGCGCCGATGGCCACGACCTCGTCGGGGTTGATGCTGCGGTCAAGCTCCTGGGTCTGGAAGATCTCCTTGGCGATCTCCTGCACCTTGGGGATACGGATGGAGCCACCGACCATCACGACCTCCTGGATGTCGCTGGGCTTGAGGCCCGCATCCTTGAGGCACGTCATGCAGGGGCCGCGCAGGCGGTCAAGCAGGTCGGTGCACAGCGACTCGAACGTAGCCCGCGTCACGCGCACCTGGAGGTGCTTGGGACCGCTCGCGTCGGCGGTGATGAAGGGCAGGTTGACCGTGGTCTCGAGCTGCGTCGAGAGCTCGATCTTCGCCTTCTCCGCGGCCTCCTTGAGGCGCTGCAGCGCCATCGGGTCCTTTCGGACGTCGATGCCGTCGGTCTTGCGGAACTCGTCGGCGATGTAGTCGATCAGCTTCTGGTCGAAGTCGTCGCCGCCGAGGTGGCCGTCGCCGTTGCTCGCGAGCACCTCGAAGACGCCGTCGCCGACGTCGAGGATCGAGATGTCGAACGTTCCGCCACCGAGGTCGAACACGGCGATGCGGGCGTTCTTCTTCTTCTCGAGTCCGTACGCGAGCGCGGCGGCGGTGGGCTCGTTGATGATGCGCTCGACCTTGAGGCCGGCGATCTCGCCGGCGTCCTTGGTCGCCTGGCGCTGCGCGTCGTTGAAGTAGGCGGGCACGGTGATGACCGCACGCTCGACCTTCTCGCCGAGGTAGTCCTCTGCGATCTTCTTGAGCTCCTGGAGCACCATCGCAGAGATCTCAGGTGGCGTGTAGTCCTTGCCGCGCACCTTCACCTTGACGAGCTCGTCGCCGGAGCCGGTTACCTCGTAGGGGACCAGCTTCTGCTCGGACGCGACCTCGCCCATGCGGCGGCCCATGAATCGCTTGATGCTGAAGATGGTCGCCTTGGGGTTAGTGACCTGCTGGTGACGTGCGGGCTGGCCGACCAGCCGCTCGCCCTTCTCCGTGAATCCGATGACCGAGGGCGTGGTGCGGGTGCCCTGGCTGTTGATGAGGACCTTGGGCTGGCCGCCTTCCATGACGGCGACGCATGAGTTGGTGGTGCCGAGGTCGATGCCGATGATCTTGCCTGTGGACATAGTTGTGTTTCCTTTCGACTGCCCCACATATGCAACAACCGTGCCAGCTCGCAGCCGCGCCGTGGGTGCCTTGGGGCGCGCTGTCGCCGCCGCAGGCGCCTGCACCTGCCAAATCGGCACGGCCCCGCGCCCTACGCTTCGAACCGATGCAGTCCAAGAACGAATCCGTGCCCGCCTCGCGCGCGTCCCGTCCCCACCCGATGAGGGATCCTCGGCTCGAGTGCGCAGTGCTCGCAGCGGCAAGAGGTGCCCAGGTCGCGCGGGTCGTGCTGTCGTGGCCCGACGGCCGCCACTGCGAGTCCAAGCCGGATGGATCGCCGGTGTCGGCGGCGGACCTGGCCATCCAGATCGCGGTGACGTGGACGATCCGGGAGCGTTTCGGCGACGGCGAGCCGATTGTCGGCGAGGAGGGCGCGTCGAGCGTGTCGATGCCGGGAGGCCGTGCGCTGCTTGACCGTGCGGTGCGTGCGCTTCGCGATGCGTTCGGCGCCGATGGGCCGCGTGACCCGGAGGCGATGCTGCTCGAGGAGTCGACGCTGACGCCCGAGTCCTGGCCTCGCGACTGGTGGACGATCGACCCGATCGACGGCACGAAGGGTTTCCGTTCCGGTCGCCACTTCGCGATCTGCGTGGCACGAGTCGAGGATTCTGTTCCGACCGTCGGAGCCCTGTCGTGCCCCACGATGCCACGATCCGGCGACCCGATGGCGATGCAGCCTGCGGGCGACAGCGGCACGCTCTATGGTGCGCTCGCTGGCTCGGGAGCGTGGAGCCTTGATGCGAACGAGTACCCCGGCAGCGCCTCGGACGCGGTTCGCCTTGCGCGGCCCTCCGACCGCGCGTCGCAGCGGGGCGCCGGCTCGCCGTGGGTCGTGTGCGACTCCATCGAGGGCGGCGACCGTGCCGAGCGCATGCGCGGTGTGGTGTCGCGTGCAGGGTTTCCGTGGACGACGATCAGCCTCGACAGCCAGTGCAAGTACGCGCTTGTGGCCGACGGCCGCGCCGACGCGTTCATGCGCGTGCCGAGCGCGAAGGGCCGCTCGGAGACTGCGTGGGACCACGTGGCTGGCCTCGTGATCTGCGCAGAGGCCGGAGCGTTCGCGGGCGACCTCGACGGCGCCGCAGTCCGGTGCGCGAACGGGCCCGACCTGGTTCGCAGCCGTGGCGTGCTCGCATGCGACCGCGCGATTGCGGATGCGATTGTCCGCGCCGCATCGTGAGGTGAGGATGGGGTCGCGCTCGTCGCTGTCGCGGTGGCGCGGTGCGCTCGCGTGGGCGCTGCTGGTTCCTGCGCTCGCGTGGGGTGTGGGCCAGGTTGCAAGCGACCGGTGGTGGTGGTCGCAGTGGCTGCTGTGGATTCCGGCGGCGGTGCCCCTGGCGTGCGCGCTCGCGGCTGCCGGCATGGCATTTCGCAGCGCTGCGCATGGCGCGCAGCCTGAAGTACTCGGCGCGCGTCGCGCTTCAGGGGGTGGATCGGCGCGGGCGCCGCGCCGGATGGCCGCCCTGCGCGTCACCGCCTGTGCCGCAGCGGTCGCGACTGGCGCGTCGACCCTGCAGTGGCTCTCGTGGGGAAGGGGGCCGAGCTCCACCGATACTGAATCGCCGTCATCGCTTCGCATCGTGCACCTGAATCCGCGATGGCCCGGTGACGTGACCGGACTTGGCGCAGCTGTCATGGCGCAGCCCGCGGACGTCTACGCGATCTCCGAGGCCGGCGCACTGCTGCGCGCGCCTGCGGTTCGCGCTGCCGCCGACGCCGGCGCGATCACGCTGCAGGTCGGCAGGTTCGCGGTCATCTCCTTCTGCCCGGTCAAGGAGGCGCGGGCCGTGTACGACGACGGTTCCATCGCCGCATCATGGATTCGCTTCGGCGCAACAGATCGGCTGCCCGAGTGGTCGATGCTGATGGTCGACGCGCCACGGCGGCTGCGCGTCGCGCGGGCCGACATCTTCGGCAAGCTCCGTGCGGCGCTCGAGGGCATGTCGCTCGGTGCGCCGGATGTCGTGATCGGTGACATGAACGCGACCCCGGGGTCGGTTGCGGTCGCGAGCGCCTGGCCTCAGATGTCGGACGCGTGCTCGGACTCGGGTCGCGGACTGCGCGCCACATTCCCCCGCGAGTTCCCTCTGTGGGCGATCGACCGATGCCTGGTCGCGCCGCAGTGGCGGGCAACCGAGTGGATGTCATGGGATCCCGGGATCGGTGCGCACCGCGGCCAGCGGATCATCATCAAGCCTGGACCGGTCAATCCTTGATGCGCGAGAGTTCCGCCCAGATCGCCTCGTACACGGGCTCAGGATCCGCCGCATCAAACGACACCGCCGCAAGCGATCGGATCATGATCGAGTGGCGGTCGGCCCAGTAGGCGACGGAGCCGTCCCCTCGAAGCACGTTGGAGCCGTCGCCGTGGTTGATGTCGGAAAGCTGCCGCATTCCATCGGCGACAAGCGCCTGGTTGGGATCGCTGCCGAGCCGCCGAGTGCGGTCGCGCGCTCGGTCGAGGTCGCCGATGTAGTGGTAGTTGACGTAGATCCGCTCGAACACGTTGTGCGATGCGAGGTCCTTGGCCGCGAACTCCGCGCGATGGTTGCCGCGGTGGCTTGGGCAGAACAGCACGGAAGGGGAGTCAACGAACATGCGCCCGTCGCCGATCAGCCATCCGAGTCCATCCCAGTCGGCGCGCTCCTCGGGATCCTCACGCGTACCCGTCGTGAGCGAGATCATCTCCTGAGGCTGCGCATGGTCGCCGCGCGCAAAGATGGTCGAAGGCAGCCTGTCGCCGTGCGTGCTTCCGTAGAGGGAGAGGCCGACGCCGATCTGGCGCAGGTTGCTGGAGCACATCAGCCGGTGCGCGGCCTCACGAGTCCGCCCGAGCAGCGGCACAAGCAGCGTGATCATCAGCGCGACGATCGACAGCGTCACCATCATCTCGACGATGGTGAAACCCACGGTCCGCTGCGGCGGACGTGCGGCGTTGACGCGAGTGTGTGCTCGGGGCGTCGTCAATGCAGGGGACCGATCCAAAGGCGCTCGTCCGGACCACGCATCCGGGCGAAGAACTGGCTCAATCTCCCCTCCCCTTACATCTGATAATGCCACAATTCATCGGCCTGTCTATGCGGAAAATTCGCGAAATGAGCTTGCGCAGGGGGGGTCTGGGGACATTATTCCGTCATCTGGAGTGCAGTGCCGCGACGTGGTCGCGCCTGTACCCCGTGCAGTGACCCGGCTCTAGGCCGGGAAAGGTCGAGGGATCAGGACCATGGTCGTGCATGAAGAGCGTGTGCTGATGCAGGCGGTCGCCAGAGGCGACGAGGCTGCAGTTCAGGCGCTTTTCGACCGCTTTGGCGCCTTGGTGTTCAGGCACGCGTACCAGTCGCTCGGCACGCGCGCGGAGGCCGAGGACCTGGTGCAGGACGTGTTCGTGCAGGTGTGGCGCACCGCAGACCGCTTCGATCCCACGAAGGCCAAGCTGGTCACATGGGTGATGCTGATCACCCGCCGTTCGGTGATTGACCGGCTCCGTCGGCGGGCCGTCCGTCCGAAGGCTGTCCATCTCGAGGACGATGCCTCGGTGAGCGCGCCGTCCGAGGAGCGGCCGACCGCGGGGGACGTTCACGAGGGTGCCCTGAGGCGGCGGCTTGACGAGTTGCCCGCCCTCCAGCGCGACGTGATCGAGCGTATCTACCTGCAGGGCTTCACCTTGCGTGAGGTCAGCCAGCAGATGAACGTGCCCTTGGGCACCGTCAAGAGCGCCCTGAGCCGGGGTCTGGCGCGAGTTCGCTCGAGGTTGGGTGCGAACGAGCAGGCAGGCTGAGCCAATAACTTTGCGACAACTCGGGAATTGGGGTGCTTCGTGCAACCTCCGTACGTATAGGTAGGCACGGGACCCTCCTGCGCCGTGCAGGCTTGGACCGAAGGAGAACCGCACACGGACGTGTTTCGTCCGCCGCGGAGAGAAAGAGGGACGGGGTCACGCCGAGTCGCGTGGTCTCCCCAGTCCAGGTCAGGCGGTCCAGGGTCCGTCCGACTGTCGATCGAGGTGTTTGAAGGCATGTCGTCAAGTAGTTCATCTGCGCGCCGTGACGAGCTCCATGAGCTCGCGCAGCTGCACATCACTGGCTGTCTCGACGAGATTGAGACTGCGCGATTCGAGCGTCTGCTGGGCGAGGCGCCCCCATCGCTGCAGGCCGAGGTCGTGTCGATGCAGGCCGAGATTGCTGCCGACGAGACGCTGCTGCCGCAGGTGGAGCCGGACCGCTCGCTGCGATGGCGCGTGATCGGTGCGGTGCTCGAGGCGGCGTCGAATCATGAGCGCGAGGAGCGCGAGCGGCTTGCGCCTATCGCGACGATTGGCGGTGCGGGCCGGTCAGCGATGCAGGAAGAGGACATCGCGGAGGCCGCCAGCGTGATGGCTGCAGCGGCGAGCGATGCCGCGCTTGCGCCTGCAGTGGAGGACGACGCGGAGCGCGAGGCGTGGAGCGCACTGCTTGCGGCTGACCGTTGGCGCAAGTCTGCGCTGGTCTGGCGCGGCGCGTGCCTTGCGGTGGCTGGCGCGCTCGCTGCGGCGCTTGCCTTCAACGTGTGGCTTGCGACGAGCGCGACCCAGGTGTCGAAGCTTGCGCTCGAGCGCGTGACCGGTGACCAGCTGCGTGCTGCTGTGGGTCCGCACCTGTCGGATTTCCTCGGCCAGGGCTCGATTGTGCGTGGCATGGTGGCGACGAGCCCGGCCGTGAACTCCTCGGCTTCAGTGCTGCTTGCGCCGACGCTTGATTCCGCCCTGGTGATGTGGATCGACCTTGCCGCAAACCGAACGTACAGCCTTCGCGTCGTGGGGGCCGACGGCACCGCCCGCGAGGTGGGCACCTTCGAGGTGCGAAGCGATGTGGGCGGCGCTCGGATCGACCTCTCGGGTGCAGCGGTCACGCCGGCATCGCGCTGGCAGGTTGTCGACGACCGCGGCGTCGTCGTGCTCCGAGACTGAGCGTCACGACGCGTGGCGCTCGAGCGGCGCGGCCACGATGTGCGGCGATTCATCCCGAGGCGTCACGACGCGCGGGCGAGCCACTCTTCCTCAAGCGATGACTTCCGTGCGATGAGCGCTGTGCGCTCGTCGAGCAGCGATGCGCTCCTGGCGCGGTCGCGGAATGTCACCGGGTCCGCGAGAAGCTGGTCAATGGCGGCGATGCGCGACTCTGCGGCGGCGATGCGGGACTCGAGCTCCTCCTGCGAGAGTGACGTGTGGGGACCCTTGCGGCGCGGTGCGCTGCTGGCGGCAGGCTTGCGGTCGTTGGGCTTCCTCGGCTTCTCCGCGGGCTTCTCGGGCTGTGGTGGCGGGGGCGCGGCGGGCGCTGCGCTGGCCTTGCTGGCCGCCTCGCGCGAAGCCTCGTACTCCGCGTAGTCGCCGTTGAAGAGCGTCCACGAGCCGTCGCCCTCGATGCACAGGATTCGGTCGCAGGTCGACTCGAGCAGCGCGCGGTCGTGGCTGATCAGGATGAGCGCGCCGTCGTATCCGCCCTCCTCCGGCGGCAGCGAGAGCGCCTGCTCGAGGCGCTCTGCGCTCGGGATATCGAGGTGGTTCGATGGCTCGTCGAGCACCAGCAGGTTGTGCGCGCCGGCGACGAGTCCTGCGAGCACGGCGCGGACCCGCTCGCCGCCCGAGAGGGCGCCCAGGCGCGACTCCTGCGCGGAGCCCGAGAAGAGGAATGCGCCCGCGAGGTCTCGAGCCTCCTGCTCGTTGAGCTTGAGTCCGTTGGCGCGTGGAGGCACCGTCTGGCGCAGGTACTCCCACACGGCGAGCGAGAGGTCCAGGTGCTCGTGAGTCTGGCGGAACCAGCCTGCCGAAAGCCGCGGCGAGCGCTTGATGATGCCGCAGTCGGCCTCAAGCTCGCCGAGCAGCGTGCGCACGAGCGTGGTCTTGCCGGCGCCGTTGGGGCCGATCACCCCGAGGCGCTCGCCCGGCGCGATCGTGAGCTCGAGTTCCCTGAAGAGCGTGCGCTCGCCGAGCGTCTTCGAGAGGCCCTCGGCGGAGACCACGATGTCGCCGAGCGGCGCCGCACGCGGGAGCTGAAGCCGCATCACGTCGAAGTCCTGCGGCCGCTCGATGAGCTCGTCGCGCCGGAATCGCTCGAGCCGCGTCTGGCGGCCCTTGGCCTGGCGTGCGCGCTGGCCGGCGCGGTAGCGGTCGATGAAGGCCTGCTCGCGTGCGAGGCGGTCCTGCTGCTTCGCGTGCTGACGCAGCTGCGTCAGCGTGCGCTCGCGGCGGAGCGCCACGAAGTCCTCGTAGTTGCCGGGGTAGTCGCGCAGCGCCGCGTCGTGGATCTCGATGATGCGCGAGGCGACCGCGTTCAGGAGCCAGCGGTCGTGGCTCACCACGACGACAGCGCCGGCGAAGTCCTCCGCGAGGAAGCTCTCGAGCCAGCGGCGCCCTGCGATGTCGAGGTGGTTGGTGGGCTCGTCGAGCAGCAGTAGGTCGGGCTCCTCGAGGAGCAGCCGCGCAAGGCCGGCGCGCGCACGCTGGCCGCCGCTGAGCGAGCTGACTGGAATCTCGAACTGCGCATCCTCGAACCCGAGCCCGTGCAGGACAGCATCGATGCGGTGGTCGACGGCGTACCCGCCGGCCTGCTCGAGCTCGTGCTCAAGCGTCGACTGCTTTGCCATCAGCCGCTCGAGCTCGTCGCCGTCTGCGGTGGCCAGCGCGTCGTAGACCGAGTTGAGCTGCGACTGGATCTGGCTGATGCGCTCGAAGGCGCGTGCGACCGATCCGCGCAGCGTGTCTGTGGGCTCAAGGCGCGGGTCCTGCGTGAGGAACGCGACACGCGCGCCGCGCGTGACCGATGCGCTGCCGGTGTCAGGGGGCAGCTCGCCCGCGAGCATGCGCATCAGCGTGGTCTTGCCGAACCCGTTGCGGCCCACGAGGCCGATCTTCTCGCCGGACTCGATGGTCAGCGAGACCTCGTCAAGGAGGATGCGTGTGCCGTGGCCGAATCTCGCGGCGCTCAGCGTTGCAACGGGCATCCGACGATCCTAGGGTGCGCATATCGTCCATGCGATGTCACCTGTGAAGGAGCGCCAGAGCCATGCCCGCTGACGACGGTGCGCGCCGAGACAGGCTTGCGGCTCGACGCAGGCTCATCGTGCTGCCCATCATTGTGCTGGCGGTGTTCGGCGCGCTGTCGTGGTGGAACTCGCGAGCGGCCGAGCGCGAGCGGCCGAGGGTCGAGCTCTTCATGGACCAGATCGTGGATGCGATTTCGCTCGATGCCACGGCGGTGCCGCCAGCGCTGGCGATGAGCGAGCCAATCGTGGCGAACGAGCTCGCGCGGCGGGTGGCCGCGGCGGTGCGTGCGGCCGGGCCGGAGGCGTGCGGCGTCAGCGTGGTGGACGGCGACGTATCCCTGCCTGGCGGCGCGGCGACGCACACGGCCTACGTGACTGCAGTGGGCGGGCCGTCGACTAGGGTGCGGCTCGTGGCGCGCGCGGGCGACCCGATCATCCTGGTGATCGGGGTCGAGGACGTGCAGTCGCCGTAGGTGCGCGGGGATACCCTCGTGCGATGGTCGTGTGGCTCAACGGAAAGTTTGTCGACCGTGACGAGGCGCGCATCAGCGCATTCGACGCGGGGTTCCAGCATGGAGTGGGTCTCTTCGAGACGATGGCCGCGCGGCACGGCCGAGTGTTCCGAGTCATGGATCACCTGCAGCGGCTGGCGACGAGCGCATCGGAGCTTCGGCTCGCTGAGGGGCTGAGGCT
>CAZKTN010000012.1:4749-16812 GCA_964555705.1 uncultured Isosphaeraceae bacterium | reverse complement strand
TGCAGCGGCTGGCGACGAGCGCATCGGAGCTTCGGCTCGCTGAGGGGCTGAGGCTTGAGCCGCTCGCAGAAGCGATCGAGATGACGGTCGCGCGCAACGAGCTCTCGGAGGCTCGTGTGCGGCTCACGGTCACCGGCGGCGACCTCAGCATGCTCAGCGGCGCACGGAGCGGACCGGCCGATCCCACAATCATGGTCGTGGCGCAGGCGCCCACGCGCTATCCGGCTGAGCTCTTCAGCCGCGGTGTGCGCATCAAGGTCGCGGACATCCGCACCAACCCATTCGACCGCTTCGCAGGACACAAGACGCTCTGGTACTGGCCGCGGCTGTCCGAACTTCAAGCCGCGAGCGCTGCCGGATGCGCGGAGTCGCTGTTCCTCACGACGAGCAATCATTTGGCGTGCGGCGCCGTCAGCAACATCTTCCTGGTGCGCGAGGGAGAGCTCCTGACGCCGATCGCGCGCGGCGAGGAGAAGGCGGGCGCGCTGCCGTCGCCGGTGCTTCCGGGCATCACGCGCGCGGTGGTGCGCGAGATCGCGGGCCGCATGGGCATCGCGTGCCAGGTGCGGACGCTGGCGATCGACGACGCGCTTGGCGCCGACGAGATCTTCCTGTGCAACTCGAGCTGGGGAATCATGCCTGTCGTTGGCATCGAGGGCGCAACGGTGGGCGGCGGCGCGCCTGGCGCCATGGCGCGCACGCTGCGCGAGGCCCTTTCGCAGGCGATTGACGGCGAGACCCGCGACAGCGCCGAGAGGCTGGGCGGTGCGGTAGGCTCCTGAACGGGAGAACGATGCCGATGCCCGGACAGGGATTTGTCCACCTTCATCTTCACAGCGAGTACTCGCTGCTTGATGGCGGCAACAAGATCGAAGACCTCGTCGAGCGCGTGAAGGCGCTGGGGATGGATGCGGTGGCGGTCACCGACCACGGCAACCTCTATGGCGCGCTCGAGTTCCACGACGCGGCGCGCAAGGCGGGCATCAAGCCGATCCTGGGCATCGAGGCGTATGTGGCGCCCGACCGCGACGGCCAGCCCGGCGACCGTCGCGACCGCACGTCGACGGGCGTCGCGGACGGTGGATTCCATCTCGTGCTGCTTGCGCAGGACATGCAGGGGTGGCAGAACCTGCTGCGGCTCTCGAGCGACGCCTACATCAACGGCTTCTACTACAAGCCGAGGATGGACAAGTCCACGCTCGAGGCGTGGAACGCGGGGCTCATCGCCATCAATGGGCACCTCGGCTCGTCGATCGCGCACCACCTGGTGAACTACGTGCGCACCGGGCAGCAGGCGCACTGGACGCTCGCGGTGGAGGAGGCTCGCTGGCACGCGCGCACCTTCGGTCCTGACGCAGCGGGCCAGCCGCGCTTCTACATCGAGCTGCAGCGCCACATCGAGGAGCAGGAGCGCATCAACCCGCTGCTGCGCAAGCTCGCGCGCGAGCTCGGGCTGCCGCTGGTGGCCGACAACGACGCGCACTTCCTGCGCGCCGAGGACCACGACGTGCACGACACGCTGTGCTGCATCTCGATGTCGCGCACGAAGGACGCGCCTGACCGGCTCCGCTACCCGGAGGCGCTCTACGTGAAGAGCCCCGCGGAGATGGAGGCTCTCTTCCCCGATCCCGAGGAGCGCGAGGCGCTGGAGAACACGGTGCGCATTGCCGAGCGCTGCAACGTGGAGCTGCCGCGCGGCGGAAGTCACGCGCCCGTGGTGATCGTGGAGGGGCCGACGGAGCCCGCGGCATACTCCGGCGGCGACCTCACCGAGTGGTTCAAGGCGTACTGCCGGCGCTTTGAGCTCAGGCCATTCGACGAGTCTGCGGGCGGCTCGCGCGAGCGCGTGAAGGAGACTTGCGACCGTGCCCTGCGGCTGCTCGCGGAGGCCGGCGCGGTCTGGCGCTACGGTCCCGACGGCGTGACGCCGCAGATCCGCGCGAGGCTCGAGCGCGAGCTTGCGGTGCTCGCGGGAAAGTCGATCTCGCCCTACTTCCTCATCGTGTGGGACTTCGTGAACTGGGCTCGGCAGCAGGGGATCCCGGCGAATGCGCGTGGTTCGGGCGTGGGCACGATGACGGGCTACCTGCTCGGGCTCTCCAATGCGTGCCCCGAGCGGTACGGGCTCCTGTTCGAGCGCTTCACAGACCCTGACCGCAGCGAGTATCCCGACATCGACATCGACATCTGCCAGGATGGGCGCGCGCGGGTGCTCGACTACGTGCGCGCCAAGTACGGGCACGTGGCGCAGATCATCACCTTCGGCCGGCTGAAGGCGAAGGCCGCAGTGAAGGACGTTGCCCGCGTGATGGGGCTTCCGCCCGCAGATGGCCAGGCGCTTTCGAACATGGTGCCCGCGGAGCTCGACATCACGCTCGAGCGTGCGATCGAGCGTGAGCCGAAGCTGAAGGAGGCGGTGGAGAACGATCCCACGATCGCGAAGGTCGTCCGCCATGCGCAGGCGCTCGAGGACCATGCGCGGCATGCGGGCATCCACGCGGCCGGCGTGGTGATCGCCACGCGCCCGCTCGACGAGATCGTGCCGCTCTGCCGTGCGTCTGGCGGCGGCGAGGAGGTCGTGACGCAGTGGGATGGCCCCTCGTGCGAGAAGGTCGGCCTCCTCAAGATGGATTTCCTCGGGCTGCGCACGCTGTCGACGATCGAGCGCGCGAAGTCGCTCATCGCGAAGTCGATGCCGGAGGCCGCGGTGTTCGCGGCGGTGGGGCGCGGCGCCGACTTCGACCCGCGCACTCGCGGAGCGCGCGAGGGGCGGTCGCATCCGCTTGACCTCGACCGCATCCCGCTCGATGACCAGCGCGTGCTGGCGATGTTCCGCCGCGGCGAGACGAGCGGCATCTTCCAGTTCGAGTCCGGGGGCATGCGCCGGCTGCTCGTGGACATGCAGCCCGACCGCATCGAGGACCTGATCGCCGCCAACGCGCTCTTCAGGCCCGGTCCGATGGACTTCATCCCGCAGTACTGCGCGCGCAAGCACGCGCGCGAGGGCGTGCCTCCGGTGCACGAGATCTTCGACCGCTTCGTCGGCGAGACCTACGGCATCATGGTCTACCAGGAGCAGGTGATGCAGGTGCTTCACCACCTCGGCGGCATCCCGCTGCGCGCGGCGTACAGCGTGATCAAGGCGATCTCCAAGAAGAAGGAGGACCAGATCGCGGGTGCGCGGGCGGACTTCGTGAAGGGCGCGGTGGCGCAGGGGGTGAGCGAGGCGCGCGCCGGCGAGATCTTCGACCTCATCCTGCCATTCGCGCGCTACGGCTTCAACAAGAGCCACTCTACGGGCTACGCGATCATCGCGTACCAGACCGCGTACCTGAAGACCTACTTCCCCGCGCAGTACATGGCGGCCGTACTGAGCTTCGAGAGCCAGGCCAAGAAGGTGGAGGAGTGGTCGGTCTACCTCGAGGAGTGCAAGCGCATCGCGTGGGCGGACTCGACACCGGAGAGGCCGCATGTGGGCGTCGAGGTGCGTCCGCCCGACATCAACCTCTCCGATGCGGACTTCGCTGTGGTGTTCGGGCCCGACGAGCCGCACGACTCGCTTCACGGGCACGTGCGGTTCGGGCTCAAGGCGATCAAGGGCGTCGGCGAGTCCGCGATCCGCGCGATCATGGACGAGCGTGCCGCGCACGGTGCGTTCCGCGACATCTTCGACTTCTGCGAGCGCGTGGACCTGCGCGCGGTCAACAAGGCCGCGCTCGAGAGCTTCGTGAAGGCGGGCGTTTTCGACGGGCTGCACGGGCTCGAGCAGCGCGCGTCGCTGCTGGCGACGATTCCCGAGGCGGTGAGCGCAGGCCAGTCGCGCGCGCGCGACCGCGCGGATGGGCAGATGTCGATCTTCGGTGACATGCTGCCTGCAGGTGCCGGCGACTCGGGCGCGAACGGCGCCGGCGGTGGTGCAGGCTCAGGCCCTCCGGGCGCATCAGGCCTCGCGCTGCGCAAGGCCGCGCCGTGGTCCCACATGCAGGCGCTGGCGCAGGAGAAGGAGGCACTGGGGTTCTTCGTCAGCGGACATCCGCTTGACGAGTGGTCCCGCGAGGCCGAGTCGTTCGCGAACACCGACAGCGTGCGCATCCGCGAGATGCCCGCGCAGGCGCCGGTCGTGATGGCGGGGATCATCGGCCGCGTCAGGAATGTGGTGAGCCAGCGGGGCGCGCAGCCTGGCCGGCGCATGGCGATGGCGACGATCGTCGACAAGCTCGGCACAGCGGAGTGCGTGCTCTTCCCCGACACCTTCGCGCAGCATGGCGAGATGCTGCAGTCCGACGCGATGCTGATGATCGTGGGCACGGTCGACCGCAGCCGCGCGGAGCCGGGCATCATCGTCGACCAGCTCATCCCGATCGCGGATGCGTCGCGACATCTGGCGACGCGCGTCGAGATCCGGCTGCCGGTGGGTGGTGCGGACGACGACGAGCTGCTGGCGCCGATGATGCGCATGCTCGCGGGCACCCTGAAGCAGGCCGCCAACAGCGCATCGAACCTTCGTGGCCGGCCGGTTGAGGTGGACGTGGTGCTTCCCGTCGACGGCGCCGATGCGGCGATCACGGTGGGCGGCGTCCGCGTGGTGCCTGACTCCGCGCTGCTGCGGAAGATCTGCGAGATCACCGGCGCAGGCAGCGTGACCGTGCGAGGCGGATGGGTGCCGCAGCGCCGCGAGCGCGACCGCCCGTGGCAGCGCCGCGAGCGCGAGACCGTAGAGAACTGAATCGATCGCCGCGAGCGCGAGACCGTAGAGAACTGAGCTACGGGAAGAGCCGCGTGACCGACCATCCGCCGGCGCGCGCCGCGTACACGACGCGGTCGTGAAGGCGGTAGGGGTGTCCTTGCCAGAACTCGATCGAGTCGAGCGACACCCGGTAGCCGCCCCAGTGCGGCGGACGCGGCACTGGTCCGTCGCCAAAGCGCGAGTTGGTCTCGGCGATGCGCGCCTCGAACGCCGCGCGCGAGGCGACTGGCCTGCTCTGGTCGCTGGCCCACGCGCCGATCTGGCTCTCGCGCGGGCGAGACGAGTGGTAGCCGTCGCTTTCGGCCTCGGTGGCGTGCGTCACACGGCCCTCGATGCGGATCTGGCGGTCGAGCAGGTCCCAGTGGAACAGCAGCGCCGCGCGCGGAACAGACTCGAGCGCGGTGCCCTTTCGGCTCTGGCGGTTGGTGAAGAAGAGCGCGCCGCGCTCGTCGATGCCGCGCAGCAGCACGATGCGCGCGCTCGGCGTGCCGTCAGAGTCGACGGTGGCAAGCGTCATCGCGTTTGGGTTCGGCATCGGGAGCCTGCATGCCTCGTCGTACCAGCGGCGGAACTCCGCGACGGGATCGGTGGGTGGTCGCTCGAAGTCCATCGGCACCGGCGTGAAGCCGATCGGGGCGGGAGGCACCTTCGCGGGCGAGCGTCCGGGCATGCGCGGATCGTATGGCGCAGCGTGCTCAGCGCGCGCGGCGGCGGGCAGCGCGTGCGGCGCGTTCAGCGCGTGCGGCGGCGGGCAGCGTCGCGGGCACGGATCCCAAGCTCGCGCGCAAGCCTCGCGGCCTCGCGCTCGGCGGCGTGGGTGGCGTCCTGCTCGATCGATGTCGCACGGTTCCCTGAGAGCCCGAAGTAGGCGAGCCACGCCGCGACCTGCGCAGTGTCGATGCGGGCGGCATCTTCGGTGCCCTTAGCGCCTGCACGTGCGCTGCCATTGGCAATCGCGCGCGTGACCGTCCTTGCGGTCGTCTTTGCGGATGCGCGCGGCGCCGCACGCCCGGCGCAGTCACGCGCGAGCGCGGCCAGGAACTCCTCCGACCGCATCGTGCGGCAATCGCGTCGGCGCGCGTGTGCGGCTACGCGCCGGTCGCTGGTGACGACAGTGAGCGAGTTGCGGTGGCTGCACGTCTCGATGAGCTTGGCGATCACTGTGTCGGCATCGGATCCTGGGCCGGCATGATGCAGCACGGCGCCGTCGTGGAACTCGGAGGTCGATGCGCGCCGGCCGCCATCGCACACCATCCAGATGCGCTCGCCGCGCCACCGGCTGGCGCGGATCAGGTCCACCAGGCCGCGCTCGTCAGGGCCCGCCAGTTCGGGCGGCAGCACCCCCGTGACATGCAGGATGTTGCTGGCATCGAGCACAAGGGGCATAGCGAGACGGTAGGCGGGCAGGGGTCCGTCCGGTAATCGTGCCCGATTCTTCCCCTTGCATCGTCTCCCAGACCGCGGTGTAATGCGGGACTCATGCCAATCAAGGTGAAATCACGTGGTAACGAGACCGCCGAGCAGATGCTCCGCCGCTTCAAGAAGCTGTGCGAGAAGGAGGGTCTCACCAAGGACGTGAAGAAGCGCCAGTACTACGAGAAGCCCTCCGAGCGCAAGCGCCGAGAGGCCCGTCGTCCGCTTCCGCCTGGCATGCGTCCCATGGGTGCTGCGCGCACGGGCGGTCCTCGCTCCGCTGGCGGTCGCAGCGGCGGCTCGTCATCGGGTTTCGGTGGCCGCGGCAACTGACCGCGGCGCGTTGCGCTGCGGATCGCGTCTGGCCCAACACCTCACATGAAGACTCCGGCGCCCAAGCGCTCCACTGCGGATGCGGGGAGCGACGCGCGAGCGTTCGCGCTTGAGGCGGCGCGCCTTGCGTCCGAACTCAAGTGCACGGACGTGGTCGTGCTCGACATGAAGGGCCGGTCGCCGGTGTGCGACTTCATGGTGATCGCCAGCGGCACAAGCCCCAGGCAGATGAAGTCGGTGGCGACAGAGATCTCCAAGCTCGGCAAGAGCCAGTCCAGCGCGCCGTGGCGGGTGTCCGCCGACGAGGGCTCGAGCTGGATCTGCGCCGATTTCGTGGATGTCGTGGTGCACCTCTTCGAGCCCGGGCAGCGCGAGTGGTACGACCTCGAGGGGCTGTGGTCGGATGCGTCGCGCGTCGAGTGGCGTGCGGGGGCTGGCGACAAGGATCCCGCAGCGTCGCCACGGCCTCGTGCGCGCCGCAGCGCGCAGTGACCGGTGCCCCATGCTTCGACACGCGCTCCTTGCCAAGATTCACCGGGCGACAGTGACCTTCTGCGAGCCCGAGTACATGGGCTCGATCACCATCGACCCTGACCTTCTTGATGCGTGCGGCATGCGCGTGAGCGAGAAGGTGCTCGTGGCTGACGTCGACAGCATGGCCCGCTTCGAGACCTACGTCTTCAAGGGCGAGCGCGGCAGTGGCGTGATCGGCGTGAATGGCGCCGCAGCGCGCCTCACGAAGGTCGGCAACCGCGTGCTGATCATGAGCTTCTGCATCCTCACGGATGAGGAGTTCCGCACGCACCGTCCGCGAGTGGTGCTTGTCGGCCCCGGCAACACGGTCGGGAGCCAGCTCACCTACGACCCCGAGTGAGCGGCGGGGAGGCGCGTCTCGAGGCGCACCGCACGCAGGCGCCGCTACGCCGCAGTCGCAGCGCGTGCGCGCAGCGTCATCGCGTGGAAGGGGCGTCCCTCGCGGCGGAACTTGCGCTCGAAGTTGGTGCCTACGAGCTCGCCGGCATCGGCGGCGGGTGGCTGGAACGGCAGCCTCTCGAAGAGATGCGTGGCGCGCGCGGCATGCTCCTCGCACCACGTCCACAGCTCGTCGTGGTCGGTGACGATGCGCAGCTCCCCGCCGGTCACGAGCACGCGGCGGAACTCGCGCAGCGTCTCGTCCTGCACCACGCGCCGCTTGTGGTGGCGCGCCTTCGGCCAGGGGTCGCTGAAGTAGAGGTGGATGACCTGCGCGATGCCGGCCGGGCACCAGTGGCGCACGAACTGGGTCGCGTCGGCGCGCAGCATGCGCACTGAGTCGAGCCCGTGGCGGCGCATGCGGTCAGCCGCGTACAGCCAGTACTCGCGCGCCCACTCGATGCCGAGCCGGTTGACGCTGGTGTCCTGCGTCGCCTGCTGCAGCAGGAACGTGCCCTTGCCGGAGCCGATCTCGATCTCGAACGGGCGCGTCGGGTCGGCGAAGAGGCTTCGGGGGTCGAAGGGCCCGGCGTCGTGCGGCGGCAGCGCGGAGATGTCCATGCCGAAGGTGCCCGGGTCGAGCTCGCGTCCGCGTCCAAGGTCGGGGCTCATGGCGCACCTGCCGTGGGCCGCGCCCATGCCGCGTCAGGGTCGCGCTCGAGGATCACGCTCGCCATCTTGATGCAGCGGCGGCACGCGAGCGCCTGCGGCCGGCCTGCGCCGCGCCAGTGCGGCTCGGCGCGCGACTCGAGGCACATTGCGCAGGTGCGGCGCTCGAGATCTGTGCCGTCATCGCGGCCGTCGAGCACGACCGCTCGAAATGCGTCAGTCAGGCACGGCGCGCAGATGCAGCTCCCGTGATGGCCCTCGACCATCTGGCGTCCGGCCGTCCACTCCTGCGCGCAGAAGTCGCAGAGGACATCGCTCATCTGCACGTTGTCGGGGTCGGTGCCGTCGCGTCTCACACGGTGGAGGATATGTGCGCATGGCGTACTCTCATGCCCCATGGCGTCGGGCCTCTCGCTTGCAGGAAAGTGCCAGCTCGTCTTCGGCGCGGCGGTGGTGGTGATCATCGCCGGGTCGCTGACGGTGCCGTGGGTGCGCATGGGCGAGATGGTCGAGGAGGGCCAGCGCGAGATGTCACGGCAGCTCGCCGAGACGTGGGTGCAGAACGGCTTCCAGCTGATGCGGACCGAGGGCACGCCGATCCCGATCCGCGTCGTGCCCGCAGACCGGCTCGAGGACGGCGCGGAGCGCGATCCATTTGCGGTGGAGGCGTGGCGTGCGCTGTCGGCGGATCCTGCGCTCCTGGACTATGCCGAGGCCGCAGACACCAGCACCGGCACCGTCTACCGATATGCGCTCGCGATCCCCGACAGCCAGTGGCGCGCTATCCAGGACCGGCGGTTCCTCGATTTCTCGCCGCGCGCGTCGGATGCCGGCGTGAGCGATCCGCCGCGTGCGCTCGTGATCATCGAGCGCGAGAGCGCGTTCGCGTCGAGGCAGGAGGCGCTCAACAGGGTGTGGCTGCTAGGCAGCCTTGCGGTGGCGTCGCTGCTGGCGGTGGCCGTGTTCTGGTTCATCCTGACGAAGCTGGTGTTCTCGCCGGTGCGGCGGCTGCGGGCCACGGCTGAGCGCGTGCAGCGCGGCGACCTCTCGGCGCGGTCAGGGCTTCGCACGCGCGACGACTTCGAGCAGCTCTCGCGCGCATTTGACGGCATGCTCACGGAGATGCAGCAGGTGCAGGAGTCGCTGCGCAGCGCCAACGAGAGCCTCGACGTGCGCATCGCCGAGCTCGCGGAGAGCAACGTGGGCCTTGCCGAGTCGAGCCGACTCAAGAGCGAGTTCCTCGCCAATGTGTCGCATGAGCTGCGCACGCCGCTCAACTCGATCATCGGGTTCGCCGACCTGCTGCGCGAGATCGCGGAGGCCGATGCTGCAGCCGACCCAAAGCGCATCCGCTACATCACGAACATCCTCACGAGCGCGCGCGGCCTGCTCGACATGATCAACGAGCTGCTCGACATGGCCAAGATCGAGGCGGGCCGGGTGGAGGTGGCAGTGCGAAGCACGAGCGTGGCCGACATCATCGAGGGGCTTGTGCGCCTGATGCAGCCGCAGTGCCAGGCGAAGTCGATCGCCGCGACGGTCGATGTCGGCGCGGACCTCCCGGCAGTGGAGACCGATCCCGGCAAGCTGCAGCAGATCCTCTACAACTTCCTCTCCAACGCGGTGAAGTTCTCGCCAAGCGGGGCGGAGGTGTCGCTCGTGGCGACGCGCGTCGAGCAAGACGGGGGCCGTGCCGCGGTGCGCATCTCGGTGATCGATCAGGGTCCGGGCGTGCCTGCGGACATGCAGGACGTGATCTTCGAGAAGTTCAGGCAGGTGGACGCGAGCCACACCAAGCGTCACGGTGGCACGGGTCTTGGCCTTGCGATCTGCCGAGAGCTTTCGGAGATGCTGGGCGCGACGCTGTCGATGCGGTCGGCCCCCGGTGCGGGATCCACGTTCTCGGTGGAAGTGCCGGTGACGTGGACAGTGCGCCAGCGCAAGCCGCTGATGCCCGGCGCAGCTACCGCAGCCGCGCGCGGATGAGCGCATCAGCGTTGGGGCGGTGGCGGCGGGCGAGGCTCACGTCGGAGCGCGCCGGCGGCGGCATGCCCGAATCATGCAGCGCCTCGAGGAGCACTTCGGCAGCGGCGCGCGCCACCTCGCTCGGCGGATGCGCGCCCTCGGGTGACCAGAGGTCGTAGTCGGCCCAGCTCATCGCCATCTCGTGGGTCCTGCCCGATGGCAGATGGCGCATCGAGAAGATCCACGTGGGACCGTGCTCGCGCTCCGAGAGGACTTCAATGGTGGGATCGCTCATGGTGCGGGCTGCGGGCGAGCGTAGACGCGAACCTCGCCTTGGCCCTGGTCGATCCAGCCCGGGAATGCGCACGCTGGCGAAAGGCCAAGCGTCTGCGCCTGCGCGGCGCCGCCCGCGCGCTCGAAGAGCGCGGGATACAGCACGATCAGGTAGTCGGGTGACGGCGTGAGCGTGCTGAGCTGCGTGCCTCCGAATCCGGCGGAGCGAATCGAGTCTGGCGATGCCGCGTCGCCATCGAGCACAGGCGCGTACATGGCGGTGACGTTGTCGGCGAGGCCCGCGGAGGCTACGAGCTCGCCTTGCGTGCGCTGCTGCGCAACCCACTCGACGGCATCGCGAATGGGCTGGCGGGAGCCGAGTGTGAGGACCGACGCGGACCAGGCGATCGCCACTGCAAGAGGCACTCCGAGCGCGAACATGCGGCGCGGCTGGTCGAGCCACACCTGCACGCCGATCGCAGCGGCGAGGGCCGTGGCCGGCACCGTGAAGAGCGCGAAACGCGCGTAGATCCAGCTTCCGGCAAGGAGCGAGCCGAGTGCCAAGAGTGCGGCAGCCAGCGCGGGCAGCCACACAGCCATGCGCATCGCGCCACCCGCAGTCCATGCACGTGCTGCGCCGGGCACTACGAGCATCGCCCCGATGCCTGCGGCCCACGGCACCCATGCCCCGCACGTCTGGAGCACCAGGAGGATGCCTTCGACGCCGATGGCTGTGGGCTCGTCGCCGTCCGATGCGGCGAACTCCCGGATCACGCGCATCACGTCAGGGAGCAGGGGGCTCGTCAGCGCCATCGTGGTGATGGCGGCGAGGAACAGTGCGGCGAGGTTGGCGATCGATGGCATCGACGCGCTGGGACCGCGGCGCATGATGGTGCAGGACGCGACGAGGCCGTGCGTGAGCGGGAGCGCCACGAACGTGGGATGCGTCCAGCATCCGAGCGCGCACGCACCGCTGTACGCAAGCCACCACGCGGGCCGGCCTGCACTAGTCTGGCGCAGTGCGCGGAGCTGTGCGGCACTCGCGATCGCCGCGAAGAGGATCATCATTGCGTAGCCGCGCGACTCGGTGGATGCGAGGATCGCCAGCGGCATGATCAGCATGGCGATCGCGGCGAGGATGGCGAGGCTCGCAGCATCGGGCGCAGCGGCGACAGGCGTGCCGGACGCACTTGGTCTGGCGCGGCGGTCGGGCGTGGCAGCCGCACGCGGGTTGGTGCGGCAGTCTGACCCGCATGCAGACTCCCACGCGAGCCAGGCGCACGCGGGCACCACAAGCAGCCCTGCGAGAAGTGACGGTCCGCGCAGCACCAGTTCGCTCACCATGCCAGTGACGTTCAGCGCCGCAGCGACCGCCATTGAGTGGAAGGGGTGGTTGGCGAGCGAGAAGTAGGTACCCATGCTCGCGCCCACGCCCCACTGCGAGTAGTCGAGGAATGCCGCGATCTCATCGAACCAGAGGCTCTGGGCGAGGATGTCGGCGCGCTGCGCGAGCCCGGCGGCTGCTGCGCATGCGAGCGCTGCGATCCACCATCGGAGGCTGTCGCGGGCAGGCACGGGAGTGCAGCCGGCCGATGCGGTCTCGGCGGTTGTTGCGGCAGTCCGCGTGCGGCCTGCGTTGTCCCTCCGGTCCGAAAGGCCGGTGCGGCCCGAGCGGTCCACGCCGGCCGCACGCCCAGCGATCAGCCGGAGCACCGGAATCGCCGTGATCCACGCCACCGCAGCGGCTGCAC
>CAZKTN010000012.1:0-4649 GCA_964555705.1 uncultured Isosphaeraceae bacterium | reverse complement strand
GCGATCAGCCGGAGCACCGGAATCGCCGTGATCCACGCCACCGCAGCGGCTGCACATGCGGCGCGGAAGAGGCGCGCACTCTCGGTGCTCGATGCGCGCACGTCAACGCCGGCGCGCTGCGCGAGCAGGTCATGGCTGAAGAATGTGGCGAGCGTCGCATCCGGCACGAGCGCCATCAGCACGAACGCCACCGCAACGGCCGCCGCCGCGATCGTCATCGCGCAGCCCCTCTCACCGTGCGCCCTCCGCGGCGATGAGGTCGCGCTCCTCCTGCGGATTGATGGTCGTGGGCAGCTCCGCACCGATGCCCTCGCGTGGATCGCGCACGCGCAGCAGCAGCGGCAGCGCGGCGGCGCGGAGCAGGCTCGACACCGCAAAGAGCGTCATGTACGCGGAGAAGGTTGACTCGCCCTTGGAAAGCAGCCATCCGCCCGCGAGGCTACCGATCGCCATCGCCGCCGAGTTGAGCAGGTTGAAGGCTGTGTAGACGCTGGTGCGCTCGTTCTCGTGCACCAGCTCAAGCAGCATCAGGAAGGTGGCGAGCTCGTATGCGCCCCATGCGTAGGCGTTGAAGATCTGCAGCGGGATCACGAACCACGGGCTCGGCGAGAGCGTCCACAGCACGCTGGCCACTGCCGCGCACACCGCGCCGCGTACGAGCAGCGCACGGGCGCCTGCGCGCGCCGCGTAGCGGCCGTGCCATGTCATGAATGCGCTCTTGGCCGCAAATCCCACTGCGATTGCCGCCAGGAACAGGCCCATCGACCATCCAAGCGAGCGCAGCATGTAGGGCGCGAAGTAGGGGCTCGACACCTGCACCGTGGCCTGGAACACCAGCATGAAGATGATCAGTTCGCGCTCGCGGCCCGCAAGCGGACGAGTGAGCAGCTTCAGCGGGTGCACGGCGCGGGCAGCCCATCGCTCGCGCGGCGCCTCCGAGTGGCGCAGCAGGTAGCGGATCGACATCGCACGGCTCGCGCCCGCCAGCGTGAACACCGCCCCGAAGATGAGCAGGTTCTCGAACGCCGCTCGGTTGGTATCGGTGCCGCTGAGTGCGAGCGCGCCTCCAGCGATCAGGATTCCCGCGAGGTTCGCTATCTGGCAGAGGCGGCTCCGGATGCCGAAGTAGGCGGGTCGCACGGCGCGCGGAATGACGGCGCCCACCCATGCGTTCCACGCAGGTCCTGCGCCAAGCGCGCTGCCCCAGTAGAGGCTGACGGTGGCGAAGAGCATCCACGCGGGCAGCGATCCCATCACCGCGCCGATCACCAGCGGCAGGAAGCTCGCCGCCTGCACGCCCGCACAGAGCATCACCCACCTGTGCGGGCTGCCGATGCGCTCGACGCCCCATGGCGCCACAAGCTGCAGGCATGCGCCGATGAAGTAGGGGATGCTCGCGATGAGCCCGCCGATGACGTCGGAGAACCCGAGCGCGAGCGCGTAGGCGGGGAAGTAGCTCTCGCCCAGGCCCACCATGAACGAGTACGTCATCCCGTCGCCGGTGCACGACACGAGATCGCGGCGGAGCTGACGCGGTTGTGCGCCGGTGGTCACGGTGTGCGTCGCGGTGCGCAGTGCGTACGTGGACGCGGGTGTCGGCTGGCGCGCGGGCGTCGCGTGTGGCGCTCGCGATGCGCGATCAGGGGGCCGTGCCGCCGGCGCCGCGGCCGCCGCCAGCGCCGGATCCGCCGGCACCAGAGCCACCTGCGCCAGTGCCGCCGGATGCGCCGGCCGCACCGCTCACGCTTGCGCCGCCGAAGCCCTGCACCTGAGACTGCGTGATCGGCACAGTCATCGTCACGTAGCGGCCCGTGGGGGCTGCGCCTGACACGGGGGTCGGCGCGAACGGGTACCCGCCGAGCTGACGGTGCACGAAGTCAGGCGCCTTCACCATCAGGCTGCCCTGGAAGTACTCGATCGTTGCAGCGCCGCTCAGCCAGATGTCCGGCTCGACTGTGAGCTGGATGAGCTTGATGAGCTTGCCTGCGAGTTCCTCGTGCGATGCGCGCTCTGGGCTGTCGCCGCCACCCCCGAAGAGGGTTCCGCCGCCTCCACCGCCACCGCCTCCCATGCCTCCACCGCCACCGCCGGCGCCGCCGAATCCTCCACCACCGCCACCCATGCCGCCTCCGCCGCCACCCATCCCGCCGCCGCCCATGGCCATGCCCTGGGCAAGCGCGGTGTCGATGTTGAAGTCGGGAGCGTTGTCGAAGACGGGGGCCTCGTACAGGATGTCGCGCACGGGATACAGCTTGAGCTCAAGGTCTCCGGGTCGCGAGAGGTCAGGCTTGGTGCCGATCTCGAGGAACGTCGACTTCAGCTGCCAGGTGCATGGGACGTTGGTGCAGACCTGCGCCATCATCTGCTCGAGCACCGTGAGCGCGGGCGTGCTCTCGAGCTTGAGCGTGATCGTCGCCTCGGGGTCGATGCCCTCGGGGAAGCGGTCGCTGCGGAAGCGCACGATCATCTGCACGCCGAGGTTCTTCTTGAAGTAGTCGAAGGCGTCCTTGGCGGTGGTCTCCGCAAAGTCGACGCTCATCGGCGTCGTGAGCAGCGCGCCGAGGATCTTTGGCTTGGCGGTCTGCATCTCCTCGGCGGCGGCATCTGCGGCGCGCTGCTGCATCACCGCATCGATCGCGCCAGAGAGGCCCTGGGCGTGTGCGGGTGTGGCGGTGCCGGCGAGAGTCGCACCGGTGAGGCACGCGATGGCCGCGAGCGCGAGCGAACAAGGTGCACGCATCGGCTCCGAAGCTGATGCGGGTCGCGTGGCAGCCGACGGATTGGCGGATGGGTGGTTCATGGGCTGCCTCCAGGAGAAGTGGCGGGTG
The DNA here is from genome assembly GCA_964555705.1 of uncultured Isosphaeraceae bacterium. Taxonomy (GTDB): domain Bacteria; phylum Planctomycetota; class Phycisphaerae; order Phycisphaerales; family SM1A02; genus ZLKRG44. Next base: position 1,821 of record CAZKTN010000012.1, on the reverse strand, counting down.
CCGACCTGCTTGAGTCTATCACTCCTTCGAGCGAAATCATCCCATCGTGCGACTCTGTGAGCGCAAGAAGCGCAGTGGAGTTTGCGGCCACGGAGAGCCGCATCTCCCACGGGGCCGATCGGAGCGCGCCCAGGCAGCGCCGCGAGCCTGGGATGCTGGCGGCAGTCACGTCGTCGACCTGCAGCTGGCGCAGGAAGCGCACGGCCATGCGCTGCATCTCTCGGGCACGGAAGCGCTCGCCCTCTGGGGTCATGGTGGGGCTATCGAGCATGAGCGCGAGCCCAAGCATCGGGCGCGCGCTCTGTGCGGTGGCACCGCGTGTGTTCGGGCCCGCGAGGCGGAATCCGCCCATGAGGTCATCAGGCAGTGGATCCTCTGCAACGGCACCGTTGCTGATCTCGGGCGCGATCTGCGCACGAGAGAGCGCAGCACGCGTGGAGCGCGCGAGTTCCTGATGGTCGCGGGCGTCAGTGGATGCCGGGACCTTCGCTGATGCGAGTGCACGCTCAGACCACAGCAGCCAGCCAAGTTCAGCCACGAGATCGCGGCGCGGGATGTCACGCCATGCGGCATCGAGCGCACTGCGGATCGAGGTGGCGTCGAGGCGTGTGTCTCCCGAAGCGAGCAGCGAGCACGCGGCGGCGATCTCTGCCGTGCGCATGCGAGGCGTGGCGTCTGCGGTCATCCATGCGGCGGGGGTGCCATCGCGAAGGAACTCGCGGATGAGCGTGTCGCGTGCATGCGTGAGGTCGGCATCGGCAGTGATGTCCTTGAGTTCAAGCGCGCCCATCACGCCGAGCGCGATCGCGTTGCGGTCCTGCAGCGGGTCGCGCTCGACTGGCGCCACGCGCAGCAGCGCGACGAGGATGCGTCGTGCCGCGGCGCGCGCGGCGGCGGCGCGGTCGGTGTCGGAGGCGTTGCGATTCGCGGTGGGGCTAGCGGTGTCGGGTGCGGTGCGGGCGTAACGCGCGAGCGCCAGCGCGGCGAGCGCCTGGTCGGCGGGGAGCGCGGCCATCGGCTCGTGCACTCCCGCGGAGGGGATCCAGTCCCCGCGTAGCCCAAGGTTTTCCAGCACGGCAGCGCCCTCGGCCACATCCATGCCACTGGTGGTCGGATGGAGATGCCCGCAGAGCCAGTCGGCGACGCGGTCCGCCGCGGCCTGAGCGCCCGCATCAGTGCCATCCGCGGGTGTCGTCACCACCTGCCGCGCAAGCCGCATGACCTGCACCGGTTCGCGCGAGTCGATGGGCTGCACGAGGCGCGTCACAGGCACGCGGTAGAGCGCGGGCATCTCTCCAGGCAGAAGATCGGGAAGGTCGCGCATCGGCACGCCAAGCCGGCTGGCCATGCCGACGAACGTGCGCGCCGGATCGGACGCGACCTCGAGCGACATCGCGCGGCCGGGCATCGTGTAGAGCCAGCGCGGGCCGCGTCGCACGGCGAGCCCATCGATGCCAGGCTCGATGCTGCGCGCGACCTGCTCGTAGTTGATGCCAGCGAGGGGGATGGGATCGGCCGCGACTTCGATCTCGAGAGAGAGGCGCGTCCATGCGGTGGCGTCTGTCTCGAGTGCGCGCGAGAGCGTGGTGTCGCGGCGCGAGTCGTTGATCGCCTGACGCACGGCGTCAGCGAGGTCGGCAGCGCGTGTGCCATCGGCGTTCGACTGCGACTCGCCCACGCCGATCAGCGTGCCGTCGCGGCGGATGCTCACGGCAACCACGCGCGCGCCGGGCACGGGGCGCGGCTGTGTGGGCGCCTCGCCCCGGTCGAGCCATCCGCGGGCGTCGAGCCAGGCCTCGGTAGCGGTGATGGTCGGGCTGG
>CAZKTN010000011.1:37564-66116 GCA_964555705.1 uncultured Isosphaeraceae bacterium | reverse complement strand
CCGAGGCGATCTACGCGCACCAGCCCGGCATCAAGGTCGTGATGCCCAGCTCGCCCTACGACGCGAAGGGGCTGCTGATCAGCTCGATCCGCGATCCGGATCCGGTCATCTTCTTCGAGCCCAAGCGCATCTACCGCGCCTTCCGCGAGGAGGTGCCCGAGGACGAGTACACGATCCCGATCGGGCAGGCGCGCCTGGTGTGCGAGGGCACGGAGCTCACGATGGTGAGCTGGGGAGCAAGCGTCGTGCAGTGCATGCAGGCGATCGAGAAGAGCGGCCGCAGCATCGAGCTCATCGACCTGCGCACGATCTACCCCTTCGACATCGACACGATCGAGGCAAGCGTCAAGAAGACCGGCCGGTGCGTGGTGGTGCATGAGGCGCCGCTGACCTGCGGGTTTGGCGCCGAGATCTCAGCCCGCATCATGGAGCGCTGCTTCCTGCACCTCGAGTCGCCTGTGCAGCGCGTCGCGGGCTTCGACACCATCATGCCCTACTACAAGCTCGAGCTCGAGTACATGCCCGATGCCGCCCGCATCGGCCGTGCGATCGACGAGAGCCTCGCCTACTGAACCGCGGATCGGCGCGACCGACACGCCAAACTTCGGAGCACACCATGGCCGGAATGAAGCAACCCGCGGACAAGAGCCACTTCCTGCTGCCCGACCTTGGCGAGGGACTCGCCGAGGCCGAGCTCATCTCGTGGAAGGTCAAGCCTGGCGACACCATCAAGGAGAGCCAGACGCTCGCCGAGATGCAGACCGACAAGGCGCTCGTCGAGGTGCCCAGCCCATGGGCGGGCACAGTGACCGAACTCTGCGGCAACCCCGGCGACATCATCAAGGTGGGCGCGGTGCTGGTGCGCTACGGTGCGGGCGGGGCGTCCGCAACGGCACCCGCATCTGCTCCCGCAGCGAAGCCTGCGCCAACGGCGAAGGCGACGGTGGCCGCGAGCCCTGCAGCAGCGGCGTCATCGAATGGCGGCGCGGCGTGCCTCTCGTCGCAGGTGGCCGCCGGCGCTCCAGGTGCCGAAGGCGACCAGGGCACGGTGGTGGGCACAATGAGCGGCACGCTCGAGGTGAGCGCGCGGTTCGCGCGTCGTGCACCTGAGGCGGCAGCGGCGGTGCGCGTGGGCAAGGCGCTCGCGACTCCCGCGGTGCGGCGCATCGCGAAGGAGATGTCGATCGACATCAACGCGGTGCCCGGCACTGGCCGCGGCGGCCGCGTCACGGCGAGCGACGTCGCTGCATATGCCGGCGGATCCAGCCAGGCGGGTGTCGCCACTGCCGCTGCGGGGTTCGCGCCGCGCAGCGTGGCGATCGCCCCAGGCAGCGTCTACATCGACCGGTCGGCGACCTCCAAGACCGTCCCCTTCCGCGGCGTCCGCCGCAAGATCGCCGAGGCGCTCGACCGCTCGGTACGTACCGCGGTGCACTTCACCGTGGTCGAGGAGGCGGACGTCACCGCGCTCGACGCAAAGCGGCGCGAGTACTCGCGCGCGCTCGGGCACAAGCTCTCGATGCTTCCCTTCATCATGCGTGCGGTCTGCGCTGCGCTGCGCAAGCACCCCTCCCTCAACGCGATTGTCGACGACGCCGCCTCGGAGATCCTCGTCAAGGGCACCATCAACCTCGGCATCGCGGTCGACACCGACTCTGGCCTCATGGTGCCGGTGGTGAAGGATGCCGGCACGATGGCGCCGGTACAGCTCTCCGATGCCGTGAAGCGGCTCGCGGAGCGCTGCAAGGATCGCTCGATCTCGCGTGAGGAGTCGCTTGGCGGCACGTTCACGATCTCCAACGTGGGCAGCTACGGCGGGATGTTCGCGACACCGGTCATCAACTATCCCGAGGTGGCCATCCTCGCGGCGGGCCGCGCGCGCGAGCGCGTTCTGGTGCGCGAGGGCAAGTTCTACGCGGGCCTCGTGCTGCCGCTCTCGCTCTCGTGCGACCACCGCGTCGTGGATGGCGCTGAGGGCGCACGCTTCCTGAACCACGTGGTGCAGTCGCTCGAGAACCCCGAGTCGCTGCTCTGAGCGCGACCGGCCGGTGACCGCGACAGGACATCCTGCGGTACGCATCGACGATCCAGCCGATCCGCGGCTCGACGACTACCGCTTCACGCGCGACCGCGACCTCTCCGGTGCGCGCGAGCGCGAGGGGCTGCTCATCGCGGAGACGCTGCCCGTGATCGAGGTGCTGCTCGACCATCATCCTGGCGCGGCGCGCAGTGTGCTCTGCAGCGAGCGCATGGCCGAGCGGGTGCAGGCCGGCGTTCGCGGGCGTACGCCAGTGCTCATCGCCGGCGAGGCGCTTCTCTCTGCAGTCGCAGGGTTCACCGTGCACCGCGGCGTGCTTGCGTCGGCTCACCGCGCGCCGCTCATCGCACGCACACCGCTCGATGCCCCCTTCCTGGCCGCGGACCTGCTGCTCGCCTGCGACGGCGTGCACAACATGGACAACATCGGCGCGCTGTTCAGGATCGCGGCGGCGTTCGGCGTTGGAGGCGTGCTGCTGTCGGGCGATGCGCACGACCCGCTCTACCGAAAGTCGATCAGGGTCTCCATGGGCCATGCGCTGCGGATCCCGTTTGCGCGCTGTGAGAGCCTTGCGGAATCGATTGCCGCGCTGAAGGTGGCGCGCGCAGGCGCGGGCATAGCGTCCCTGCGCGTGCTCGGTGCGGATGCAGGATCCGTGAGCGGCATGCCGGCGGTGCCGATCGGACACGCTGCGCGCGATGTTGCAGGGCCCATCATGCTCGTGGTTGGCGAGGAGCACTCGGGCCTTCGCGCGGACACGATCGCCGCATGTGACGGCCTCGTGCGGATCCCGATGGCCGCCGGCGTCGACAGCCTCAATGTGGCGGTCGCCGCAGCGATCTGCCTGTCAAGGCTGCGCGAGGCCGTGGCAGCGCAGCCACAATGAGATCCTGCCTGCGCGACCGCTGCGGATCGCACGGCCTCCGCGATGTTCCTGGGGGCCGCAAATCCCCTTGAATTCCGCGAACCGGTGCCCGCGCGCCGGCGTAGCAGTGAAGTTCGTGGGGGAACCGCCAAAGATGGACCTTCGTGCGCGCGCTGCGCGCATCCGCGACGCGTCGTCGCGGACAAGGGATCACGGCGGAACGCCCCTCCGCCGTGATTCCGTTTTGGATGCGCGCCCTAGACTCGGCGACCCGATGCGGCTCGACCGCCCATTTGCCGTCCCCTTCGAGCACCGCGTCCGGTTCACGCAGGCTGCGCTTGACCCCGCAAATGACTCGCTCGCGAGCGTGCTCGCGGATCCCTCATCCGACGGCGACTCGCGGCGGCTTGCTGCATTCGTCGATGCGGGCGTGCTGGCCTCGCATCCGATGATCCCGGAGTCGCTCGCGCGCTACCTCGCCACGTGCACCCGCGCCGGTGCATCGCTTCCCGAGCTCGCGTGCTGCGAGTCGGTGCCTGGCGGCGAGTCCGCCAAGGACGGCATGCACACCGTCGACCAGGTGATGCTCGCGACCGAGCGGTTCCGCATCGACCGCCGGAGCGTCGTACTCGCGATCGGCGGCGGTGCCGTGCTTGACGCGGTAGGGTTCGCGGCGGCCACCGCGCACCGCGGCGTCCGGCATGTGCGCATGCCCACCACAGTCCTCGCGCAGGACGATGCGGCCATGGGCGTGAAGAACGGCATCAACCGCTTCGGCAAGAAGAACTATGTGGGCGCATTCTGCCCGCCCGATGGCGTCGTCTGCGACCGGGACTTCCTGCCCACGCTTCCCGGACGACACTTCCTTGGCGGATTCAGCGAGGCGGTGAAGATCGCATGCCTTCGCGACGCTGCGCTTCTCGAGCGCATCGAGCGCGATGCGCCCGCGCTTTGCGCACGCGACCTCGACGCTGCGTGGCCCATCATCATCCGCAGCGCCGAACTGCACCTTCAGCACGTCACCGATGGGGGCGACCCTTTCGAGCGCCTCAACGCCCGGCCCCTGGACTTCGGTCACTGGTCGGCGCACAAGCTTGAGCAGGTGACCGGGTTCGAGCTTCCGCATGGCGAGGCCGTGGCCATCGGGGTCGCGCTCGACTGCACGTACTCGATGCTGTCCGGCATGCTCTCCGAGCCCGAGTGCGACCGCATCATCGCATGCCTTCGCGCGATTGGGCTTCCTGTCTGGCATCCGGCGCTCGCCGACACCACGCGCCTGCTGCGCGGCCTCGACGAGTTCCGCGAGCACCTCGGCGGACGCCTCACCGTGACGCTGCTGCAAGGGATCGGAACCCCCGCGGACGTGCACGTGATGGACGGACCGACCGTCGCGCGCGCAGCCGAGCGCCTAGCGAACCTAGACTGACCGCATGGCTTCACGCGATGCTGGCGTGCCCGCCTCGCGCGGCACCATCGTGCACATGCAGTTCCTCGAGCACCGCGCGAAGGTGCTCGACCTTGCGGCATTCCTCGACAGGGTTGAGCGTGCACAGCCTGCTCCAGGCGAGCCGGCGGATGACTTCCGGATGCAGGCGCTTCGCGCGGCCATTGACCTGCTGCGCGACGGGAAGCCGGAGCGTGCGCGTCGCGTGCTTGAGCTGTGGAGCGACCGATCTGCGGAGCCGATCGCGGCCGCGCCGATGAAGGGCGCGATGGGCGCTGTGGAGCGCAGCTGATGGCCTACATCGATCCTCACATCCACATGGTCAGCCGCACCACCGACGACTACCGCGCGATGGCGCTCGCGGGGTGCGTTGCCATCACCGAGCCCGCATTCTGGGCAGGTTTCGACCGCGGTTCCGTCGAGGGATTCGTCGACTACTTCGGCGCGCTCACGCGCACCGAGCCAGCGCGCGCAGCGCAGTTCGGCATCGCGCACCACACCTGGCTGTGCATCAACCCAAAGGAGAGCGAGGACATGGGGCTTGCCCGCGAGGTGATCGCGCGCATCCCTGACTTCCTCGACTGCCCCAACGTGCTGGGCATCGGCGAGATCGGGCTCAACAAGAACACCCGCAACGAGCTGCAGATCCTCGAGGAGCACATCGCGCTTGCGAAGTCGCGCGGCATGCTGATCCTCGTGCACACGCCACACCTTGAGGACAAGCTCAAGGGCACCATGCTCATCATGGATGCGGTCCGCAACCAGGGCGTCGACCCGGCACGCGTGCTCATCGACCACGTGGAGGAGCACACGGTGCGCCCGGTGCTCGAGCGAGGCTTCTGGGCGGGCATGACGCTCTACCCGGATACCAAGTGCACGCCGCAGCGCGCGGTCGACATCATCGAGATGCACGGCACCGACCGCCTCTGGATCAACTCCGCCGCCGACTGGGGGATCAGCGATCCGCTCGCCGTGCCCAAGTGCGGCATCGAGATGCGCCGCCGCGGACACCTCGCCGAGGCGGTCCGCAAGATCAGCTTCGAGAACCCGCTCGCGTTCCTGTCGCAGTCGGGCAGGTTCCGCACGAGCGTGTGAGCTGCAGCCGACCGCAACGCGTGCCCATGCACGGATAGCCTTCCTCCATGCTCCGAATCGCCATCGGCGCCATCGTCGGCTACATCTGCATGGGCATCCTTGTGGTGCTGCTGCTCACGGTCACCGCAATCGCCATGGGACCGCAGCGCGTCTACGCAGATGATTCCTGGCAGCCGTCGATCGCCTGGTGCCTCGGATCGCTTGGGGTTGGCCTGGCCGCTGCGGTGGTGGCGGGCCTCGTCGCCGCGCTCGTCGCCGCCACACGTGGAGGCGCGTACGCGCTCTGCTCGCTCGTATGCGTGTTCGGACTCTCTGCCGCCATCTTCAGCGACGCGACGCCACCGGCGGATGCGCCGCCGCGGCCGGCAGAGATGGGCTTCGCGGACTACCTCAACAGCGCCAGGTACTCGCGAGTGCCCAAGTGGGTGGACTGGGGCAACGCGGCAGCGGGTGCGGCAGGCACGCTCCTTGCTGCGCGCCTCTACCCGCGCCGCAAGCCCTCGCCCTCGGGAGCCGATCATGCGTAGTCCGGTCATCGGGATCACCGCCAACCTTGTGGTCGACGAGAGGGGCCGCACGCGCCACGAGGTGAAGGACACCTACATCTCGGCGGTCCGTCGTGCGGGTGGCCTTCCGCTCATGCTGCCGGCGATCGCCGAGGACCGCGCGGCCATGCTCGATGCCGTGGACGGCGTGATCATCACCGGTGGCGACGACATCGACACACGTCCCTTCGGGATCGCACTCCATCCGAAGGCTGAGGTCATGGACCCGCGCCGGCAGGCTGCGGAGTTCGCGCTGCTTCGCGCGCTCGACGGGCGCCCCGACATGCCGCTGCTTGGAATCTGCCTCGGCATGCAGCTGATGGGCGTGCACCGCGGCGCGCGCCTGATCCAGCACCTGCACGACGAGATCCCCGACGGAGAGCGGCACCGCAACGACAGCATCCACCCTGTGACCTCGGCCATCGGATCCGGACCGGTCGCAAGCTGGCACCATCAGGCAATCGCTGCCGTGAAGGGATTCGATGTGATCGGCCACTCCGACGATGGCGTGATCGAGGCGATCCGCGACCCTTCGCGGCCGTTCACTGTCGGCGTGCAGTGGCATCCTGAGCGCACGCCCGACGCTGCGATGGGCGATGGCATCGTGCGACTGGTGGTGGATGCGGCGCGTGCCGCGACGTCGTGCGTACGGTGAAGTCAGGCACTCCCATGTCCGTCCCGCTCCTTGGCTACTGCACCAACGTGCACGCAGGACGCACGCTCGAGGAGACCGTATCGAACGTGATGCGGCACGCGACCGCGGTGCGCGAGCGCGTGGCGCCGCATGGGTTCCTTCCAATCGGCCTCTGGCTCAGCGCCGCGAGCGCGCACTCGCTGCACTCGACGCCCGACGCGGCGCGACGGCTCCGAGACACCATGCTTGAGCGCGGCCTCGCGGTCTACACGCTCAACGGTTTCCCCTACGGCGACTTCCACGCGGCGACGGTCAAGCACGCGGTCTACACGCCGCACTGGGCGGACGTGCGCCGCGGGCTCTACACGATGCAGCTGGCGGACATCCTTGTCGACCTGCTTCCCGAGCCTGGCACCGTGCCCGGCATCGGGCGCGAGGCCAGCATCTCCACGCTGCCTCTTGGGTGGCGGCTGACCTTCTCGCTTGAGGGTTGCGGCGCCGCGGTAGGCATGGCCGCGGCCCAGCTCGAGCAGGTCACGCGCCACCTGATGCGCATCGAGGAGCGCACCGGCATCTGCCTGCATGTCGATCTCGAGCCCGAGCCCGGATGCATGCTCGACCGCGCATCCCACGTGGTGGACTTCTTCGCGCAGGCGCTGAGGCCCGACGGCACAAGCGCCGACATCCTCCGCCACGTGCGGGTGTGCCATGACGTGTGCCACTCCGCAGTGATGTTCGAGCCGCAGGCGGAGGCGATCGCGGCCTACCGGGCCGCCGGCATCCGCATCGGCAAGGTGCAGGTGTCGAGCGCCGTCGCCTGCGACGGCAGCGAGCGCGCGTTCCGTGCGCTGCGTCACTTCGACGAGCCGCGCTGGCTGCACCAGACCAGCGTGCTCGACGGCCGCGGCGAGGCGCACTTCTACGACGACCTCGAGCGTGCATTCGACCATGCGCCCGACGGCGTGTGGCGCGTGCACTTCCATGTGCCGGTGTTCGCGGAGTTCCTTGGGCCGCTTCAGACGACTCAAGGCGAGATTGCGATGGCACTCGAGGCGCTTGGGCCCGGCCTCGCCACGACTCCGCTTGAGGTGGAGACATACGCGTGGAATGCGCTCCCAACAGAGCACCGTCTGGCGACGCTCGCCGATGGGATTGCCGAGGAGATCGCGTGGACATCCGCGCTGGTCGCACGGCTGGCGTCGCCGCGTGCCTGAAGTTGTCGGACGCATGACGCAGTCGGGCGGCTGAGATCGCCGGACATCCGACTCGGCGACCCGTAGCATCCCGCGCGGATGCAGGACGCAACCATCACATCAGCTGACGTTCAGGGCAGTGCTCGGGCGCCGATCATCGGCTCGTGGCGCGCGTGGGCAGAGCTGCTGCGCATCTCCAACCTTCCCACGATCCTTGGCGACTGCGCTGTCGGCCTCTGCATCGCCATGGCGGCGTACTCGCTCTGGCAGGGTCCGGCAGGGTCGATGGACCTGCTGCGAGACAACCCTTGGCTGATCGGCGGCGTGTGCATCGGCATGTGCATGCTCTACCTCGGCGGCATGGTGCTCAACGGGATCCTCGACCGCCACATCGATGCGGTGGAGCGCCCCGGACGCCCGATCCCCTCCGGCAGGATTCCGCTGCGTGTCGCGTGGACCGCAGCGGTGGTGCTGATGCTGGGAGGCCTGTGGCCCTCATCGCTCGGGCGCGCACCAATCCCCGAGATCGCCGCAGCGGCGGTGGCCATCTGGCTCTCTGCGCACGCAAAGCGCTCTGCAAACCCCGCCCTCACCATCCTTGCACGCGGGTGGATGGCCGTCGCCGTCATCGCGGCGATCTGGTGGATGGCCGTGCCGCTCGTGACGCCCATCGGCAGCGATGCGGCGAAGGACCTCACGGAAAACGCGCTTGCGCAAACTCGGCTCGGGATGCGGCTGACCTATGCGCCTGCGCTGCTGATTGCGCTCTGTGCGGTCGCCTACAACCTTGTCCACTCCAGAACCGCATGGAGCGTCGCACTGATGGCGCTGTGCCGTGCGCTCGTGCCGGTATCCGTGGCGATGGCGGCACTGGCGCCGAGCGGCATCTTCGGCCAGGTCCGCGCAACATGGATCGCATCAGGAAGGATTCCCGCCGACCTGGTCTTCTTCCTCGCCACACCCGCGATCGCGCTGATGCTGCACACGCTTGCGCTCTCGCTCGCCGCACGCCGCGAGGTTGACGCGTCCGGCACGAGGGCGTGCAGCGCGTGCGGCCACCAGCTTGCGCCCGGCACCTCGCCGGAGCGCTGCAGCGAGTGCGGCAGCGACCTGCTGGCGAATCCGCCATCGGTCCCGCCGGCGCCCGAGGACCGCGCGATCGGCATCGTGGGCACTGTTGGCGCAGTGGCCCTGCTCATTGGCGTGGCCATCCTGACGCCACGGCTCACCGCCACCGGATGGCGCATCGGCGCGATGGCGAATCCGCAGGACACCTGGTTTGGCATCCCAAAGGTGACCGTGACGATCGCAGTGCTGGCCACCACCGTGATCCCGCTGGCGCTGTACCTCACGGTGGCGCTCCGTGGCTATGCGGTGGCATCGGGTCACCTGACGCGGCGGCCTGCGGGCATCGCGCGGCTCGTCGCCGCCATCGCACTGCTTGATGCGACTGCATGCTGGGCGCTGGGCTACCCGCTGCTCGGCGCCGCATGCATCGGCATCTACGCCATCACCCGGCTCCTTCAGCGCACGGTTCCCGCGAGCTGACCTCATGCACCCGACCGCCGTACTCAATATTGTCGGCCTGGTGCCGAGCCTCCTCGGCGACGGCATGCCGAGCGTCAGCGCGTTCGCGCGCCGCTGCGGCGGCGTGCGTTCGGTGATTCCTGACCTGCCCGCCGTCACCAGCACGGTGCAGGCGAGCATGCTCACCGGCGTGCGGCCTTCGCAACACGGCATCGTCGGCAACGGGTGGTTCGACCGGTCGCTGAACGAGGTGCACTTCTGGAAGCAGTCGGATGCGCTGGTGCAGGCGCCACGCGTGTGGCATGCGGCGAGGCAGCGCGATGCGTCGTTCACCTGCGCCAACATCTGCTGGTGGCATGCGATGCACTCGACCGCTGACATCACCGTGACCCCACGTCCGATGTACCCGGCCGATGGCCGCAAGATCCCCGACATCTGGACAGTGCCCGGCGAGCTGCGCGGCGCACTCCAGTCCGACCTTGGACCGTTCCCCCTCTTTCGCTTCTGGGGTCCGGGCGCCGACATCCGCAGCACGGACTGGATCGCGCGCGCCGCGATGCGCACCGTCGAGCTGCACTCGCCGACGCTGACGCTCGTCTACCTTCCGCACCTCGACTACGTGATGCAGCGCGAGGGCCCCAAGGGACGCAGCGTGCGTGACGAGATGCGCGAGATGGACAGGGTGTTCGATGCGCTGCTTCGCTTTTTCGACTCGCGCGGCACCCGAGTGATGGTCGTGAGCGAGTACGGGATCTCCGAGGTGAGCGCCCCCATCTACCTCAACCGCACACTTCGTGAGGCCGGGATGGTGCGTTGGCGCGAGGAGCTCGGCCGCGAGATGGCCGACCCCGCGGCGTCGGACGCGTTCGCGGTGTGCGACCACCAGGTCGCCCATGTGTACGCACCGGCCGTGATGCGCCGTGATGGCAACCTCGACCCGCTCCGCCGAGTGCTCGAGAGCGTGCCAGGCGTCTCGCAGGTGATCGATCGCGATACGCAGGCTGCGTACGGCATCGCCCACGCGCGCAGCGGCGACTTCGTGTGCGTGGCAGAGCCCGGCCACTGGTTCGCCTACCCATGGTGGTGCGATGATGCGCGTGCGCCCGACTACGCGCGGACCGTCGACATCCACCGCAAGCCCGGGTACGACCCCTGCGAGCTGTTCCTGGCTCCGCCACGCATCCTCTCGCGCGCGAAGGTGATGTGGCGGCTGGCGCAGCGCAGGCTCGGCATGCGCGCGCTGCTTGACGTGATTCCGCTTGATGCCGGACTGGTGCGCGGTTCGCATGGGCGCATCGAGGCTGCGCATGGGCTTCGGCCGGTGTGCATCGCCGACGACCCCAACTGGGATGACGTCGAGGTGCCGGCCACCGCCGTGCACGACGCGATCCTGCGGCAGGTGTTCGGCCGCAGCTAGGCGCGTGCGCGCCAGCGCAGGCTGTTGAGCACGACCGAGATGCTCGAGAGCGCCATCGCCGCGCTCGCAAGCGACGGCGGCAGCATCCATCCTGTCCAGGGCCACAGGGCACCTGCCGCAAGCGGGATCATCAGCACGTTGTACCCAAATGCCCACAGCAGGTTCTGGCGGATGAGCCGCATCGTGCCGCGCGCGATGCCGATCGCATCGGCCACCGCGCGCGGATCGGCACGCAGCAGCGTGATTGCGGCCGCATCGCGCGCCACATCCGCGCCGCATCCCATGGCGATGCCCACTTCGGCCGCAGCGAGCGCGGGAGCGTCGTTGATGCCATCGCCCACCATCGCGACCGCCCCGCCACTGCGCCGTGCGCGCACTGCATCAACCTTGCCGGAGGGCGTCACTCCCGCTGCGACATCGCTGATGCCTGCACTGCGCGCGATGCGTTCCGCTGTGCGTGCGGCGTCGCCAGTCAGCATCGACACGGTGATCCCCATCGTGCCTAGCGCGCGCACCGCCTCGGCAGCGCCCGGCCTCAGCGCATCGCGCACCGCGATCATGCCGGCCACCTGGCCATCGACGGCTACCCAGACGACGGTGCACCCCTCGTCGCTCAGCGCACGTGCCGCGTCGGTATCGCGCTGCGCGACCGGACCCTCCACGCCACCCGCGACCCACTGCTCAGCACCTACACGCACCTTGGAGCCCTCAAGCCCCGGCCCACGAACATGAGCGCTGGCTCCGAATCCTGGGTGTGCCCGGAATCCCTCCGCCGACCATGTGCCACCGCCCCCGTCCGCGATCGCACGTGCGATCGGATGCTCGCTTCCTCGCTCCACCGCTGCCGCGATCCCGAGCAGCTCGCGCTCCCGGCCCTGCCACACGCCAATGCCGCTCACTCGCTCGAGCGCTGGCTGTCCGAGCGTCAGCGTGCCTGTCTTGTCGAAGATGACGTGACGCACCGATGCCGCGCGCTCGAAGCTCGCCGCATCACGCACCAGCACGCCGGCACGCGCGGCGCGACCGGTGCCTGCGACGATCGCTGTGGGCACCGCAAGCCCGAGCGCGCATGGGCACGCCACCACGAGCGTCGACAGCACCGCAATCGTGCCCAGCCGAAGCCCCTGCCCGTCGGGCGCGAGTGCCATCCAGATGATGCCGACGACTGCGGCGAGCGCGAGGATCGCGGGCACAAAGACAGCCGCCACACGGTCAGCCACACGAGCCATGGGGGCCCGCGACGACACCGTCTCGCGCATCAGTGCCACGATCCGCGCCGCAGCGGTGTCGCTGCCCACGCGCTCGGCACGCACATCCACCGATCCGTCGATGTTGAGCGTGCCACCGCTCATCATGTCGCCCACCGTACGCATCATCGGCATCGACTCGCCCGTGAGCATCGACTCGTCAACGCTCGTACGTCCATCAATCACAGACCCGTCCACCGGCACCCGCTCGCCGGGCCGGATCCGGATCACATCGCCCACAGCCACCGACGCCAGCGCCACCTCATGCTCGCGCCCATCTCGCACCACACGCACGCGGTCGGGCACCAGCGTCAGCAGCGAGGTCAGCGCATCGCGCGTGCGGCCCATCGCCGCAGACTCGATCCACCGCCCCACAGCCACAAAGGCGATCACAAGCGCAGCCGACTCGTAGAACACCGGCATCGCGCCATGCCGCACCGTCCCGATCACGCTTGAGACCATTGCCGCTCCAGCGCCGATCGCGACAAGCGTGAACATGGTCGTGGACCCGCGTCGTGTTGCCGACCACGCATCGGTGAAGATCGACCGTCCTGCAGTCACGATCACACCTGCGGTGAGCGCGCACTGCACCCACATTGCCGAGTGCGACTCGAAGGCAGGCACGCTGCCGTGCGTCATCGCCATCACGCCAACAGGCACCGAGAGCGCCAGCCCGACCAGCGCGTTCCTGCGCAGCGCGCGCGTCTCATGCTGCGGACCCGAATCCCGGTCGCCATCGCCGCTGCTCGACGGCGAGTGCGCCAGTGGCGACATGCCGTAACCCGCCCGCTCGAGCGCCTGCGCGATCTCCGCGGTCGACACGTCCGGGCGCGCGCGGATGCGTGCGCTGCCGATCACCAGGTTGACGGTCGCCGACTCGACCCCCGGAACTGCCGCAATGGCCATCTCAGCCCGGCTGGCGCATGCCGCACAGTGCATGCCTGTGACGCCAACCTCCATCTGGATCGGGTCGCTCTGCACGTCCGGCTCGCCTCGCACAGGCACGCCACGAGGTTAGCCCCGCACCCGTGCGCGCCGTACCCTTGCGCCATGACACGAGCGAGGCACCTCCTGCTTGCACTGGCATGCCTTGCCGGCGCACTGGCGGCGGGAGCCATCATCTCTCCGATCTCGAATGCACGAGGCATCGGCCAGGCGACCCCAGGCGCGCCCGCCCAGGACACGCCAGCGAAGAACCAGGCTGCTCCGCAGCCCTCAACGCCGCTCCAGCCAGCTGCGGCTGTGGCCGACGCGACAGGATCCGCACCGCAGCCGGACTCGTATCCGGCACCGCCAGTGCAGGCTCCGCCGCAACCCGAAGCATCCACCGTGCCGATCATGCCGGTCCGAGGGCTGGCCGTGAGCGGGGTCTCGGCATCAGCCCGATCCCCGATCCGGCGCGATGCGGTCGAGTCGCGCATCGTGCGTGGCACGCTTGGCATCCCCGCGGCGGGTGAACCTGTGCGCGATGAGCCAAACGCGCCGCGCTGGGCGCCCGTCGAGGCGGATGCCTCTGGCTCGTTCCCGATCGATGCGTTCCGAGGCGGGTACCTGCTGCTCGAGGTGCAGAGCCCTGTGGAGCAGGTCGCGATGCTCGAATGCACAGGCCACGCGATGGTCTACGTGAACGGCGCGCCGCGCATGGGAGATCCCTATGCGAACGGGACCCTCGCCGTGCCGGTGCAGCTTCTCGCCGGGCGCAACGAGTTCCTCTTCGCTGGAGGCCGCGCGCCGATCACGCCAAAGCTCAAGCCGCTGCCGCGCGCGGGAGCGTTCCTCGACACCCGCGACGTCACAGCGCCTGACCTCGTGACAGGCGAGGCGCTCGACGCATGGATCGGCATCCCAGTCGTCAACCCGGCCGACACCGCGGCACGTGGACTTGCGATCGATGTCGCCTGCGGCCCCGGCTCTGTGACGCGCACGCAGGTTCCCCCTGTGCCGCCGCGATCCCTCCACAAGGCCGCGGTGCGCATCGCGTGCGCGGCCGCGACATCCGGCAGCGCCGCGCGCGTCACTGTCGCGCTTCGCCCCGCAGACTCCGCGCCAGGCCAGGGTCCCGCCATCAGCGAGGTCTCGCTCGAGCTGCCGATCAAGTCCGCATCTGCAGCCAGGCGCGAGACGTTCCGCAGCTCGATCGACGGCAGCGCGCAGCACTATGCGGTGGTGCCGCCGCTTCCCCAACCTGTCGCAGACGGGGCGCCAGCGCGCCGGCCCGGGCTTCTGCTGAGCCTTCACGGCGCGGGGGTGGATGCCGCAGCGCAGGCGGCGAGCTACGCACCAAAGCCCTGGGCTGTGGTCGTCGCGCCCACCAACCGCCGACCCTTCGGATTCGACTGGGAGGACTGGGGCCGACTTGATGCGATGGAGGTGCTTGCGCTCGCGCGCGCACGTCACCGCACTGATCCGCTCAAGCAGTGGCTCACCGGGCACTCGATGGGAGGTCATGGCACGTGGCAGGTAGGTGCCCACCGCTCGGGTGACTTCGCGGCGCTCGGGCCGAGCGCAGGGTGGGTGTCGTTCTTCACCTACGGCGGCGCGAAGCCCGCGTCAGCGTCGCTCGCTGCCGGCGCATCGGATGCCGACCGCGCGATCGCGAGCGCGCTCGACACCGCAGCGAATCCATCGCGGACGCTCCTGCTCAAGGACAACTACCTCGCGCAGGGCATCTACGTGCTGCACGGCGATGCGGACGAGACGGTGCCTGTCGAGGAGTCGCGCGACATGCGCGCGCAGCTCGGCCAGTACCACCGCGACTTCGCGTACCGCGAGAAGGCTGGTGCCGGCCACTGGTGGGGAAACCAGTGCGTCGACTGGCCCGCGATGATGGACTTCCTTCGCGCGAGAGAGCTCACGCCGCCGGAGTCGCGCACGCGTGTGTCGTTCACCACGGTCTCCCCTGCCGTCCGCTCCCGCGATGCGTGGGTCACAATCGATGCGCAGCTGTCGCCGCTGCAGCCCTCGTCCGTCGACCTCACCCTGAACCGCGATGCGCGCACCGTCACGGGCAAGACCACAAACGTCGCGCGCCTTGGGCTTCAGGTCGACCTTGACGGTGATGGAGGCAAGGTCAGCCTCTCGATCGACGGGACAGAGCTGGTCGCCGATGAGCCGTCGGGTGGCGATCTGCTCTGGCTCGAGCGGACCACGCGCGACGACGGATCGACCTCGTGGACGGTCGGGCGAAAGGCGGGCGACCGCAGCAAGCGCGCGAGCCGGATGGGGCCCTTCAAGGCGGCGTTCGACCGCAACATGCTCTTTGTCGTCGGCACCGGAGGCACGGACGCGCAGCGTGCGGCGCTTGCGCGCAAGGCCCGCTACGACGCTGAGCAGTTCCTGTACCGGGGCAACGCCTCGCCCGAGATCGTCGATGACGCGGCGATCCTGGCGGACCCTTCCCTTGCGGCCGAGCGCAACATCATCCTCTACGGCAATGCCGAGACCAACCGCGCGTGGTCGACTGTCGTCGGCGAGAGTCCCGTGACTCCCGTGCGTGGTGCGATCCACTTCACCGACAGCACGGGACGGCGCGGCACGCTGTCGGGCGATGACCTCGCGCTGCTGATGGTGAGGCCCCGCGCTGACGATCCGGAGTCCCTCGTCGCGACGGTCGCGAGCACCGGCGACATCGGCCAGCGACTGACGGAGCGAGTGCCCTACTTCACCGCAGGGGTGGCGTATCCCGACATGTGCGTGCTCTCCGCGCGCATGCTCGACGAGGGCATCGCAGGCATTGTGGCGGCGGACTTCTTCGCGAACGACTGGACGCTGCCGAGGCTTCCTGCGCTCGCCGTCACGACACCCGTAAGCGCGGCCCCAAGCGCACCATGATGGTTGCCGTCTCAACAGCGACTGCGCAGCAGGTACCGCTCGGGTCGGTGGTGCCCATCAGGAGCGTGCCGCTCCCTGCATGGACCTACCTGCCTCAGCCAGTGCGCCCGTCAGTGTTGCCGCAATCGGCCACTGGCGACCTCGTATCGCTCGCGCAGGCCTGCGGTGCGCTTGATGCCTTCGTGCAGCATGCGCCCGGGGCGCAGGAGATGCTCCCGCGCCTGGGCGACTGGGCACTAGCGCGAGCCGCCGCTGCGGAGGGTGTCTCGTGGCCAGGAGCCACCGCACAACATGCCGATGAGAGCAGTTCGACAGGATCCTCCGAGACCTGCTGGCGGCAAGGCCTTGCGGACTGGGCTGCGGTGACGGGTCTCCATGCGGCGCCGCGCCGTGCCGCCGCGTGGATCGGTCCCTCCGTGAAGCTGCCCGGAGGCGCGAGCACCGTGCCTCCGCCGCCGCACATGCTCAAGGATGCGCTGGTGTCATGGCAGCGCGCGGTTGACGACCCCGAAGGCACCGACGCGAACGGGATCGTCCGAGCGTCGCTTGATGCCGCATGGTCGATGTGGTGCATCCACTTCCTGCAGCCTGTCGAGCACTCGACCGGACTGCTGGGCCGGCGTGTGGCTGCCCGCATCTTTGCCTGCCGCGCGACGCTGCACTGCGTTGCCGTCGTGCCCGCCGATGGCATCGGACCGCTGCGTGCGGAGGATTCCGCCGATCTTGAGGCGTCGTACCAGTCGTGGGTGCGCATGACTGTGCGGAGCCTTGCGGCGGACGCGCACCGTGTGATCGCCGGGCTCGCCCGCGCACGCGAGGGCCGTGCCGCGCTGCTCGATGCCGCTCAAGGCATGCGCGCGCCACGCCATCCGACGATGCTCGCGCACTCGTTCGTGGCTCGGCCACGCATGACCATGCAGGAGGCGGCCAGCTCGATGGGCATCTCCTTCCGCGCCGCGCAGGCGGTCATGGAGAAGTTCCTCGAGAGCGGGCTCATCCATGAGGACACCGGTCGCAGGCGCGACCGCGTGTACGTGTGCGATGGGGTGATGTTCGAGGCCGCGGCTCAGGGTGCTCGGCTGCCCGAGCCTTCGGTGCGCTGAATCTGCGCCTGCTCCTGCGTGGCTGCGGTCGAGTCGCGCTCGAGCTGAGCCTCGTTGCCCGCAGGCGCTGCACGGCGTGTTGTGCCCCGATCCTCCGCATCGATCGCAGGCACCTGGTCCTCCACGCCCTTGCGGTAGAAGCGTGCCTGGTAGCTGAAGAAGAGCGGGCCCGGCTGGGCGGGCGACCACGCCGACACTGGACCCGTCGGGGAGAGCCCGCCGCTCACGGTGCCCTGTCCAGTCACTCCCGATCGGGACGCGACAGTCCGCCACCACCGCACGCTGTCCGCGCCGACCTCGCGCCCGGCGGCGATCGCCTCCGGGTTGCCGTAGTTGCCGCCGCTCAGGAAGGTCGCGGTGCCGATGAGGCCCGAACCATCGGGCTTCGCGTCCACGAGCGCGGTATCGGCGACCGCGGGATACCGCGTTCCCTGGAACGAGACGACGAACTCGTTGGTGCATCCGGTGAGCGTCCCGAGCGCCACCGCGATACAGAGGGCGCCCGCCGCACCGATAGGAGATCGACATCTGGTCATGCCGCAATGCTATGAGGTGATCGCGCGGCACCCTATCGTGGTGCCGTGCTGCGCATCGGTCCTGTCACGCTCGAATCGCCCCTCCTGCTGGCGCCGATAGCCGGTCACTGTGACCTTGCGTTCAGGATCCTCTGCCGCGAGGAGGGTGGCGTGGGCGCCGCATACACCGACCTCCTCAACTGCCACGCGATCCTGCGGGGCACCAAGCGCACCCTTGACCTCGCGGCCACCAATGGGCTCGACCAGCCCTGCGGCATGCAGCTCTACGGCAACTCGCAGGACCCGCTGCCCGAGGCGGCACTGTGGGCCATCGACCACGGCGCCACGATCATCGACATCAACATGGGATGTCCCGTCGACAAGGTGGCGAAGAAGCACGGCGGATCGCTGCTGCTGCGCGACTGCGCGAACACCACGGCACTCGCCGAGCGCATCGTGCGGGTTGTGGAGCGCCACTCTGCAGGTCGAGTGCCTGTCACGGCCAAGATGCGGCTTGGGTGGGATCCCGAGCATCCGGTGGCGGCGCAGCTCGCGCGCGACCTCGAGTCCGCGGGCATCGCTGCGGTGACGGTGCATGGACGGTGGACCGTGCAGCTCTTCTCAGGCCAGGCCGACTGGGCGCGCATCGGCGAGGTGGTGGCTGCGGTCAGGTCGATCCCGGTCATCGGCAACGGAGACGTCACTCTGCCCGAGCACGTGCCCGCCATCATGCAGCAGTCGGGCTGCCACGGGGTAATGATCGGGCGCGGTGCCCTTCGCACACCTTGGCTGTTCCGGCGCGCGCTGGCCCTGCTGCAAACCGGCGAGTGCCCGCCGGAGCCGACCCACAATGCGAAAGTCCGCACCATCCTTCGGCACGTAGAGCTGCTCGAGCGCTACAGCGACGAGCGGCATGCGCTCGATTGCCTCCGCAAGCGCATCTCCTGGTACGGAAAGACGATGGGGCATGTGAAGGGCATGAAGGACGGGGTACGGCTGGCGCCCGACCTGGCGACAGTTCGGTCGGTCCTGCTTGACTGGATCCGTCCCGAGGGCGATCACCCATCTCCCCCAGGCAATGGGGCTCACGAGAGGGACCATGGGGCGGCGGAAGCACATCCACCTGACGCATCTAGCCTCTCGATGTCCTATAACGACTGAGTTGCCGTTCTCGGTGACGGGGCCAGATTGGTTTGGATTCTTGCGGAACCTCAGAACAGTCACATCTTTTGCTTGCCCGAGGGGATGGACGGGATAGGTTGACTACTAGGCACTGGTGTTCGTGCGTCCGAAAAAGGGACGGACGCGGAACTTCTTGCCTGCTGCCTGAGCGCCACTGGCCTGAGGACAGCACATCGTGGAGCGGAAGAGGAGTCGGTTGTGCAACGGATTCGCATCGCGAGTCCAGAGGAGAGTGGAAGGGACATGATTCGATCCATCATTGGTGCCGGCGTTGCCTGCGCATGCCTTGTTTCATCTGCTCACGCAGGTGTTGTGGCGCCCAACTTCCAGATCGGCTTCGCCGACGGATTCAACAGCTTCATGGGTCCCGCACAGCAGTGGGGCAGCTTCAACCAGATCGCGCCCACGGTGTGGCGTGCAACTGGCTCGATGTACTCCTCGCCCACGCAGAGCACGCTCACGTGGCACATGATGGTGGACCCTGACCCGTTCATTCAGGGCACCTTCACCGTCAGCAACGACTCGACCGCCACACGCGAGTACGTCGTGGACTTCCTGCTGCCGATCTCGCCCGCGATCCCGGACGCATCCTTCATCGCAGGCAGCGTGTCTGGCACACTCACCGACTCGAATGGCGATGGCTCTGCGTTCCTCTCGAGCACCGGTGGAGGATCGATCTACAACGCATTCATCGACGGCGCACAGGTGCGGACGCTCCTCGATGGTGCGTCGTACGGCGTGTCGAGCGCGTTCGGCTCCACCAGCTTCGGTCCTGCGAGCTTCGGCTACCCGATCGGTTCGCTCACGGGACCGGGCGCGAGCACGTCAATCGCCCTGCAGTTCCGCTTCTCGCTGAGCGCGGGAGACACCGCATCATTCTCGAGCATCTTCGTCGTCAATCCGATTCCTGCACCCGGTGCAATGGCGCTCCTGGCCATCGCCGGCGCGTGCACGCGGCGGCGGCGGCGATAGCATTCGGGGCGGAGAGGGAGTTGTGCGTCGGGAAGCCCGGATGGCGACCTGACGAGTGACCGGGGCAGAAAGGGAACAGGGAACGGCGACCGTCATGGAGTTGGGGTCGCCGAAAGGAAGAGGGACGGACATGGGCCAGATCACCACATGGACCGCTGCATGCGCTGTTGCCTGCGCTGCAGCGTCTCACGCACTTGCCGGATTTTCCGCCGGCGGCGTGAACTTCATGGTGACCTCCTCGGCCGGATCCGCCGACGCGACCTACAGCGGCACTCAGGTGTCGGCGCACTCGTGGGTATGGAACGGCAACTGGTCCGCAAATGGCGCGAGCGTCAGCTGGAGCGGTGTCCCCGCGACATGGAACGGATCGTCGATGACGCTCGGCGGCAACTTCGTCATCAGGAACAGCACGACCACGACCCAGACCTTCGTGATCGACGTCATGCTCCCCGGCAACTTCGCTGCGGGCACCGAGTGGCTCGTCGGCGGCTCGGCAGCTGGCTCGATGGTCAACCTCAACCCGCTCGCCGGAAGCCTCACCTCCAGCGGCCCCATGTGGACGGCGTCCTTCGACGGCAACGCCGTCGGCTCGCTGCACAGCGACGTGAACGCCGCGGTCGACCCGTTCTTCACCGGTGCGCTGGCGAGCCAGTCCTTCGGAAACCCGATCCCGGGTTCGCCCTTCACGGGCGGAATCTCCTCCGCGGCGCGCGTCCGCCTGAGCCTCAGCCTCTCTGCGGGCATGGAGGCGACGATCACGAGCTCGTTCGCTGCCCAGGTGGTCCCTGCGCCTGGCGCTCTCGCGCTGCTCGCCGTTGCCGCCGTGTCAGGCTCGCGCCGACGCCGTCGCTGAAGCGGCGACCCGCCGGGGCCCGTGCCCCGATCACCCTCAATCCCGAATTGTCTCGATCCGGATCCGGCGGATCAGGTCCGCAGTTCCTTCGACTGCGGAAGGTCCGCAAGGCTCCCGAGCCCGAACACCTTGAGGAACTCTGCCGTGGTGCCATAGAGCATCGGCCGGCCCAGTTCCTCTGCACGGCCGACAATCCGCACCAGGCGCCGCTCGAGCAGGCTGCGAAGCACCTCTCCGCACGCGACACCACGGATCGACTCGATCTCAGCGCGCTGGATCGGCTGTCGGTAGGCCACGATCGCGAGCGTCTCGAGCGCGGGCTGCGTCAGGCGCGTCTGCTGCTTCTGGCCTCGGAGCGCGGCCACCACCGGCCCGAATGCGGGAAGCGTGAGCACCTGGCGGCCGCCAGCGAGCGCCTCGATCCGGACCGTGCGCCCCGTGGATGCGTACTCGCCGTTGAGCTGCTCGATCGCCTCTCGCACTGCGCGTGCGGGCGACTCTGCGCCACCGGACTCAAGTCCAAGAAGGTCTGCGATCTTGCCGTCCGAGAGCGGGCGGTCGGCCGCCATCAGCAGCGCCTCGATGCGCTGCGCAAGCGGACGGTCGCCGCACGGCACGTCGCGCACCGCGCCCTCGTCGGGAACCGCCTCGGCTGACGTCTGCGTCGAATCGCTCATCGGCGGGAGATCGCCACACGCGCGCGCGCGCGGGCCTGAGCCCGCTCGATGTCGAGCCGCTGCTCCTGAGTCGAGGGCTGCGCCGGAGTCTCTCGTGCGCGGTCGTTCGCGGCGGCGAGGTCCCGCTCGGCCGAAGCGGCATCCACGGAATCCGACGAGATGGCCGAGTCCGCGAGCAGCACCAGGGTGTCATCCTGCATCTGCGCGAATCCGCCATCGATGGCATATGTGCGCGTGCCTTGGGCCGTCTCGATCCTGCATACGCCGACCCCGAGCTTGGTGAGGAACGCCGAAGCGCCCCTCATCACGCCGCGCTGGCCGTCATGCGCCTGGAAGGTCGCGTACGTGGCCGGCTCGTCGAGCACGGAGTCTGCGGGCGTCACAATGCGGCATCGGAACGTGGACATGGGGTCAAGATCCTACCGGCGGCAAACCCTTGAAGGCGAGGGCGGAGTTGCGGTACCGGGGGTCGTTGGTCACCTCCCTGCCCAGCACTCCGCGCAGCCATGCGGGAGGGGTCACCTCAGTCGAGGCCTCCGGAAGCTCGACCTCCGCCATCGCAAGGGGCCAGTCGAGGAACTCGTCCACTTCCCACACGAATGCGCCCTCGCGAACCCGGTGGCGCACCTTGCGGATCCTGCGTCCGAGGGTGGCTGGCCAGAGCCGCTCGAACTCATCTCCCGTGATGGCGCGCTCAGACTCCTCGCGCACGAGCCCCTCGCCACTCTTGATCGTGTGCACGAACTCACGCCGCCCGTCTGGGTAGGTAATCGAACGCACACGGCCCTCGACACCTGATGCCGCATCGAGGTACCCCTGCTCGATCGTCCACCGCTCCGCGCCCGCAGGGATCGCGGGCACTGCGCTCAGGAGCCACACGCGCTCGATCTCGTAGGTCGGCTCGCCCACGCTTCGCTACCTGCCGCTCTCCATCGCGCTCGACACGAACGCGCTGAGCGCGAACTTGGGCGCCACATTCGATCGCAGCGTGCGCTCGGCCTCGGCGATCAGCGGAGGAAGCGCACTCCAGGCATCGAGTGTCCCTGGCGCAGCCACGCCGCGCACATGAGCGCTGATGCGCTCGCGCACCGTGCGGCCCATCACGCAGAAGCACAGCGACATCGCACGGCGGCCTGCGGCCTCCTTGCTCGCGTTCTCGTCGCGCTTGACGGCGGACTCGGCTACGCCGGAGGCGAGCTCGCTCACGCGGTCGGCGAACTTCGCGGGGAAGGTGCCGGTGACCATCTGGTCGAGCATTGGCGCGATCTCGCCGCTCCACGCGCGAAGCGAGTGCTCCGCGGCGACGCGCGCGAGTCCGGGACTCCCCTCCGCGAAGGCGGCGATCCATGCACGCTCCGCAGGGTCCGCGACATCGAGCGATGACTCGACCCACTGCGCCATCTCGGCCTCGCCGAGCGGCGTGAAGCTGACGCGCTGGCACCTGCTGCGGATCGTGGGCAGCAGCCTGTCTGCGCTCGAGGTGACGAGGATGATGAGGGTGCCGGGCGGTGGCTCCTCGAGCGTCTTGAGCAGCACGTTCTGGCCGTCTGCCTCGAGCATCTCGGCCTCGTCGATGATGAATGCCTTGCCGCGGCCAAGGAAGCTTGACCTGTACGCGCGCGCCTCGAGCACACGGCCCTCGCTGTCGGTGCCTCCGATGAGGTGCTCGCGCAGCAGTCCCACAGGGATGTTCGTCTGCTTGCGCTCGCGGATCGAACGGTCCGAGCTCGATGATGCGAGATCTGGCCTGATCAGCCCGATGTCGGGATGCGTGCCCGCGCGCAGCAGCTCTGCGCTGCGAGTGTCGCGCCTGGGCGTGAAGCTGCGCGCATCATCACCGGATGTCTCAGGATCGACATGCAGCGCGGCGAGGCGCAGCGCCGCAGTGCACTTCCCGATGCCTGGCGGGCCGTGAAAGATCCACGCATGATGCAGGTGGCCTGAGGCGAGCGCGCCGCCGAGCATGGTGCGTGCACCTGCATGGCCAAGCAGCGTGCCGTCGAGCGAGGTCGCTGCAAGCTCGCGGACGCGCTGGTCGCCGCCTGACTCGAGTGCCCCATCGGCCGCGGGCTCCTTCGACGCCTTGGTCGCGCGCGGCGCGCGTGTCGCTGCTGGCTTTCGTGTGGCCATCGCCATGCCGCCTCAGCGCGGCACCTCCACAAGCATGGGCCTCTGGGGCAGCATCTTCGAGTTGGGATCGCGGGGGTCAGTCCTCACAAGCAGCTCCTCGCCCGCCACAAGCATCGCCGGGAACTTCCTCATCAGCTCGTCGACTTCCGGCGAGAAGAGCGTGGTGCGCGCGTCGTATGCCTCGGGACCGAACACGCCGATCGTCACGATGCTCATGCGGCGGTCCTCATCGTGGAAGTAGAAGGCGGCGTGGCCCTGCGACCGCAAGCGTGCGCAGTAGCCCTCGGCGCTGCGGCGGATCTCCTCGGGAGAGACCTCGCCCGAGCCGAAGTCGCTCCACATCGCCACCTGGAGCGTGTAGAGCGTGGAGTTGCCGGGCTTCATCGCGCGTGCAGAGCGCAGGTCCGACGGCGAGAGAGGGCCGCTGCGGCGCGACGCATCGAGCCGTGACAGGATTGCGCGCGCAAAGGGACGTCCTCCGCGCGCATCCTGAATCGACTGCACCGCCTTCACGCGCGGCTTCGCGGCGGGGTCATCGAGACCGGTGTAACGGCCAACCATCACCACCGACCCGGACGAGTTGCTCTTCACGTATGCATCGGAGAGGTCCACGTACTGGCGGGCGATGCTCGAGCGCGCCTGCTCTGCGGCCTGGCGGTGCCCATCTCCCGTGAATGTGGCGAGCGTGATGCCCCAGTTGGCGTTTGCGTCGGCGCGCGCCTGCTGGCCTCGGGCAGGTGCCGCAGACGAGGACGGTGCAGCCGAAGGAACTGCCGCGGCGCGGGATGCAGCTGCCGCGGTCGGTGGAGGTGAAGCGGCGGCAGGCGCCGACTCGCCCGACCGAGTCGCGGATGCGGATGCGGCTGACGGTGCTGCAGCGCTCGCGGTCCGCGACGCCGGGGGCGTCGCCGCACTCCGCGCCGGTGCGGCATCCGCCGTTGTGCGGGCATCTGCCGTCGTGCGGGCCGGCGCTGCGGTGCGGGCCGGCGCCGCAGACCCCGCCCGCCGCGTGCTCGCGGGCTGGATCTCCGATGCATCGCCGCCGGTGGACCACTGCGGGGTCTTCGCCTGCGTGCGCACCCGCGTCGGGGGCTCGTCGATGGGCTCGTCAAACTGCAGGGAGTCGGAGTCCCGCGATGCCGACACCTTGGATCCGCTCGATGGCGCGGGGTCAGGTCCGCACCCGGGCGAGATGAGCACCACCAGGGTGCCGAATGCACCCGCCCAAAGGCTCAATAGACATGGTCTGACGACATTCATCGGCGGTGTCGTGGAGGAGCATAACTCCCGGTGGAGTGACCATTTGTCAATCTCATTACCGCATCGGAATTCGTTGAAGAACTGGACTCGCGCGCGACGATACGTATGGTTACGCCAAGGCCACCAGTTGCGGTGTCCAAGGCGTATCAGACCCCACAGGATGTGTCTGACGAAGCCAAGGACGCGGGCCGCAAGGAAGTGCAGGCCTTCGTTCACGGAGATCGCCATGACCGTCCATTCGAGCCACAGCGTCCCGTCCGACCGGGCCACCACCGCACCGCGAACGAGCCATCACTTCATGTCCCAGGCCACCATCGAATCCCCCACTCTCTCCGGCACCGAGTCGACGTGCCATGACGAGAGCTCCGAGAGGCACCTCGTCAGGCTCCGTGCGATGCCTGATGTGCGCCCCGACCGCGTCAGCCAGCTCAAGGCGATGATCGCCGCAGGCACCTTCGACACGGAGCACCGTCTTGAGGCCGCGATCGATCGCATGCTCGAGGAGCTGAAGATCGATCCCGAGCGCGACGGCCTCTGACGCACCGACCCTGAGCGGGCACGCGTTCGGGGTGTGAGGCGTGCTGGATTCGGGGCTCGGGTCTTCCGCTCGTAGACTTCGGGGGTGATTTCCCGCATCATGTCGGTGTGCGCAGCGGCACTCCTTGTGCCCGCGCTTTTCGCTCACGCCCAGGTCGCGCCAGTCAATGGCCCGCGGCCATCGGATGTCCGCCGCGACGCACTCACGGGTGCGACTGTGCACGTGCGGCCAGGTGTCACCATCAGCGACGCCACGGTGGTGATGCGCGATGGGTGGATTGAGGCCGTCGGGCCGTCAGCCTCGGTGAAGGTCCCCGATGGCACGACGGTGCACGACGCCAAGGGTCTCGTGGTGTGTGCGGGATTCATCGAGCCGATGCTTGTGCTCGACAGCGCGCAGGCTGCACGGGATGCCGCATCGCGCCCTGGCGCATACTGGAACCCGCAGGTGGTTCCGCAGGTTGACGCTGCGGAGATCGCGATTCCAGCCGATGTGCGCACCCAGCTGAGGGGCATGGGATTCACGGTCGCCGCCGCGTACCCGGGTCAGGGCATCGTGCGTGGGCGGGGCGCTGTGCTGCCCCTCGACGAGGATGCCGCACGCATCACGCCGATCGGCGGGACTCCAGGGCACGCGATCGGATTCGGCCGCAGCGACCGGAGCGGTGGGCCCGGCGGTCCGCGACCTGACGACACGTCGGCCATTGCATACCCGCGCGCGCTCATGGGTGCGATCGCTCTGATCAGGCAGTCGATGCATGATGCGCGGTGGCGTGCCGACTGCATGGACGTGTGGACGGCGAGCCCAGCCGGCAACGACCCGCCGATGGCTGCACCTGCGCTCGATGCGCTCGCTGGCGTCGCGCGCGGACGCGAGACCGCGATCTTCGACGCCTCCACGGAACTTGACGCGCTGCGCGCGGCCGCCATCGCATCGGAGTTCGGGCTGCGCGCATCGATCTTCGGTTCGGGCATGGAGTTCCGCAGGCTCGACGAGATCGTGGCCACGCGCCTGCCGGTGATCCTCCCGGTCAACTTCCCGCGTACGCCCGACCTGAGCTCGCCGCGTGTCGCCGATTCGGTGTCGACGCGCGACCTCGCAACGTGGGCGCTCGCGCCCGCGAACCCATCGAAGCTCATCGCGGCCGGCGTGCCGGTCGCGCTGACGACGGCGCGCCTCGCGGACCGGAAGGACTTCCCGGCACGCATCAGGTCTGCGCGTGACGCTGGCCTCGGCGCAGAGCAGATGCTCGCCGCGCTCACAGTGTCGCCTGCACAGATGCTCGGCCTCGAGAGCGTGCTCGGCAGCGTCGAGCCTGGCCGGATGGCCAACCTCGTCGTGATGACCGGCGAGCCAATGGCGGAGAAGACGAAGGTACGTGCGGTGTGGGTGGCTGGCCGCCAGCACCACATCGACCGTGCATCGGAGTTCGGCGTGAGCGGCGCATGCGTGGCGGCGCTTGCGGACGGTTCGACGCGTGAGCTGTCGATCGATGCGGACAAGCCTGAGCTGTGCGTGACCGCGCCCGCGCAAGGTGAAGGCGAGCCCAAGCGCACATGCGCCACCAAGGTGAAGGTGGACGGCGCACGAATCTCCTTCGTGATCGACGGTGCGGCGTTCGGCCAGGAGGGCATGCTGCGGTGCGCCGGCCGTGTGGTGGATGGTGTGCTGCTCGTGGACCTCGAGCCGGTGAGCGGGCCCACGCTTCGGGTGTCGATCGCGCAGAAGCCGGCGGCACAGGATGCGAAGCCTGAGGGCGACGACGGAGCGAAGGCTGCGTCCGCTGACGATGCACCGAAGGGTCCGCGGAAGCTGCCGGAGATCCCCACGCTCTACCCGTTCTCCGATGCGGGCCGTGCCGCGCGTGCCATGCCGCAGGATGTGCACTTCAGGAACGCCACCGTGTGGACGGCATCTGCCGCAGGCATCCTCGAGCGCGCGGACGTGCTGGTGCAGAGTGGCAAGATCGCGGCGATCGGTCCATCGCTGGCGACGCCTCCCGGCGCGATCGTGGTGGACTGCGAAGGACGCCACATCACGCCCGGCATCGTCGACTGCCACAGCCACACCGGCATCGACGGAAGCGTGAACGAGTTCACGCAGGCCAACACAGCGGAGGTCCGCATCCAGGATGTGCTTGACCCTGACGACATCAGCTGGCACAGGCAGCTCGCCGGCGGCGTCACCTGCGTGAACCAGCTTCACGGCAGCGCGAACCCGATCGGCGGCCAGAATGCCGTCACGAAGGTGAAGTGGGGCGCCCCGATGGCTGACATGCATGTCGCCGGCGCGCCCACCGGCATCAAGTTCGCGCTCGGCGAGAACGTCACGAGGCCCCCGAACCGGTACCCGAACACGCGCATGGGCGTGGAGACGTACATGCGCGACTCCTTCCAGGCGGCGCGCGCATGGCGTGAGGCGCAAGCGCGCTACCAGGCGCTGCCTGCGGCCGAGCGCGCGAAGACGATGCCGCCGCGCCACGACCTTGAGCTTGAGACGCTGGCGGAGATCCTCGAGGGCAAGAGGCTCGTGCACTGCCACAGCTACCGGCAGGACGAGATCGTGATGCTGCTCAACCTCGCAAAGGAGATGGGCTTCACGGTGGGCACGCTGCAGCATGTGCTCGAGGGCTACAAGGTCGCCGACGAGATCGCGGCCCACGGCGCGGGCGCGAGCTGCTTCAGTGACTGGTGGGCCTACAAGATGGAGGTGATGGATGCCATTCCGTGGGCTGGCGCGATGATGCGCTCGCGCGGCGTGAACGTCTCCTTCAACTCCGACAGCGACGAGCTTGCGCGGCGCCTCAACACCGAGGCCACGAAGGCCGTGAAGTACGGCAGCGTGGACCCGCACGAGTCGCTGAAGCTCGTCACCATCAACCCGGCGCAGCAGCTCGGCATTGGCCAGCGCACCGGAAGCCTGGAGGTGGGCAAGGACGCCGACATCGTGGTGTGGAGCGCGGAGCCGCTCTCGCCGATGGCGATCGCGCTTCAGACGTGGATCGAGGGCGCGAAGTACTTCGACCGCGACGAGGACCTTGCGGCACGCCCTGCGCGCGAGCAGCTCCGCCGTGCGCTCATCGTGGCCGCCATCGAGGATGGAGGCGGTTCGGGCGGCGGCGGACGGCGCGGAAAGCCGGCAGGCCCGCGCGACAGCGCTCCGCCCGTACCGACATCGACCTTTGGCGACGAGTTCCTCGATGAGACGTGGGCGCTCGACTGCTGGCGCCGCGGTGTCGACGCGCGATACGCGCGAATGGCCGGTGACTGCGGATGCGGGCACCGCCATGGCGTGGGCATCGCGTCGGCCAGCGACACCTCAGGCGGCGCATCATGCGGCTCGACGTGCACGGACCACAACCACTCTGCGGCAGCAGGCACCGAAGGAGGTGCGCGATGACATCTGGATTCACGCTGTTCAATGGGTTCACGCGATTCGTGCGATGCGCCTCGGTGCTCGCAACAGGGAGCGCGGCGCTTGCCGCAC
>CAZKTN010000011.1:23193-37464 GCA_964555705.1 uncultured Isosphaeraceae bacterium | reverse complement strand
GCGCAGATCCCGGCACCGCCGCAGTCGAATCCTGTGCTCATCACCGGAGTGACGCTGGAGGGACTGGCTGGTGCCGTCGAGCCAGTCAAGGACGGGCACATCCTCTTCGATGCCGGACGCATCGTCTCTGTCGGCGGAGGCAAGCCCGACCTTGCGGCGATCAACGCGGCGCGCACGAAGGCTGGCGCGCCTGCGATCGACTCCGCCGCGTGCGAGACCATCGACGGCGCAGGCATGCGGGTGCTGCCTGGGTACATCTCGATGGCGACTGCGCTCGGTCTGGTCGAGACGCTGCAGGTGAAGGCCACCGATGACCGCGCCGAGACCGGACAGTTCCACCCCGAGACTCGCGCGAGCATCGCCATCAATCCCGACAGCGACCTGATCCCCGTCGCGCGCATGGGCGGCGTGCTTGGCGCGGTCGTCTTCCCCGAAGGCGGCCTCATGTGCGGACAGGCGAGCCTCATCAGGCTCGACGGCTGGAATGTCGACGACCTCGCGCTCATGCCCGATGCCGGCCTCGTGATCCGGTGGCCGGCCACCGAACCTGCGCCACGATGGGCCACGAGCCGCGACCCTGACCGCCAGGAGGAGGAGCGCACGAAGGCGCTCCAGTCCATCAACGCATTCGTGGAGCAGGCGAAGGCCTATGTCGCTGCGCGCGATGCCGATCCGACCATCGCGCCTGACATCCGCTTCGAGCGCATGCGCACCGCGATGCGCGGCGAGACGCCGGTGTTCATCGAGGCCTCGAGCGCAGGGCAGATCGAGAGCGCTGTCCTGTGGGCCACGAAGCTCGGCATGAGGCCCGTGATCGTCGGCGGGCAGGGCGCGCCTGACGTCGCCGACCTGCTCCGTTCACGCGATGTCCCTGTCGTGGTGACCGGCGTGATGCGCCTCCCCCGCTTCGAGCACGAGCCATACGACGCGCCCTACACGCTGCCTGCGCGGCTGGCCGCGCTCGGAATCCGGGTGGCGATCGCGACCGGCGACGAGCCCTCCAACGACCGCAACCTCGCGCAGCACGCGGCGATGGCCGTGGCCTACGGCATGCCGCGCGACCTCGCGATCGCCGCCATCACCCGCGAGCCGGCCCGCATCGTGGGCCTCGGCTCGGGCGATGGCGCGCTCGGCATGCTCGCGCCCGGCGCCCGCGCATCGGTGATTCTCGTGGAGGGCGACCCTCTCGACCTGCGATCCGAGGTGCGAAAGGCCTGGATCGACGGACGTGCGATCGAGCTCGCGTCGCGGCAGACGCGGCTGCGCGACAAGTACCAGGAGAAGTACCGCCAGCGCGACGCTACGGCGCGGTGAGCACGAGCGAGTCGCGCTGGATCCTGCCGTCGGCCCGGTCCCACTGCACACGCACGGTCGCTGCGGTGCCCTTCGCGAGGGGCGGCTCGGGAACGATGGTCAGCAGGTACGTGCGCGTGGCCGCATCCCACGATGACCGGTTCGCGGCGCGGTCGCCGAGGTTCACGGACACAGACTGGGTCGGGTGACCTGGCGCCTCAAGCGTGGCGGCGAGGCGTCCCATCGCGCGGGTCGTGAACCCATCCTCGTCGGTGAACTCAACGCGAACCTGCACCTTGCCCGCCGATGCGGAGGTGGGTGGCGCGATGCGCGTGATCGGGTGGATGCGCATCGTGCCTGGCCCATAGGCCCATGACCGCGGCGCATCGGCCACTGGAGGACCGCATCCGGGAGCGCCAAGGACGACCGCGATGGCGCACAGCGCAGGTGCAGCGCGGTTGATGCGTGACCTTGGCGCAGTCGCGCGGCCCATGCCTGCAATGCTACGGGTGCGCGCGCACATGCCGTTAGCATCGAGACCATGGTCCGCGCGCTTGCACTGATCGCCCTTGTCACGGTGTCCGGATGTGCCTCGTCACCCAAGACTGAGTCCACTGAGCCACAATCGGAGGCGGCCGCCCCGGAGGAGCGACGCCCGCGAATCGATGTGGTGCTGACCGGCGAGAAGCCCACCGTATGGATCGACGGGACCCAGGTGGCGACCGAGCACCTCAGGCACTCCGACGATGCGGTTGAGATCGTGTCCAGCTCCGGCGACACGCTGCACCGCATCCCGCTGCCGGTGCCTGCAGATGCGCCGCCTGTCATGCTTGGCGCACGCCTTGAGGTGCCTGGACCTGCGATCGCACGTCACGCCGGCATCGATCCCTCCACCTGCAGCATCATCACGGCCGTCCTTCCCGACGGACCTGCCGCGAAGGCCGGGCTCGAGACATGGGATGTCGTGATCGGCATGGGTGGCATGCAGGCGGCAACGCCGGCGGACATCCGCTCTGCACTGCGCTCCCGCGTGCCCGGCGATGTGGTCGTGATGAAGGTGCGCAGGGGTCAGGAGGTGCGTGACATCTCGGTCACGCTCGATGCGTGGAAGCATGTGCCCCTCGCAGGCGAGCTGCAGCCTGCGCCCGGTGCAAGTGCCGTGGTTCCCTCCGTGCCTCAGGGATCGCCGAGCGACCTTCGGCGGGGCCTCCCGACGGCGCCCAATGCGCGCGACAGCGCTGGCCGACCGATGCCGGTGCCCCAGCCTGCGCCAACGCAGCCATGACCGGGCGGCGCGTTGCGCCAGCCCACGTGAGCCCGATGGGTTGAGTGCCTCAATGAGGTGCGGACGCCAGCGGCGCTGGCTCGATGACCGAGTACCGGTCGAGGTTCAGCACCATCACCTCACCGTCGTCTCGCTTGAGCTCTAGACGGTCGAGCCAGAGGCGGTCGCCCCTGCTGTGCGCGAACCACGACCCTGTCTTGGCCTGCCTCCAGCGGAGGATCGTGCCCTCGACGCTGGTCGTCCAGACCTTCTCGACCTGGGGCATCTGCTGCGTCACGCGCACACGCACACCGGCCTGGAGTGGGATCGCTTCGTACATCGGTGGGAAGTATAGGGTCGGGATCCCGGGCCTCACTGCAGCGCGGTGGGCCCCACCACGGCAAGCGATGCGTGGCCGAGCCGGTCCTCCGCGAAGGCGTGCGCCATGTGCTCGTTGAGCGAGTCGCGCGAGATGGCGTCCGCCTCTGCAGCCACTTCGGCGAGCGACCGTGGGCGGCCGATCCTGAACACGTCCCCGGCGATGGCCGATGCCCGTGCCGATGCGCTCTCGCCCTGCATCACCAGCCTGCTCTTGAGTCCCACGATCGCGCCCGCGAACTCCTCCGCGCTGACGCCGGATGCAGCGCGCGCGAGCTCGGTGCGGATGCACTCGAGCGTGCGGGGCGCGCGCTCGGGCGTGCTTCCTGCGTACACCTGCGAGATGCCGCGGTCGCGGCCCGCCGCATAGCTCATGCCCACCGAGTAGCAGAGCCCCCGCTTCTCGCGCACTTCGGTGAAGAGCCTGCTCGACATGCCTCCGCCGATGATCTTCACGGCAAGCCTGTGGACCAGGCTCTTGGGATCGCAGTCCGATGGCGCATCGATCGCCAGACCGAGGTGGGTCTGCGCGCTCTGCTGCGGCACGTGCACGACGCCGCGGGCGGCCGGTGAGGTGGGTAGTGGCTCCGCAAATGTGCCGCCCCAGCCTGCGAGCCTGCGCTCGAGCTGGTCAATGACCCGCTGGGGGTCGATGGCGCCCGCGATCCCGAGGATCGAGCCTGCAGGCACGCACCTGCGGACCCAAGCCGCGCGAAGCGCCTCGATGGTCAGCGACTTCATCCCCTCAGCGTGGCCGAATCCGGTGCGGTTGTAGGGAGGCGGCAAGGCGATGCCGGCGAGCTTGAGCATCACCAGGTGCGCCGGGTCATCCGCAAGCGACGCCAGCGACTGAAGCGCGAGCGAGCGGGCGGGCTCGAGGCCATCCGCATCGAGGCGCGGCGCGCGCACCATGGCGCACATCAGCTCGAGCGCAGGCTCGATCCTGCTGCCGAGCACCGTCAGCGACACCAGCGTGTGGTAGGCCGCGGTGCCGCAGTTGCGCTGCGCGCCGATGCGGTCGAGCGCCTCGCTGAAGGCCCGCGAGTCGAGGTCGCCTGCGCCGCGCGTGATGAGCTCCGCAAGCAGAGTCGACTCGCCCTCGCCGGCAGCTCCATCAGGGTCGCCTGCGCTCCCCACCGGAAGCCACCACGAGATGCCCACGCTGCGCACCGCGCTGTTGCGCTCGAGGGCCACTCTCATGCCGCACGAGAGGGTGTGCATGGTGAGGCCCTCATCCGCCGATGGGTTCATTGGCTGGGGCGTGGCGGACGCCCCGGGCTGGATGTGGGTGTGCTTCATCAGGTGCCTTGGGTGGTCGGGGTCATGAGCTCGTCGAGCCAGTCGTCCACGGTATGCATTCCTGGCGGCCGGTTCACCATCCAGGCGACCAGGCGCAGCGCACCGAGCGCGAACAGGTCGCGGCTCACGGCGTGATGGTTGATGCTGAGGATCTCGCCAGGTCCGCGTGCCCTGACCTCATGGTCGCCGACCACTTCCCCCTGACGGATTGAGGTGATCCGCGTCCGGTCGAAGCGGTGCGCCGGAGTGCGGGCGTCCGCGCCCAGGCCACGGTCAATCGCATCGGCCAGCGCGAGCGCCGTGCCTGAGGGTGCGTCACGCTTGTGGACGTGATGCGTCTCGACGATCTCGAGCGAGAACTCCGAGCCGGCGGCCCCGTGAAGGGCGCGGGCCATCGCCTCAGCAAGCCGGCGCGCCACGGCCACTCCAAGGCTGGTGTTGGGCGCGTGGAGGACCGCGATGTCCCTCGACGCCTCGCACATCAGCGCCCGAGTTCCATCCGTAAGTCCAGTCGTGCCCGAGACAAGCGGCACGCGTCGACCTCTGGCCAGGGCCACCGCCTCGCGCGCGCCCGCATCGCAGGAGAAGTCGACGACGACATCGCAGGCGGTGCCCGAATCGAGGTCAGACGAGCCCGACCTGCGCCATGCGATCGTGCACTGCCGTGCTGGGTCTGCGCACATCGACTCGATGCGCGAACCCATCCGTCCGCCGGCACCGTTGAGGAGAATCCTGATCATGAGCGTGTCAGCATGATGGGGGATGTCGTGCGCGCGGACATGTCAACGTGCTCCATCACCGACCCTTGACTTCAAATTTTTTGGGAGGGACTTGACACAATACGCTCAAAGCGAGTCTCATTCCCTCAAGTCCCGTTCCTTCGCCCGTCGATAATCTCGACATGGCAATGAGAGGCAGCCTTGTTACGCGGGAAGCCTCTCACTCCGACACGGAAGCGTAACTCGAAAGGGAGCCACACAATGGCCAAGAAGAAGAAGGCTGCGAAGAAGGCTGCGAAGAAGACCGCCAAGAAGACGGCAAAGAAGAGCCGCTAAGGCTCTCTCGCTCGCAAGCAATCACGACGGAAGCCGGCTTGAGGCCGGCTTCCGTCGCTTTTGGACCAGATGTGCCTCGATATGATTCCGCCGACCCATGCCCCACATCATTGCTGAACCTTGCATTGGCGTGAAGGACGCCTCCTGCGTCGAAGTGTGCCCCGTGGACTGCATCCACCCGACCAAGGGTGAGGCTGACCATGCCGAGGCCACCCAGCTCTACATCGACCCCGACACATGCATCGACTGCGGCCTGTGCGTCGATGAGTGCCCGGTCCAGGCGATCTTCCCGAAGGACGACC
Source organism: uncultured Isosphaeraceae bacterium (assembly GCA_964555705.1). Taxonomy (GTDB): domain Bacteria; phylum Planctomycetota; class Phycisphaerae; order Phycisphaerales; family SM1A02; genus ZLKRG44. Next base: position 31,873 of record CAZKTN010000011.1, on the reverse strand, counting down.
TGCCGGCCGAGTGGTCCAAGTACATCCAGATCAACGCCGATCACTTCAAGAAGAAGTGACCCGAGCGCTCACTCCTCCTTGGGAGCGAGCTTGTGGACCCCTGCCGGGGCATCCGGCTTCTCGGTCCAGTCCTTGGCGCGAGAACCCAGGTTGAGCTCGCTGGGCATTGTCTTCCTGTAGCCAAGCTTGCGGATGACCTCGAGCACGTCGGTCCACGAGGGGAAGCTCTTCTGGTTGACGCGCTTGAAGGCGTCGATGGCCATCAGGAACAGGAACTGCTCCTGGCTCATCTCGCCCTCCTCCGCGCTGCGGATGAAGTCGGTCAGTCGTCGACCGGGGCCGCGGCGGCGCTCAAGGTTGGTGGGGGACGCCTCGCTCAGGGCACGGCGATCGAGGCCTGAGCGACGGTCCACGACGCCGCCTTCGCCGATTGGTGGATTGCCGTCAGTTGGGTTCTTGCCTGTCATCGCGTGCTCCTGAATTGGTCGTTGCCCGGAAGTTGGCTGACACCCCTACTGTAGTCTTCGCCGCGTGGCAGATGTGACCGACGACGAGGGCCTGAACTGGGTGGCGGCCATCATGGGATGGCTGGTGCCTGGACTGGGTCAGATGTGGACTGGCCATGTCCAGCGTGGCCTGTTCGCGATGGTCGGCATCCTCGGGCTCTTCCTGGGTGGGCTTCTCCTTGGGGGCGTTGGGGTGGTGGACCGCAAGGACAATGGCCTGTGGTTCATGGCCCAGGCGGGGGCGGGCCCGGTGGCCTTCGCCGCAGATTGGGTCAACACCGCCTGGGTCAAGAGCGGATCCGTCGGCGAGATGCTCGATGCTCCAATGTCAATGGTGCCCCGTTCCACCGGAAGCGCCGTGAGCTCGCTGCGCAGCGTGACCAGCGTGCACGAGATCGCCATCCTGTACTGCTCGATGGCTGGGCTCATGAACGTGGTCGTGCTGCTCGATGCGCTTGTGCGCCCGAGGTACCAGCCTCCGATCGCCCGGCCGGCGGCGGTGACCCCATGACGGGGCTGCCCTTGATCGCCTGGATTCCATTCCTGGAGCCGATCCGAGGCATCGGGAACGCATGGTGGCTGCTGTCCCTGCCCCTCATTGTGGGCATCTCCATCGCCTACAAGTCGATTCGCGCCGCGAGTGTCGAGGGGTTCTGGGGCCAGGTGGCGTGGTTCAGCCTGCGCGTGATGCTGATCATGGTTGCGCTCACGGTCGCGCTGTTTGTGCTGGTGCGGATCGTCGTGCCCGCGCTGCCAGTCTGAGCGCGATCCACCATGGCACCGCGAGCGTGATCGCGCTTGCGGCGAGCGATGGCCACGAGAGGTCCACCTGCGGCTCGGGGGTGCGGCTCACGGCGCGGCGGATCGCATCGGAGAGGTTGCCCGACTCCATCAGGTTGTCGCGGGGATCGCCGGGGAAGTCGTCACGCGCGCGCCGAACCCATGTGAGGTCGATGAACGGCCACGGCCATCCCGCCGACAGCATTCCCGTGACCTCATCGCCAGCTGGCCATCCGACGTGCGCTGCCGCGCGCACCGCATCTGGCGCTGCGATCGGGGCGTCGTTCACGAGACCAGCCTCGCGGCAGATGCTGACCCACGCGAGCCCCGGAAGGTGTGCACGACCCACCACGAAGAGGGATCCCTCTGCACTCGAGATGTCGCGACGTGCGGTCGCCGGATCGAGGTCGAGCGCAACGCATGCGCCCGGCACGGCGAGGCTCGTCATGAGTCCGAGCGCAACAGAGAGGGCGACGGCACCCCAGCTCATCGGCCCGCGGTCCGCACGCCGCGGCCCACGGCAGTGCCGGGCTGGATTGGCGCACGACGCTCGAGTCCTCGGAAGGACGTGCCTTCGCCGGTCGCTGTGTTGGCTCCCGTGCCGCGCGCGCCGCGCGATGGCCGCTTGCCCGAGCGACGGGCCTTGCCTGTGCCTTCACCGCGCTCCTTGTCCTTGCCGGTTCCCATGCCCACCGCCTTGCCGCGGATACCGCGCTGGCGGCGGCTGCCGCTGCCGACGGCGCCCCGTCGCGCGGCTGGCGAGCCCGCTGAAGCTGGAGTCGCCGCATCGCCAGGACCGCGAACCGGCGACCGTCCCCATGGCGTGAGGTCGGGAAGTACGGCGCTCGCGATCTCGCCTGGCACAAGACCGCGCACACGGTTCCACGCCTCGCGCTCGTCCTCGCCAACGAAGGTGTGGCTCTCGGCGGCGCCGCCACCATGCCCGGCACGCCCGACGCGGTGCACGAAATCCTCAGGCATCAGCGGCACGTCGTAGTTGATGACGGTGCGGATGCGCGGCACATGCAGGCCGCGTGCGGCGACATCGGTGGCCACAAGCACCTCGGCGTCGCCATCGGCGAACGACTTGAGCGCAAGGTCGCGCTGGCGCTGCGAGCGGTCGCCGTGCAGCATCGCCACAGAGATGCCATGCCTGCGCAGCGCCTCCCCGACCCATCCCACGCGGCGCCGAGTGCGCGCGTAGACGGCGACGCCGCGCTTGTGCCGTCCCTTCACGAGCGCCAGCAGAAGCGCCACCTTGTCCGCATCCTTCACGACGTAGCGGCTGTGGCGGTCGCTCGCCGGCGCGTTGCGCTTCCCTACGCCGACCTCCACCTGGTCGCGCATGAGTCCGGTGACCAGGTTGGCGATGCGGTCGGGCAGCGTGGCGCTCGCGCAGATGACGCGGCGGCCTTCGGGCACAAGCGCCATGATGTCCTGGACCTGCGGGAGGAATCCCATGTCGACCATTCGGTCCGCCTCGTCGACCACGACATGCCGCACGTGCGCGAACGTGATCGCGCCCTCGTCGAGCAGCTCCCGCAGCCGGCCCGGCGTGCCGACGACCACATCGACACCCGCCATCACTGCCGCGCGCTGCGGCTCTATCGGGCTCTTGCCGTACACCGCCGCCGTGCGGAGCACCGTGCCCCGGATCACGTCTCCGATGTCGCGCGCCACCTGCTGCGCGAGCTCGCGCGTGGGGCTCAGGACGATCGCGCGAAGCCGGGTTGCGGGATCGACGCGGCGCGGCGCGGCATCGGCGGGCGCTCGCCGCGATCCCTTCCGGACACGCTTCACCCGCGGCCGGTCAGCGAGCAGGTCGGCGAGCACCGGCAGCGCGAATGCCAGCGTCTTTCCGGAGCCGGTCGGCGCAAGCATGAGCATGTCGCTTCCCCCGAGTGCTGCGGGGATCGCCTCTGCCTGCACATCCGTCGGCTCCGTGAAGCGGCACGCCGCCAGCGTGCGCACGAGAAGGTCCGGCAGTCCGACGGCGGCGAATCGCGAGTCACTCACGCCGGAAGGGTACTGCGCCATACCATCGAGCCGTGCTCTGGGCGATCCTGATTGCTGGGCTTGTTGTCGTCGCGGTTCCTGTGCTGTGGATCGTCGTGACGTACAACGGCCTTGTCACCGCGAGGGTGCGCGCACAGAACGGGTTCAGCCAGATCGACGTGCAGCTCAAGCGCAGGTGCGACCTCGTGCCCAACCTCGTCGAGGCCGTGCGCGGCTACATGGTGCACGAGCGCGAGACGATCGAGGGCGTGACGCGCGCGCGCGCCGCGGCGCTCTCGGCGCTCAAGACCCTCGGAGGCGACCCTGGCAACGTGGCCGCGCTGCATGCGGCGGCCAACGCATCGGGCATGCTCGACTCGCTGCTCGCGCGGCTCACCGTGAGCATCGAGGCATACCCCGAGCTGAAGGCGGGCCAGAACATGCTTGCGCTGCAGGAGGAGCTTGTGTCCACCGAGAACAGGATCGCCTTCGCGCGGCAGGCCTACAACGACGCCGTGATGCGGCTGAACACCTCGATAAGCGTCTTCCCCTCAAACCTGGTGGCGCGCATGTTCGGATTTGCGTCGATGGCCCTCTTCGAGGCCGACGCGTCCGCGCGTGCGGTGCCGAACGTGTCCTTCGCGGGCGACGCCAGGCGATGACCGCGGCGCGGGGCATGTAGCGCAACCGGGAGCGTGTCCATGGCATCCTTCTTCGAGCAGCAGGACAAGGCGCAGTCGAGGACGTGGGTGCTCGGCATCTTCTTCGCGATGGGCATGCTCACGCTCTTTGCGGTCGCGTGGCTGTCGACGGCCATCCTGCTTCAGGGCGACAGCAAGGTCATGATGGACCCCGCCGTGATCGGCGGCACCCTTCTGGTGATCGGAGGGATCACCGTCCTTCCCGCCATGTGGAAGTACGTGACGCTCGGGGGACACGGATCGAAGGTGGCCGAGGCGCTTGGCGGCGTGCGCATCTATCCCTCGACGCGCGACCCCAACGAGCGAAAGGTGATGAACGTCGTCGAGGAGATGGCGATCGCCAGCGGAATGCCGGTGCCGCCCGTCTACCTGATCCGGGATCCGTCGATCAACGCGTTCGCGGCCGGCACGTCGATCCGCGATGCGGCGCTCGGCATCACGACAGGTGCGATCGAGCAGCTCAGCAGGGACGAGCTTGAAGGCGTGATGGCCCATGAGTTCAGCCACGTGTTCCACGGCGACATGCGCATCAACCTGCGCGCGGTGGCCGCGATCTTCGGCATGGTGGCGCTGGGCTACGTTGGCTACTTCCTGCTGCGGTCGGCGCCGCGTGGCGGCGGACGCAAGAACAACGGCGCGGCCGGAATCGCGATGTTCGGCCTCGCGCTCGCCGCGATCGGCGCCATCGGGACCTTCTTCGGCCGTCTGATGCAGGCCGCGATCAGCAGGCAGCGCGAGTTCCTCGCCGACGCGACGGCCGTGCAGTACACGCGCAACCCCGCGGGCATCGCGGGCGCACTGCGCAAGATCTCGCGGCTCCATGAGCCGACGCTGGCGATCCCGCAGGCAAGCCAGTTCAACCACTTCTTCTTCACCGAAGGCGTGAGGACATGGCTCGCAAGCCACCCACCGCTGAGCGAACGCATCAAGCGCATCGAGATGATGGCCGGAGGCGCGCTGCCTGAGTCGCCAGCCAGGCCCTCGCCAGCTGCGGCGGCACGTGCAGGGCGTGGCGCATCGAGCGCGCCTCTGCCATCGGTACCTGCGGGTGCGGCGGCTGCAGGCATCGCGCAGGCCCTTGCGGGCATCGGATCGATCGACCGTGCGCACCTCGATGCCGCGCACGATGCGCTTGAGCGGACGCCCAGTCTCCTGCGCGCCGCGGCGCATGACCCGATGGGCGCTCGAGCGGTGGTGTACGCGTCGCTTGCGGCAGGCGCCGACGGCGGTGCCGATGCCAGGATCGACGCGATCCGCTCGGGCGATCCAGCTGCCGCCGACGAGTGCCGCGAGATGCTGCCGGCAATGCGCAGCCTTCCGAGGCGCCAGCGACTTGCGCTCGTCGAGGTCGCGTGCGGCGCGCTAGGCACGCTGCCGCTTGCCGAGTACCAGTCGTTCAGGGGCATCGTTGCACGCGTCATGCGCATCGACTCGCGCATCGACCTCTACGAGTGGACGGTCGCGCAGATGCTGCGGAGCCGGGTCGAGGACCGCTTCCGGGCGGAGTCGACGCGGCCAGCGCCCGATCGCGCGACACTGAAGTTGAGGCAGCCTCAGGTGGTGGCGCTCCTTGGCCTGGTGGCGTGCACCGCCGGCAGTGACGCTCACGCCGCGGAGCAGGCGCTCGCCGCCGGACTCGCGGCACTCGGCATCGTGCCGGGCCGCCTCCCCGATGAGTCGCAGCGTTCGCTCGATGCGCTGTCTGCAGCGCTCGACTCGCTTGATGGCCTGAAGCCAAGCGAGCGAGGCCGTCTCCTGTCGGCGTGCGTGACGGTGGCCACTCACGACGGCAATGTCCGAGATGACGAGGGGCTGATTGTGCGCGCGATCGCGGAGCGTCTTGCGGTGCCGCTCCCTCCCGCGATTGCCGCGTAGCGCCTTCGGCTACCGGTCCTTGCGCCCTACACTTGTGGTCCCGTGGCTCGAACTGCGTCCATCTGCGCAATGGCTGCCATCCTGCTGTGCACCGCATCGTGCGCACCGAAGGCCGACCCGAATGCTGTGGCAGATGCGACCGCCGCTCGCGGACCTGACACCAAGGAGGCGGCGGACGCGCTGATGCGCGGCGGGCAGGTCGTGGGCTACACCGGAGACGATGACATCGTGGCCGGCTATCCGGAACCGCCGAGACCCTCGACTGACGGCGCACCGCGGCCATCGACGGCCGCCACTCCGGCCGAGGACGACCGCTCGGATCCGGTGGCACTGACGCCAGGTGAGAGCGCCCCTGCGCGGCCTGCGCCGACCCGCCCTCGCGCCGCCCGCCGGCCATCGGATTCGCCGACGTCGGCTGGTCGGTCAGATTCCGACACGACGGGAGCGGCGGGCGAGTCGTCGAGCGGTAGCCAGTCCGCCACCGCATCGACGGCGCGCCGACGGCCGCGCCTGCGGCCTGTGCCGGTGGATCAGGCCGCGTCGCCGCTGTTCGGCATGTGGCGCGTCGACGCAGGGCGCAGCGATCCTTCCATCGCCACGTACGAGCGCATCTGGTTCAGCCCGGATGGCCGGTGCCGGGGGTGGTCAAAGGGCGCGAGCACCGACGCCACGTGGACGTGGCAGGTGAAGGAGGGCGTGATCGTCGTCGGCCTCGACTCGATGGGCAGCGAGTTCCCCAGCTTCAGCTGGATCGGCGGGGTGCTCGAGCTTGTGGACCTTGAGGATCGCCGGATCGTGCTCGTGCCCGACAGGTTCTTCGTCAAGCCCACCCCTGCGCGAGGAGCCCAGTGATGTCGCAGGTGCCCAACCAGTCATCGATCGACCGCACAGTGGCACGGCACCCGCGCCCGCTCGGCGGCGACACCGCCCGGCAGACGGGACCCGCTGTGGTGCCCCTGTCGGCGTTCGTGCTCAACAACCAGGATGGCGGCGTCCATCACCGGATCCCGCAGCGCAAGCCTGACTGGCTGCGCGCGAAGGCGCCGGGCGGCGAGGGGTACCAGCGCCTCAAGGCGATCATCGACGAGCACCGGCTGCACACCGTCTGCCAGGAGGCGTCCTGCCCGAACATGGGCGAGTGCTGGAGCCGCGGAAGCGCGACGATCATGATCCTTGGCGACACGTGCACGAGGTCATGCGGCTTCTGCAACGTGAAGACCGGAAAGCCAGCGACGCTGGACACCGACGAGCCGCGGCGTGTGGCTGAGAGCCTTGCGCTCATGCAGCTCAACCATGTGGTGATCACGAGCGTCAACCGCGACGAGCTTCCGGACGGCGGCGCGGCGATCTGGGCAGAGACGATCGAGCGCGTGCACCGCGCGTGCCCCAGCATGAGCGTGGAGGTGCTCGTGGGCGACTTCTGCGGCGACGAGAGGGCGATCCAGGCAGTATGCGATGCGCGCCCCGAGATCATCAGCCACAACATGGAGTCTGTGCGGCGCATGCATCCGGCGGTACGGCCGCAGGCGAGGTACGAGCGGTCGCTCAGTGTGCTGCGGCAGTTCAAGGCAAGCGGCCTCGTCACCAAGACAGGCATCATGGTGGGCATCGGCGAGCGCGACGACGAGGTGCTCGAGCTGATGGATGACGTGCAGGCCGCAAGCCGCTGCGACGTGCTCACGGTTGGCCAGTACCTGCAGCCCACGCGCAACCACCTTCCTGTGGACCGGTGGGTGCACCCTGACACGTTCGCGATGTTCAAGACGGAGGCGCTCGCGCGCGGATTCACGGTGTGCGAGAGCGGACCTCTCGTGCGCAGCTCCTACCGCGCCGACGAGCAGGCACGCCAGCTCGCGCGCCGCTGACCGCACGGCACCGGCAAGCCGAACCTGCATCTTTTCGCGCGATTTTCGCGCAGCAATCGGCGTGCAATCCGCTTGCGCAGGGCGTGAGCGCATCGCACTCTCTGGTCATGGACCCAGTTCCATCTGTACGAGCGGCGCTACGCCGCGCCGCAGAAGCCGCGCTCGCCGACGAACGCCGCCTCGACAGCCGAGCACACACCGCCATGGCGGTCACTGTGCGCTGGCACCATGACCCGTCACACCCAGGGTCGCACGAGGCACTCGACGTCAGCGGACACGGCCTGCGGCTACGGACTCACGCCTCGCTCCCCGAAGGCGCCACAGGTCGCGTGACCGGTGCGCTCGGGGAGGTGAGGCTCGACCGCGCATTCGTCGTGGCATGGTCACGGCCGGTGCGCACCCCGTTCGGCGACATTGGCCACCACGAGGCAGGGCTCAGGTTCCTGTAGGCAGGCTGCCGGCGCCGCCAGTTTCGGTGAAGGGTCCGCGCTCACGCAGGCACTGCGCAACCCACCACGGCAGGTTCGTACGGGTACGCCTCCAGGTGCTCGCGAAGGTCGCGCACCGTGAGCGCCTCGATGGTCGCCATCTCCTCCTCCAGGGTGACGTAGGTGCCGCGCGTCGTGAGCACGCCGCCAAGCCGGCGCATCCGACCCGCCGGCCTCTCGCCCCCGAGCGCCACGCCCGTCGCGATCTTGGCCTTGGCACGCATGATGTCGTCATCAGTGATCGAGCCGGACAGCGCTGCGCACTCGCGGCGCACGATCTCCTCAACGCGCTCGAGGGCATCCACCTCGCATGCCACGGACACGATGCACTCGCCCGAGCCGTCGCGGCCGTCGAAGCCTGCATCGGCCTCCTCGGCGATGCCCGGCTCGACCAGCGCCCAGTGCAGGCGCGACCCGCCGCTGTCCCCGAGGATCTGCGTGCACAGGGTCGCTGCGTATCGGGCGGGGTC
>CAZKTN010000011.1:0-23093 GCA_964555705.1 uncultured Isosphaeraceae bacterium | reverse complement strand
TGCTCCGGCAGCGAGTGCGCGTGGTACGCGGTCATCTCGCTCGATGTGAACGCGTTCGCGTCGGCGCCGATGGCATTGAACGCGTCATTGACCTCGGTGGCGGTGCGGGTTGCCGATCCCTTGAACATCATGTGCTCGAGGAAGTGGCTCACGCCCATGAGCTCGGTCGGCTCGTCGCGCGCGCCTGTGCGCACGAAGACGCCTACCGCCGATGTGTGCGCGCTCGAGTCGATCTCCGCAGCGACGCGGAGGCCATTGGGAAGGAAGGTCTCCCTGTAGGTGACTGGCATGGACCGTGATGCTAGGAGCGCGCCAGCGCGCCAAACAGCAGTCGCATGGTGTCTGGCTCGGTGCCCAGCATGTCGCGCAGGTACGCGGCGAGAAGCCGGTTCGCGCGGTCCATCGGCGCCGTTGCCCCTGCAGGCAGCGGCTGGCCCCCAATGACGCCGCCGATCGCCTCGAGTGTGCTCACCCGGACCTTCCATGACCCCTCTGGGCTTCCCGGCACGGTGCCCCCTGACCGCGGGTCGAACGCCACCACGCCGTCGGCGGGTGCGCCGTGCGCATCAAGCCGAGGTTGCCACCCGCTCTCGCTCAGGAGAACCCACTGGAACCGGAGAATGGCTGGCGCCCCCGAGGCTGCATCCCGGAGCAGCTGCACCAGCGCGTCATAGAGATCCGGATGCGGGTCGTGGGGCACGCTCATGCGGCCGATCATGTCTGCCGCGTAGTAGGCGACCCTGTTCGCCTCGATCGACACGCGAAGGTGCGGGAACGTCTCGACCAGCGTCCAGTCGACCATGCTCGCGAGCTCGCTCCCCGAGGAGGTGATGGCGCCGAACTCGCCGCGGGTGAGGAGGTCGATGCCGCCGCCGAATGCGCCGCGCGGGCGGCGGGCACCTTTGGCGATGGCGCGCATCAGTCCAGCACCGCGGCTGTACAGCCCGACGGTCTGCGACGTCTCCGAGTAGTCCCAGTGGCGGATGCACACCGCCTCGTCGTGCCTCACCGGCATGGCGTCGCGTTATACGCGGCTGACCGCAGGTTCAGCGACCACAACCCGGTTGCGGCCACCCTGCTTGGCGCGGTAGAGCGCGGCATCTGCGGTCGCGAAGAGCCGGTCCACCGACATTGGCGAGCCGAGCCGCTCGAGATCGCACACACCGAAGCTTCCAGTCACCACAAGGCCAGGATGGTCGCTCCATGTGGTTGCCTCGAGCTGCGCGCGGTAGCGCTCGGCGACCTCCGCAGCCTCGGCGGCTGCGATGTTCGGCAGGATGATGCCGAACTCCTCCCCGCCGTATCGGGATGCAACGTCGCTCGCACGTCCGCTCGAGAGGATCTGCGCGAAGCGCTCGAGCACCGTGTCGCCGAACATGTGGCCGTACTGGTCGTTGGTCTGCTTGAAGCTGTCGATGTCGACGATCACCAGCGAGAGCGGACGCCCGTGGCGCACGGCCTCGCTGAACTCGTCATTGAGGCGCCGGTCGAAGTACGTTCGGTTCCAGAGGCCGGTGAGGCCGTCGATCTGCGCGCGCTGCGCGAGCATCTGGATCAGGTGCTGCACACGCAGTGCCGACCTCAGCCGAGCCTTCAGCTCGACGATGTCGAAAGGCTTGGTGATGAAGTCGACTGCGCCGAGGTCGAGGCCGCGGACCTTGCTCGCGGTGTCGGTGCCTGCGCTGACGAAGATGACCGCGATGTCCTGCGTCTCTGGGTTGTCCTTCAGGCTGACGAGCACGTCGAAGCCGTCCATGTCGCCGAGGTCGACATCGAGGAGCACCACATCGGGCTTGAGCATGCGCGCCGCGCGCAACCCGTCGCGGCCGCTCATGGCGCAGTGGAGCTCGAGCCTCTCCGATGCCAACCTCGACCTGAGGAGCCGGTGGATGAGCTCCGAGTCATCGATCGCAAGAAGCTTGGGGAGGTCTGCGCTGCCCATGAGGGACTCTGACCTCAAGTGTCGAATGCAGGCTCCGTGCGCGCAAGCGCAACCCCGCTAGCATGGCGAATTCCCGCAATGGTCCCGAAGCCACCCCAGAAAGAAGGCCAGTTGGGCTTCCTGTACCTGCCACCCTACAGGGTGCAGGGGATCTCGGTGGCAGGCGAGCAGTCGGTGATCCATGTGCCTGAGCTCGATGTCGCATTTGATATCGGTCTATGCCCGAGGGCTGTGCTTCCGGCGCCCACAGTCGCGCTGAGCCACTCGCATATGGACCACATTGCGGGTCTCCCGTACTACTTCTCGCAGCGGTTCTTCCAGAAGCTCGGCACAGGCCGCTGCATATGCCCGGCACCGATGGCTGATCCCCTGCGGGCGATGATGCGCTCGTGGGTGGACCTCGAGCGGCAGGAGACGCCATTCGAGGTGGTCGGTGCGCGGCCCGGAGACGAGTTCGAGCTCAAGCCGAACATCTTCCTGCGTGCCATAGAGGCAAGCCACGGGATTCCTGCACTCGGATTTTCGGTCATCGAGCGCCGCCACAAGCTGCGCGAGGAGCTCGTCGGCCAGCCGCAGGACCGCATCCGCGAGCTCCGCATGCGCGGCGAGCCTGTCACGCGGTCCGTTGACATCCCGCTCGTGGCCTACACAGGCGACACCGAGCCTGGACCTCACCTGCTCTGCGACGAGATCCGGCATGCAAGGATCATCGTCACCGAGTGCACTTTCTTCGATTCCGAGCACCGCGACCGCGCGCGCATTGGCAGGCACCTGCACGTGGAGGACCTCCGGACGCTGCTGGAGTCGTGGGAGGCCGAGCATGTTGTGGTCACCCATATCTCGAGACGCACGATGTTGTCGTTTGCGCGCCAGCGGCTCGATGAGGTCGCTGGAGAGAAGGCTGGCCGCGTGCACATGCTGATGGACCACCGCACAAACCGGATGAGGCTCGAGCACCAGGCCGAGCTGGAGGCGTCTGCCGCCAATGCAGGCAGTGCCGCCGAGGTGGCAGGCGCAGCGCCAACGGACGCCGACGCCGAGGCATAGTCGCGCATTTTGGACATGGCGGTTGACGGTCCGCCGCACCCGACCCTAATTTTGCCCGGCTCGCCCCAACGGATGGTGGGGATCATCGCTCACGCGATGCGCACGGGTGCGCACATCTGAAGGAACTGGCCCATGCCCCATGTCGACGCGGAACTCAAGGACGCGCTGAACGCCTATCTCCGCCGACATCACGCCGACATCTGCCGCCACTGGTTCGACGAGATCGAGCCGCTCGAGATCGAGGGTGGCGTGCTTCGGCTGCTGGTGACCGAGCCTGTTCGTCTCCGCTACCTGCAGCGCAGCTGCGTCCAGCCTTTCACGGAGGCTGCGCAGGCCGCGACTGGACGGCTCCTTGCCGTGCGCTTCGTCGGCAGCGATGGCGCCGATGAGCGCAAGGCTGGCGTGACGCCGTCCGCTCGGGACTCGGTGCCCGGCGACCCGCTCCCTGGCTTCGATGACCAGATGGTGCTGTCGCCGGACTACACCTTCGACACCTTCGTGGTGGGTCCCGGCAACAGGCTCGCGCACGCGGCGGCGCAGGCGGTGACCGGAAACCCCGGCCGCGCCTACAACCCATTCTTCATCCACGGCGGCGTCGGCCTCGGCAAGACGCACCTGCTGCACGCGATCTGCCAGACGATCCTCAAGCAGAGGCCGTCGGCGAAGATCCTCTACCTGTCGTGCAACACGTTCATCGACCTCTTCCACGAGTGCGTGAAGGTGGGTCGCATGCACGAGTTCCGCCACCGGTTCCGGACTGCGGACATGCTCGTCATCGACGACATCCACTTCCTGTCCAAGCGCGAGCAGACGCAGGAGGAGTTCTTCCACACGTTCAACAGCCTGTACCAGACCAGCAGGCAGATCGTGCTCTCGTCCGACGCTGCGCCCAACGAGATCCCTGACCTTGAGGAGCGTCTCGTGAGCCGCTTCAACTGCGGTCTCGTGGCACGCATGGACCGGCCCTGCTACGAGACGCGCGTGTCGATCCTCCGCGCGAAGGCAAAGCTGCACAACCTCGAGCTTCCGGACGAGGTGCCTGCGTACATCGCGGCGCGCATCGACTCCAACATCCGCGAGCTCGAGGGTGCGCTCACGAAGGTGCGCGGCTACGCGATGGCCAACGGCGTGGCAATCTCGCTTGACGCCGCGAAGGCCGCGCTGTCTGAGGACCCTGCCGGCACGGTGCCGAACCAGCCATCGATCCAGACGATCATCGATGCGGTGACGAAGTACTACGACATCAAGCTCAGCGACCTGATGAGCAAGCGCCGGCACAAGTCCATAGCGCTTCCCCGCCAGGTGTGCATGTGGCTCGCGCGCAAGTACACGCGCTACAGCCTCGAGGAGATCGGCGGCTACTTCGGCGGCCGCGACCACACGACGGTGCTGCACGCGATCCGAACGATCGGGTCGCGGCGCGACCAGGATCCGGACCTGGGCAAGGCCGTCGAGCGCCTCGAGGGCGTTCTCGGTACCCGAGCCGAGTGACCGCCCCCTGTCTGCACGCTGTGGATAACCGGTCTTCTGCGGGCGCCGGAGTGTCTGTCGTCAGCCTCCGTTCTGCGGATCGGGGAGCAGGCCCTGGTCCTTGCCGAGCTGCACGGTCCGCTCACAGAACGCTCTTGCGTGGCGCGGGACGCTGATCGACATGCTCTCAGTGCGCCGCTTCGGCTCGCAAACCGATGCTGCGACTGATGATGCGCCCGCGCGTGCGCGAGTTGTCCACAAGATGACAGCATCTGTACTGGGGAAGAGAGAGAACTCTTCCTTTACAAGGGATGAACGACCGGACGGACCCGCCCCTGGCACCTCGCGCAGAACGCGGTCGTCCGGCCACCCACTACCGCCGACCTGATGGTGGATTGGCAACGGTCGCAGGGTTCGCCAGCCCGTCCATAGACGCGGTGGAGAGTGACATACGCCCCAGGGTTACCGGTCGCATCGACATAGTCCCTCAATGTTGACCCGCCGGCGGCAATCGCTGCATCGAGGACCGAATGCATGCACCGGGCCACCAGCTCCGCATGCGGGGCGGCCCGGTGTGCGCGCATCAGCGGATGGATGCCGGCCCGGTGAAGGATCTCGTCGACGTAGATGTTGCCGAGTCCGGCGATGAGCGACTGGTCGAGGAGCGCAGCCTTGATGGATGTGCGTCGCGATGCGAGCGCTCTCGCAAGTGCGCTCTCGCCGATCTCGAGGGCGTCAGGTCCGAGGTCGGACCAGTGCCTGTCGAGGTCTTGCGCATCTGCGCATGGCACGAGCGCGCCGAAGCGCCGAGGGTCGGTGAATCGCATGGTGCTGGACTCGCCTACGTGCCATGCCGCGTGCGTGTGCGGCGGATGCGCATCCGCGCTTCGTGGCTCGACGACAAGCCGTCCGCTCATGCCCAGGTGCACCACAAGCGCACGGCCGTCCATCGCAACGATCGCAAGCTGCTTGCCTCGCCGCGCTATCGATGCGACACGTGTGCCATCGAGGAGCGCGGCGCGCATCGGCGAGTCAGCGTCGCAGCACGCCAGTTGTCCTCGCCCTGCCCGCAGCTTGCCTGGCGTGCCGATGATGTCGGTGCGCTGCACGTGGGCAACGCGGATCGCCTGGCCGGCGATGGAACGCTCGAGCGTGCGTCGAATGCTCTCGACTTCCGGCAGTTCAGGCACAGCACGCACCTATACTCGACCGGCGCAACGCACGGAGACACCATGGACGAATCGATGTCATCACGGCTCCATGGGAACGACCCGATCGCGGCGGCGGATGCCGTGCGTGACGCCTACAGGACCATCAGGGGAGAGCTGTCACGGGCCGTCGTCGGACAGGAGGAGGTGCTCGAGCAGCTGCTCCTGTCGATCCTGTGCGGAGGCCATGCGCTCGTCGAAGGCGTTCCTGGACTCGCCAAGACGCTGATCATCTCGAGCCTTGCCAAGACGCTCTCGCTCGACTTCTCCCGCATCCAGTTCACGCCGGACCTCATGCCGTCGGACGTCACGGGCTCCGAGGTGATCCAGGAGGACCGAACGTCCGGATCCCGGTCGCTGCGCTTCGTGCGTGGCCCGATCTTCGCCAATGTGGTGCTCGCGGACGAGATCAACCGCACACCGCCGAAGACCCAGGCCGCCCTGCTTGAGGCGATGCAGGAGGGGCAGGTCACCACAGGCGGCGTGACGCACGCGCTTCCCAAGCCGTTCTTCGTGCTCGCGACGCAGAACCCGATTGAGCAGGAGGGCACGTACCCGCTGCCGGAGGCGCAGCTCGACCGGTTCATGTTCCTTGTGCGCATCGGCTACCCCGACGAGTCGCAGGAGATGGAGATCGTCAAGCGCACCACAGGCACAAGTCACGCAGAGCCGACCTCCGTGCTTGGCGCCGCGGACTGCATCCGGATCCAGGAGCTCGTGCGGCAGGTGCCCATCGCCGATCACCTTGTGCGGTACGCGCTTCGTCTCGTGCGTGCGACGCGTGGCACGGGCTCGCGCACCGGTGCGCCCGGCACCGCAGCGGACAGCGACCTTCCGAAGGTCGTGCGCGACTACGTCTCATGGGGTGCAGGACCTCGCGCGAGCCAGTTCCTGGTGCTTGCCGCGAAGGCAAAGGCGCTCCTTGCGGGCGAGCGGCATGTGATGCCTGCCCACCTGCATGCGGTTGCTCTGCCCGTGATGCGGCACCGTGTGGTGCTGAACTTCAACGCCCAGGCGGATGGTGTGGACACGGATCGAGTCGTGTCCGAGCTGCTGCGCGAGGTGCCCATCGACGGCGCAGATGCCCCATCGGCCAAGATCCTCGACCGATACGCGACCTCCGGTGGCTGAGCCGACGCCACGGGTGATGCGCGCCGAGCAGTACCTCGCGCCGGAGACGCTCGCCCAGCTCGCGCCATTCGAGCTTCGCGCGAAGATGGTGGTTGAGGGCGCCATGAACGGGATGCACTCCTCTCCGCGGCAGGGCGCCGCAGTGGAGTTCGCGTCGCACCGCCAGTACACGCCGGGCGACGGCATCCGACACCTCGACTGGCGCGTCTTCGCGCGCACCGACAAGCTCTACGTGAAGGAGTACCGGCAGGAGACCAACCTCGACATCGTCGTGCTCGTCGACGGTTCGGGGTCCATGCGCTTCGGAACGCTTGGAGCCAAGGAAGGATGGGGCGGCACCCGTGCGCAGCAAGGTGCGAGCCGATGGACCAAGTACGACCACGCCACAGCCGCTGCCGCTGCAGTCAGCTTCCTTGCGCTCGCGCAGCGAGACCGTGTCGGCCTGGCGATCTTCTCCGATGGGCTTCATGGCGGGGTGCGCAAGTCTGGCGCGCCGGACCAGTGGCGCGCGATCGTGCACTGCCTCGCATCGGAGCCGGTCGAGGGTGCGGTGCAGTGGACGAAGGTGGCGGACCAGGCGCTCGCGCAGAACCACGGTCACGCGCTCTACATCATCATCAGCGACTTCCTGGCTCCTGCCGCGGAGGTCCGTGCCGGCCTAGCGCGCATCGCGCACCGCGGGAACGACGCGATACTGCTCTGCACGCTCGACCGTGCAGAGCTTGAGTTCGCGATGGACGAGCAGGCGCCGTTCGAGGGACTCGAGGGAGAGGCGTCGGTCGACGTGGACACGCGCGTGGCCAGGGCGGCATACCTCGATGCGCTGCAGGCGCACCTTGACGAGGTGCGCCGCGCCGCACGCGACTTCGGATTCGACCTCGCGGTGTTCGACACCCACGAGTCGGTCGGTCCCGTGCTGTCGGCGACGCTTGCGCGCCGAGAGGCGTTCTCCCGGCGGAGGAGCGCAAGGTGACCTTCGCGGCACCCGGGCTTCTCGCTGCAGGCGCACTCGCCGTCGCGCTGCCGATCCTCATCCACCTGCTCTTCAGGCGGCGCAAGAGGCCTGTGCAGTGGGCAGCGATGGCAATCCTCCGCGAGGCGATCCGACGCACCGAGCGCAGGCGGCGCATCGAGCGGTGGGTGCTCCTTGCGCTTCGGTGCCTGCTGGTGGCATGCGTGGCGGCGGCGGTGGCAGAGCCGCTCTGGCGAAGCGCAGGCGCCTCAAGCGCTGGGTCGGTGGGCAGCATTGATGCGGTCATCGTGCTCGACGACGGCGTCGCGCAGCGGTGCGAGTCAGGTGGCGGGACAGGACTGTCCCGTGCGCAGTCTGAGGCGCTCGCGATCATCGGGAGGTTGGGCGCAGGCGACCGTGCCGCACTCGTGCTCGCCGGAAGCACCGATGCGGGACCTCGCAGGGCGGTGTGGCCCGCAACGTCGGACCTCGACCGCGTTCGGGATGCCATTCGCTCGGCGGCGCCCACTTACTTGCCGTCTCAGATGCAGGCCGCGATCAGGATGGCCGCTGCACGTGAACCGGACACGCGTGAGGGAGAGCAAACGCGCCGCAGGCTGATCGCGGTGTGCTCCGACCACCGTGCAGGCACCTGGGGCGATGCGGGACAGGGTGATGTTGCCCCTGCAGGCGATGCGTCGCCGGAGATGCTCGCTGTAGCGACAGAGCCTGCCCAGGATGACCCGGTGAATGCGGCGGTCATGTCGCTCGAGTCGTTGCCGCGCGGACCGTCGACACCCGAGGGCACACAGGCAATCCGGGCCACAGTGTCAAGGAGCGCCTCCGCGGCGGCGCGTGCGCTGTCGCAGGCGATTGCGGCTGAGGCGGGCATTTCGGCGTCGCGCGCGACGGTCCCATGGGCCGATGGCCAGCGCGAGTCGTCGTCGGACCTGTCGATCCAGCTGCCGTCGCAGGTTGATGGCGAGTCGGGCGCTGGCCATGCAGTCACCGTGTCGATTGGCGCTGGCGATGCGCAGCCGGCAGATGACACGCGTCACATCGTGGTCGACTCGGGCAGTGCGCTCACTGTGGTGGTCGTGGATCAGGTCGGCGATGCGCCGGTCGCCGATGGGGCCATCGAGGGTGACCGCGGTGCGCGGTGGGTCGACCGGGCGCTGCGTCCTGTGGAGGATGCCGATGTGCGCGTCGAGATGGTCGATCCTGCATCGCTGACGGCGAAGGCGCTTCGCGACGCTGATGCGGCTGTCGTGCTTCGGCCGGACCTTCTCGATGATGCGTCCACGAAGGCGCTCGCCGACTTCGCGCAGTCGGGCGGCGTGGTCATGGTGTTCCCCCCTGCCGCACGCATGGCATCATCCTGGGCCGATCGCATGCTCGGGGCGTGCGGGCTCGGGTGGAACGTCTCGAAGGAGCCACGCGACGAGCCGGATGGCGCAGGCCTTGCCTCCGAGCAGCCGACATCAAGGCTGCTGTCGCAGCTCGCGCCTGAGCTTCGTGACCTCGTCGGTCCCGTGACCGTGTCTCGGCGACACTCGATCGAGGTGCCGCCCGCAGGGGGCGAGACGCTGCTCGCGATGCGCGACGGCAGCGCGCTTGCGGCGTCGGCGCAAGTTGGGCGTGGCGTGCTCGTGCTGGTGGCCGTGGCGCCTGAGGTGTCGTGGTCATCGATGCCCGTGAAGCCGATCATGGTGCCGTTCATGCAGGAGGTGGTGAGGCAGGGCGCGGCGATCGCATCCTCTGCGCGACGTGTGCGCACCGGTGCGATGCGCATCGAGCCACCATCGGCGACGTTCGGTGGAGGCCAGCTGCGGATGATCGATGCCCAGTCGAACGTCGCGGTCTCGCCAGACGGCACGCTCTCGGAGCCGCTGATGCGTCCTGGCTGCGCTGAGATCCTCGACTCATCCGGCCGGCGCATCGCGCTATGCGCAGTGGACATCATGCCGGAGTGGGCGGACACAGCTCCGACCGATTCCGGGACCGTGGAGAGGTGGATTGCGGCCGCGGTGCCCGCGCAGGTGACTGTGGGCCCGCCGGAGGAGCGTGCGGCGGCGATCGCACAGTGGCGTGGCGACGGCCCTTCAGGCACGGGCGTGCGTCGAGGTGATGCTCCAGTCGCCGAGCGGGGCATCTCGCTTGCGTGGATCTTCTTCGCGCTCGCGCTCGCGCTCGCACTGGCGGAGATGGCCATGGGCCGTGCCGCATCGCACATCGGTGCGGCGGCAAGCGCGGTGAGGAGGGTCGCGTGATTGCCACCCTTGCGATGGCGCTGCCCCAGTGGGCGCACACACCGGCGTGGCGGTGGTTCCTCGGCATCGAATCGATTCCCGCCGAGGCGCAGGACATCTCGCTGTCCTGGCAGTCGCCGATGCCTCCGTGGGCCATCGCATGCTGCGTGCTTGCCGCGGGCGCTGCCGCGTGGGTGACCTACCGCGCGCTCCAGGCATCGCGAAACTCGGCGGTAGCGCTGGCCGCTCTTCGGGGCCTGGTGCTGCTGCTGCTTGTCGCATGCCTTGCCGGCCCGCAGTGGACGCACACTGTCCGCGAGCTCGAGCGCGACTGCGTCGTGGTGCTCGTCGACCGCAGCCGCAGCATGCAGGTGACGGACGGTCCGCTGTCGCGTGATGCGTCCGCGCAGGACATGCTGAGCGATCCGGCGTGGGACCGGCTGGCGCAGGAGCGCCATGTGGAGTGGCTGGGGTTCCACGGCACGCCTGTCCCCTTCGATCCGCGTGCGCCAGGCGCGCCCGAGGGATGGGCGACGGACATCGGCTCAGCGCTCACGGCAGCGCAGCGTGCTGCGGGCGGGCGGCCGCTCGCAGGCATCGTGCTCGTGAGTGACGGGAGGTCGCAGCGACCGGTGCAGCGCGAGCTTCTGCGCGAACTCCAGTCAAAGTCGGTTCCCGTCTTCGTGCTTCCTGTGGGATCGTCGGATGCCGTGTCCGACATTGCGGTGACCGACGCGGAGGGTCCGGCCCGCGCCTTCGTGCGCGACCAGGTGCCGGTGACAGCCGTGGTGCAGGTGCGCGGACGGCCGCCTGAGTCCTCGATGGTCGTGGAGCTCGTCGATCTGGACTCGGGGCGCGTGCTCGACGCGCGCACCCTGACGCCAGGCGAGTTCGAGGACGGAAGGCTCGAGACGACGCTCGTCTCAAGCCCGGCCGATGCGGGTCGCGCACGATGGTCGGTGCGTGTGCGCCCGTTCGATGCGGATGCGCCGCGTGACCTGTCGCCAGGGAACGACGAGCGCCGCGTCGATGTGGAGCTGGTGGATCGCCCGCTGCGCATCCTCTACATCGAGGGCTACCCGAGATGGGAGTACCGGTACCTCAAGAACATGCTCGTGCGCGAGCCGTCGATCGAGGCATCGGTGATGCTGCTCTCAGCGGACAGGGACTTCGCGCAGGAGGGAAACGCACCGCTGTACCGGCTCCCGCAGACGCGCGAGGAGTTCAGCGCATACGACCTCGTGATCCTCGGCGATGTTCCCGCGGGCGCGCTGTCGCCGACGCAGGTGTCGGAGATCGCCACAGCGGTGTCCGAGCGTGGCGCTGGCCTGCTGTGGCTTGCAGGCGAGAGGTCAACGCCAGTGAGCTGGCGAGGCACAGCGCTCGAGGACCTTGTGCCGATCAGGATCGGGCCCTCCATCGAGCGGATCGACGAGCCCGTGGGCCTTGCGCCCACAGGTGCAGCGCGCCGCGCTGGAGTGATGAGGCTCGGCGACGCAAGCGCCGACTGGCCCACGTCGCTCGCCGAACTCGAGTGGGTGCAGCGGATCGACGCCGGCCAGCTCAAGCCTGCGACGGAGGTGCTCGCGCGCGCATCGGGCGCATTGCGTGACGAGGGATGGCCGGTGGTGCTCTCGATGCGGTTCGGTTCCGGGCAGGTCATCTACGTCGCGACGGACGAGACATGGCGTTGGCGCCGTGGCGTTGGCGAGACGTACCAGGAGCGCTTCTGGCTGCAGCTGCTGCGGTTCCTTGCGCGCCACTCGGTCGACGCAGGCGGAAGGGGTGCAGTGCTCGAATCCGACGCGCGGATGGTGGAGGTCGCGAGGGGCACCGTACTGAGGCTCGTCGTCACCGACTCGAAGGTGGCGGAGGCTGTCGGCGACACGGCGGTCGAGGCGCGTGCGGAGCGCATCGATGGAGGGTCTGCGCAGGTGATCCAGCTTCGGCGCAGTTCGGGCGCAGGTGAGGCGGTGTGGGCTGCGACGTGGGCGCCAGAGGAGCCGGGCGTGTGGCGCATCCGGGTGGATGACAGCCGAGTCGGCCAGGCCGAGGCTGTGGTCGAGAGCGTGCGCGGGGACCTCGAGTCCGCGGATCCTTCCACGGACCATGCGCAGCTGAGGGCGATTGCGGAGTCGACCGGTGGCGTGGTGCTGCAGCGGGACGCGCTCGATGCGGTGCCCGACCTGATCCCGCGGCGCGCATCGGACAGCTCGCAATCGACCACTGACCCGCTGACGCGCAGCCCTGCAGCGCTGGCGCTGCTCATTCTGCTGCTTGCCGCCGAATGGATTGGCCGCCGGGCCGTGCGGCTCGCGTAGGCTTCCTGACGAACGATGAGCTCATTTACCGCCGTGTTCGAGCGGGCGGCGCATCGGGTGCGCACCTTGCTGGTCGTCGAGAGGCTCAGCTCGCTGGGCGCGCTCGCGCTGGCGCTTGCGTGCGCATTCATCCTCATCGACCTCATGCTGCGGCTTCCGGCTCCGCTTCGCGCGGTTCTCCTTGCGGTGTGGACCGGCGCCGTGGCATGGACGGTGTGGAGGCGCATCCGTCCCGCATGGCGGATGCGGGTGTCGCCAGTGTCGATCGCGCTGAAGGCGGAGCGGCGGATTCCGGCGATGAGCGGGCGCATCGCGTCGGCGCTCGAGTTCGCGTCGGCGCATGGCGCGTCAGGAGCGGGCGCATCGCCGTTCGAGGCCGCAGTCGTTCGCGGCGTCGTCACGAACGTGAACGAGCGCGATGTGCTCGGGGTGATCGACGCACGGCCGTGCAGGCGACGTGTGGTGCGCCTTGCGGCGATGGGGGCCGTAGCGCTCGTCATCGCGGCGGTCGCGCCCACGATGAGCGCAGTCGGCATGCAGCGGCTGTTCATGCCATGGACCGCAGCGGAGTGGCCGGCGCGCACCGGCATCGAGAGCAGGACAGAGGTGACGCACCATCCGCGGGGCGCGGCGCTTCCTCTTCGCGCAGAGCTGACGCGTGGCGATGCGGCACGCGAGCGGGTGTGGGTCCGCATCCGGCGCATGAACGCCAGCGGGCTCTTCGGCGGTTGGGAGGAGTCGCTTGCGGTGCGCCAGTCCGGTGCGCGCTTCGAGCGGCTCGTTGAGCCGGGGGAGCGCGCGATCGAGTTCCAGTTCCGCACCGCTGACGTGTCGACGCCGGTGCAGCGCGTGGACATCGTCGAGCCGCCATCGATCGCATCGGCGAGGGCGACCGTGACGCCGCCGGACTACGCGCGCAATGCGGTGCCTCCGCGCGAGCAGGATCTCGGAGATGCGACGGGTTCGCGGGGCCGCATCACGGACCCGGTGGTTGCCGGATCGCGCATCACGGTGACGATGCAGCCCTCGCGTGCGGCGGCGCCACCGGACGCGGTGTCCGATCCTGAGGCGTTTGCGGCGTGGATCGCGGCCACATTCTCGATGAAGGGCCAGGACACGGTGCCTGAGGTTCGCGTGGTGGCCGACGAGGTCGGCGCAGCGGTATGGGAGATCTCGTGGCAGGCGATCAGCGACGCGACGCTCTCGGTGAACCTGCGCGACTCCGATGGCGTGGCGAATGTGGACCCTGTCACCATCGATGTGTCCGTGGTGGAGGATCGTCCGCCAGAGGTGGTCGTGTCGGAGCCGGCCG
The DNA here is from genome assembly GCA_964555705.1 of uncultured Isosphaeraceae bacterium. GTDB lineage: Bacteria > Planctomycetota > Phycisphaerae > Phycisphaerales > SM1A02 > ZLKRG44. The sequence continues at coordinate 9,461 of CAZKTN010000011.1, read as the reverse complement.
CTGACGAGACCGTGCTGCCGACCGCTGTGGTTCCGGTCCGTGTTGAGGCGCGCGATGACCTTGCGGTTGGCGCACTCCGCGCGGATGTGGCGCGCGGCGGCACGGTGACTCAGGTCGCGGCCGCGACTCCATCCGCGGGACAGCGCCAGGCGCGCGTCGACGGTGCGCTCGATGTGGCGTCAACCGGCGCTGCGCCAGGAGATGTGCTTGAGCTCTATGGTGTGGCATCGGACATCCGGATGGCTGGCTCTGGTGCTGATGGCGTGCGCAGCGTGCCGCGCCGGCTGCGCGTGATCTCCGGATCGCAGTTCGACGAGGAGATGCGTGCGGCGCTGGCGGCGCTGCGGCAGTCGGCGATCCGATCGGACGAGCGCCAGCGGGCGCTGATCGAGCGCGATGACGCGCCGGGCGAGATGGTGCGCCCGCAGGGCGAGCTGAGCGAACGGCTCGCAGGGCTCGAGCGCACGGTGACTGGGCTCCGTTCGAGGCTCGCCCGCAACCGTGCAGATGACGATGCTCTGCGCAGTGTGCTTGATGCGGCCGAGGACCTGGTGGCCGAGGCTGCAGCGCGGTCGAACGAGGCTCGCGAGGGCATGCAGGGCGCCGCCGAGTCCGCGCAGGCGGCGCAGGATGCGGACCGCGCCGGGAATGCCGCCGACGCGGCGCGCGCGCGTGCATCGTCGGAGCGTGCACAGGCTCAGGCTCGCACAGCGCAGGAGGCCGTGCGCGCGGAGCTGGAGGATCTTGCGACGCTCCTTGACCGCGACCGCGATGCGTGGGCTGCGGGCCGCCAGCTCGAGAAGGTGACCGAGTCGCTCGCGAAGGCCGATGCGGCCCGGCGCGCTGCGGGGGCACGCACCGCCGGACGCGGGCGTGAGGAGCTTGATGCGGCAGAGGCGGCTGAGCTCGACCGCGCGGCGCAGGCTGCCGACGAGGCGGCGCGTGCTGCACGCGAGGCGATGGAGGCGCTCGCGGAGCGCGCAGAGCGCGTGAAGTCAGCGGATCCTGCGCGCGCGGAGGCGCTGCGCGAGGCCGTGCGCCGGGGTGAGGAGGGATCGCTCGAGTCCCGCACCGAGCAGGCTGCGCAGTCGACCCGGGAGAACCGGATGGATGAGGCGAGCCGCGCGAGTGCGCAGGCCGCTGAGACCGTCAAGCAGATGATGTCGGAGCTTGCCGATGATGAGCGGTCGCGTACCGAGACCCTTCGACGCCGGCTCGCATCGATGCTCGAGGCACTGGAGGGGCTTCTCACGCGCGCCGAGAGCGCGCAGCGATCGGCTGATGCGCTTGCCCCCGATGCGTCCGCGGCGGAGGCTGAGGCGCGCGAGGCTGGCACCCTCAACCAGCAGGCGCTTGCGGTGGCCGATGAGGGTCGAGCGGGCGGACCGAGCATGCAGCGCATCGTCCGCACGGTGGAGCGTGGCGCTGAGAGCGCGGGCCGTGGCGCGTCGGCGCTGCGCCGGGCGCCCCCTGCGGTGGCCGATGGTGCGGGTGCGCTAGCCCGTGCGACCACGCTGTTCCGCGAGGCACGCGACCTTGCGCGCAGCGAGGAGCGCCGCAACGAGGCCCGCGACCGCGAGCGCCGTGTGCGCGCGCTGGCCGAGGCCTACCGTGCGCTCGCCGACAGGCAAGAGGGCGTGGTGGTCGCGGTGACCGCACTCTCGCAGCTTGACGCTGGTGCCGCGCGCGATAGGCGCAGGATCATGGAGGCACGGCGTGCCGGTGTCGAGCAGGACTCGGTGCGTGCCGCCGCACGTGCGATCGCCGATGACAACGAGGATGTCCGCGCATCGGAAGTGCTGATGAACTCGACCGAGGCGCTGTCGGATGCCGCATCGCGTGCGGCAGCGGACCTGCGTGACGGCACTGCACGCGCGCAGACCGCAGCGGAGTGCGCGGACGTGCTGCAGATCCTGCGGGGCCTGGCTGCAGCGCTCGCCGAGCAGGCAGCCGAACGAAATCCCTTCGAGGAGGCGCAGGCACAAGGCGGCGACCAGGGTGGCGGCGGCGGTGGCGGCGGAGAGGGAGAGGCCGACGAACCGGTCGTGCCGCCGGTAGCGGAACTGAAGGTGCTTCGCGCGGTGCAGCACGGCCTCGCGGAGCGGACGCGGGCTGTCGGTGCCGGCGAGCTGCCGGCGGAGATGCTCAGGACTGTGGCGCAGAGGCAGGCGGACATCGCCGCGCTCGCCGAGAAGGTGCGAGAGGAGATCGAGCGGCGCATGCAGGAGCAGCGTGAGCGCGCAGGCCCATCGGTGGAGCAGGTGCCTGATGATGCGCCCGACGGTGACGGAGCGCAGGTGCAGCCAGGGCCTGGATCGCCGGCGCCGTCGATGCTGTGGCCGCAGTCTGCGGCGCCTTCGGGCAACCAGTCTTCGGCGAAGCAAGGAGTCGCACCGCCGGAATCGCCTGCATCACCGCCACCCAAGAGTCTCGACGAGCTGCTCGGCATCGGTGACCGCAAGGGCGGGTCGGGCGAGGCCCCTGCCGCCGATGATGCAGCCCGCGCCGCTGCAGAGGCTGAGCGGGCGGCACGCGAGCGGCTCGCAAAGGTGCTCAACGACGAGCAGCTGCGCGACCTGATGCGCGAAGTTGTGGCGGGCATGCGCCGCAGCGCGACGCTGCTCGACGGCAAGGAGAGCGGCACCGCAGTGCAGCGCGTGCAGGCGGAGACGATCGCGCGGCTCGATGCGCTGATCGAGAGCGCGCAGCAGAGGCAACAGCAGCAGCAGCGGCAGCAGCAGTCTTCGAGCTCGTCCTCCAGTTCGCAGTCGCAGTCGTCTGGCCAGCAGCAGCAGCAAGGACAGTCTCAGGGCGATGAGGAGTCGCAGCGCGAGGCTGAGCGCCGGGCTGCGGAGGAGGCGCGTCGGCGTGCACAGGAGCAGGCCCAGCGCGAGGCGGGTGGAGCCGGCGAGCCGCAGGGCGGCATGCCTGAGGTCGATCCGGCTGAGGCGGCTCAGGGCGGTCCGCTTGAGCAGTCCGAGGCGGAGTGGGGCAGGCTTCCGGCACGGACCCGCGAGGCCGTGCGCCAAGGTCTCCGCGAGAAGATGAGCACCACCTACAAGTGGTGGACCGAGCAGTACTACAGGCGCATCGCAGAGGAGGCCCGCAAGTGAGCGTGAGCGCTGGAGCCCGCGCTGTCCGGCGCACGATTGCATCGATCGCATGTGTGGCGCTCGCGTGCGTCTGCGCCGCGGCGCCGCAGGGTGCTGCAGTTCCGGGTGCGGCACCGGCCGCTGCGAATCCGGCCGCTGCACAAGCGGAGGAACCGCGTGCGATCGCGCCGCAAGTTGCGCCACCCGCTGCACCGAGCGCGAATGCGCCATCTGCAGCGTCTGCATCCCCTGCGCGCAGCGACGCCGCGGGCGCCGAGAACGCGCCGATGTCGGGCGAAACGACGCCTGAGCTCGAGCGTGCCGTCACCCGTGGGCTCGCGTACCTCGCATCAGTGCAGAACGACGACGGCTCGTTCGGCCGCGGCCGGTTCAGCCGTCACGTCGGCATCACGGCCCTGTGCGGCATCGCGTTCCTCGCTGATGGGCATGTGCCAGGCCGTGGCCGCTACGGCGACAACGTGGCGAAGGCGCTCGAGTACGTGCTCAGGAGCAGCGAGGAGAGCGGCCTGCTCGCGGTCGAGAACTCCACAGGCCCGATGTACGGCCATGGGTTCGCGGCGCTCTTTCTCGGCGAGGTGTACGGCATGAACCCGCAGGACACGCGCGTGCGCGATGCGCTTGTGCGTGCCGTGCAGCTGATCGTGAACAGCCAGAACGACGAGGGCGGCTGGCGCTACAACCCTGTGCCCTACGACGCGGACGTGTCCGTGACGATCTGCCAGGTGATGGCGATGCGCAGCGCGCGCAATGCCGGCATCAAGGTGCCCAAGGAGACGATCGATGCCGCCGTGCGGTACGTGCGCGAGTGCCAGAATGCCGATGGCGGGTTCAGGTACATGCGCGTGTCAGGCGCGAGCGCTTGGCCGCGGTCTGCGGCAGGAGTGGCGACGCTGTTCTATGCGGGTATCTACGAGGACGACTCGATTGCGCGCGCGCTCGACTACCTCGCGCGCACTGCGCCGCCGGGAAGCGGCGGTCCCATGATCCAGCCCTACTACTTCTACGGCCACTACTACGCGGTGCAGGCGATGTACCTCGCGGGCGGAGAGTGGTGGGCGCAGTGGTGGCCAGGGATCCGTGATGAACTGGTGAGACTTCAGTCGGAGGATGGAAGCTGGGTCGATCACCAGTCCGGCAACGCGTACGCGACAGCGATGGCGCTTGTGGTGGCGCAGATGCCCAAGCGATACCTGCCGATCTTCCAGCGCTGAGGCGCGCGCCACGCACGCCACTGAAGCCGCACACGCCGCGCAAATCACGCCATTCACGCCAGCCAGGCCACACGCCAACGCACCGATGCACGCGAATCAACGAGCTCACCCAATCACTGCACTCTGCGCAGCCCTGGCGGTTGCGGTGCCTGCCGCGCACTCGCTCGCGCAGGACGCAGTCCCTGGATCCGGCTCGGTGCAGCGCGAGATGGTGCCGGTGCAGAAGGTCACCTGCGCGACGCTTCGGGCAGATGGATCGTGGACCGACGCGACGCTCACAGCCGATGGCTCGCTCGTGTCGGCTGACGGGAGCCAGGCGATGGCTGGTGCGCTCGCGGTCCTCGGGCCGGATGGGCGCGCACTGCTCGCGGGCCGCGAGCGAAGGCCGGCCTTCCGTGCCGTGGCGGGCCAGTCGGAGATGGTGATGGCTGACGGCCAGCGCTTTCCGGGATCGCTCGCTGGCGCATTCACGGATCCGGACGGCGGCATGCGCGTGGTGTGGAAGCACCTCGGGCTTGGCGCCATCGATGCGCCGCTGGACCGTGTGGCAGGACTCTCGCTTCAGGGCGGCGTGGCGATTCCGTTGGCACAGGCGGCCGATGTGGTGAAGCTGTCCAACGGTGACGTGATCGAGGGTGTCGTCGAGCGCATCGGCGAGGTCTTCGTCATCGAGCAGGAGGGACAGCGCCGCGAGATTCCGGTGGACCGGATCGCCGCATGCGGATTCGTCACAAGCCCCACGCCTCGGCTGCCGGTCCGCGTGTGGCAGGCCGATGGCACCGTCCTTGACGGCACAGAGCTCAAGCCGGTGGGCGACCTTGCCTTCGCGCTTGCGGGACCGTCGCTGCTGGCGGGTCGCAGTCTCGTGGTGCTCACGGCCGAGGAGATGCACGGGGCTTTGCTCGGCACGGCAGGCGACGCCCGGATCGTGCCACTGGCGACGCTCGCGCCGGTTGTGGAGCCCGCAACGGATGTGACCCTGGCGACGAGCGCGCCCGTCGGACCGGAGGCGCTCGATGCCAATCCCCCGCTCGGCCTCGCCGCGCTGGAGATCAGGGGGCCTGTACGGCTCGTCTACGAAGTCCCCAAGGGGAGCGAGCGGCTTGTGGGCCAGCTCCTCGTGCGCGAGAGGCTTCGCCCCTGGGCGCATGCCCCCGTTGTCGTGAAGCAGGGCGAGCGTGAGCTCGTCAGGGCGACACTCGATGCGGCGACCCCGACGCTCACGCTCGACCTCAGGCTCGACCCAGCGCTCTCTGGAGCGGACGCTGCGCTCTCGATCGAGATCGGCGAGGGGCAGCGCGCTGCAATCGGGGACGTACTCGTCCTCGACCGAGCATTGCTCCTGGTGCGTGGGCCGGGCGGCAACTGACGCGGGCAACAGCGTGCGCCACACGTACCGGTCGCGATCGAACCTTCCCGCGTGAAGCGACCCGTCCCCGCCGATGACGGCCGCAACAGCGCCATGCCGCGCGGTGACCAGGCGCGGCACCGCACGCCCATCATGCTGAGTCCTGTGCTCGAATGAGGCGGAGCCATCGTGTGCGGCCCCCGATTGCGCCGACGCATCGGCGAACGGTTCCGTGAACGTCAGCAGCGACGCGATCGCATCGCGCTGCAGCCTCCTCGCACCAGTCGACTGGATCGCGACGGACGGATCCAGGACCTTCAGCATCCTCACCGCGGCGGGATCGGGCGATCCGTGATGCGGAACCTCCGCGATGGCGATGGTTCCGGCGAGGTGGTGGATCTGGTCGGTGACGGCATCGCAGGCATGGCCCGAGAGGTCGCCACAGAAGAGCGCACGAGCGGGATCCACCCCCTCGTGCCGGACCTCGACAAGCATCGTGACGCTGCGTGAATTCTCGGATACGCCGCGTGGTCGCTTGCCGCGGGCGGTGGCTGACGGCGGAGCGGTCGGTGGCGGCGCCACTGCGGGTGTGCGCGGAGGCCACAGCACCCGCACATGCATGTCGCGACCGACCGAAAACTCATCGCCCTGCCCTACGGTGGCAATGGCGCATCCGGAGTCGCGCGCGTGGCGGAGTGCGGCTGCCATCGATCCCCGTGGCGACTTCCGCGCGCGCTCGAGCGAATCGAGGCTCACAAGCAGCCTCGGTACGCCCATTGCCTCGATCACCTCAGGTACAGCGCTGTAGTGGTCGAAGTTCGCGTGCGACACGACGATCGCGTCGATGCGTCGCACGCCAAGCGCATGCAGCGCCGGCACCACTGTGCCGCTACCGAGTGTGGCCGATCCGAGGGAGCCAGCATCGAAGAGAATGGCGGCGTCACGTGACCGGATGAGGTGGCACGACCCGTCACGCACATCGATCGAGTCGATGCGGAGCGTGTGCGAGGTGCCGGGAGGATCGACCTGGTCCGGTCCCGTCACACCAGTGCGCACGATGGCGCCAGGCAGGTAGGTGGCCAGCGACGCCATCCTCACAAGCAGCTGCGCGTCGGCGGCGGCAAATGCGCCAACGGCAGAGCCGATAGGCGGCGAGAGCGCATGCAGCGCGGGTGCGGCGCTTCCCGCCACGACCAGCGCGGCAAAGAGCGGCGAGAGCGCGATCGTCACGGGAATCGCCCACAGCGCGAGCTGGCCGAAGTGAGTGATCGTGATCGGGGCGGTGGCGCTCCATGCGGCGATCGATGCGCTCGTCGCGGGAATCGCCTTGCGCAGCAGTACCGACGTGATGCCGTCTCCCGTGCATGCACGCATCAGCGCGCGCTCGAGCGGCCGTGATGCGCGCATGAGACCGATCACCGCAGCGAAGCTGAGCTGGAATCCTGGGTTCGCCGCCTGCGGCGGGTCAGTGGCCACGATCGCGATCGCCGCGATGGCGACGACCGCCTCGCCGGAGCAGCGAAGTCCGGCCAGGCGGACGGCACCCACTCCCGCAGCCATGAGTGCTGCACGTACCGCTGAGACCTCGGTGTGGATGGACGCCGCGAACACGGCCGCAAGCAGGATGAGTGCGATGCCTTCGAGGCGCGGCCTGCGGAGCCGTGCCAGCGGCACGAGCGCGACGGCCGCAAGAACGCCCATATTGAAGCCGGAGATCGCCACAAGGTGCTGGATGCCGGTGCCCGCGAACGCATCGTTCGCGAGGCTTGCGCCGGGCCACGACACGCCAATGATGCTGGCGCCGACGAGCGCACGCGCCGCGTGCGATGCCCATGCTGGCATCGACCGCTGGAGGTGATCCTCGACGCGGGCGCGCCATCGCGCGAGCGTGCCGTCGATGCCATCATCAGGTCCCTCGCTGGACACGAGGGCCGGTGATTCGGCGTCCATGATGGCGGCCACACGCCGCGATGCGGACCAGCGCTCTCCGTCGAAGCCACCAGGATTTGTCGTAGCGCCGAGCGTGCGCACCCATCCGGTGGCGCGCACACGGTCGCCTGCGAGCAACGGGAGCCTGTGACCATCCACACGCACGCGGACGGTGGCTGGCCCGAAGGGCGTCTGGATGCGCATGTCGAGGGATGACGAGGGCGACGGTGGGGTGAATCGCGACAGCGTGTCGCCCCACGCATCGCCCAAGTGGCTTCGCTCGTCGGATGAAGGCGGCTTGAGCGCAACGCCCACAATCTCCACGAGGCGTGGTGCGCTGTCAGGCGCGATATGGCGCACGAGCGCCGTCCACGACTCGTCGGCACGCTGCCGCCATGCAGCGCCGAGCAGGCAGCAGGACAGGAGGCACAGCAAGATGGCGAGTGCGCCGGCGGCTCGACGCAAGGTCGGCGCGCCCAGAGTCAAGGCTGCCGCACCGCACGTGACACAGGCGCACGCGAGGGTCGCGACAAGCGCATGCGTGTCAGGTGTTCCCATGTTGAGCGTGTGTCCGCCACATGCGAACGGCACCCGCTCGATCGCATGCGCGATGGACCGCGAGACGGTCTCCCGCGCACCTTGCGGAAGGCATGCGCCAGCGACAAGCGCGACTGCACACCACGTGAGCCATGCCACAGGCGGCTGCATTCGCCCCGGCGGGTCGCGCGCTGTGCGGCGCAGCCGCTTCGTGGCGTCATTGCGCATGTTGTCCATGTCGCGCGACCCTAGCGACGAGCCACGGGCCATCCGCTCCGTGCGCCCAAACTTCGCGCAACTCAGCCAGTGCAGCGCAATGAGTAGGATTCCGCTCGCGTGATCGGGTCAATCATCCACACCCTCTCGCCCTTCGCCATCGAGATCTCGCCAGGGTTCGGGCCGCGCTGGTACGGCCTCTCCTATGCCGCCGGGTTCCTCGTCGCGTGGCTCCTGCTGCGTTGGCTCTCGCGTACTGGCCGCACGCCGCTCTCAACGTCGCAGGTCACCGACCTGCTTACGTTTCTCGTTGTTGGCGTGGTGGTCGGCGGCCGTGTGGGTCACGTCATCTTCTACGACCGCGCACTGCTCTGGACCTTCAGCGAATCATTCCCCTGGTGGGGACTTCTCGCGCTCCACAAGGGCGGCATGTCGAGCCACGGCGGCATCATCGGCGTGATCCTCTGCGCGATGTGGTACGGGCGCAGGCAAGGCATCCCGATGCTGCATGCGGTCGACCTATCGGCGTTCGTTGCGCCACCAGGACTCTGCTTCGGCCGTCTCGCCAACTGGGTCAACGGAGAGCTGTGGGGCAAGCCGCTTCCCGCGGACTGGCAGGCGAATCCGCCGTGGTGGAGCGTGAAGTACCCGGCGCAGGTGCTTCAGCCGGACTTCCCAGTGCAGTCGCTCGCGCCGCTTGCGCCGCTCGTCGATCCTGCGCTACCGCTGCCTGAGGCCGTGTACCGCGCGGCGTACCTCAAGCGGCCTGAGGTGCTCGCGAAGCTCGAGCCGCTGCTCACCGCATACTGGCCAAACAACTTCATGCAGGCGATCACCGACGGTCCCCTGCTCCTCGGTGCGCTGTGCATCGCATGGTGGAAGCCTGAGAAGCCCGGCGTGGTGTCGGCATGGTTCCTCATCGCATACGGCGTGCTTCGCGTCGGGACCGAGCAGCTGCGCGCGCCGGATGCGGAGGCGTTCAGCATCGGTCCGGTCACCGAACCCATGCTGCTGTCGATGGCGATGATTGCAGCGGGCGCGATCCTGCTCGCGGCGGTGTCGCGCAGCGCAGCGATGCCGATCGGCGGGATCGTCCGGCGCAGCTGA
>CAZKTN010000010.1:28197-69752 GCA_964555705.1 uncultured Isosphaeraceae bacterium | reverse complement strand
GCGCTACTCCACGCGCAGCTTGTTGGCGGCGTTGAGGGCAGCCATCTTGTAGCACTCGGCGAACGTCGGGTAGTTGAAGACCGTCGAGAGCAGGTAGTCGAGGCCGCCGCCTAGGCCCATCACCGCCTGGCCGATGTGCACGAGCTCTGTGGCGCTTGCGCCGCAGATGTGCACGCCCAGCAGCGTGCGGTCGGTGCGGTGGAAGAGCAGCTTGAGGAATCCCCTCGATGCGCCGCTGATCTGGCCTCGCGCAGTTTCCGAGTAGCGCGCGACGCCAATCTCGTACGGCACGCGGTCCTTGGTGAGCTGCTCCTCGGTGGCGCCGACGGCCGAGAGCTCGGGAATCGCGTAGATGCCGAGCGGGTAGCGGTCGCCGATCGACGCCACAGGCTCGCCGAACATGTGGCATGCGGCGATGCGGCCCTGCTCTGCGCTCGTGGCCGCGAGCGCGGGGAAGCCGATGATGTCACCGGTGGCGTAGATGTGCGGCACAGCGGTCCGGAAGAAGGAGTCAGCCTTGATGAGGCCGCGCTCGGTCGCCGAGAGGCCCGCAGCCTCGAGGTTCAGCCCGTCCACCGAGCCCTGGCGCCCAGCCGATACGAGCACGCAGTCGCCCACGAGTCGCTTGCCGCTCTCGAGCTCCACGACGGCACGTGCAGCGCCGCCGGAGTCCTGCGTGCTGATGCACGACACGGCCTCGCCGCAGCGGAAGATGACCTTCCGCTCTCGCAGCTCGTGCATGAACTCGTCCACCGTCTCGTGGTCCATGAACGAGATGGGGCGGTCATGCGCCTCGACGAGCGTGACCTGGGTTCCCAGCCGCGCGAACATCGAGGCGTACTCGACCCCGATCACGCCGCCGCCCACCACCACCAGCGCGCGGGGCAGGGTGCGCAGCGACACGATGTCGTCGCTTGTGAAGATCAGGGACCCGTCCGTGGTGCATCCGGGGGGCACGCGCGCGCGTGTGCCCGTCGCGATAAGAACGTGGTCGGCCGTGATGCGCCGCTCGCCGGAGAGCCCCTCAACAAGCAGCGTGTGCGCATCGACGAAGCTCGCCGAGCCGTTGATCAGCGTGACGTCGTTGCGCAGGAGCTGGTCGCGGATCACGCGGCCCTCCTCCGACATCACATGCTCGACGCGGCGCAGCAGCATCTCCATCGTGGGCCGCACAGGATCGATCCCGGCGATCTCCATCGCCTGCATCGCCGCCTCGCCGCGCACGCTCATCACCGCCTCGCGGAAGGTCTTCGAGGGGATGGTGCCCAGGTGCAGCGACACGCCTCCGACGCCGCGGCGCCGCTCGATGAGGCCGACGCGCCGCCCGAGCTTCGCAGCCTGCACGGCCGCGCGCTGGCCCGACGGGCCGCTGCCGATCACGAGAAGGTCGAATTCGTATGCCTCTGACATGGAGTTCCTCCGGGAGGCTATCGCACGCTGGAATGCGCCCGTCGGCGCGTAGATTCGCGCACCGATGGAGATCGACCCCTCACGCCTCTCGCCGCCGGAGCGCTACCGCCTGCTCATTGGTGCCGTCGTGCCGAGGCCCATCGCCGTGGTCGGCACGCGCTCGGCCTGCGGGAGCTACCTGAACCTCGCGCCGTTCTCGTTCTTCACCGCGTGCGGCAGCGAGCCAATGACGCTGATGTTCTGCCCTGCGAACCGCGACGACGGATCTGAGAAGGACACTCTGCGCAACTGCCTGCCTGCGGGCGACGGAGGCTCAGGCGAGTTCACGGTGAGTGTCGCCACCGAGCCCATCATCCGGCAGGTTGTCGCATCTGCGGAGGAGCTGCCGCGCGAGTCGAGCGAGTTCGCGCTGAGCGGCCTGACTCCGGTGCCGGGTACGCATGTATTGGCACCGCGCGTCGGCGAGAGCCCGATCAGCTTCGAGTGCCGCACCCGGCAGGTCATCAGGCTCGCCCCCGGCGTACCCGCGGGAGCGAACATCGTGATCGGTGACGTTGTGCACGTGCATGTCGCGGACGAGGTCCTCGATGGGCCCGGAAAGGTTGACTCGGGCGCGCTGCGCGCTGTCGGCCGCATGGGCAGCATGTGCTATGCGCTCACGCGCGAGCTCATGGAGATTCCCTTCGGCGCGCGCGCTCTCGAAGGCGGCGGGAACGGCGGTCTGACGAGGTAGCCTCTGCCCGCACATGCCTGATCCGTGAGCGGCGCTCGTGTCGTGTCACGCGCAGGTTCGGCGGTCGGTGCAAGTTTCACAGACAGGAGTCCACAGATGGCAAAGTCGAGTCGCAAGGCAGCAGCACGTCCCACGCCAAAGAGCGGGAGCGCGTCGTCTCGCGCACCGAAGGCAGCTCGTGGCGCTGCGCGCGCGGCCGAAGTGCCCGCGAAGGCCAGCGAGTCACGTGCCTCGGGCGCATCGCGCTGGTCTCGCGGCAAGCCGGTGGCCAAGCGCAAGGTTGCGAGCGCACGCCCCACGCGCGTCGCGCCCGCGCCGCTGGCGATCCGTGACCCGTCCCACGAGGAGATCGCGCACCACGCATACCTGCGCTGGCTCAAGCACGGCGGCACCGAGCACGAGAACTGGTACGCCGCCGAGCATGAGCTTCGCACGCGGCGCAGCGCCCTTCGCGCGACCCGCACGCTCAGGGGCAGCGCGTGATGTCGCGCACGCTGTCACGCGGGGTCGCTGCGCGATCGACGCCAGCGCGCGGGCCCGGAGCAGCTGCCGACATCCGCTGGATCTGCGGCGCAGCGACCGTCGCGGCCGTCGCTGCGCTCTTCGGATGCGCATCCCCAGGAGAGCGCGCAAGCGGACGGGATGCGCCGCCACCCGCTCCAGTGCCCGCTCCTGCGACGCAGGCTCCTGTCGCGCTCTTCAACGGCACAGATACGTCAGGCTGGACTGCGTTCCTTCCGGGCGGGAATCCAGCCACCACCTGGACGGTGTCCGATGGAGTCCTGCGCTGCACCGGCGAGCCCGCGGGCTACATCGCCACCGACGCCAGCTACACGAGCTTCGTGCTCGAGCTCGAATGGAGGTTCGATCCCGCGAAGGGCGCCGGCAACTCCGGCGTGCTCCTGCGCGTGCAGCTGCCCGACCAGGTGTGGCCCACATCGATGGAGGCGCAGCTCATGAGCGGGCGCGCGGGCGACATCTGGAACATCGGCGACTTTCCGATGGTCACGGATCCCTCGCGCACCAACGGCCGCCACACGGCGATGGAGGGCGAGAGCAGCGAGCGCTCGCTCGGCGAGTGGAACCGGTACCGCATCGTGGTCGACGGTCCGCTGCTCGAGCTCTACGTCAACGGCACGCTGAAGAACCGCGCCACAGGGTGCAGGGTGGTTCCGGGCCGGATTGCGCTCCAGTCGGAGGGCGCATGGATCGAGTTCCGGAACATCACCCTGACTCCGCTGCCGGGTAGCGGATGAGCGGAACATGTGCGGCTGCGGCGGCAGGGGGCGCCGCCCACGCAGCCGGCGACTGACGGACGCCGCTACCGCCGCAGCGGCGAGACCGTCACGCCAAGCACGTGCGGGCACGCGCGGATCGCCGAGATCACCGGCGCTGAAGGCTGTGTGGCCGTAAAGACGCGCGCGATGGCTGCGGTGCCGCCAGTGCTGATCTGGTTGTCCATCTGCTCCACGTTGATGGCCGCCTTGCCGAGCACGTCGAAGATGCGCGCGAGCACGCCAGGGCGGTTCTCGTGCCGAACCATCAGAACCGCCGACGCGGCCGTGTGCTCCGCAACGTTCACGCAGTTGATCACGGTGCCGTCGGCATGCCATGCGCGGAGGATTCGCACCACCTCCGCATCGATCGACAGCCTCGCCTGCTCGGTCCGGTCGCCCAACCTGAACGTCCCATAGACGCCGGGCTCCGACGCCAGCGCGCTCTCCGCCCCGGTCCGCTCGTCGGAGTCGCTGGCGAAGATGTCGAGCCCTGCGCGCACGCCGCGGTCCCGCACCGCGTGGAGCAGCGCGGCCTCGTCGCACACGTGCCCTCGGCTCGTGTTCACGACGATGGTCCCCGGCCGTAGCGCATTGAAGAACTTGTCGCCAAGAAGCCCGCGAGTCTCCTCGTTGCCGGTCACGCTCACGCTCACCACATCCGCGAGCTTCGCAAGGTTGACCAGGTTGGAGCAGAAGTCGACCCCAAGCGCATCGCAGCGGTCCTCGGTGATGTGCTTGCTCCAGGCCACCACGTGCATGCCGAACGCGAGTCCGCGTCGCGCGATCTCCTGCCCGACCTGGCCGAGCCCGACGATGCCAAGCGTCCGGCCCGCGAGTCCAGCGGCGTCTGCGTAGCGCGATGGGTCCCCACTGCCGCCGCGGAGGTCGGCGACCTGGTCGGGGATCCGGCGGTCGCATGCGATGATCAGTCCCCACGCGAGCTCTGCCACAGCTGCCGCATTGCGGCCCGGGCAGTGCGAGACCAGGACGCCGAGTCGGTTTGCCGCATCGAGGTCGATGCACTGGGTGTCGCTTCCTGCGCAGATCACCATGGCAAGCTGGCTGGAGGCGCGCAGCGCATCGTCGCCGACGTGCACAGCCCGCACCACGAGCACCTGCGGCTGAAGGTCTGCCATCGCTGCCGCCAGCGTGTCCGCATCAAGCATCGGGTTGTGGATGACGTCGAACCCCGACTCGCGCAGCGTGTCGGCCGCAGCGGAGTCAAACGCATCCGTGACCAGCACGCGCACGGTCGCTGTGGCAGGGGCAGTGGCATGTCCTGGCTGGCTCATAGGGACCTCCCGTGTGGATTCGCGCCAATGTGTCCGCCGGTTGCGAAGCGGTGCAGGAAGAGGCCGCTCCTGATCTTGGGGTCGAACCAGGTGGACTTCGGTGGCATCACCTCGTTGCGGTCGGCGATCGCGATCAGGTCGGCAATGTCCGTCGCGCGCAAAGCGAATGCGGCGTCGGCGTGTCCTGACTCGACTTCAGCGTCAAGCCGGTCTGCGCCCACGCCCCCAAGGAACGCGATGCGCGGGTCCGTGCGCTCGTCGCGGATGCCCAGCACCGGAGCGAGCACCGCAGCGGAGAGGCGTGACACATCGAGGCAGTCGAGCGGAGAGCCCTCGCGCGCAGGAAGGGTCGCACGCCACCATCCGTCGCGCAGCCTGACGCCGAGCTCGCCGCGCATGTCGGGCAGCGCATTCTCGCCCTCCGCAAGCCGGCGCCACACGACGCCATGCCGCTCGCACCGCTCCCTGAACTCGACAGGGCTCAGCCCGCCGATGTCGCGCACGAGCCGGTGGTACGGCAGGATCACCAGCTCCTCGGCCGGGAAGACAACGGCAGGGAACGCACCCGGACCCAGACCCTCCGATGCAAGTCCGCGCTCGGACCACTCGCGCTCGGCGAGGTCGGCGGCTGCGCTCCTGTGGTGGCCATCCGCGATGTAGATGCGGTCGACACCGCTGAAGATCTCGATGTACGGGGCTGGATCATGCACCGCCCACAGCGAGTGGGTCACGCCATCACGCGCCGCGAAGTGCACAAGCGGGCGGTCGTTCATGTCGCGCAGCAGCTGCCGCGGAAGCTCGTCCACGTGCGGCACCGCCAGCAGCACGGGTTCGGCGTGAGCGCCAGTGGCGAGGATGTGGCGCACTCGGTCGGCCTGCTTGTCCGGGCGCGTGTGCTCGTGACGGCGGATTGCGCCGCTGCGGTAGTCCGCGACATCGACGCAGCACACCAGTCCCGCCACCCGACGTCCCGCCCGCGCCATCCGGTACACGTAGAACTGTGCCGCGCTGTCGGCGATCAGCGCACCAGCTTCCAGAAGCGCACGCAGGTTCGCCTGTGCCCGCTCGGCGAGCTGCGCATCCGAGGGGTGGGGCGACTCGGGAAAGTCGATGTCGGGCCTCACGACCCGCATGAAGGAGCACTCGCGGCCTTGGGCTGCGGCGAGGGCTTCCTGCCTATCGACCACGTCGTAGGGCGGGCACGACACCTCCGACGCTCGGTTGGCCGGGGGCCGCAGGGCGGCAAAGGGGCGGACATGGATCACGGCAGGCGGGGGAGTCTAGGGGGTGCGGAAAATCTTCCGGGAAATCGGATGATCGGCTCAACGGCCGCCAGCATCACGACGATTGCGGTGACGTCATGAGTGAAGACACGACCTCCCCCCGTTCCCGGACCTCCGACGGTGTTGTGGCATCGGACCCAAGCGGGTCGGCATCAGAGGCACTGTCCTTCTGCCTCTCGCTGATCGAGGCCAAGGACCCGTTCACGCGCGGTCACTGCAGCCGGGTCGCAACCGTCGCGATGCGCATCGCATCGCGGATGGGATTCGATGCTGCTGACATCCAGCTCATTGGCGCATCGGCGCTTGTGCATGACCTGGGCAAGGTCGGCATTCCGGAGTCGATCCTCAGCAAGCCCGGACGGCTCACGAGCAGCGAGTTCGATGCCGTGAGGCGGCACCCCGAGATCGGCCACCGGCTCATCGGCGGCTTCGACTCGCTCCGCTTTGCGGCGGATGCGGTGCTATGGCACCACGAGCGATGGGACGGTGCCGGGTATCCGCACCGAGCACGAGGATGCGAGACGCCGCTCGCGGCACGCATCATCTGCGTGGCCGACAGCTTCGATGCGATGTGCAGCGAGAGGCCCTACGCGTCAGCGATGTCATGCGTGCGCGCCGCCGAGGAAGTGGTGTCGTGCGGCGGCACCCAGTTCGACCCGGACATCGCGTCGCTCTTCGGCGAGCACGAACCTGAGAGCTGGCTCGCATCCGAATCTTCATCCGATTCTGACCTTCCGTGTGCCATCGGCTCCGTTTGCGGTATAGTTCCGGCGACGGCAACGGTTTGCCGTCAGGTGTCGAAGTTGTCGAGATCAGGTGCCAGGAAGGCAGAAATGCTCGAGGCTGAAGCCCCATTTGTGAAGATGGTCGCAGGATCGCTCACGCCAGCGGAACGTCTGGTGCTTGAGCTGTACTACGCCGAAAAGCTTGCGGTATCAGAGATTGCCGATGTGCTTGAGACCACGGAGGATGCGGTCCGCCGCACTCTCGATGGCGTCAAGCGACGGGTCACCGTCGCGCGCAAGGCCCTGATCGACGCGCTCGTCGAGGCGTAAGTCACTCTCGCGAATCGTCTTGCATGATCCGCAGCCGCTCCCGCGGCGCGTGGCTGTCCCTCTTTGCACTGTGCAATGGGGCCCTCGGACCTCGGCCCCAAGATGACTCGCAGGCTCAGCCTGTCCACGCTCCGAGCAGCACCGTCAGGTCGAGCCCATCGGTGGTGCCGTCGCCGTTGACGTCGGTCGATCCCGGCCCGCCCCAGTTCGAGAGCAGCGCCGTGAGGTCCGCGCCATCGATCGCGCCGTCGCAGTTGAGGTCGCCGGCAGAGCACGAGCCGCCGACGCGTACCTGCATCTCCAGCCGTGCGGCCCGCGCAAGTCCCGCTGCCACCAGCGGATTCTCCTTGGCGAAGAACGCGGGGAAGTTTCCGCCTTGCTGCACCACAAAGGTCAGGCTCGAGGCCACCAGCAGGAGCCTGCCGGAGTCGAGCGACTCCCGCAGGTACGACTGGATCGCCGGGTGCGACACGTTGACGTCAAAGGACATCTGTGCGCCGAAGGGGATCAGGTCTCCGGGTTGGAGCGACGTGATCCGGCCTACCGCGAAGGGCGTCGGCTGGAATCCCTGACGGGGGTTGTTGGAGACGTCGACGAGCGCACCTTGGCCATCGGCTCCGATCGCGAACGCGTTGCGCACGGATGGAAGCAGCACGCTGCCGGACCCAAACGGCGAGTTCTCCGCGAACGTGAGCGCACTCCACCCGTTTCGGAACCCGCAGCCGAAGAGCTCGATGGGCTGGCCGGCGTCGGCGTCCGCTTGCCAGTTGGGATCGCCTGTCGACAGGAAAGTCTGCCAGGGGTCTGGCGTCGGGTCATACGCCACCACCAGGTCGTTCGCGAACTCGAGCGTGAGCCGCGCCGAGAGCACCTCGTAGCCCGATGCGCCGAGCCCCGGCTCCACCTGCGCCGATGTGCTGAAGCCGATGATGAACTGCGCGTCGCGGCTGTCGAAGTCGGTGCCGCCTGGCTCCGACCCGAACACCGAGACGACCGGCCGCGTGCCAGGGGTGGCGTTGAACGGGTACATCCAGCGGTCGAGCGCTGGCGCATTCCAGGCGGCGTCGATCGTGTCGGCCGTCGCGCACGGCTGCACTGCTGCAACGCACAGCGCCCCGGACACTGCGAGCGCCCTACGATGCCCGATTCGATGTGGACAGCGGCGTGAGACCATTTGAGCACCACACAGTAGGTCGGATTCGCGCCCGGACCAAGCGTGCGCCGCACGGTTTCACCGTCACCGAGCTGCTGGTGGTCATCGGCATCATCGCGCTGCTGGTGGCCCTTGTCATCCCTGCCGCGCGCATGGTGCGCAAGGCGGCGGCCAAGACGCGCGAGCTGACCACCGCGCGCATGCTCGGACAGGCCTGGACCCACTATGCCACGGACGCGTCAGGGGCCGTGCTTCCCGGGTTCCGCGCGGGCCTTCCGGCCTTCGGCCCCGACGGCACACCCATACCGCCCGAGACATTCTCCGGCTCCGGCGCTGCGATCGGTGCACGCTGGCCATGGCGGCTGACGCCCTACCTCGGAAGCGACGTGATGAACCTCTTCGCGGGGCCGCAGCGCGAGGCGCTGCTTCGGCTGCAGTCATCGCCGGACAGGGACCGCTTCTACTACCTCGCGAGCCTTGTGCCGAGCTTCGGCCTCAACAGCGCGTGGGTCGGCGGCGACAGCGACCGTCTCGGGTTCCTTCCGCCGACGATCGGCGGCCAGCCCAATCCCTTCCACAACTTCTACGTGACGAGGCTCTCGCAGGTGGCGCACCCCGAGCGGCTCACGCTCTTCGCGTCAAGCAGGATGTCGAACGACTTCGGCAACGATCCGCTCGGCCAGTACTTCGACGGCGCCACGATCGAGGGCTACTTCCGAGTCGACAGCCCCTGGTTCCAGGCGCGCATCTGGGCGGAGTCGTACTCGCCGGACGATCCCGCATCGAATGGCAACGTGTCGGCGCGCACCGACGGCGACGCGATCGTGGTGACCGCATCAGGTGCGACGGAAGCGGTGCCGGTGCAGCAGCTCGATGACATGCGCAGGTGGGCCGACCAGGCCGACCGCATCGACTGGCGCCTCGCGCCCTAGCGCCGTCACTCGTCGCTCTCGCGCAGCTTCGCGAGCACCGAGTAGTCCTCGAGCGTCGTGGTGTCCTGCGACGACTCCTTGCCCGCGGCGATGTCGCGCAGCAGGCGCCGCATGATCTTGCCGCTGCGCGTCTTGGGCAGCGCCGACGTGAATCGGATCATGTCGGGGCGCGCGATCGCGCCGATCTCGCGCGTGACGTGCTCGCCGAGCGCCTTGCGCAGCTCCGGCGTGGCGCGCTCAGCCCATCCCGGACCCAGCGTGACGAACGCCGCGATGCCTGTGCCCTTGATCTCATGGGGCATGCCGACGACGGCCGCCTCCACCACGGCCTCATGCGACACGAGCGCGCTCTCGACCTCCATCGTGCCGAGCCGGTGGCCTGACACGTTGATGACGTCGTCGATTCGCCCCATGATCCAGAAGTAGCCGCGCTCGTCGCGGCGCGCGCCGTCGCCCGCCACGTACATGCCTGGCACCTTGCTCCAGTAGGTGTCGATGAAGCGCTGGTGGTCGCCGTGGATGCCCCGCGTCATGCCGGGCCACGGATGGCGGATCACCAGCAGCCCTCCGTGGTTGGCGGGCAGCTCCTCGCCGCGCTCGTTGACGATCGCCGCGTCGATGCCGAAGAACGGCAGCGTGCACGAGCCTGGCACCGTCGGCGTGCACGATGCGATCGGCGTGATCACGTGCCCGCCGGTCTCCGTCTGCCAGAACGTGTCGACGATCGGGCAGCGTCCATGCCCGATCGTGTCGCGGTACCACATCCACGCCTCGGGGTTGATTGGCTCCCCGACGGTGCCGAGCACCACCAGGCTCGAGAGGTCATGCGCCTTGGGGTGCTGGTCTCCCCACTTCATGAATGCGCGGATTGCGGTGGGCGCGGTGTAGAAGTGCGTGACCCGGTGACGCTCCACGATCGACCAGAAGCGGTCCTCGGCCGGGAAGTTCGGCGCGCCCTCGTACATGAGCGTGGGCACGCGGTTGGGAAGGATGCCGTAGACGATGTACGAGTGGCCAGTGACCCACCCGATGTCGGCGGTGCAGAAGTGCACCTGCCCGCGGCCCGGCACTAGGTTGAACGTGTACTTGGCCGTCGTCGCCACATGCACCATGTAGCCGCCGGTCGTGTGGCGGATGCCCTTGGGCTTGCCTGTCGATCCTGAGGTGTAGAGCAGGAAGAGCAGGTCCTCGGAGTCCATGCGCTCGCATGGGCAGTCGGCGGACTGCGGCGGAACGAGGTCGTGCCACCACACATCGCGGCCGGGCGCCATGTCGACAGGCTGTCCCGTGCGGCGAAGCACGAGCACGCGCTCGACTGTCGTGGCGCCGGCGCACGCCTCGTCGACGTTGCGCTTGAGCGGCACAACCTGCCCTCGCCTCCATGCGCCGTCGCAGGTGACGATGAAGCGGCTCTGCGCATCGGCCACGCGGTCTGCGATCGCGGGCGCCGCGAAGCCGCCGAAGATCACCGAGTGCGGCGCGCCAATGCGAGCGCATGCGAGCATTGCGATCGCGAGCTCAGGCACCATGCCCATGTAGAGGGTGACCACGTCGCCCCGGCGCACGCCCATAGCCTTCAGCGCGTTCGCGCAGCGCGACACCTCGTCCTTGAGCTGCGCATAGGTGATGTGGCGAACCTCGTGGCCGTGCGTGCGCGAGAGCGCGTCGGCGCCGGCGGGCGCCGCAGGCTCGCCCTCCCAGATGATCGCGACATCGTCGCCGTGGCCGGACTCCACCTGTCGGTCAGTGCAGTTGAAGCAGATGTTGGTGGTGGCGCCCACGAACCACTGCGCATTGGGCAGCGACCACTCGAGCGTGCGCGACCACGGCGAGAACCAGTGGAGCGCGCGCGCCTGCTCGGCCCACCACGCTTGCGGATCGCGGATCGAGCGCTCGTGCTCGCGCCGCCATGCCTCCATGTCGGGCACCAGCGCGCCACCTGCACGCGCGGCGAAGTCGGCCGGCGGCGGGAAGATCCGCGTCTCCTGCAGCACGCTCGTGATCGCCGAGCCGCTATGGGGTGCGCCGCCCTGGATTGCGCTGCCATGGGGTGTGCCGCTCCCGGACGCGCCGCTGTGGGATGCATCGCTCATGCGCGGAACGTATCGCGGCGGGAGGGGTGCGGTACAACATGGCGGTCATGCTCGTCCTGCACCAGCTCAGGAAGGCCTACGGTCGCACGCTCGCGGTCGACGGCGTGTCGCTGTCGGTGTCGCGCGGAGAGGTGGTTGGCCTCATCGGGCCCAATGGCGCGGGCAAGTCGACCACCATCGCGATGGCCACTGGTGCGCTGGCGCCTGAAGACGGGCGCATCGAGGTCGGCGGGATCGGGCCGCCTACCGATGCGCGCGTGCGCCGCATCATGGGGCTTGCCCCCCAGGACCTCGCGCTGTGGCCTGCGCTCACGGCGCTCGAGACGCTCTGCTTCTTCGCGCGCATGTACGGCGTGCCTGACCCCCGCGGAGCTGCGCTGGTGGCGCTCGAGGAGGTCGGCCTTGCGGCACGTGCCGACGACCGCGTCGGCACCTACTCCGGCGGGATGCAGCGAAGGCTCAACCTGGCGGCGGCGCTCGTGCACGCGCCAATGGTGCTGCTGCTTGACGAGCCCACGGCGGGTGTCGATCCCCAGTCCCGCGCCCGCATCCGCGACATCGTCCGGCAACGTGCGCGCGATGGAGCCGCCGTGCTGCTGACCACGCACGACATGGAGGAGGCCGAGAAGGTCTGCGACCGCATCTCGGTGATGGACCATGGACGTGTGCTTGCGGAGGGCTCGGTGACGGAGCTCCTGTCCTCGCATGCGCCCGCCGACGGCAACGCGCGCGGGCTTGAGGGCGTCTTCCTCCATCTCACGGGCAGGAGCCTCCGCGAATGAGCGGCGCCCGCGCACCGCGAAGCGGAGGGCCAGGCCTGCTCGGTGCGGCGATGGCCGTCGCATGGAAGGACATCACGCTCCTGCGGCGTGACCGCGCAAGCCTCTTCTTCACGCTCGCGTTCCCTGTGCTTGTGGCGATCCTCTTCGGGCTCGTCTTCGGCGGCGTCGGCAAGCCGCGCCGCCTCGAGGTGGCGATCGTCGACGAGTCGCAGGGACCCGCAGCCGCAGCGCTCGCGCTGGAGATCGAGCGCGACCCGGTCTTCGAGGCGCGTCGCGCGATCAGCCGAGAGGAGGGCCTCACGATGGTGCGTCGCGGCATGGTGAGCGCCTGCATCGTCATTCCCCGCGACTTCGACCGCGCTGCCGACCGCTTCCCGTTCCTTGGAGGCCTTCCGCTTGAGGCATTCACCGATCCCGGCCGCGCCGTGGAGGCTGGACTGATCGAAGGCAAGCTCTCCGCGCTGGCGTCTCGCCACGCGATGCGCGGGATGTCGAGCCCCGCGCACCTTCGGTCGATGGCCGCCGATGGCCAGCGCATGCTCGAGATGAACCCGCAGCTCGATCCAGCGCGGCGCGCCGCCTTCGAGTCGCTCTTCAGGTCCCTCTCGATGCTTGCGGATTCCTCCGCAGCCGGCGCCGGTCCCATCGGCGCCACAAGCGATGCGACGAAGGGCAGCGCATTGCCCGATCGCGCAGCGGGAGACGCCGGCGCCCGCTCTGCCGATGTGCCGCTCATGCAGGGCAACGCCTTCGCGCCAGTGCGGCTGCGCATCGACCGCGTGCAGGAGCTCCGCGCATCGCCGCCGAGCACGTTCGCGATCACGTTTCCGCAGGGTGCCGTGTGGGGCCTCGCGGGCTGCGTGATGGCGTTCGCGTCCGCCTACGCAGCCGAGCGATCGCGCGGCACGCTTGCGCGCATGCACCTTGCGCCGGTGGGCAGGCACGCGATCCTGCTTGGCAAGTCGATGGCATGCCTCGCTGCAGCGCTCGTGATGCAGGTGATGCTGATTGCGCTCGCGTGGGCGGCATTTGGCGTGCAGCCTGTGGACCCCATCGCGCTCTCGATCGCCCTCGTCGCCACGAGCGTCGCGTTCACCGGCATCGCGATGCTCATCGCTGCACTGTTCCGCTCCGACGACGCTGCGCAAGGCGCAGGCCGAGCGCTGGTGCTGGTCATGGCGATCATCGGCGGCGGCTCGATCCCGCTGGTGTTCATGCCCGACATGCTGAGGCGCTTCAGCGGCATCAGCCCCTTCAGGTGGGCAGTGTCAGCGATCGAGGCGCCGCTCTGGCGAGGCACCCCGTGGGCCGACCAGTGGCCGGCGCTGCTGATGCTCCTGGCGATCGGCGCTGGATGCTCGCTCGCCGCCTGGGCAGCGCTCAGCCGGCGCGACCGGGCGCTGGCGTAAGCAGCTTCGCGGCCATCGCACGCGCAGCCTCCGCGGCCTCATTCACCTTTGTCGGATCCTTGCCGCCGGCCTGCGCCGTGTCGGGCTTTCCGCCGCCCGAACCGCCGCACGCCTGCGCGGCAGCGCGCACCCAGTCGCCTGCCTTCAGTCCTGCGGCGATGGCGCCAGCGGGGCACGTGGCGGCGATCGCCACCTTTCCTGCATCCGCATCAGGCGACAGGAACAGGATCGGCACATTCGCGAGACGCGCACGCGCAGAGTCGATCGCGGCCATCATCGCCGCAGCGTCAGCGCCATCGAGCACAGCCACAAGCGCCTCGGTCCGTGCGCCATGCCGCTCCGCCAGCTCGCGCGCCTGCGTCACCGCGGCATCGCGCGCGGCGCCCGATGTCTCGCGCCGCGCGCTCTTGGCGCGTTCGCGCAGCGCTGCAAGCTGCGGCGCAATTCGCGCACGCGCCACGATGCCCAGGCCCAGCGACGACTCGAGCTTCGTGACCTCGTTCACCTCATGCAGCAGCGCATCGGCCGAGAGCGCACCCGCTGCCGCAATCCTCCGCTCGAGGTCCGCAGCAGCCATGTCTGCGGCCATCGCCGCGCCGCCGGTCAGTGCGGTGACGCGCCGCACCCCTGACGAGAGTGCGCCCTCCGACGCGAGCACGAACCGCTGCGCCTCGTCGGTGCTCGCCAGGTGCGTGCCTCCGCAGAACTCTGCGGACACTGCACGCCATGTTGTGCTGCCCGGGCTCGCAAGCATCTCGGAAGGGGTGGCTCCAATCGACACCAGCCGCACAGGATCCGGGTAGCGCTCGCCGAACACTGCGCGCAGCCCGTGCACCGCACGCGCAGCCGAGAGCGGCACCAGGTCCGCATGCACCGGCAGCGCTGCCGCGATCTTCGCGTTCACGAGCTCCTCGACACGCGCCGCGTCGGCGACCCCGAGCGCACCGCGGGCCGCATAGTCGAACCGCAGGCGGTCGTGCGACACCAGCGACCCGCGCTGCTCCACCTCATCGCCCACAACCTCCCGCAGGGCCCAGTTGAGCAGGTGCGTGGCCGTGTGGTTCGCGCGCAGCGCGTCGCGCCGCTCGCGGTGCACGGCGCACGTGACGGTCTCGTCGACGCTGATCCGCCCCGACGTCACTTGCCCGATGTGCACCACATAGTCGCCAAAGCGCTGGACGTCGCTGACCTCGAAGGTGCCGTGGCTCGCGAGCGGCCGCCCGTCGCCCGCTGCGCTGCCCACCGACCCCGTGGCCTGTGCGCGGAGCTCCCCGCGGTCCGCCTCCTGGCCGCCCGACTCCGCGTACATGTTGGTCTGGTCAAGGATGACGCCGATCGTCGCTCCCGCCCCAGCGTTGGCGTCGAAGTCGGTGCCGTTCCAGATGGCCAAGATGCGCGCCCGTATCGGGCGGCCGTGGTACATGTCACCCGTGTCGGTGGCGCGCGCACCCATGTGCGCGAGGCGCGCGAGCGCGTCTGGCGTCAGCTCGAGCCGCTCCTCTCCCGGCTTTCCCGCGCGGCTCGTCTCGCGGGCCTGCTCCATGAGCTGCCGGTATCCGGCATCGTCGACGCGCAAGCCGTGCTCGCTCGCCATCACCTCCGTAAGGTCGATGGGGAATCCCCACGTGTCATGGAGCTTGAACGCATCCTCCGCGCTGATGCACCGGCTCGGCGACTGCTCCGCCCGCTGCGCAGCGTCGGCGAAGAGCGCGAGCCCGCGGTCGAGCGTTCGGCCGAAGAGCTTCTCCTCCTCGTGGATCGTCTCCGCTGCAGCCGCGGCGCCCGCCGCGATCTCAGGGAACGCGCTGCCCAGCGTCTCCACCACCGCGGGCACGAGGGCGTGCAGGAACGGCCGCTTCGTGCCCAGCGTCTGGCGCCCGTGGCGCGCCGCGCGGCGAAGGATCCGGCGAAGCACGTAGTTGCGCCCCTCGGCGCCCGGCGCGGCGCCATCGCATGCGGCCACAGTGAGGCAGCGGATGTGGTCGGCGATGATGCGGTACGCGATGTCAGTGTGGTCGGTGAGCGATCCCGAATAGGGCCTCGCGCCCGTCTCGCGCGCGATCGCGCCGAAGATCGGCGACCAAAGGTCGGTGTCGTAGTTGGAGCGCTTGCCCTGCACGACGGACACGATGCGCTCGAGACCCATGCCGGTGTCGACATGCTTCGCAGGAAGCGGCCTCAGGCTGCCGTCCTGCTCGCGGTTGAACTGGATGAAGACCAGGTTCCAGATCTCGAGCACGTCAGGGTCGCCAGAGTTCACGAGGCTCGCGGCATCGCGTCCCCCGATGCGGTCGAAGTGGATCTCCGAGCAGGGGCCGCAGGGACCCGTCTCGCCCATCTCCCAGAAGTTGTCCTTCATGTTCCCCGGCAGCACGCGCTCCGCCGGCAGGTACCGCCGCCAGAGGTCGCGCGCCTCGAGGTCAGGGTCGAGCGAGCTCTCCGCATGGCCGCCGAAGTAGGTCGCGTACAGGCGCGAAGGGTCGAGCCCGTACACGGTGGTGAGCAGCTCCCACGCCCAGTCGATCGACTCCCTCTTGAAGTAGTCGCCGAAGGACCAGTTGCCGAGCATCTCGAAGAAGGTGTGGTGGTAGACGTCCTTGCCCACGTCCTCGAGGTCGTTGTGCTTGCCGCCCGCGCGGATGCACTTCTGCGTGTCGACTGCACGCGTGTAGGGGCGCGTGCCGCGACCGAGGAACACGTCCTTGAACTGGTTCATGCCCGCGTTGGTGAACAGCAGCGTCGGGTCCTCGTAGGGCACCACGGGGCTCGACGGCACGGCCGTGTGGCCGCACCGCGACACGAAGAACTCGATGAAGTGACGCCTGACGTCTGCCGCGCGCATAGGGGCATCGAGTCTATGTGGGGGCGTAGACTGCCCTGATGCGCACGCGGCGACCCTTCGTGGGCGGGAACTGGAAGATGAACGGGGACCTCGCGGGTGGGGTGGAGCTTGCCGAGACGATCAGCGCCGGCAGCAGGGATGCGGTGATGGCCATCGACATGGTGGTGTTCCCGGCGTTCCCGTACCTCCAGTCGGTCGGCCGTGCGCTCGGCCATTCGGGCGTCGCGCTCGGCGCCCAGGACCTCTCCGCAGAGGCCAACGGCGCATTCACCGGAGAGGTCAGCGCGGAGATGCTGCTCGACCTCGGCGTGCAGTGGGTGCTCGTGGGCCACTCGGAACGCCGTCACGTGATCGGCGAGAGCGAGGACCTCATCGCGGACAAGCTCCGCATGGCGCTCGACAGCGGGCTTCGTGCGGTGCTCTGCGTGGGAGAGACCGGAGCCGAGCGTGCCGCCGGGGAGGCGCACGTGGTGGTGTCGCGGCAGCTGCGGTCGGCGCTCGAGTCGGTCGAGGACGAGGAGTGGGCACGAATCGTGGTCGCCTACGAGCCTGTATGGGCCATTGGGACAGGAGTTTCTGCCACCCCCAGCGATGCGCGGGAGGCCCATCGGGAGATCCGGTCGACCCTCCGGTCCCTGTATGATGCGGAACTCTCCGAAACGGCCCGCGTGGTGTATGGCGGATCGCTTTCGCCCGGCAACGTGACGTCGATCGTCTCGGAGCCGGGTGTCGACGGCGGACTCGTCGGCGGGGCGTCGCTCCGCGCGGACGACTTCCTCGCCATCGCATCAGCCGTCGCCAGGGCGACCTGACGGCAGTTCACCTGAGATCCAACACATGGGCTACACCTTCACCATCCTCACCCTCCTGTTCATCGTCGCGAGCGTGGCGCTCGTGCTGATCATCCTCGTGCAGCGGCCACAGGGAGGTGGCTTGGCGAATGCGTTCGGCGGTTCGTCAGGCGGCGGCTCCGATACGGCCTTCGGTGGCCGTACTGGAGACGTGCTGACGGTGTCGACCGTCACCATCTTCTCGATCTACCTGCTGCTGGCGATCGGCCTCAACGTGTTTGACGGTCCCGCGGCCACGAATGCGAACGGTCAGGCGGCACCGATGCCTGGCGCGAATGCGCCCGCCACGGCCCCCGCACCCGGCGCGGCTGCGCCAGCCGCTGCGCCAGCGGTCCAGCCCGACGCTGCGGCCACTCCGGCAGCGGATACGCCCCTCGGCGGCGCGCCCGCTGCAGCGCCTGCTCCTGCTCCGGCCGCGGCACCCGCGCCCGCCCCAGCGCCTGCGCCCGCCGCAACGCCCTGACACCATTCGGCTGAACCAGCCGGCACCCGCATGATCCGCTCGATGACAGGCTTCGGGACCGCCGAGACAAAGGTCGGCGGGGCCACGGTGTCGCTTGAGGTGAGGTCCGTCAACAACCGCCACTTCAAGTGCGTGGTCCGCGTGCCCGAGGGCATGGAGTCGCTTGAGCCCGAGCTCGAGTCGCGCTGCTCGCGCCGGCTCGGCAGGGGAAGCGTCACGATCTCGCTGCGCGTCACCGAGGCGGAGACTGCGGTCGCGGCGCGCATCGATGGGGATCGTCTCGCGCAGTACATGGGCCAGCTCATGCAGGCCCTTCCCGACACGCGTGCGCGAGCGATGATGGACGATGCCGGGGCTCGCGCGTCGGTCGTCGCGTCGCTGCTCTCGCTTCCTGGCGTGGTGGTCAGCGACGGTGGTGCGTCGTTCCTTCACTCAGTGCAGCCTGCGGCGCTCGCGCTGCTCGAGGAGGCATGCGACCGTCTGCTGGCGATGCGCACGACCGAGGGGCTCGCGCTGCGCGACCATGTCAGGGCATGCGCCGTGACGCTTGGTGACAGGCTTGCGACCGTGCGCGCGCGCGCGCCGAAGGTGGTGGCCGCATACGAGGGACGCCTCCGGCAGCGGGTCAACGCGCTGCTCGCGGAGGTCGGCGCCGCTGTCGAGCCGTCGGACCTCCTGAGGGAAGTCGCGATCTTCGCGGAGCGATCCGACATCGCCGAGGAGGTGGAGCGTCTGGGCGCGCACCTGGTGCAGCTTGATGCGCTTCTTGCCGACTCCAATCCGGAACCCGTGGGTCGCACGCTGGACTTCCTGGCCCAGGAGATGCTGCGCGAGGCCAACACGATCGCAAGCAAGAGTGCCGACGCCGAGATCAGCCGCCACGTCGTGGAGATGAAGACGGCGATCGACCGCATCAAGGAGCAGGCCCAGAATGCCGAGTGATGGCGCGGCCAGCAGGCGCGCCAAGTTCACGCCCGAGGAGGCACGGGAGGTCCTCGGGGCATTTGCGGTGCCGAAGCCGCGGCGCATCCGCGAGTACCGGAGAGGCAGCGCACGCAGCCCCAAGGCGCTTGTCGAGTGCGTCGACGGATCGCGATACCTGCTCAAGCGCCGTGATCTAGCCGGTGCGGGCGCGGACCGGGTCAACTTCTGCCATGCGGTGCACGCCGAGCTTGCGCGCCTGCGGTTCCCCGTGCCGCGGCTTGTGCCTGTGCGCGCCACCGGCGCGACATGGCTCGAGCGCGGGACCATCGTCTACGAGCTCTTCGACTTCATCGACGGCCAGCCCTTTGACCGTTCCCTCGGTGGCGCGCTCGAGGCGGGCCAGCTGCTCGCGCGGTGGCACCGCACGCTGGAGGGCTGGGCGCCCCCGGCTGCAACGCCTGATGGCCTCTACCACCGCTCGCCCGCCGTCGCGCCGGCGCTGGACAGGATGCGATCGCGGGATGGCACGCTGACCGAGCGCGGCGATGCGCTGGCCACCACGCTTGGGCAGCTGCGTGAGCGGTTCGATGCGGCGACATCGATTGCGGACAGTCACGTGGCGATCCCCGGACCGATCTCGTCGGCGCACGTGCTGCACGGCGACTTCCATCCGGGCAACGTCCTCTACCACGCAGGATTCCCCTCGGCTGTGCTTGACCTCGACTCGGCACGGCTCGGCCACCGCCTTCTTGACGTGGCCAACGCCGCGATGCAGTTCGCGCTTGAGCCGCTCGGCGACGGGCACGAGGACACGTGGCCTGCGGCCATGCAGATGCCGCGACTCGAGGCATTCCTCCGGGGCTATGCGGTCACGCCGTCGCTCAGGCTCAGCGATCGCGACGCGATCGCGATGCCCGCGCTGATGGTCGAGGCATCGATCGCCGAGAGCGTGCCGCGCATTGCGCGCACTGGAACGTTCGGCCCCATCGAGGGTGGCGCGTTCCTCCGCCACGTGAACCGTAAGACAGCATCCATCTGGGATCGGCGCGATGCGCTGGCTACGCTGTGCCAGCGATGCATGGATTCAGCATGAGAGGCGGACCCGGTCCGGCACGTGCCCCACGATGCGGCGCATGCGGGCTGGCCGGCGTCCTCCGCAGCGCAGCGCTGGCGGCGGGCGCGCTTGCGGCGTTTGCCGGACCGCTGGTGCAGAAGGCCACGCCGCAGCAGCTTCCGGACCTGCCCAACCGTGCGCGCCTTGTGCAGGACCCTGGCGCGCTTCAGCAGTTCCCCGCAGACCTCGGCCGCCAGCGCGCCGCCCCGATGATCGTCGAGCGCGTCCGGCGGATGTGGGAACCCTCGGCTGTCGAGCGGGTTGCGCTCTCCCAGCCGCTCCTCGAGTGCATCGCGCGCCTTGACGACCAGAAGTTCGAGGTGCGCCAGCGCGCGAGCGCCGAGCTCGAGGCGGGCACGTTCGCGCTCGAGGAGCTCATCGCCGCGCTCGTGCGCAGCAGGCTCTCTGCGGAGCAGCACGCGCGACTTGTGGCGGCGGCATGCACGCGTGCGCTTGCGCTGCCCCGCGGCGCTCTCGGGATCCGCATGCAGTCGTCGATGGACCGTATGCGGCCCGGCGTGGAGATCAGCATGCTCCTGCCCGGAATGCCCGCCGAGCGCGTGCTGCGCTCCGGCGACCGCATCGAGCGCATCGGCCAGATTCCCATCGAGGCGAGCGACCAGCTTGTGGCCATGATCCAGTCGCGCTCGCCAGGCGACACGGTGCTCCTCACGGTGGCGCGCGCGCGCCGCGACGAGCGCGGGCGCATCCAGGTCGGCGACGACGGTGCAAGCGTCGAGGACCGCATCGAGGTCGAGGTCGAGCTCGCCGATGCTGCCGACCTCGAGCGATTCGAGGCGAGGCTTCCATCCGCAAGCGCCGCCGACTGGCGCGAGTCTGTCGTGCGCGAGATCCGCGCCCGCTTCCCGGAGCGCGAGGTGACGATCCCTGTGGATGAGGGCACAGCAGCGCAGCCTCGGGTCGCTCCCGCGGTGCGCTAGCGGGTAGGGCGTCGGTTGCCGGCGTGCTCCGGCGTTCCGCCGGTTCAGCCGCAGTCCGCTCGCTAGAGGGGATTGCGGAAGTGGCTGTCCTGCACGGGCACCACGACCTCGAGCACATGCTGCAGCACTGCGGCTGGGGAGCCGATGGCGCTCACTTCGGTGATCAGGTCCTTCGCGTAGTAGTCGAGCACTGGCTGCGTCTCCCGACGGTAGACCTCGAAGCGGCGGCGGATCACCTTCTCGTCGGCGTCGTCGATCCGGTTCTCCTTCAGCGCGCGGCGCCGCATGCGGTGCACCATCGCATCCTCATCGGGGCACACGAGGTGGATCACCTTCAGCACGTTGATGTACTTCTCGAGCACCGTCGCCTGCGCAACGTTGCGCGGGATGCCATCGAGCACCAGCAGGTCCTCCTTCGGCTTGTACAGGCTGAGGACAGTCTGCGCGTGCATGTTCTGGCTCCACATCTCGATGGTGAGCTCGTCAGGCACAAGCTCGCCGCGCGACGAGTACTGCAGGAACTTCTTGCCGAGCTCGCTCGTCATGTCGAGCGAGCGGAACACGTCTCCGCACGCGAGATGGAAGAATCCGGGAATCTTGCCCAGGATCTTGCCTTGCGTGCCCTTGCCGGCCCCGGGCGCTCCAAAGAGAAGGACAGTCTTGTATCGGTGAGGCATGTTCGGATTCGCTCCAGGTGGGACGTCGGAAGGCCGCCGCGCGCAGTATGCCCGAGCCCATGCGGCATGGGCAACCTGGGCGATAGCCTCGCGGCATGCAAGGATGGCTTCATGCCTGGTCCGCTCCGGCGGTGGGCGAGGGGGACAGCGGCCGGCTCGGCCTCGCCGAGAGGATCGCGGTCGCGCGGGGCATCCCGCTTCCGCTTTCCGCTCCGGCCGCCGGATCTGGGCTTGCTGAGCTCCCGGCGCCCGAGTCCGTCCATGGCGCTGTCGCGGCAGGCGAGCTGCTCGCGCGAGCCCTTAGGGATGGCGAGCGCATCGCCATCCACGGCGACTACGACGCGGACGGCATCTGCGCGGCCTCGATCCTGGTGCACATGCTTCGTGCGGCACGGCCCGATAGCGCCCCGATTGCGCACGTGCCGCTGCGCATGGCCGAGGGGTACGGCCTGTCGATGGGCGCGCTCGAGCAGTTCGCGCGCCAAGGCGCGACCACAGTCGTCACCGTCGACTGCGGGATCACCGCCATTGCGGAGGCCACGCGCGCGCGCGAGCTCGGCATGCGCCTGGTCATCACGGATCACCACTCGTTCGCGCACGGTGACGGCGGCTCGATTGTGCTGCCTGATGCGGATGCCGTAGTCCACCCTGCGCTCACGCCTGAGGGCGCTGCGCCTGCGGGCGATGCGGCATGGCACTCCTGCGGTGCGCTGGTGGCGTGGACCGTGGCGTGGGCCTTCGCGCGCAGCTGGAGCGCCAGCGACCGCGTGCAGCCCGCGCTTCGCGAAGCGCTGCTCGAGACGCTGCCGCTGGCGGCGCTCGGCACGATCACGGACGTGATGCCGCTGCAGGGCGCGAACCGTGGCCTGGTGCGCGCCGGGCTCGCGCGACTCGACAGGAGCGGGATCCCCGGGCTTTGCGCCCTCGCGCGCGCATGCGGCATCCGTCCGGGCACCGAGGTCGACGTCGAGCGGATCCAGTTCTCGCTTGGACCGGTGCTCAACGCGAGCGGACGGATCGGCGATGCGAACGCTGCAGTCGAGCTGCTGTCGATGCCGGCCGAGCAGGGCAGCGCATTCCGCGCATTCGGCGATCCGTCGCCGGAGGCGCTCGCGCGGGTCACGTCGCTCGCATCGTCCTTCGTCGCGATGAACGAGCGCCGCAAGGCGCTCGAGCGCATGGTCCACGAGCAGGCGATTGCGCGCGTCGAGGGCGAGGGCATCGGCGCATCACGGGGCGCTGTGGTGCTCGCGGATGCGGCATGGCCGCGCGGCATTGTGGGCATCGCGAGCGCGCGCGTGGTCGAGCGGACCGGGCTGCCGAGCGTGCTCCTGTCGATCGAGGACGGCATCTGCCACGGGTCTGCGCGAAGCGTCGAGGGATACTCGATCCTCGAGGGGCTCAATGCATGTGCTGCGCACCTCCTTCGCTGGGGCGGCCATGCGGCGGCGGCTGGAGTTTCGCTGAACGTGACCTCGCTTGCGGCATTCCGCAAGGCGCTCTCCGAGCATGCGGCGCCGCGACTTCAGGCCGCAGGTCCGAAGCCGCGCGCGATCGACTGCACGGCGGGGGTCGGTGACCTCGACGAGCGAGCCGTACGGTCCGTCGGGACCATGGGACCCTTCGGGCCGGGCTGGCCCGAGCCGACGGTGCTTGTGCCGAGGGTGCGTGTGGTCGGGCGCCCCCGAGCATTCGGCAAGGAGCGCGACCATGCGGAGTTCGTGGCCAGCGTCGACGGTCCCGAGCGACGCGAGCTCCGGTGCGTGTGGTGGCGCCAGGCCGCGCAGATGGAGCGCCTTTCGCCCGGGATGACGGTGAGCCTCGTGGCCGAGCTCAAGATCGATGACTTCCGCGGCGGCATCTTCGCGCGGGTGCGCGACGTGGCCGACGCGGTCCCTACAGCAGGACCTTCGCGCCTTCGCTGACCTCGCGCGGGACGCGGCCAGCGGGAAGCTCGCCCGCATCGCATGCCGTCAGCGGCGAGATCTCGATCTCGCAGCGGAGCGCACCCGACGCGTCGCGCGCCACCCGCGTGCCGCGCGACTCGAGCCAGCGCGCCGCGCGATCGAGCTGCGCCAGGCGGCTCGACGCCGGCGAATCCTCGCCCTCCGCGTTCTTGATCGGCGCGAACTCCTCGGCGCGGTCCGTCTCGAGCACGAGCGCCTTGCTCGCCAGAGGCACCGCATCGAAGATGAACGTCTCGAGCTTCACGGCGTTCGGCGACGAGGGCTCGACCACCTGCCCCTCGGGGATGCTCACGTGCGGCACCCTCTTCGCGGCATGGTGCAGCGGAAGCGCGCCGGCGCCCTCCGCGATGCGCTCAAGGAAGGGAACGCCAAAGGCGTGGATCGCGATCGAGCCGGCGTTGAACCGGAGCGACCCGTCGGGACTGACGCTCGATGAAAGCCCCGAGGGAAGGTCGCTGTACTCCACGACCATCGTGCGTCCGCCGCTCGCGCAGAAGACGCCCACCTTCTCCGCGGCGTTGCGCTTGGGCACCACCTTGCTCGAGGCCTCCGCAGAGCTCTCAGGATGCTCCGCGTGCAGCCCGAGGAAGAGCGGGTCGACCACGCGCACGAGCGGATTGTCCACCTGGAACATGCTCAGCGTGTCGATGCCCTCGCTGCGCATCTGCGCGAGAGCGCCGCTGTCGCGCAGCGCGCGCACCGCGCCGCCGTGCCCGTCAGGGTTCACGGCGATGGCCGATGGCGACGAGAGAAGCATGCGGCCGTCGCGCGAGAGCGACGGAAGCGTGCCCTGGGGGATGAGGGTCACCGTGCCGGCCCCAAGACCGAACCACGAGTGCGCCTCGAAGAACCCGCGGGTCTGCGCATCATTGAGCGGGCTTGTCATGATGTACCAGCGCACCATGGCGCCGTATCGCGCACGCGCGGCGGCGATGCCTTCGGCGAAGACCTGGAAGAGCGGCTTCGCGCTCAGCGGCGTCGCAGGGAAGATGCCCTTGGGTCCGTCCCACCCGAGCCTCGTGCCCTGTCCGCCCGCGACCGTGAAGCACGCCACACGGCCCTTGCGGATCACGCGCTCGCCAGCGGCTGACCAGTGCGCGGCATCGATGTTGGCGCGGCGAAGCACGGGAGCAGGCTCGAGGTCCGCGGGCACGGACTCTGCCGATGCGCTGCCTGTGCGGATGGCGCGCGCCTCTCGGTCGACCACGTCCAGCGGAATCGACTCGACTTGCGCGAGCAGCGACTCCCGCGCTGCAGCGCCCAGCGTGTCCCAGAATGCCAGGACGTGGTCCTGTCCGATGGGCCGCAGCCGCTCGAGCGCCGAATCGCGCCGCGACTCCAGGGTGGCTGGACTTCCGGCCGGCCCTCTGTTCCCCGGTCCGCTCATTCCGATGGCTCGACGGGTTCGGACCAGCCCTCCGGGCGGTGCCGCACGATCTTGCCTGTGCGCAGGTAGATCACCTGCTCGCAGATGTTGGTCGCGTGGTCGGCCACACGCTCGAGGCTCCGCGTCACGCCCGAGAGCCGGAACGCGAACTGCACGCCGAAGGTGCCAAGCGCCACCTGCTCCTGCGCATTGAGCAGCAGCTCGTTTCGGAACCTGTCCACAGTGTCGTCGAAGAGCAGCACCTGACGCGCGAGCGCCGGATCGCGCGTCGCGAGCGCCTTGATCGCGTCGCGCAGCATCCCAAGCACGCTGTTGGCCATGACGCGGAAGGTCGGCGGGATCTTCTCGGAGGTGCGCTCGTGCCCGATCACCTGCTCGGCGACGTTGACGCCGCAGTCGGCGATGCGCTCGAGCTCATTGTTGACCTTCACCACCGTCAGCACGGAGCGGATGCCGTGCTCGCTCCGCTCGCCGAGCCCAAGCAAGGGGATCGACGTGCGCTCGATCTCCACGTCGACCTGGTCCACGAGGTCGTCGTCGGCCACCACGGCCTTCGCCTTGTCCTGGTCGTGGTCGAAGTACGCCTCCACGGCACGCGTCAGGACGTCGAGGACCCGGCCGCCCTGCGCCACTAGGTCTGCCTCGAGCTGCTCGAGCTGGCGTGCGAAGTCGGACATGAAGCCATCTAGGATAGCCCCGTGCCGCGGCTCAGCGTGAACATCGACCATGTGGCCACCGTCAGGCAGGCAAGGCGCACGTGGGAGCCCGATCCGCTTGAGGCCGCGCTCGAGGCGCATAAGGGCGGCGCGGACGGCATCACCGTGCACCTGCGCGAGGACAGGCGCCACATCCAGGACTCGGACGTGGAGCGGCTCCGCGCTGCCGTGAGCGTCCCGCTCCACCTCGAGATGGCAGTCACCGACGAGATGGTGTCGATCGCGCGCAGGATCCGGCCTGCGACCGCAATGCTCGTGCCGGAGGGGCGCCTTGAGGTCACCACCGAGGGCGGGCTCGATGTCGTCGCCAACGAGCAGCGGGTGCGCGATGCGATTGCGGCGCTCGCGGACGCCGGCATCCCGTGCAGCATCTTCATCGATGCCGACCTGCGCCAGGTCGAGGCGTCGGCCCGCGTGGGCGCCCGCATCAGCGAGGTCCACACGGGCCCCTACGCGCATGCGGTGCACGCAGAGCGTGGGCTTGGCACCCGCGCGCAGGCCGAGCTGGCGCGCGTCCGCGCAGCTGGGGCCGCGATCGTCGCCGCAGGCATGAGCTTCAACGCCGGCCATGCGCTGCACTACGAGAACGTGGCGCACATCGCCGCGCTTCCGGGCCTTCATGAGCTGCACATCGGCCATGCGATCGTCAGCCGGGCGGTGATCTCCGGCATGCGCCAGGCAGTGGCGCAGATGCGCGCCGCGATGGCGGGCACGCGCGGCTGATCGCGCATGTGGTCCAGTGCGCGCCCTGTAGGATCCATCGGATGCACGCACGGATCCGCGTCGTCGGCGCCCATACCGCCATCATCACGCCATTCACGGATGACGGGGCCTCGGTCGACCTCGCACGTCTCGAGTCGCAGGTCATCAGGCAGTGCGACGGGGGAGTGACGAGCGTGGTGCCGTGCGGCACCACGGGCGAGGCACCGACCCTCGAGGAGCACGAGCATGCGGCCATCGTCGAGCATGCAGTCGCCGCAGCGCGCACGCGCGGCGTGCAGGTGATTGCAGGTGCGGGTTCCAACAGCACCGCGCATGCGGTGCGCATGCACAGGACCGTTGCGGGGCTTGGCGCCGACGCCGCGCTCCATGTCGCCCCTTACTACAACAAGCCATCCCAGGAAGGCATCTACCGGCACTTCATGGCGGTGGCCGACTCGTGCGACCTTCCGGTCGTCCTCTACTCGATCCCTGGCCGGTGCGGCGTGGCGATCCTGCCCGAGACCGTCGAGCGACTCAGCGCGCACCCCAACATCGTCGCCATCAAGGAGGCCACAGGATCGCTCGACTCCGCCAGCGAGATCAGGCGGCGCTGCGCGCTGCCGATCCTCTCTGGCGACGACAGCCTCACGATCGGGTTCGCGGCGGTGGGCGCAGTCGGCGTCGTGAGCGTCATCTCCAACATCGCACCCGCGCGCGTGAGCGCGATGTGCAGTGCGCTTGCGGCGAACGACCTCGCGGCCGCGCGCCAGATCCACGAGAGCCTCTACCCGCTTGCGCGCGGGCTCCTGTCGATCGACACCAATCCTGTGCCCGTCAAGTGCGCCATGGAGCTGATGGGCCTCGACAGTGGCGCCGTGCGGCTGCCGATGGTGCGCGCATCGGAGCACGCGCGTGCGCAGGTCCGAGCGCTGCTGTCGCACGCAAGGCCGGCTCTTGATGCGCCGCTACCGTCGCCGCGCGCCGCCGCAGCGGTGGCCTGAACGCCATGTCCGACCTTGACCATCCCCGGTACGACACGGCATCGCTCCCGTACCGCGTCGCGGTGCTCTGCTACATCTGGGATGCGCAGGATCGTCTGCTGCTGCTGCACCGGCGCAAGCAGCCGAACGCCGGCATGCACTCGCCGGTGGGAGGAAAGGTCGAGGTGTCGCACGGGGAGTCTCCTCACGAGTGCGCGCTGCGCGAGGTGCACGAGGAGACCGGAGTCGCGCTGAAGCCTGGCGAGATGCGTCTCATCGGCATGGTCGCCGAGCGCGCCTACGCAGGTCAGCACCACTGGCTGCTGTTCCTCTACGAGTGCACGCGGCCCGTGGAGCATGCAGAGCTCGGCGCCACCGACATGGACGAGGGCCAGCTCATCTGGGTGCCTACGCGCGATGTCGCCACCACCTCGATTCCCGACACCGACCGCCGGTTCATGTGGCCGCAGGTGCTCGCGCACCGTGGCGGAGGATTCTTCGTGCTCGACATCGACTGCTCGGTCAACCCGTACGCGCAGCAGCTCCGGGAGAGCAGGCCGCCCGCCGGCGTCAATCCGGAAGCGTGAGCCCGGCAGACGCCGCGCACCCGCGCGCAAGCCGCACCGCATCATCCGGGGTGCGTCCCTCGGCGATGATGCGCATGATGGGTTCCGTGTTCGACGCGCGGAAGTGCACCCATCCCTCGGGCACGTCGATGCGCACGCCGTCGATCGTGCTGACCGTCGCGCCTGCTGCGGATGCGTGGGCCTGGGCCACCTTCGCCAGCAGCCCGGGCACCGCAGCGATGCCGCCAACGGCACTCAGGTCAAGCGTGCGCTTGACCATCGCATACTGCGGGAGCTCCGCGACGAGCGCAGAGAGCGGCCTGCCCTCGGCAGCCACCAGCTCAAGCACGATGGCCATCGCCGACAGCGAGTCGCGCACAAGGCAGATGGGCGGCCAGATCACGCCGCCATTGCCCTCGCCCCCGATCGTCGCGCCCGCGGCACGCATCGCCGCCACCACGTTCGCCTCGCCCACAGCCGAGCGGGAGACGCGCGCACCTGGCACCTTCGCCGCGATGTCATCGATCATGCGGCTCGTCGAGAGGTTGGCAGCAAGGGCCACAGGGCCGCTCCTCGCAAGGATGCGCCGCGCGCACAGCGCCAGCGTGCACTCCTCGCCGATGTAGCGGCCGCGCTCGTCGATGATGGCGAGCCGGTCCGCATCAGGGTCCTGCGCAAACCCGACAAGCGGCTGCGGCGACTCGCCCATTCGTTCCGAGCGCTCGCGCACGGCGGCAGCGAGCGACTGCAGGTTGCGCTCGGTCGGCTCCGGCGTGTGCGCGAACGTGCCTGTGCGCTCGCCGTTGAGGTGCACGAGGTCGCATCCAAGCGCCTCAAGGAGCATCCTCCCTGACGCGGCACCGCCGCCGTTGACGCTGTCGAGCGTGACCGCGATGCGCGCGCGCGCGATCGCCGCCACGTCAACCTGCGACAGCACGCGGTCCACGTGCGTCCTGTCCGCGCCGACAACCTCGGAGAGCGCGCCGCCGCGCGAGTGCCCGCGCTCCCATGCAAGGTCACCCGACCGGAAGCGGGCGATGATGCGGGCTGCGGCCTCCGGTGGAGGCGCGAGGCCGTCGCGGTCAAGCGCCTTGAGCCCGTTCCACTCGATGGGGTTGTGGCTTGCGGTGCACATGAGGCCGCCGTGCGCACGCAGCGTGTCGATCATCACTGCCACCGTCGGCGTTGCGCAGATGCCGATGTCCGCCACATCGCACCCGCACGCGCGCAGGCCGGCGATCGCCGCCGGCGCGAGCCATTCGCCTGACGCGCGACCGTCGCGGCCGACGACGACAGTCGGCCGCGCATCCGCGGCCATGCTCGCGCGGAGCTCGGTCGCGACCGCGGCGCCGAAGCGGGCCGCGGTCTCTGCGGTCATGGTGACGCCTGCGATGCCCCTGGCTCCAGAGACAGACAGCATGAGGGGCGCTTCTGTGGAGTGCGCTGCCATGCGTGGGGTTATATGTGCGGGGGCTATACTCACGCCATGTACGAGCTCGAGATCCGCAGGCGCTTTTCCGCAGCGCATGCGATCTTGATGCGCGGCGTCCGGGAGCCGGTCCATGGCCATGACTGGGAGGTGACGGTGACTGTCGGCGGCGACCGGCTTGACGCCGATGGCCTCCTCTGCGACTTCCACGCGATCGAGCGCCAGCTTGACGCGATCGTCCGCCCTATGGACTCGCGCCACCTCAATGAGACGCCGCCCTTCGACCGCATCAACCCCACCGCCGAGCACGTCGCGAAGTTCATCGCGGACGCTATGGCGCCGCACATGCCCGACGGCGTACGTGTGGCATCGGTACGCGTGACTGAGGCCCCAGGTTGCGCCGCGCGCTTCATGCCTGCAGGAGCATCTCGATGAGCCGACGCAAGCGAGACCACGCTGGAGCACCGCACCGCGCGCACCATGCGCCGGACGACCTTCTCTCCGACACGCCCGCGAGGTCGACGCCTGATGCGTTCGGCGGCCGTACTGACCCGTCCTCCAGCGCGCTGTCGGGTGGCGCCGCAGGCGCGGCGACCGACTGGGGCGACCCCTCGCGCTTCCTCAACCGGGACCTGTCGTGGCTTGAGTTCAACCGGCGGGTGCTCGCGATGGCGACGGACCAACGGACCCCGCTGCTTGAGCGTGTGCGGTTCCTCACGATCTTCAGCGCCAACCTCGACGAGTTCTTCATGAAGCGCGTCGGGCGCATCCGCCATGCCGTGGAGGCTGGACGGTTCGGGCCCGTGCCCGAGTCGATGTCGCCCGCCGAGCTGCTCCACGCGGTGCGTGAGCGCGTGCGCAGCCTCGACCAGGTGCAGGCCGACTGCTACCGGGACAGCATTCTCCCGGCGCTCCGCGCGGCCGGGATATCGGTGGCCGAATGGGAGGAGCTCAGCGAGGCCGAGCAGGACGAGGCACGCTCGTGGTTCCGCCGCAACGTCTTCCCGATCCTGACGCCTCTCGCGGTCGACTCTGGCCACAGGTTCCCCTTCATCTCCAACATGAGCGTGTCGCTGGGCCTCGTCGTGCGCCGTCCCGGCGAGACGGAGACGCTGTTCGCGCGCGTCAAGGTGCCCGACGTGCCAGGCCGCATGTACGAGTTCCGGAGCGGCCGGCGCTTCATCTCGGTGCAGGAGATCATCGAGCACAACCTGTCGGAGCTCTTTCCGGGCATGGAGATCCTGCAGGTGGTGCTCTTCCGCGTCACGCGCGATGCGGAGATCGAGCCCGAGCAGGATGACGCAGAGACGATCCTCGAGGCCGTAGAGCAGAAGCTCAAGGAGCGTCGCTTCGCCGATGTGGTGCGCCTCGAGGTGGGCCACGGCGCCAACCCGCGGCTGCTGCGCTTCCTGATGGAGGAGCTCGATGTGGGACCGGAGGACGTCTACGAGACGCACGGCCTGATCGACTACGGATGCCTCGTGCCCGTGTGCGACGTCGACGTGGCCGAGCTCAAGTACCCGCGCTGGTCGCCCGTCACGCCGCGCGGCCTCGAGGAGGACGCCGACATCTTCGCGGCGATCCGCGCGGGCGACATCCTCGTGCACCATCCCTACGAGTCCTTCGACTCGACGGTGGAGAGGTTCGTCACGCAGGCGGCGCTCGACCCCAAGGTGCTCTGCATCAAGCAGTCGCTCTACCGCACCAGCGGCGACAGCCCCTTCATCGCAAGCCTCATCCGCGCCGCGGAGAGCGGCAAGCAGGTGGCCGTCCTCGTCGAGCTTCGCGCGCGATTCGACGAGGCGCGCAACATCGAGTGGGCGCGCAAGCTCGAGAACGCCGGCGTGCACGTGACCTACGGCGTCATCGGCCTCAAGACGCACACCAAGACCGCACTTGTGGTGCGGCAGGAGGCCGGCGGCATCCGCTGCTACGGCCACATCGGCACCGGCAACTACAACTCGCGCACCGCACGCGTGTACGAGGACCTCGGCCTTCTCACGTGCGACCCGCTCATCACCGAGGACCTTGTGGGCCTCTTCAACTACATGACCGGACGCTCGCTTCAGCGCGAGTACCACAGGCTGCTCGTCGCGCCCGTCACCATGAAGCGCCGCTTCATCGAGCTGATCGAGCGCGAGGTGGCCATCTCGAAGGCCGGCGGCCAGGGCCGGGTGATCGCCAAGATGAACCAGGTCGAGGACCGCGCCGTGATGGATGCGCTCTACGCGGCGAGCCAGGCTGGCGTGCAGGTCGAACTCATTGTGCGTGGGTTCTGCTGCATCCGGCCGGGCGTGCCGGGCCTCAGCGAGAACATCCGCGTGCGCTCGATCGTGGGCAGGTTCCTCGAGCACAGCCGCATCTTCTGGTTCTCCGGCGGCAAGGAGGATCCCGAAGAGGGCGACTTCCTCATCGGGAGCGCCGACTGGATGTACCGCAACCTGCAGACGCGC
This sequence comes from uncultured Isosphaeraceae bacterium, assembly GCA_964555705.1. Taxonomy (GTDB): domain Bacteria; phylum Planctomycetota; class Phycisphaerae; order Phycisphaerales; family SM1A02; genus ZLKRG44. Next base: position 38,321 of record CAZKTN010000010.1, on the reverse strand, counting down.
GTGGAGGCTGCGACGCCCATCCAGCATCCAGCGCACCGCAGGCGCCTCTGGTCGCTGCTGCAGGCGTGCCTCGACGATGCTCGTCTCGCGTGGCAGATGCAGCCCGACGGGTCGTACGTGCAGGTCAGCGGCGACGGCGTGCCCGAGGGCGATGCGCGCCTGCTCGGGCTCCACCAGCGGCTGATGGACGAGACGCTCGCGCGCTGATGCCGCGCGCGCCACGGTGTTCGCGTCAGGGGTTCGCCTGAGCCGGGATGGTCTCTGTGCCCGGCAGCGGCGCTGCGGTCGGCACAGTGGCCCCTTCCCGCACGGCAACTTGCCCCTCGCCGGAGAACATCGCCTCTGGCCGGCTGAGCCCCATGTCGAAGAGCGTCTCTGCGAGGCGTCCCGGGAGCAGGTAGCGCACGGATCCGTTCACGCGCCAGCGCGAGGGCGAGCTCTCGCCACGATGCTCGATGACGGCGGGAATGGCCACCTCTGTGTCGGTGCCAGGCGGCAGCGTGCGCGACGCCACCCACTCGCCGCTGTAGCGGCCCGCATCGGTCTCCAGCGAGTAGTTCCAGCGGTCAAGCACCAGCGGGTCGCCGGTGGGGTTCTCGAGCCGGATGCGAACCGCATACTCGTCCGCGGTCGGTCCCTTCACTACCCGATCCACTCCCGAAACCGTGATCCGCGGATCGCCCGCGCAGCCGGCAAGCGCAATCAGGCACGCGGCCACGGCCGAGGTCCTGACGCCGCCGCACCGAGGCCGACATCGTTTCGCAGATCCGCCGCGCATGCGGAGCACTCTATACGGTTTCGCGGTGCGCGCGCCGTAGGATCGGTCCGTGCGCAACACGCGGGCAACATGGCACGGGAGAGCTGTCGCGCTCGTCGCGGCCGCGTGTGCGATGGGCACCGCCTGCCTTGCGCAGGAGCGTGCCACGGTGGCCGTGGATGACTCGCCCACGGCGACCCAGCTGCTAGCGCAGGCCTCAGACCAGGCGGCCGCGAATCCAGCGGAGTCCGCCCGCCTCATCAGGCAGGTCCTTGCGGAGTTCGGCGGCAAGCTTGTGCCGATGCCGGATGACCAGGACCGGTTCGTGGATGCGCGCTCCGTCGCGGAGCGCACGCTGCGCGCGCACCCTGAGGTGCTGCGAAGGTGGAGGGCGCTCGAGTCTGCGGATGCGCTGAGGCAGCTCTCCGAAGGCGATGCATCCGGAGCGGCCACCCAGCGCCTTCTCACGCCAGGCGGGCTCGATGCGCAGCTTGCGCTCGCGGACCGTGAGCTTGTGCATGCGCGCTTCCGGAAGGCGCTCGCGCTCGTGGATGCGATGGTCGCGCATCCTGACCTTGGCGAGGATCGGCTTCGGCGCGCCCGGCGCATTGAGGCTCTGGCCGCGTGGGGCGCCGGCGAGCGCGCACGTGCGGAGGCGGCGCTTGCCGGCCTCGCGGCGGAGTCGGATGGAGAGTCTGTCGCCCTGCGCGCGCTCCTCGCCTCGCCGCCGCCTGCGCCGCCAGAGGACGTCAACGACCCTCTGTCGCCGCAGCCCTTCGGCGACCTTTCGGGTACTCCGATTCGCCTGTGGCAGGAGACCCTGGAGCAGTCACTGCGGCGCCGTGTTCAGTCGGGCGTGGACGAGCGGCCGCGTGCCCCGATGCTTCCAGCGTCGGCGACGGAGACAGGCAGGTTCCTCGTGAGTGTGCCTGCACTCTCGCGGGGGCTCGTGATCGTCAACGAGGGCCACCGGCTGCAGGCTCTCGGCGTGTTCACGCGCGAGCCTGCATGGAGCGTCATCATGATGTCCCCGAGCGCGCCGCGCGATGGACTCGTCGGCGACCTCACCGTGCCGGTCGTCTGCGGAGACCGGGTGCTCGCCGTCAGCGGCCACTCGAGCGGCGCAGACCGCGACGGCGGCATCGAGCGCGAGGGCGGAGGAAGGCTCATCTGCCTGTCCGTAGACAGCGGACGCAGGCTCTGGGAGTTCCGCCCGCGCTGGCACGCGCGTGCGGGGCTCGAGGGCACCTTCATCGTGGGATCTCCGGCGGTCATCGAGGACACCGTGGCGCTGCTGCTCCGGCGCGTCTCCCCGCGGCAGGAGACGATCTCGTTCGCTGCGGGCCTCTCGCTCCTTGACGGGTCGCTCCGGTGGGTGGCGCCGCTGGGCGCGACGCCGGGCATCCGGGCCACCTCCTCGGCAATCCGGCCCTGCGCAACCCCCATCGCGCTGCAGGACTCGTTCGTGGTGCACACGGGCGCTGGCGTCACCGCGCGACTCTCGTGCATCGACGGGCGCGTCATGTGGCTGCGCCGCGACCAGGTCCCGATCCGAGATGCGCGCTGGGACCTCGAGCCGTGGCAGATGCAGCGGCCCGCCGTGTGCGGCGACAGGATCATGCTGATCGATTCCGACCAGCAGCATGTGCAGGTCCTCGACGCATCCGATGGGCGACAGCTCTCGCTTGTGCCCGTCGGCAGCGGGACTGCGTGGCGGGGCACGAGGTGGCTTCTCGCGAGCGCGGACGGCGCGCACGTGCTCGGCGTCGGGGAGCAGGTCGTGTGCTTCGCGTCGGATGACCTCCGCACGCCCCGCTGGGTGAGCGGTGGCGCCGAGCCGCCTCGCGACGGGAGCTCTCCTGCGCGGGTGACCGGGCGCGTGCAGATGGGAGTTCTGCCGGATGGGCGAGGTGCAGTGGCGATCCCCGGCGGCGACCGCGTGAGCGTGCGTGCGCTGTCGGACGGGTCGGAGCTGGCGGTGCTTGATGCTGGCGGTCCGTCGAATCCATCGCTGCGCGACGGGATCGGTGCGGTCGCCACTGACGATGCGCTGTCGATGTTCGTCGACTCCGAACGCACTGAGGAGCTGCTCGCCGCTGCCGCTGCCGGTGGAGACCCCACTGCGGTCGCAGGTCTCCTCGAGCTCGCGATCGCCTCCGCACGGCCGGATCTCGCACGGACCGCATCAAGGATGGCCTCATCATGGCTTGCGCAGGATGCGCCACCAGCCGATGCGGAGCGGGGCGAGCTCTCCGACCGGATCGCCGCACTCCTGATCGATGTGGCAAGCGGCGGGCTGCTCGAGCCGCGCGAGTCGACGGAGCTCTTCGACCGCGTCATCGCCCGCGAGAGCGACCCATCCCGGCGCGCACAGGCGCTGCTTGTGCAGGGCGACTGGTTTGCGCGGGCGGACCGTCTCGCTGCGGCAGTGGCCGTCTGGAGGCGCGTGCTCTCGGAACGCGCGCTCGCCAGTGGCTGGCTGCAGCCGCTTGGTGACGATGCCGTGTTCCTGCGTGCGGGTGTCGCCGCGCGCGAACGGCTCGCTGCACTTGACCCGGCACGAGCGGGGGCGGCTGCGCGCACCGCGGGGATCGAGCCACCACCCTCCGGTGCCGATGCCGCTGCGATCGCCAGCTATGCACGCAGGACCGCGTGCTCGCGCGAGTCGGCAGCGGCGTGGATCGCAGCGAGCGAGTCGGCCGCCGCCGCGGGCGACCGGGTGCGTGCGGCAGCATCCGCCGCGCACGCCGTCGACGAGGCGATCATGCTTGGAGATCCGGCGCTGCTCGCATCGACGCTCGACCGCGCGCTCGCGGTCCTGCGCAGTGAGGCGCTTCCGGACACTGCGGTGCGCCTCGTGGACCGTGCGGTGATCGCGGGCATGGACGTGCCTATCGCATCATTCAAGGGCGAGACGGCATCGCGTGTCAGGGCGCAGATGCCCTCAGCGTCGCTTGTGCGCGGGGAGCCGCGCGTCGGAAACCCGCGCGGCCAGCGTGCAGTGCGTCCGCTGCGCGGCGAACCGACACCGATGACCAGGCGTGCGCGCATCACGCGCCCGACGGACCGGTTCTGGCTCACGGAGCGCGGAGGCCTTGCCTGCATCTCCGCCGAATCGCTGCAGCCACTGTGGCGCATCCCGCTCGAGGGCCAGTCGCCCACGATCATCCAGCACGCCTCGGGCGGCACGGTGCTCTGGGAGATCCTCGATGCGGACCGTTCCTCGCTCAGCATGATCGACGATGCAGGCACGCGGCGGTGGTCGCTCACGGATGCGGATGCCATCCTCGACGGCGATGCGTCCGGACAGGTACCCGCAGCGGGTGCCGTGCCGCGATTCGGCCGGGAGACGTCGCTGCGGCTTCCTGGAGTCTTTGCCGGGCCCTCCGATGTGGTCCTGGTGCGTGCCGACGGTGCCATGGCCTCCATCGACTCCGCGCAAGGCGAGACCATCTGGCGGACTGCAGGAATCGTCGACGAGATCGTCGATGCTGACGCGGACGACTCGGTGGTCGTGATCGCAGGCACCAGTTCAGCGGGCGACGGAGCTGCGCGCGCCATTGCGTTCGACCGCGCCTCAGGCCGGCCCGTTGCGGCGCTGTCCGATCCCGACATCGGTGGAGTGCGCTGGGTGCGCATTGTGGCGCCGGGCCAGGTCGCCGTCGGGCACGATGCGGGCACGAGCCGGTGGGACCTGATGGACGACCGAGTCTCCTGGATCCGCGACGATCCAGGTGGCATGCGCAGCGGAGGCATCGATGGCGTTGGCGACACGCTTCTCCTCTACGGTGAGGGTCGTCCCCCGCAGGCGATTCGCTGGCGCGATGGAGGCCTCGACGCATCCGCATTCGCCATGCTGACCGGTCGCCGCCAAAGGCCCTCGGAGTGGCAGGAGTTCGCCCGCAGCGGGGATGTCATCCTGGCAGGCGACGAGGCCGGGGTTGGCCTCTTCAGCCTTGACGGCACGCAGCTCGGCGCGACTGTCTCGATTCCCGGCCGGACACTCCACGCCGCTGTGCCCGTGGGCGCGGGACTGGTCGTGACCGAGCAGGCCGGGCGCATCGATCCGGCCATGGGCATGGGATCGCGGGTACGTTCGCGCCTGCGGCTGCAGCTTCTCGGATGGTCGGATGGCCTCAGGATCCTCGGGCTTCCGGAGTCGTTTGACGTTCCCGCCCAGACATTTGGCACGCCTCTTGCGGTGGAGGGGTGGATCGTGGTTCCCGCAGGCAAGGACTCCAGCTATGCAGTGCCAATTCCCTCAGGTTGACATTCTCGCGCTCCGCGGCCATGCTCTCGCCGTTCCCATGATGACCCGACTTCTCCAGGACCCGACCGAGGCCATGACGTGGCCCCTCCCCAGCGCCCCCTCTCCAGTCGCCGTCTACGACGATGAGGATGAGGATCAGGTTGACTTCGATGACGAGGGTGATGACTTCGACGACGAGGAGTTCGCCGACGAGGACGGATTCGACGCGGACGAGGATCGTGAGGGTGGATTCGAGCGCGACGTCGAGGAGGAGGAGGAGGAGGAGGATGACTTCGACGACTTCGACGACCTCGATGAGGAGGAGGACGAGGAAGAGGAGGAAGAGGAGGAGGCCTCAGAGTCCGACGATGAGGAGGACGACGAGGAGGATGAGGATGAGGACGAGGAGGATGAGGACGAGGACGACGAGGAAGGCGATGAGGATGGTGACGAGGACGATGAAGAGGACGACGACGAGGACGACTTCGACGACGACGAGGACGAAGAGGACGACGAGGATTAGCGTCCGCGCAGCTCGATCACTGCGCAGTCGATCTCCCGTCCATCAGCCTTGACCGCGAGCACGCCGGCGCCATCGCGGAGCGCAGGTCCCCGGGGGACCCAAGGTGCCTCAATCACGCTGATCCCGTCACGCGCGTCGATCGCGCCGCCCGCGGTGGGGTAGGGCTCCACGGCCAGCCGCCGCCTTCCGCCCACCGCAAGCGCATCATTGCCGAGGTCGGTTGCGGCCAGCGAGTCGGTGGACGCCAGCGACACAGTCCCGCTTGAGGGATCCCAGATGGCGATCCTGCCAAAGCGCGGATGGAAGAACATGGCGTGGCCACGTGACGTGGCCGCCGATGCCCCCAGAGGGACCACTGACTGGTACGCCGTGCGCGCATCCGCGCGCCACGAGAGCGGCAGTTCGGCCACCGGCTTCCATGCCGCAAAGGCCTCCGCGCCTTGCGGAGCGGGCCACGGGTACGCGAGCAGCGAAAGCGTCCCGTCGCCGAGCCGGAGCACGAAGAGATGGCGCCCGTCCGAGGAGAAGAAGGGCGCCACAAGCGATGCGCCATCCGGCGGAGGAAGTGTGCGCGCACCGTCGGCCCCGTCGAGCACCGCGAGCCCGAAGTAGGGCACGCCGCGCTCTCGCACGCTCCATGCGAGGGCGCCGTCCTTGCCCGCTGCGGCAAACGAGTTGACCATCGTGTTGCGTGCGATCCACCTCACATCGGCGCCGGCGGACACCTCAGATGCCGCCGCGCCACCTGAGTCCCACGGGAGCACCCCAATCCACCGTGACCCGTCGAGGCGCGGGCTCTCGACGAGTACGCCGGCTGGATGCGTGACACCCATCGCACTGGACCCAGGCGTACTCATCCGTCCAAGCAGAAGGTCCGGGCCTGCAGTGGCGCTCCGCGAGAGCGCGCCGCCGGAAACCGAGTAGATCGCGACGGTGCCCGCCTCCGGAACGCCGCCATCAAGCGATGCCAGCAGCGTTGGCCAGTCTGCGGTGGACCGCTCCTGGACGGCGAGGTGCGAACCGGCAGCGTCCGGCACCGGCAGCGCGAACCCATCATGCGGCACGCGGCCGAGCCGCGTGAAGGAGTACTGGATCTCGCCAGCGGTGATCCGGGTGTCGCCGGCCTCGGCCTCCCGCGGGGAAGACTGCCCCTCGGGCGCGCGAGTTGCCACCGCACTTGGCGGAGGCGCAGTGGATGCGCACGCGACAAGGCACCCGCACGCCGTCAGCGCAGCCAGCGCCAGTCGTGCACTCACGGAGCCGGTGACCCTGACGGGGCAGGCTCGCCCGGGGCAGGCTCGGTCGCCGCTGGCGCTGCGCCGCTCGTGTCGCTGCCGGCCGCGCCTGCACCACGCCCCGCACCCATGTTCGGCGTGATCGGCGCGATCGGATCAACGCCATCCTTGCCGAGGATGCGTCCCTGCTCTACGAGCTGCTTGCTCGTCTGCGACAGCGGCTTCGACAGCGACTCAAGCCGCTGGCGCTCGAGCACGTTGAAGTTGGTGTCGTTCTCGTCGGGGTTCTCGATCACCGTGGGCGTGATGAAGATCACGAGCTCCTTCACGACCTTCACGTCCTGCTGGTAGCCGAACACCAGGTCGAGGATCGGGATGTCGCCGAGGATCGGGAATCCCTGCTTCTTGTAGTCCTGCGTCTCGAGCCGGATGCCCGCGATCACGACGGTCTGCCCGTTCTTGATGGTGACCGTGGTGTTCGTCTGCCGGCGCGTGACGGTAGGGTTGCCGCTGCCGCCAGGGTTGACCGTCACGCCGGACGCCAGGTTTGAGTAGAGCACCTGGATGTCCATCGCGACGTTCTTCTCCTTGGTGATGCGGGGCCGGACGTTGAGGCCGATGCCGACGGAGATCTGCTCGAATGCGGACACCTGCCCGCCGCCCGTGTTGGCGCCGAATCCCGTGCTCGCAAGGAAGGGCACGTCCTGGCCGTTGAAGAAGATCGCCTCCTTGTTGTCGGTCGTGGCGACGCGCGGCTGCTGCAGGATCCGCACCGACGTGTCCTGCTGCAGCGCCTGCAGAATGACGGTCGCATCGACGCCGAAGTTGAAGGCGCCGGGGGTGGTGAAGGGGGGCACGAAGAGCCCGTCCTTGCCGCCCGTGAAGTTCAGCGGGCTGTTCGGCGCGTTGGGGTCGCCGATCACGACGGCGTTGGCGGGGTCTGCCGGGCTGATGGCGCCGTACTGGCCCCACTGGATGCCCATCGCGAACTTGTCGCCGAGCTCCACTTCCGCAAGGATCGCGTTGATCATCACCTGGCGGCCAGGACGGTCAAGGTCCTCGATCACGTTGAGGATGCCTTGCTGGATCTCAGGTGCCGCGAGCACGAGCAGCGAGTTCTGCCCGGCGTTGGGCACCACGCGGCTCTTGCCCACGAGCGCGCTGACCTCGTTCTGCTCCTCCTCGCCTCCGCGGGCCTGCTGCCACGGGAACTCGATCGTCTGGCGCGCCACGCCTCCGCCTGCGCCGCCACCCGTCGTCGCTCCCGTGAGCGCATTCGACTGCTGGCTCTGCGTGCCTGACGCGGCGAAGTCCAGTCCTGACAGTCCCTGCTCGGGTGCAGTGATTCCGGTGCCGGCGCCGGACTGCGCGAGCAGCGCGTTGATGATCTCCGCCAGCTCGATGGCGCTGGCGTACTTCAGCTGCACAGTGCGCGGCAGCCCGACCTCAAGCGGCTGGTCGATCTCGGCGACGAGCACGTCGAGCCACTCGAAGTTGTCCGGCGTCTTCGTGACCACGACGAGACGGTTCGAGTCGGGGTAGGCCTCGATCTTGAAGATGTTCGCCACGGCGACATCCGCGCTCGACTCCCCGCCGCCGCCGCCGCCAGCGCCTCCAGCGAGGCGCGGTGCGCCTGCTCGGCCCGTCCGGCCTCCACCGCCACCGGACTGCAGCAGCTCCTGCAGCAGCGCTCGCACCTTGATCGGGTCGGTGTACAGGAGGTCGTACGCCTTGAAGATGCTTCCGTGGCGGGTTGGAGGGATGTCCCAGCTGCGGGAGATCAGCTCGCGGATGCGCACCAGCGTGTCCTGGTCCGAACGCACCGTGATCGAGTTTGTGGCCGGCAGGACCGTAACGACGAGATCAGCGACCTCGCCGCCGCCGCCTGGCTGCCCAGGCTGCGCCTGCTGCCCAGGGCGCTGGCGCTGCTGCTGAGGCCGTCCTGCACCGCCCGCGCTGCTGCGCGATCCTGTGAAGATCGTGCTGATCGCGTCAGCGATCACGCTCGCGTCGGCGTACTGCAGACGGAACGTGTCGGTGCGCGTGTCCACGTAGGGCGGCACGTCAAGCTGCCCGATGATCTCCGCGCAGCGCTTGGCGAGGCCCACGTCACCCTCAAGGATGATCTGGTTGGAGTTGGGGTCGACGTCGATCTTGGCGTACGCGGGCAGCGACGTGCTCAGCCTGTCGAAGATGCCCGACGCGCGCGTGTTCACGACCTTGAAGATCTTGATGACGACCTGGCCGTTCTCCTCAAGGCGCAGCACGTCCACCTCAGGCCCAAGCACTCGGGCCGGCTGCAGCTTCGCCGCGTTGTCCATCATGTCGATCATCACGAGGTCGTCCGTCTCGACCACCGCGATGTCATTGAGCCTGAACGCCTGCATGATCAGCTCGAGCGCCTTCGCCCGCGACACCGGCTTGTCGCTGATCACGCTGATCACCGTCTGGCGGATCTGCGCGAGCCTCGGGATGACGGGCTTGCCCGTGCACTCCATGATGAACGTGAAGAGGTCCTCCGCCTTGATCTCGCGGAAGTTCACGAGCACAAGGTCGTTCGGGTCGACAGGCCGCCGGTCGGTGCGGAACTCGCGCGTGACTCCGCCAAAGCCCTGTCCCGGCGCATCGATCAGGATCGGGTTCGGGAGCGGCCTTGGTGCAGGCTCAAGTGCGCCTCCGCTCGCGGGAGCCTGCGGAACATCCTGCGGTGCCGCCGTACCTGTCGCCTCGGCGGCCTGAGGGACAGCTGCCGGACCTGTGGCGGCGTTGGCTGCAGGATCTGCGGGCTCGCTCGCTGGCGCAGGTTCAGGCTCTGCAGGCGGCACGTCAGGCTGCGCGTTCGGCTGCGGTCGGCCCGACTGCAGGGGCGACGCCGCGGCGAGCCGCGCATCAGTCGGTCCGCACAGCGCAAGCGCGATGAGTAGGGTGGTCGCGCCAGCAACCTGCGATGGTGTGGTGATGGGGTGTGTCGGCGTCATGTCAGCGTCCCTCGTCAGCGGGTGCGGTGCGCACGCGCTTGATCAGCATGTCGAATTCGTCGCGGAGCCTCGTACGGGTGGCCTCGTCGAGGTCGCGGATGCCACGCGCGCGGCTCACTGCGGCGAGCGCAGCCTGGGCCTCGCGACGTGTCATCGCATCCACGTCGCCCTGCGAGAGTGGGGTCGGGATTTCCGGGCGTGGCACCTCGAGCTCCGCACCGGCTGACGCCGGCGGAGTCGGCGCAGGCTGCGGCGCTGGCGGGGGCGTAGGTGCCGGCGGCGGTGTCTGCGCTGGAGACGGTGCCGGCGCTGGCGGCGGTGCGTCAGCCGCGCGACCATCGCGCGGCTGACCTCCGTCGCCAGCTTTGCCCGCATCGCCAGC
>CAZKTN010000010.1:0-28097 GCA_964555705.1 uncultured Isosphaeraceae bacterium | reverse complement strand
TCGCCAGCTTTGCCCGCATCGCCAGCGCGGCCTGCATCATCAGCGCCGCCAGCATCGCCCGCCGCGGGTGCGCCAGCGCCGTCAGTCACCGGACGCACCGACTTGATCGGCGACGTGGCGCCAGGCTCGCGCTTCGACAGCGAGGTCAGGTCAGAGGGATCCCACACCGGCACCAGGTACGTTCCGCCGCGGTGCGACACTCTCACGTGGCTCGGCGGCTCCACGCTCAGCACCTTCAGTCCGTCGCGGTCCTCGCCCACGGCGAGTGCGGGAATGCCGTCGAAGTACACGGTGCTCCCGATCATGCCCATGGGCTTGGGGCCTGAGTACTCGGCCGGTGCGGTCGGCACCACGGGCTTTGGCTCGGGCTTCGGTTCCGGCGGCAGGGGCGGCGGCGGTGGAGGCGGCCGGTAGGGCGGCGCGGGCATCACGAACAGGCTCCGCCCGTCGAATCGTGCGCGAGCGAGCTCGATCGCCGCCTCGTGCCGCGCCAGCTGCGCATCGAACGCACGGACATCCTTCGGGTCGGCCGATGGGGCAATCGCCGCAGGCGTCAGGTCGACAAGCGCCACAAACGCCGTCACCGCAAGGGTGCCAACGCACGCTGCGCTCACGATGAATGCCGCGTTGGGCCTGAAGCCCGGAGGGAGCATGCCGCGAAGGTCCTTCATGCGCCGCGCCCCCGCGCATCGCGCGACACGACAGCCCACGCCTCCACCGACAGCTTCACATCGAGCTTCTTCTTCTCCTCGCGCCAGTTCATGCGCACCTGCGCGATGGCATCGATCGCGGGGCTCTTCTCGAGATCCTCGAGGATCTTCGCGACATCGGCAGGGGCCACGTCGAACGAGAGTTCGCCGAAGATGCGCTCGACGCGCTGGCCCGGACCGACGACGCTCGAGAGCGCAGCAGAGGGCAGCTTGCCGCCGCTGCGCGCCTCAAACGAGTAGTTCTGGATGTTGTGGCGCTTCACGACCTCGCTCACCGCAGCAGCAAGAGCCTGCGACGACTGCGCCTCAGACTCCGGAGGCTCGACGACGCCAAACGCGAGCACGGCACGCTCGACCTCGCGGGGCATCGGTGCGCGCATCGCTGCACCGCGGTCGAGCAGCGCCTGGAGCCGGTCCGCCTGGCGGTCCATGTCGCGCGCGGTTTTCCAGCAGTAGTCGTCGACGAACACGTACAGCGCCACCGCAGCCACGCCCGCGAGCATCCACCGCACGCGAGTGGGCAACGCCATGATGCGGGCCGCAATTGAGCTTGTCTGGGTGGTGGGCATGCGGGCGCTACTTCGCCGTCTTCTGGTGATTGATGAGCTTGTAGAACTCGTCCTTGAGCCGCTGCTCGACGGCGGGGTCGAGGTTCTTCTGGGCCCGGGCGCGCGACACGCGCGCGAGCGCCTCGTTTGCCTCTGCCTTGGACATCGACGAGATCTGCTCGTCGGTCAGCGGGTCAGGAACGGATGCAGCCTCGTCCGCGCCTGCGGGCCTCGACGATCCGCGGGTTGCGGCATCGTTCGCGGCGCTGCCGAACCCACGGCGCGTGCGCGTGTCGGTTGCGCTTGCGGTCGTGGTGGAGGCGCCGGAATCGGCACTCGGTGCGGCCGGTGACGCGTCCGGAGTCCTTGGCGGGGTGCCAGGCGGGTTGATCGCAACGACTGGCGCGCCGGCGGGCGGCGGCGGAGGTGCTGCCGGAGCGGACCCCGAGGATGACGACGCAACCGAACCGGAGTCGGTCCCGTACCTGCGGTCGCGCAAGGTGCGCTTGGCGAAGTCCTGGACATCCGGGTAGTCCGGCATCTGCACCGGCTGGGTCACCGAGGCCGTGATCGTGAACTTGACGATGCCAGCCGCATTGGGCGCCTCCCAGTTCTTGACGACCCGGTCGAAGATGCCCGACTCGCGCATCTGTCGCTCCATCATCAGGATCGCGTCGGTCGCACTCTGGGCACCTTGGGGCTTGGCCGCGCCTGACACTGTCATCGGCGAACCGAAACCAAGCGACACCGACTCAAGCTCGATGCCCTCTGGGGTCGTGGACGCGAGATCACCGAGCAACTTGGTCATCGGCCACGCGAAGCGCTGGTAGTCCCGGTACATCGCAGCCTGCTGGTCGGCTCGCTGCAGGAGTCGCTCGTACGCCTGCGGATCTGGAAGTTTCCAGTCGAGGACTGCCATACGCAGTGCCGCAACCCCAAGGGGAAGCAATGCAACCATTGCGATCGCGGCCGCAATCAGCACCGCGGCAGTCTTCGGTTCGCTGCAGCGTTCGATGGCCCGCACAAAGAGACCGCCCGTCGTTCGGGGCTCGACGGCGAGCAGCTGCACCGTGGGCGCAAGCTCTCCGGCCGACGCGAGTCCAGCACCCACAAGGAGTCCCCACTGGTGCCACCATTCGGGGTCGGCCGGCGTTCCCGCCACCCGCGCGCTCAACTCGCTCGCGTCGGGACCGCCGGGCGTGATCAGTCCGCTTCCATCGCGCGGGAACTTCGCCCGCACCATTTCGAGCAATCGGGTCGTGTCCGAATCCTCGACCTCAGCCAGAAGCAGCGTCTCAGCTACAGCGCGACGGGCAGAGTCCGCCCATGATGCATCATCGGATCCGTCCTCGCGCACTACCCGGTAGGCAATTGCGCCGCCCATCTGAAGGGCGATGCCGATGCACCCCGACTGCCGGTCAAGATCCACCAGGAGAGACCGTCCGCGGCCGTCGCTAAGCGCTGCAAGTGCAGCGATGCCAGGGGCATAGGTCACCGAGAGGTCGGTTGGCAGATCGCCCGGAGCCTGTGGAACGTCACTTGACTGGGGCCACTCGACCAGGAGCGCCCGTCGATCCTCCTGACCCTCGACCGCCGCAAGCAGGCCTACACCCGCCCGATGCTTCGGTGTGCCGCCGAGGAGCACGTTCTCCACTTGCAGTCGCAGCGCCATGCCAAGTCGGTCGGGTGCGGCAGTTGGCAGAGTCAGGGTCCGTGCGATCACCGAGGCCGACGGCAGCAGGATGAGCACCGATCCCGCCATCCATCGGTCCACCCAAGCACCCACAGGTTCACGGGTCGCAACATCGCCAGTCGCCGAAGAAGTGGCGCTTGAGACCTCAGAATCAACAAGTTCTCGGACGTCAAGCAGCCGGCACCCCTGGGGCGACCGCTCGACCACAGCGCCACGCCAGAGCCCCTCGCCACCATGGGAGGACAGCACGGCCACCACGGCAGGGTTGCGCTGAACCTTCTCTTGGGTGCTTGACTTCTTCCGTCGAATCACGGTTCGCGGTACTCCTGGATCGTCGCGGGCAGGGTTGAACGATTCACCGTCACGATCATTTCAGCCTCGGTGCCAAGGCTCTTCGCCTGGCCTCGGCTCGTGATGGTGAACACCCAGCTCTGGACATCCAGATATCGGGCAATTGGCTGCAGGATCTGCGGCGTCATGCCCGGAATCTCCAGAAGTTCGGACAGGCTCGTGATCCCCTCAGGCCGGGCATCCCGCCGGGACACGATCGAGGCCGCCAGCTTCGGGTTCATGTCGAAGATCTCGGTCAGGACCTCGCCTGAGACCGTGTTGATGTTGATCTTGCCCGGGGCAGGGCGGGTGAACTCGTCGATCATGCACTCATTGAGGACGATGCCGACCTGCTCCATGGAAAGCGCTGCGCTCGCGGAGTTTGCCGCGCCCATCCGGGTCTGGCCGCCGCTCGAGCGGCCCGTCCGCCCGGGCTGTGACCCCTGCTGTCCGCCGGCACCCTGGCTCTGCTGGGCGAGGGTCGCGAGCGGCGTCACAAGAAGGTTCTCAAGACGCGCGTTGGGCTGCTTCGAGTAGGCGATGAGGGTGTTGGCCTGTCCCGTGGACACGCCGCACCGCTCGGCCACCTCCTCCGGTGTCGCCACCTTCAGCGGGATCTTCGGGAGGCCCGAAGGCGCAAGCGGGGATGTGCGGCTCGCTGCAGTCAGGATTCCAGACCATCCCTGGAGCAGCTTCCCGTCACCGTCGTCATCGGGCCAGCTGAGGTCGCCGTCATTCTCGTTGGGGTCGAGCCGGCCGTTGAGGTTCCAGTCCTCGCCGCGCGCGTACTCGGGCCACACGCCTGCGATCAGCTCGAGCTCGGCGAACGAGCGGAGATTCGCGTTGCGCGGTAGGTACGAAGTTCCGCGGTTGCGGTAGTAGGACGACTCTGCGCCGAGCAGTCCAGAATCGTCGTCGGCGTCGCGCCAGTCCACGATCGCGTCCGCGACATCCGGCGTGATGTCACGCATGTTGATCAGGTTCGCCTTCGACACCAGGTTGATGTTCATCTTCGCGTGCTCATCGAGCGGTCCGGCCCACTCGACACCATCGAGGTAGTGGCGGATGTCGTAGGTGCCCGTCTCGAGCTCGCCCGCGCTGTTGTTCTCGAGATCCTTGATGAGCGCGAGCGCATCCGTCGCATCAGGGTTCTCGGCGTGGTACTCCATGATGGCGATCATGGTCTCGACGCCTGCACGAGCGGCCCAGCGTGCCTGGACGCGCGACAGCGCCTCCAATCCCATCACCGACTGCCGCGTGGCGAGCACCTGCACCGTGGCCGCAACTGTGGCGCAGATCGCGATCGACCAGATGACGATCGCGAGCACCGATCCTCGGCGCGCGCTCATGGCCGGCCTCCGCCGCCACGCGACCCGCTGAGCTGGCCACCGCCGCCCATCCCGCCTGCGCCGCCACGGCCTGCGCCGCCACCGCTGCCGAATCCGCGACCGCCAGTGAACCCGGCACCCGCTCCTGCGCCGGGCGCGCCCGTTGGCGGACCGAGCGTGCCCTGGTCGGCGCCGGCACCAGCGCCACCAGCGCCATCAGGGCCACCAGCGCCGCCGCCACCCGCGAGACCTCCCGCGCCTGCGGCGCCATCGCCACTGGGCTGCGCCGACGGATCCGCCGGCACGTACGGCGGAGGCACGCGGTCGAGCGGCACCACCGTCGAGAGGCTCAGCAGGTCGCGCGGATCCTCGAAGGGATCCTCTCCGTCCGGCCGACCCGTGCCGCTGATCGTGACTCGAATCGCCCACGGCATGCCGTCGACGTCCGAGTCCCACTCGTCCCGCCAGGCCATGCCGTCGTAGGCCTCGAACTTGACCCCGATGATGCCCGACATGATCGGCTCCGCCATGCCGCCTCCGCGGTCCACATCGTCAGGCACCGCGTCCGTGCGCATCCACAGCGCCGAGCCGATGTCGTCCTCCTCGACGCGAAGGTGCGTCTCCCACTCCTGACCGTCGCCGCTGTAGGTGCGCTCTCGCACGGGGCGCACCTTCGTGTTGAACACCAGCAGCTCGTCGCGGTCGAGGTCGCCCACAGGCGCGCTCACCGTGTCGTCGATGATCAGCAGCCGCGAGTCGAAGAGGTCGTCGCTGCGGATCGCGGCCTGCACCTCGCGGCGGACCCTGTCGAGCGCCATCGAGGTGCGCAGGTGCGAGTCGAGCCGCACGCGCGATACTGTCCTCGAGCGCGCAAGCTGCGAGAGGCTCGCGCCCACGGCACCCACGACGATGGCCGCAATGAGGCCGGCCACGACGAGCTCGGCCAGCGTGAATCCGCGCCGCGATGCAAGTCGGCTCCTACGGAGCACCGCCGCCTCCTGTCCTCTTGGCGGCCCACCGCTCCTCGCGGTCGACAGGCTCCGGAGGCGCGCGCTCGGGCATCGGCTCGTCGCCGATGCGCGGCGCGATGCGCGTGGCGCACCGGTACTCGCGCCCGTTGGGATCGCGCACGATCGCGAGTACATCGCATGCGTCGCCTGGGTTGGCCTCCTCGATCCTGATCTCGTACTCGAAGTCCTCCCAGGGATCCGGGCAGCGGCCGCTCGTGCCGTTGATGCGCGGATAGTCGACGGGCCCGTCGACAAGCACCTGCCCGAGCAGGCCGTCAAGCAGCGCCGCGGCGGCGACGGCATGCTCGCCACGCTGCTGGTCCGCGAGCGCGCGCGCCGCGACTGACACCACCGCACTGAGACCGATCGCGAGCACGATGCCGGCGATGACGACCTCGATGAGCGCGAATCCGCGTCGCATCACCAGAACTCCCTCGATCGGCCTGTCCCCTCGAGGTCGATGGGCTCGCGCATCGGCGGAGCAGGACGGTCGCTGTCGATGCGCACTGGCGCGATCGCGCTCGACTCGAGCACCAGCACGGTGTCCATGCCGTCGGCCACAAGCCGGATCTCGACGCGCGGGCGTCCGCCGCCGGGGATGCTCGCCACCATCCAGTCGACGCCGCCGATCGAGTCGCTGTCGACGATCACGTCCGCAATCTCTACGCCGCGCGGCAGCCGGAACGGCGCCGTCAGCGGATCGGGAATCCACTCGGGCGCCTCCGAGTCGCTTCCCTCGCCGAGCGTGCGCTGCATCACCGAAAGGCCGATCTCGCCCGTGTCCGGATCCTGCAGCATCGCCACCTGCTGGATGCCGGTGGCCTCGCGCGTCGCGAAGGTCGACATCAGTCCCGCCACCCTCTCGATCGTGGACTCGTACGTCTGCGAGGATGACCGGTTGAGGCGAGGCAGCAGCATCGCGGCAAGCACCGCGATCACCATCGCTGCGATGATCACCTCAATGAGCGTGAACCCGCGATTGTCGGCTCGTCGCGGCACGGCAGGCACGGGGCAGGATCACTCCTCGCCGTTGGTGATGTCCTTCGCCTCGCCCTCGCCGCCCGGAGCGCCGTCGGCGCCGTAGGAGACGATGTCGAAGTCGAAGTTCACGCGGCCGGGCACCACGATCACGTACGCGTTGCCCCAGGGGTCGTTGAGCGCTGACCTGTTCGGCAGGTAGGGGTTGTCGCCCTCGGCAAGGATCTCGAGGTCGAAGTCCTCGGGCAGCCGCGAGAAGCCGTTCTCCGTCATGTAGAGGCGCACCTGCTGCGCGAGCGACGACGACTCGGTGCGCGCACGCTTGTCCTTCGCGCTTCCGATGAAGCGCGTGAGGCGCGGCACGAAGATCGCAGCCATGATCGCGACGATGGTGACGGCCACGATCACCTCGATGAGGCTGAATGCGAGCCGCGCGTGCGCACGCGCGCGCGAGTGGCGGCGCGCCGCGATGCGGCTGCGGCGGCCGGTTGTCGTGGTGTGGGACGTGTGCAGCGATGCGGTAGGGGTCATAGTGGGGATCATCTCCGTGAGTGTGAACGCGCGTCGGATGGTGCCATTGCCTTGCTCACCCTCCGGCGAGCGACTGTGCCTGGAGCAGCGGAAGCAGGATGCCTGCAAGGACGAATCCGGCCACCACCGCCATGACGCACAGGAGCACCGGCGGGAGGGCCTTCGTGAACACCTTCAGCGAGCTGTTGACCTGGCGGTCGAAGGCGCTGGCGGCATGCATCAGCATCGACTCGAGCCGCCCCGACTTCTCGCCAATGGCCACGATCTGCACAAGCAGCGGGGGGAAGAAACCGGACCGCTCAAGCGGGTCCGCGAGCGACGTGCCTGTGGTCACCCGCTCCTGCACCTGGTCGATCGCGGACATCATCGCCGCGTTGCCGAGCGTGTCGCGCACGACGCGCAGCGCGGAGAGGATCGGGATGCCCGCCGACACCAGCGTGCCCAGCGTGCGCGTGAAGCGGGCCACCGCCACGTCGCGAAGGAGCGTGCCAAGCAGCGGTACCCGCAGAAGCCACATGTCCACCACCATCCGGTTCGCAGGGCGACGGATCCACGTGCGGAAGCCGATGAGCGACAGCACGGCGCCCACGATCACGGCCCACCACCAGTTGCCGAAGAAGTCGGCCACCCCAAGAAGCACCCGGGTGGGGAAGGGGAGCACGATGCCAGGCCTGTTGAGCGCGCCCTCCATCAGCCGCGGCAGCACGAACGTGACGAGCACGATCACGCTCGCCATCAGCAGCGTGAGCACGATGATCGGGTACACGGTCGCGCCCACGATCTCTCGGCGCAGCTCGACGGCGCGGTCAAGGAGGTCAGCGAGCTGGTTCAGCACCTCGTGCATGCGGCCCGACGCGTCAGCCGCACGGAACATGCCAAGCACAAGGTCGTCGAACGGTGGGCCGTACTCCTTCGCGGCCTGGTGCAGCGGCTTGCCTGCCTCCACCTGCTCGATCACGAAGTCGAGGATGACGGGAAGCGCCTTGCCGTGCGCCTGGCGGCGCACAGTCTTGAGCGCCTGCATCAGCGGAAGTCCTGCCTCGATGGCGGTGCCGAGCTCGCGCACGAAGTTGGACATCTCGGTGCGGCTGATGGTGGGCCGCTCCGAACTGCGGCCCCGGATCGCGTCGAGTGCGCGGGTTGCGCCCTTCGCGGCTGCGCCAGCCGCGCCCGCGGCCTTCGCGGCGGCAGCGCCGGCGCCGGCCCCGCCGAGCGGCTCCACAAGCACCGGCACGACGCCCTGCTGCTCGAGCTGGCGCATCGCGGTGCCGCGGTCGGGCGCCGTCAGCGTGCCAGTCGCGACCGCGCCGCCCTGCCCGAGTGCCTCGTACCTGAAGGTCTGCATCGGTCAGCGGCTTGGCCTGCGCTCAGCCAATCTCCTCGTCGACCTGCTGCGTGGCGCGGAGGACCTCGTTGATCGTGGTGGAGCCCTCGACGGCCTTGCGCACGCCGTCGGCGCGCATGGTCACGAAGTCGGCGCCAAGCAGCGCACGCAGCTCGTTGATCGGCCTGCCCTGCGCGATTGCGGTGCGCAGCGGAGGCGACACGCGCACGAGCTCGAAGAACCCCATTCGGCCCTTGAAGCCCTGCCCGTTGCACTCGTCGCATCCGCCCGGGCTCCAGGAGCCCGCCGTGAACTGCGCAGCCTCCTCGGGCGCGAGCCGCGCACGCATGTCCTCGGGGAGCGGCGTGCGCTTGCGGCAGAATGGGCACAGGCGCCGGCCAAGGCGCTGCGCAAGGATGCCCTCGAGCACGCTCGCGACGAGGTAGGGCTCAGCGCCCATGTCGACAAGGCGGCCGACGGACGAGATCGAGTCGTTGGTGTGCAGCGTGCTGAGGATCAGGTGTCCGGTGAGCGCGGAGCGGATCGCAATGTCCACCGTCTCGTTGTCGCGGATCTCGCCCACGAGCACGACGTCAGGATCCTGGCGCAGGATCGCGCGCAGCCCGGTCGCGAACGTGAGCCCTCGCTTGGGGTTCACCGGGATCTGGTTGATGCCGTTGAGCTCGTACTCGACAGGGTCCTCGATCGTGATGATCTTCTTGCGCGGGTCGTAGAGCTTCGACAGCGCCGCATAGAGCGTCGTCGTCTTTCCTGAGCCGGTCGGTCCGGTCACCAGCACGAGGCCGTGCGGCTTCTCGATGAGCCGGTCCATCTGCGCGCGGTGCACCTCGCCCATCCCAAGGCTCACGAGGTCAAGGCGCAGGTTGCTCTTGTCGAGGATTCGCATCACGACGCTCTCGCCGTAGATGGTGGGCACGGTCGACACGCGGATGTCCACCTTGCGGCCCTCGAAGCGCAGCGTGATGTGGCCGTCCTGCGGCACATAGCGCTCCGCGATGTTCATGTGCGCCATGATCTTGATGCGCCCGATGATCGCGGCCTGCAGGTGCTTTGGCGGCTGAGGCTGCTCGAGCAGCACCCCGTCGACGCGGTACTTCACCTTGAGGTCGTTCTCGAAGGGCTCCACGTGGATGTCGCT
The DNA here is from genome assembly GCA_964555705.1 of uncultured Isosphaeraceae bacterium. Taxonomy (GTDB): domain Bacteria; phylum Planctomycetota; class Phycisphaerae; order Phycisphaerales; family SM1A02; genus ZLKRG44. The sequence goes on along the minus strand of CAZKTN010000010.1, from coordinate 18,486 downwards.
TGTGCGGCTCTGGATCGCCTCGAGGATGAGCAGGTTCACCAGGTTGACGAGCGTCGGCTGCTCCGCCATCCGGTGCACGTCTGCGGCGTCGATCGCATCGAGGTTGTGCTCGGGCTCGCCGGTGGACTGCTCGCTCTGTCCCGCGAGGCTCTCGGCGATGCGTGCGGCCGTCGTGCCGTAGGCGCGGCGCATGAGGTCGCCGAACACATCCGCCTCCATGCCGACGCGCGTGACCGGCCGGCTCGTGAGCGCCGCGACCTCGTCGGCAGCAGACACGTCAAGCGGATCCATCATCGCCACGACGAGGCGGCCGCGGTCGACTCTCACGGGCACCACGCGCAGGCGGACGGCGACATCCGCGGCAAGAAGGTTCGCCGCATCGCCGTCCATCTCAGGGGCCTTGTCGTGCCACGCGATCCCGAGCAGCGAGCATCGCTCGCGCATGCGAGGATCCGAGGATCCGCGCGAGGGCGCTGCGTTGGCCGCCGGAGCCACGAGCTCCGTGGCCTCCGCCGCGGAGACGCGCGCCACGTCGCCGTTTCGTTCGGCCAGGCCTGATTCGGGCAGTTCGCTCATGTCGTGTGCGTCATTCGTGGGTGTGTCAGTTGGCTGTCGGACTTCGCCGGTCCTGGCCGCCGCTCACTCGGCAGTGGCAGGTGTCGTCGTTGAGCGTGCGCCGCCCCGCTGCGGGAGCTCCTTGCCTGCCTCGCGGAGCTCGCCCTTGCTGCGCGAGGACTTGTCCGGCGCGGAGGCGCCAATGCCTGGGCCATCGCCGCCCTTCGTCTCGCCAGCCGCTGCCCGCTGGGCCTTGGCCTTCTCGGCACCTCCGGGAAGCTGCAGCGCGAGCTCATCGCCGACGATGCGCTCGACGTCCTCGCGCGCCTTCTGGTTCATGCGTTCGCGCTCGTCACGGAACGCGCGGTACGGATCGGGGTCAGGCTTGGCGCCGTCGCCGGTCGCCGCAGCGATGCGGAGCTTCACGTCGGCAAGCTGCGCCTTCGGCTCGTGCGCGCGCACGCCTGCGGCCCAGCGGTTCTCCAGGTCCGCATAGGCCACGACGTACGCGGCCTCGATCGAGTCAATCGCACTGACCTGCTCGGCAGAGAGTCCAGGCAGCGCACGTGCGGCCGCGAAGTAGGGGATCATCGGGCTCGGCCGGTAGGCGAGCGGGAACGCGGCACGCAGCGCGCGCTCGCGGAAGTCCGCGCCCGCCGATCCAAGCGATGCCGCGATCGCGTCGATGTAGCGTTCCTGAACGTCGCGCAGCGCGATTCGGCGTGCGACGATCGCCTCAAGCTGCGTCAGTCCCCGGCCCCAGTCCTGGGCCACCATCGCCTCCTGGATGATCGGCTGCGACTGCGAAAGCTGCGACGCGCGCGCACGAAGTGCATCGTCGAGCGCCACCGAGTACTCCTCGAGCACCACCTTCGACTGGTCGGCAAGCTCGGGCGTCAGCGCCGACTCGCGCGCGAGCACAATCAGGTTGAGCGACTCGCCCGAGAGCACGCCGCGCGGGAGCTCCTTCTCGCGGAGCATGGCGCGCTCGAGCGCATCCCAGCGGGCGGCCTGCGACTCCGACAGCTGGCCTCGGAGATTGTCGAGGAAGCGCTGGCGGAGCATTGCCTTCTCGCGCGACCACTCGCCGATCGGGCCCATGATGATGCCCATCGCGTTGCGCTCGCCGCCTGCCTTGATCTCCTCGCCCTTGGCCTTCAGCTTGTCCTTGAGGCCATCCACACCGATGCGGAAATCGTTCTGGTAGTCCGCAAGCAGGCTCTCGAGGATGGTGCGCTGCCAGTCCTCGAGCTCGAGCGTCTCGACGATGAGGTCCATGTCGCGGGCAAGGAAGTCCGCCTGGAAGGCCTCCGTGAAGCCGGCGCTCTGCCCGAGCTGCGGCGCTGCGCTCGCGGACCGGTGCAGCGATTGGGGTGCGACGACTGCGAGGGCCACGACGGGCGCAACGAGACGAAGGATTCGGTTCATGGCAGTGGAGGTGGAACGTGCGAAGGTGATCCGTATGTCAGGCAAACCCACGATGGGCCGCAGTGACTTCGGTCATTTTCGCATCTGGGTTGTGCAGAAGCGGCGAGCGCGCACGCGGAGCCGCAACTCGCGTCATAAGTGTCCTATAACCGGACCGAGCCACGCACCCGACGCGATCGCCGCCGACCGCTACGCCCGTACGGTCCTCTGCTCGATGCGCTTTTCCGACACCGTCTGCACGATCCGATCCACAAAGATCCCGGGCGTGTGGATCTGGTCGGGGTCCAGTGCCCCGGTCTCCACGATCTCCTCCACCTCCGCCACGCACACGGCACCGCACGTGGCCACCATCGGATTGAAGTTCCTGGCGGTCTTGCGGTACACGAGATTGCCGGACCGGTCGGCCTTCCAGGCCTTCACGAGCGACAGGTCGGTGCGGATCGCGCGCTCCATCACGTAGGTCTCGCCGTCGAAGATCTCATGCGGCTTGCCGTCGGCGACCACTGTCCCCACGCCAGTGCGCGTGTAGAAGGCGGGGATCCCGGCACCGCCGGCCCGCATCCGCTCGGCGAGAGTGCCCTGAGGCGTGAACTCAAGCTCAAGCTCGCCCGACATGTACTGGCGCTCAAACTCGGCGTTCTCGCCGACGTAGCTCGACACCATTCGTCGCACCTGCTTCGTCTGCAGCAGGAGCCCGAGGCCCCATCCGTCCACGCCCGCATTGTTGGACACGCACGTGAGGCCAGTGGCGCCGGAGTCGCGCAGCGCGATGATCAGCTGTTCGGGGATGCCGCACAGGCCGAATCCACCGACCGCAACCGACATTCCGTCACGAAGGAGCCCCTCAAGCGCCACCGACGCCGATGCATAGACCTTCTGGATCGCCATGGCGAGAAAGTCTACGCGCCACCAGCAGGCCGTCAGTTTGCGCTGATGCCCATGCCGGACTCATCGCCGGACTCGAGCTTCTGGTCAGGCGATCGGATGGCCATCAGGGCCGTCTTGATCTTCTCGAGGGCACGGTTCTGGATCTGGCGCACGCGCTCCTTGGTGAGGCCGATCGTCTCGCCGACCTCCTCGAGCGTGGGATTCCGCGGGCCAAAGGGTCCGTCGAAGCCGAATCGCTGGGAGATCACCGACCGCTCAAGCTCCGACAGATCCGCGCGATTGGATTCGACCACGAACCTGACCTCCTGGGCCGACTCCCGCTCGCTCGTCGCGCGCACGGTAGCCAGGTGATCTGAACGCTCGAACTCGGGATCGAACTCGGTCGGGAACCGCTGGCGGTACTTCATCGCCTTGATGCCGTGGCGGCTGAAGGCCTTGAGGATGGCTCGGCACGCATACGTGGAAAACTTGAAGCCGCGGCCGCAGTCGAACTTGTCGACAGATCGAAGCAGGGCCATGTTGCCCTCGCTGATGAGGTCTCCGAAATCGAGGTCCGTGCCGCGCAGCCGCTTGGCCATCGCCAGCACGAGCGCGAGGTTCGTCTCCGCAATCTGCTCGCGGATCGAAGTTGCGATGTCCGCCCAGCGCAGGACCTCACGCGACTCCTCGACCGTCAGCTCCTGCCGAGCCGCCCTCTTCTGCAGCTTCGCCATCCGGAAGCGCGCATAGTTGAGCTTCAGGAACAGCACCCGCTCCTGGGCGGCTGTCAGCAGAACGGTGGCTGGCGCGCGGCCGGGGCGGGACATCTCCCGTGCGCGGGCGCGCTCATCCATCAAGGGCCGGTACCAGGACACGTCCGGGCGCGCGATTTCGGGGGCCTCCTCGAAGATCCGGCGCTCGGCGCCAGCCTTTCGGAATTCGGGGCTGTCCATGAAATCCACCGGCTCCATGAAGAGCTCGGCGAGCCGCAACTTCTCCTGGGCGCTCAGTCGCGTAGACGAACGGCGCGGCCGGGCAGGCCGAGCGTCCGCTGATGCACGTCCCAGCGTGACAGTCGGGGATGATCGGGAGGTAGTGGATGCGTGTCGCATGGGTGCTCTCCAGGGCCGTTCTCGGGTCCGGTACGACCGAACGCCGACACTCGGGCGAAATCCCACGAGGCCGACCTCACGCATAGCTGTGCAAGTCTGATGCCATGCGTGACATGCAGCGCAAAAACCGCGCGCCGCAGGAGGCATACGCATCGATCCTGACCTCAGTTCTCGCTTCGCGCGGCGAATCCGCTCGCAACCCAGACAGGAAGAGGCGATGTCTCCGCAGCGGGTTTCGCGCCCGCGCGGCACTCAGTTTCAAACAACGATGAAATGGCAGCGATGTCTGGTTATCAGACTATCAGCTCACTCCGCCTTGCCGGAGGAGGAGTCGTAGACCCACGCGTCGATCGCCCGAGGGGCGTCGATGACCTCGCCAGCCCCGAAGAACAGGCCAAGCTCCTTCGCCGCAGCCTCAGGGCCGTCCGACCCGTGGATGAGGTTGAAGGAGTTCGAGACGCCGAAGTCGCCGCGGATCGTGCCTGGGGCGGCCTTCGAACCGAACGTGGCGCCCATCATGCCTCGGCAGATGCCGATCGCACCGATGCCCCTGATCGCCATCACGAGGACGGGAGCGCTGGTCATGAAGCGAACGAGCCCCGGATAGAAGGGCTTCGACACGTGATCCGCGTAGTGCTTGGCCGCCAGCTCAGGCGTGATGCGCATCATCTTCATGCCGACGATCTGCAGGCCCTTCTCCTCGAATCGGGAGATGATGCGGCCCATGAGGCCACGCTGAACTGCGTCCGGCTTGAGGATGATGAGGGTCGTTTCCATGGGGCGGGGATGCTACCCAAGGTCGACCGGGACAGAAAGTTGCGCGCCGGCGCCCGGCATCGCCGATGCCGCTACATTCGCTCTCCCTGAAGGACCAGGGCTCCGGCGAGCGTCGGAGGAGGATTCCATGAGTACTGCCCTCCAAGGCAAGGATGCCGTCGTGGCCGAGAAGCGTTCCGCACCCGCCAAGCCAGCCAAGACCAAGTCTCGGGGGCTTTCCGCGGAGGAGATGGCCACGCGCCAGCGTGACATCTCCGTCAGCGAGTTCTTCGCGAAGAACCGTCACCTGCTCGGCTTCGACAACCCGCGCAAGGCTCTTCTGACCACCGTGAAGGAGGCCGTCGACAACGCGCTCGACGCGTGCGAGGAGGCGGGCATCCTCCCGGACATCACGGTCACGATCGAGGACCTCCAGCCCGACCGGCCAGCCACAGCGAAGAGCTCGCGCTACCGCGTCACCGTCATCGACAACGGTCCGGGCATCGTGCGCAAGCAGGTGGAGAACATCTTCGGCCGCCTCCTCTACGGGTCGAAGTTCCATCGCCTGAAGATGAGCCGCGGACAGCAGGGCATCGGCATCTCGGCGGCGGGCATGTACGGCCTCATCACCACCGGCAAGCCGATGGTGATCCACACGAAGCCGGGAGCGAAGCAGCCAGCGCACCACATCGAGCTGGCGATGAACACCAAGACCAACCGCGCCGAGGTCACGCTCGACGAGGAGACGCAGGACTTCCCGCCTGCGCGGCTGCGCGCGATGACCTCCGGCACGAAGGCGCTCGCGGGAGAGAAGGGCGGGTTCCTCGATGCCGAGTCCTACCGCAGCGGCACCTGCGTGGCGATCGAGCTCGAGGGCCGCTACCAGCGCGGACGCGGATCCGTCGACGAGTTCCTTGAGCTGACGGCGATCGCGAACCCGCATGCGCGCATCACGTTCGTGCCACCCTCACGGGTGAGCGCCGACGAGGAGCCCGACGCGCCGATCCTGGCGGCAAGCGAGGCGAGCGCGGCCGCTGCGGCCACGGTGACCACCGCGACGCAGGGTGTCACGATCTTCCCGCGTGCGGTGCAGGACCTCCCTCCCGAGACGCGCGAGATCCAGCCGCACCCCAAGGGCATCGAGCTCGGCACGCTCCTTCAGATGATGAAGGACTACGAGGCCACCGACAAGGGCACGCTGTACCAGTTCATGCAGGACCGCTTCTGCCGCGTGTCAGCCGCGACAGCAGGCAAGCTCTGCGAGGCGATCGGGGTCACGAGCCGGCGCAAGATCGCCGACATCGAGCCGCCGCTGGCGGAGAAGCTCTTCGAGCAGTTCCAGGATGCGAAGCTCGCTCCGCCGCCCACGGACTGCCTTGCGCCAATCGGCGTGCGCCAGCTTCTCGCGGGCATGCTCAAGGGCGTGCGCGCGGAGTTCTACGCCGCAAGCACGCGCGAGCCCGAGGTCTACCGAGGGCGTCCCTTCCAGATCGAGGCTGCGATCGCATTCGGAGGCGAGCTTCCCACCGAGGAGACCGCGCGCGTCATCCGATTCGCCAACCGCGTGCCGCTGCTCTTCCAGCAGAGCGCATGCTCGAGCTTCAAGGCCGTCGTCGAGACGGGATGGCGCAACTACAGCCTGCAGCAGCCGCGCGGCGGGCCCCCCGTCGGCCCGCTCGTGATCATGATCCACGTGGCCAGCGTGTGGGTGCCCTTCACGAGCGAGTCGAAGGAGGCGATCGCCGACTACGACGAGATCCGAAAGGAGATGCGGCTCGCGCTGATGGAGTGCGGCCGCAAGCTAGGCACCTACCTGCGCAAGCGCCAGCGCATGCGCCGCGAGGGAGAGCGCCGCGACATCTTCGAGCGCTACATCGGCGAGGTCGCGAAGGCGCTCAACTCGATCAACGGCGTCGATCCGCGCAAGGTGCACGACGCGCTGCTGAGGCAGGCGCGCGAGCGCACGGCCGTGGCCGACCAGGTGCTCGACGAGGACGGCAAGATCGTGAGGGACGAGCCCATCGACGAGGACGGCGTGATCATCGTGCCGGAAGCGTCGACCGCAGCCTTCGACGCGGCGGATGCCGTGGCATCGGCGGCCTCCGAGCCGCGCGCTGCCGGTGCGGCCGACTCGTCCCGCTCGCGCTCCGCCAAGGCGCCGGCGGGTGCGGCGAAGGCCTCCGCGAAGGCGCCCGCTCCGGCCGCCGGCCGCAGCCGCCGCGGCAAGTCCTCCTCCGAGCCTGGCCTCTTCTGATTCCACAGGAGTTCACCGATGGCAAAGTCAAAGTCAGCACGGCGCTCGTCCGCAGCCCGCGATGCGGCCACCAAGGCCAAGATCGTCACGCTCGCCGACAACGTCTCGCGCACCGCGCTCGCCGGCAACGAGCCGCTGATCTCGGTGCCCACGCGCACACGCACCAACACCATCTGGAACCGCAAGCGCGGCATCCTGCAGATGGGCGATGCGGCGCAGGAGCGCACGCTCTTCAACCTCAACCAGGCGAAGAGCTTCATGCAGTCGATGCTGCACTCCGCGTCGATCAAGGACCTCATCGAGGCCGACAAGACGCTGAGCCTCCGCGGAATGTTCTACAAGGGGCTCCACACCGTTGCCGGAACCAAGGAGAAGACCTTCGCGGACCAGTCCGAGTCCGACGGCATCCTCGAGGACCTCGAGGTCGCGCTTGGGGCGCTGCGCGAGGAGCTGCACATCTTCGCGAAGAAGGCGGGCACGATGGTCGGCAACATCACGCTCGTCGACTCCGGCGATGAGATCGACTGCCGCCGCATGGGCTCGGGCGGCTACGCGATCCCCTCGATCGTCGAGCCCGACGTCATCGAGTTCAAGAAGTGCGACGCGAAGTTCGTGCTGCACGTCGAGAAGAACACGGTGTGGAGCCGCTTCAACGAGGACCGCTTCTGGGAGAAGCACAACTGCATCCTCACCGAGGGTGGCGGCCAGCCGCCGCGCGGCGTGCGCCGGCTGCTGCGGCGGCTGCACGAGGAGCTGAAGCTCCCGATCTACTGCCTGCTCGACTGCGACCCGTGGGGGCACTACATCTACAGCGTGCTCAAGCAGGGCAGCATCTCGCTCGCCTTCGAGAGCGAGCGCCTGGCGATCCCCGACGCGAAGTTCCTCGGCATCCGCTCGAAGGACTACCGCGAGTGCGGACTCTCCGACGACGTGCAGATCGCGCTCAACGACACCGACATCAAGCGCGCCAGGGAGATCATGGCCTACCCATGGTTCGAGGGCCACAAGGGCTGGCAGCGCGAGATCGAGGGGCTGCTGCGCAACGGCTTCAAGATGGAAGTGGAGTCGCTCATCACGAAGGACATCTCCTACGTGACGGAGACGTACGTGCCGCAGCGACTCAAGGCGAAGGACTGGCTCGACTAGGCCGCGCGCCGGCGCTTCGACTCCATGCGTGCCGGCGACGGGAGCCTCGGCTTGCGTGCGAGGCCGAGAGCCATCATCGTGCGGATCACGATCCAGCTCGAGTCGAACTGCCACCACTGAAGGCCGTGCCGCGGGCTCGCGGGGAACGCGTGGTGGTTGTTGTGCCATCCCTCGCCGAAGGCAAGCACGCCGAAGATCGGGTTGTTGCGGCTGTGGTCACCGCTCTCGTAGGGGCGCGATCCCCAGAGGTGGCACACGCTGTTGATGCTCCACGTGATGTGGTGGACGAGCGCGATGCGCACGAGGCCGCCCCACAGGAATCCCATCAGGGCTCCGACGCCGGCAGCCTGCCATCCATCCATGCCGAGCCTGCCCCACACGAAGCCGAGCACCGCGCCGATCACCGTCGGGATCGCAAGGCCGATCAGCACGATCGCCATGAAGTTCGCGCTGAGGTGCCGCGACACCGGATCCCGCAGCAGGTCAGGCACGAGGCGGAAGCTCTCCGCATCCTGCCGTCCGCGCATGAGCCATCCGACGTGCGCGTGCGCAAACGCCTGAAGCCATCCGCGCAGGCCGGGCTCCGCGCCAGCGTGCGGCGAGTGCGGATCGTGCTCCTCGTCCGAGTGCATGTGGTGCCGCCGGTGGGTCGCGACCCACCACGTGACCGGCCCCTGCGCGGCCATCGATCCGAGCGCGCCGATGGTCCATCGCACGGGCGCTGGAGTCTCGAACGAGAGGTGCGTGAACAGGCGGTGGTAGCCGATCGTGATGCCCATGCCCGTGAGCAGGTACATGACCACGAGAAGCGCGAGATCGGTTCCGGTGCACCATCCACCCCACGTCAGCGCGATGGCGCCGAGGATTGCGATGGGAGGGAGGATGACCGCAACGATGGTCCAGATCCGGACAAACAGGGGGGTCGCCAAACGCGAGACTCCAGTACAGAAGGGGAGGCCGCGAGGCTTCGGCCACGCGGAGTGAGGAGGCAGCGCGCGGCACGGCATCCTTACGACGAGTCAAAAGTGTAGGGGATCCCCGACCATCGCCTTATCGGTCGCGCCCAACTTTCTTGCATTTCGGGCACTTCCCTTCAGTCGGCCGCAAAGCGCACCGATCCTCCGGGCTATGTGCAGTGCCCCGATGCGAACAGGCCACACGAACCCCATGGGGCGCATGCTGCGCGCGCTCGCGCTCGCCGTAGCCGTGCTGGTGCCCACTGGCGGCCAGTTCGCCGCCACCGCAGCAAGCGCGAAGGCACTGGCGGCGTCGCCTGTGCCGCAGGTGCAGGCGTACCTCGAGTCCGAGCGGCTGCTGCAGTCGTTCGTGCACAGCGCCTACCGAGGGGAGTGCTCGCAGCACGACCTGCGCGAGGCGAGGGTCGCTCTCGAGTCAGCGCTCGCGGTCGAGCTCGAGCGGCTCGCATTCGCGTTCATCCCGGGCGACCGCCGTGCCGTCGAGGAGGCGCGCGCGGCATTCAACCAGCAGATCATGCGCAGCCAGGAGTGGGAGTACTTCGGTCCGGTGCCTCAGCCCGAGTGGGGTTGGTACCCGGACCGTGTGGCGCAGAGCGAGGGCATCTCGCTGCGCGTCGAGGATGGGGTGACCATCGTCGACAGCGTGACGCCTGGTGTCGTCATCATGTGGCGGTGAGCTGCTTCTCGCGTGGTGCAGTGATGCCACCGCCGCGTGCGGCCGGTGCACCCTCCGCGTTCCACTCGATGGCGAAGTCGGCGCCGCGCCCCGGTGCCGGGTAGACCACGATGCGGCCTCCATGCTCCTGCACGATGCGGTTCGCCACGGGGAGCCCAAGCCCAGTGCCGCCCTTCTTCGTCGAGATGTAGGGCCGGAAGATCTCGCTGACGCGCTCCGCCGCCACGCCGGGGCCTGTGTCGATCACATGGATCGTGCCGTTCGGCTCGAGGCGCAGGATGAGCTCTCGCGACGCTGCAGGCACCTGCTCGAGCGCCTGCACCGCGTTGATCATGAGGTTCAGCATCGCCTGCTTCAGCAGTGCCGCGTCGACGCGCTGCATGACGGGCGCGTCAGGCGACTGCACGCGGATGATCACGCCCGATGCCTGCGCCTGCGGCGCAAAGAAGTCGGCGAGCTCCGCAACCAGCTCACGTAGGTCGGTGGGCTGGGCATCGAGCTGCATTCGCCCCGCGAAGCGCAGGAAGTCCTCCAGGATGTCCTTGAGCCGCGCAGCCTCGCGCGCGAGCGCATCGACGCGTCGCACAAGCCGCGACGACTCCTCCTCGGGCAGTGGCGCATCGAGGATGTCCTCGCGCAGCAGCTGTGCGTTGAGGGCCACGGTGCTCAGCGGGTTGCGGATCTCGTGCGCGAGGCCATTGGCCATGTCGACCATCTCGCCCCGGCGCGTGGCTTCAATGGCTGTCCGCTCCGCGATCCTCGCACGTGCCTCGCGCTTGGGCAGCGACACCAGCGACAGCGCGACTGCGATCCCTGCACCGAGCACAAATGCGACAGCAAGGAGCGCGACTGCCGGGAATGAGTCGGATGCTGCAATCACGACGGACTCAGGCAGCGCCGCGGTAGGCGTGGACGGTGCCGAATGCCGGTCGCGCAGCGCTGGACGCGCGCGCCCTGCGTCACGCCGTCGGCGCTGCAGCGCGCACGAGGCTGCGGGCGTACGTCGCGGACCATCCCTTGGCGCCAACCTGCGCGCTGTAGATGACCTTCTCGCCGTCGCGCAGCGTGCGGAACCCCTGGTCCTGCTCGATCACCGAGAAGTGGACGAAGATGTCCTGACCCTCGGGGCCGACGATGAAGCCGTAACCCTTGCGAGCGTCAAACCACTTCACCACACCCTCGATCTTCTCTAGCGACTGGGATTGTGGGGCCATTCAGGAGTCTCCATCCACGAGCGTTTCGGTGCACCCATATGCCGGCTCACCGCTCGCCATGGGGGGATTGTGTGCCGGGTTCACCGGATGTGCAAGCGAGGGTGCCGTGGATGACGCATAATCCTCGGTTGCACATCCGGTCGTACCGGACCTCTGCCTTATCAGTCGTCCCGGCGTCCGCCGCGGTCGCGTCCGCCGCCGCCGCCATGCCGGCGTCCGCCGCCGCCACCGCCGCCATGCCGGCGACCACCGCCGCCATGGCCGCCGCCGTGGTCGCCCTCGCCGCCCTCTGCGCCCACGGTCACGCCCTCTGGCGGATCCATCAGCGCCTTGCGGCTGAGCTTGATGCGGCCGGTGTCATCGACGTTGATGACCTTGACCTTGATCGAGTCGCCCACCTTCACGATGTCCGTGACGGTCTTGACGAAGCCGTGCGCGAGCTCGGAGATGTGGCACATGCCGTCCGTGCCGGGCGCGAGCTCGACGAACGCGCCGAACTCCTTGATCGACACGATGCGGCCCTCGTAGATCGAGCCCACCTTGATCTCTGCGCCGAGCGCCTCGACCTCGGCCCTCGCCTTCGCGCTCGCCTCGGCGTTCGCGCAGGCGATGAACACGGTGCCGTCCTCCTCGACATCCACCTGCGCACCGGTGCGCTCCTGGATGCCGCGGATGGTCTTGCCGCCGGGGCCGATCAGCTTGCCGATCTTGTCCGGGTCGATCTTCACGATGGTGATGCGCGGCGCGTGCGGCGCGATGTCCGGACGCGGCTGCGCGAGCACCTTCTCCATCTCGTCGATGAGGAACAGCCGTCCCTCGCGCGCCTGCGCAAAGATCGTGGTGATCTCCTCGACGGAGAGGCCGCGGGCCTTGAGGTCGAGCTGGATGCCCGTGATGCCCTCTCGGGTGCCCGAGACCTTGAAGTCCATCTCGCCGAAGAAGTCCTCCTCGCCGATGATGTCGGTGACGTGCGTGACGCGTCCGTCGGCGCTGGTGAAGCGGCCCACGGAGATGCCCGCGCAGGTGGCCTTGATCGGCACGCCCGCGTCCATCAGCGCAAGGCATCCGCCGCACACGCTCGCCATGCTCGACGAGCCGTTGCTCTCGGTGATCTCGCTGGTGAGTCGCACCGTGTAGGGGAAGTCCTCAGGCGACGGCAGGATCGCCATGAGCGAGCGCTCGGCGAGCGCGCCGTGGCCGATCTCGCGGCGCCCCGGTCCCGTGATGCGTCCGGCCTCGCCGGTGCAGAAGGGAGGGAAGTAGTAGTGCAGGTAGAACTTCTTCGCGTACTCGGGGAGCAGGCCGTCGACGATCTGCTCGTCCTTCACGGTGCCGAGCGTGCAGGTGACGATCGACTGCGTCTCGCCGCGCTGGAAGAAGGCGCTGCCGTGGACGCGGGGCAGGAGCCCCACCGACATGTCGAGCGCACGGATCTGGTTGAGCCCGCGGCCGTCGGCGCGAGTGTGCTTCTCGGCGACCAGGTAGTGCGTGATCTTCTTCTCGAGGATGCGCAGCGCCTCCTTCGCCTCGCGCGCGCGGCGCTCGGCCGCGACGTGGTCGGTGTAGGAGAGGCCAGCGGGAACCGCGAAGAACGACTCGAGGCACCACTTCTTGACGCGGTCGACCTCCTCGTTGCGCGCATGCTTGCCGTGGATCTGGCGGGCCTTCAGGAGCTGGTCGTAGGCCTTCTCCTTCACGAGCGCCATAACGTCGGCCGAGGGCAGGATCGGGTCGCCCATCTTCGGCGCGGGTGCGTTGCTCTTGGCGCGAAGCTCGCCGATGAGCGCAAGGATCGGCTTGATGCCCTGCTCGTAGCCAAAGCGGATCGCCTCGACCATGTCGGCCTCGGAGATCTCGGCGGCGCCGACCTCGATCATGTTGATGCCGTCGGCGTGGCCGGAGAGCACCAGGTCAAGGTCGCTGAACTCCAGCTGCGCCTGCGTCGGGTTGATCGCGAAGGTGGGCTGGTCGTCGATGTAGATGCGCGCGACGCGCACGGTCGCGATCGGGCCCTGGAAGGGCGCGTCCGTGAGGCTCAGCGCGGCGCTTGCGGCGGTGCACGCGAGCACGTCGGAGTCGTTCTGGCCGTCGTGCGAGAGCACGAGCGCCTGGAGCTGGATCTCGTCGATGAAGCCCTCGGGGAAGAGCGGACGGATCGGGCGATCCATCATGCGCATCGTGAGGATCTCCTTCTCGCTCGGCGGACCTTCCTTCTTGCGGAAGCCGCCGGGGAACTTGCCGCCCGCGGGCGCCTTCTCGCGGTAGTCGCAGGTCAGCGGGAAGAAGTCGATGCCCGCGCGCGGGTTCGCGCGCACGGCGGTGGCGAGGACGACGGTCTCGCCGTAGGTGGCCATGACGGCGCCGCTGGCGAGCTTGGCGACCTTGCCGGTCTCGAGGCGCAGCGTGCGGCCTCCGATAGTGCCTTCAACAAAGGTGTGGATCTTCTGGGACATGGGTGTGGGTGCCTTTCGTGGCAGGCCTCGCGATCGAGGCAGTTGGAAATGAAAGGCCCGGTCCCTCGGGGGCAGAGGGCATGGTGCGGTCGATGGGTGGAGGCGCCTGCGCGCAACCCCGCGAACGACGACTGCAACGTGCCGACTGCCCGCCCGGGGCGGGCCGAGACGGCCTACTTGCGCAGGCCGAGCTTCTTGACGATGTCGTTGTAGCGCTCGCGGTGGTGCTCAGCGAGATAGCGGAGCAGGCGGTTGCGGCGACCGACCATCAGCAGCAGGCCGCGACGGCCCGCGTGATCCTTCGCATGGGCCTTGAAGTGGCCCTGCAGCGAGTTGATGCGCTCGGTGAGCACGCCGATCTGCACCTCAGGGCTTCCCGAGTCGGTCGGGTGCCTGCGGTGGTTCGAGATGACGCTGGACTTGACTGTGGCTGAGATCATGAGTGGTATGTGCTTGTCCGGACGACCCTTCCCGGTCGCCCTTCGGTGCTTCAGTGGTGAATCGACCAATGTACGGGTGTCCCGGGGGATGGTCAACTGCCTGACTCGTGTGTGGATGGCACCCTATCCTGCTTCCGTCATGACCTCGCCGTCCACCTCGGGCTCCGCCGCTTCAGGTTCAGCAGCCAGCGCCACCCGTCCCACCGGGCTGAAGGGGGCAACTGATGAATATCGGGCGTTGATGGCCCGCATCGAACAGGGTGGCGGGCCCTCCGGTGCGGAGCGGCAGCACCGTCACGGGCGACTGACCGCGCGCGAGCGCATCGAGCGGCTCCTTGATCCGGGCACGCGACTCCTCGAGACCGGGCTCATGTACGCCTGGAACATGTACCGCGAGTACGGCGGCGCGCCCGCGGCGGGTGTGGTGACCGGCATCGGGCAGGTGCAGGGGCGCCTCTGCATGATCATCGCGAACGACGCGACGGTGAAGGCGGGCGCGTTCTTCCCAATGACGTGCAAGAAGATCATCCGCGCGCAGGAGATTGCGCGGCGCGCGCGTCTGCCGCTGATCTACCTCGTCGACAGTGCGGGCGTCTTCCTGCCGCTGCAGGAGGATGTGTTCCCCGACACCGACGACTTCGGCCGCATCTTCCGCAACAACGCGGTGATCTCGGCCGAGGGCATCCCGCAGTACGCGGCGATCATGGGCAACTGCGTGGCCGGCGGCGGATACCTGCCGGTGCTCTGCGACACCCTGCTGATGACCGAGGGAAGCGGCCTCTATCTCGCGGGTCCCGCGCTCGTGAAGGCGGCGATCGGGCAGGAGGTCTCGAGCGAGGAGCTCGGCGGCGCCCAGATGCACGCGCAGATCTCAGGCACGATCGACTTCCGCGAGAAGGACGACCCAGCGTGCATCGAGCGGCTGCGGAGGCTGATGCAGGCGAGCGCGAGCGCGCCGCTTGCCGCCGTGCCGCCCTGCGAGCCATGCGAGCCCGCACGTGCCGCGGCCGACGTGTACTCGGTGTTCAGGAACGAGCCAGGGTCGCAGTACGACATGGTGGAGCTGATGCGGTGCGTGGTCGACGCGGACTCGCTCGACGAGTACCGCGCCGAGTACGGAGGCTCGATCGTGTGCGCATACGCGCGCATCGGCGGGTTCCCCTGCGGCATCGTCGCCAACCAGCGCAAGCTCTCCACCCGCCGCATGCCTGGCGGCAAGGCGGGCCCAACGACCGCGATGGGCATGCCCGCCGTCATCTACGACGACAGCGCCGACAAGGCTGCGCGCTTCATCATGGACGTGAACCAGCGGCGCATCCCGCTGCTCTTCGTGCACGACACCACAGGCTTCATGGTGGGCCGCGACAGCGAGCAGGGCGGCATCATCCGCTCCGGCGCGAAGATGGTGAACGCGATGAGCAACTCCATTGTGCCAAAGATCGTGCTCGTGGCGGGCGGCTCGTACGGGGCCGGCAACTACGCGATGTGCGGTCGCGCGTTCGATCCCTTCATCACGTTCGCCTGGCCCGGCGCCAACTGCAGCGTGATGGGCGCATCGCAGGCGGCGAACACGCTGCTGCAGATCGACCTGGCGGCGCGCGAGCGAAAGGGAGAGACGGTCGACGATGCGATGCGCGCGCAGCTCCTGGCGGCGATCACCGCGAGCTACCGCGAGCAGCAGGACATCCTCTACGGCGCGAGCCGCGGGTGGGTGGACCGCATCATCGAGCCTGAGCGCACGCGCGAGGAGCTCATCACCGCGCTGCGCTGCGCGGCGCAGGCGCCGGTGAACGGCACCTTCCGCACCGGCGTGCTGCAGACGTGAGTTCGGCGCGTGCCGCGCATCGAAGCGACCGACCTTGGCCATGGCACTTCCAGAGCGCATACTCGTTGCGACGAGCAACCCCAAGAAGGTGGAGGAGATCCGCGGCGCACTGGCGCCGCTGGGGATCTCGGTGGCGTCGCTCGCGGATGCGGGGTTCGGCGGCATTCCGGAGCCCGACGAGACCGAGCGCACCTTCGCGGGCAACGCGCGGCTGAAGGCTCTCGCGTACGCGGCGGCGACGGGACAGGTGGTGCTCGCCGACGACTCGGGGCTCGAGGTCGATGCGCTTGACGGCGAGCCAGGCGTCGACAGCGCCATCTGGGCCGGCGCCGAGGGCGACCGCGCGGCACGGGATGCGCGCAACAACGCCAAGCTGGTGTCGGCGCTTCGCGGCGTGCCTGCGCACGCACGCACGGCGCGCTTCGTGTGCACCATGTGCGTGGCGGGTCCCGACGGACGCGTGATCTGCGAGGCACGTGGCGGCGTCGAAGGCGAGATCGTCGACGAGCCCCGTGGCACGAATGGCTTCGGCTACGACCCGCACTTCCTCGTGCGTGCGCTCGGCCGCACAACCGCAGAACTCTCGCCCGAAGAGAAGAACGCGATCAGCCACCGTGGGCAGGCGTCGCGCGAGATTGCCCGCCTGCTCGCAGCACGCGCATGACCAGCCAGATGGTGGCGACGGCACCGAAGGTTGCCGCGACGGCCACCTCGCCGAGCGAGTCGACGAGCGCAAGCTGCGCGCTCGCCGCGTCGAGGCCTCCCTCGAACCCGGTTCCTGCGATCACCTGCGCCGAGAGCGCCATGCCGGCCTCGCGGAACCCCACGCGCCCAAGCGGTCCGAGGCTGGCGAGACTGCCTGCGGTCGAGACGACCAGCGCTCCCTTGAAGTCCAGTGCGATCCCCACGATGTCGGCGGCGATGAAGGTGCGCGCGGCGATGCCCATCATGTCCACGAGGCGGATCGCAGTTGCCTTGTAGAGCGTCGGTCCCTTCGCGACAGCGGCGGCAAGCGGTCCGATGCCGCGGACGCGCTGCAAGGGCACGCAGATGGCCTGCCCCAGCAACGTGAAGACTGCAGTGCCGATGACCATCACCAGCAGCAGGGGGCCAAGCGCGGTGACGCCGGCGACGAGGGCAACCCCGGCCGCGGCGGTGGGCGCGAGCACGCTCGCGAGCAGCAGCGTGAACCACCCGGCGATCTGCATCGCCCGCAGGCGGTCCACGCGCAGGTGGTAGGCGATCCGCTCGAGCATGCCCAGGCGCAGCGGCGCGAAGTTCCCTAGCGTTGCCGCCGCGTTCACGCCCTGCAGTGCCATGAACCCTGGCCGTGCCTGGTCGGGCCGAAGCACGGCTGGGCACGAGATGTGGAACGCCCACCCGTTCAGCACCATCGACAGCACGGACAGCCCGAACAGCGCTGCGAGCTTGCCTGCGCCTGCGCCCGAGAGCTTTGACCAGTCTGCGCCGGAGGTCGCAGTGCGCACGCACCACGCCACCAGCAGCGCTCCGCCCACAAAGCCCACGATCTGAAGGGCCATCCGTCCCGGAGAGAATGTCCTCCGCCGGGCCTGCGCCAGCTCGTCCTCTGCAGTCCGGTCCGGCGGGTTGGTGTCCATGCGATGGTCAGGGTGCCGGCGCACGCAGGCGCTCGCGCACGATCACCCACATCGTCCGCAGCGCATCGCGCACTCCAATCTTCTTGCCCTGCCGGTAGGCGCGCGCGTCGTACTGCACAGGCACCTCGCCGATGCGCGCGCCGATGCGCGCGAGCGCCGCAGTGAGCTGCGGCTCGACGCCGAACCTGTCCTCGCTGAGCATGGGGCGGATGCGTCGCAGCAGCGCGACCGGCATCATCTTGTAGCAGCACTCCATGTCGCCGAGCGTGAAGCCCGTGGCGAGGTTGCTCGCGCCAGTCAGCGTGGCGTTCCCCAGCCGGTGGACCCTTCGCCACAGGCTTCGCTGCGGCGCACCGTCGCCTCTCCACCGGTTGCCGTAGATGGCCACGCATCCGCGCACTGCATCGCAGCGCTCGGCAGCGGAGATGAGGGCCGCAAAGTCGCGAGGGTCGTACTCGAGGTCCGCATCCTGGATCACCACCAGGTCCTCGTCACTGCCGCGCGCAAGCACCCAGTCGAAGCCTGTGCGCAGCGCAGCGCCCTTGCCGCGGTTGACCGGATGCTGCAGCACGGCAACGTCCACGAGCAGGGGCCGCGCGAGTTCGCCGGCTGCCGGCGGCGCGCCGCGCGGGCTTCCGCCTTGCGCGGAATCGAGCACGGCGCACGCCTCGCTGAGCGTGTTCGCCGACGATGCCCCGCTCGCATCATCGACCACCACTACGGACAGCCGCCACCCGCGCGGCAGCGGCGCCTCGAGCACGCGCCGAATGCACGGCACGAGCGTGTCCGGCTCGTCAAAGCAGGGAACGACGACGTGGAGGACCGGCAGGGCGAGCTTCCGTCAGGAGCCCTTCGAGAGCGACGTGCGCATCTCCGTGTCGGCCACCACGTTCTTCATCCGGTAGTAGTCCATGATGCCCATGTGGCCGCTGCGGAACGCCTCGGCCATCGCCTTGGGGATGTCCGCCTCGGCAAGGATGACCAGCGCGCGGTTCTTCTGCGCCTCGGCCTGGAACTCCACCTCCTGCGCCGCCGCGAGCGCACGACGCTGCTCGGCCTGCGCCTGGAATCGCTTGGTGTCCGCGTCGGCCTGAGCGGCCTGCAGCTGCGCGCCGATGTTCTCGCCGACGTCGACGTCGGCGATGTCGATCGAGAGGATCTCGA
>CAZKTN010000009.1:69578-74029 GCA_964555705.1 uncultured Isosphaeraceae bacterium | reverse complement strand
GGCGATGGCTACGGCTCTGCCTCCGTCGCGAGCTTCTGCTCGCTGACTCCTCCCGCAGGCCACTCCACATCAGGCGCGGACTGCGATGACACGAATCCTGCGCTGTCCGAGGCGCTGCGCTACTTCGCCGACCATGATGGTGACGGCTACGGCGATGCAGGCGAGTTCACCGATGTGTGCCAGCTCACTGCACCCCCGGGATTCGTGGCGGATGCGTCGGACCAGTGCCCGTCGGACTCGGCCAAGTCGGATCCCGGCGCATGCGGCTGTGGCCAGCCCGACGTCGATGCCGACGACGATGGCTACGCCGATTGCGTCGATGCGACACCGCCCATGACGCTGGAGGCGAAGTCGGGGTACGGCGCTGGGGTTCTCGTGGTCAATGTGCGGGTCGGGCAGCAGCTCGTCCCCACCGTAGGCGCACAGCTGACAGTCCACTTTGACGCGAGCAGGCTCGTGTTCCAGTCAATGGTCCCCGGCGACGCAGACGGCATCTTCCAGGTCGAGATCCTCGAGGCCGTGAACCAGTCAGCTGGCACGATCCGCTATGCGGTCGGGGTCAATGGCTTCAGCTCCGGCAGTACGGACCCGGCTCGTGTGGCCACCATCACCTTTGCGCTGGCGGAGGGCGCTGGCGCGGTATGCGGCATCGCTGACCTTGTTCGGTTCGCGCCCATCGACGGCGTGCGGACGCTGCTCTCGGATCCCGTTGGAGGACCCGTAGAGCCCACTCTCCTGAACCTGCAGGCAGTGACCGTCTACGACGAGCTGCCAGCGCTTGCGGGTGTTCCAGATGGGTGGAGCCGCCCGGCCGACGCGGGCCTTGCGGGATCGGTGTTCGATGAGCCCGAGGTCGCGCTCATCGATGCATGCGCGGGTGATGCCGCGACTGCGGTGCATCTGATCGTGACCGGTCCGAGTGGCGCGTCGTCATCCCAGTGGCCGGCATCAGGACTGTTCCCGGTGGGCACCACCGCCGTCACGTGGTGGGCCCAGTCCGATCCGGATGATGAGCTGACACGCGTGAGCGCAACGCGCACCTTTACTGTGCTGCCGTACCAGCTCATGGACGTGCAGGTCAGCCTCGCGGGGGCAGGCATCATCCCGTCAGTGCGTGACCTCGTGATCGAGGCCGCCGGAAGCACCCATGCAGTCCAGGCGACGTTGGGCGGCGCATCTGATCCGGCCACCGTGACGGTGCAGCTCACGGCCGGCGTGCCCGTCCCCTGCGTAAGGGTGAAGGATCCGATCCACTCGCTCTCCCGAGTCGCGGCACCCGCTGTCTCCGGTACGCGGCTTGTCGCCGCTGTCACGCTTGACCAGGGCGACAGCAACGGTGATGACCGCATCGACATCCTGGATTACGGGATCTTTGTGGGCGACTTCGGTCCAGCGCCTGCATCGGCTCGCAGCAACTTCAATGGCGACGCGCTCGTGAGCACGATCGACTTCGCGTTCCTTAGCGCGAACTTCTTCATGGTGGGACAGGCATGCGATGGAGGTGTTGCCTCCCACGAGCCACCGCTCGAGAGGGTGAGCGTCAGCCGCCTGCGCAAGCTCGGCCTCGGGCATCTCGCCATCGCCGACCTGAATGCTGATGGCTGGCTCGATGCCACAGACATCGGCCTCTTCCTTCAGGGGCAACGGCCTCTCGAGTCAGGCAGAGAAGTCACCGACCCGGCAGCTGCAGCTCCTCCCACCTCGGACGATCCCGCCGAGTCCTGAGCGGCGCCGGAACCGAAGTGACGCCGGTGGCGCCGTCGGCCCGTTCGTGCGGCGAACCGCGAGTGTCTACGCCCGCCTTGCAACGATTCCGCAGATGGGGCAGTCGTCGAGGAAGTCAGCAAAG
Organism: uncultured Isosphaeraceae bacterium; assembly: GCA_964555705.1. Taxonomy (GTDB): domain Bacteria; phylum Planctomycetota; class Phycisphaerae; order Phycisphaerales; family SM1A02; genus ZLKRG44. The sequence goes on along the minus strand of CAZKTN010000009.1, from coordinate 72,180 downwards.
GGACCGGCATCTTCACCGTCCGCGACGTGCGCGTCCACGAAGCGGAAGTCGACAAACCCCGCCTCGGCGAAGACCTCGCGGTACGTCTCCGGCGGGATCCAGAAATTGTCGAAGATGCAGGCGTCACCTGACTCAGGAAGGATCGACCAGGTGATCGAGGACCCTTCGCGCTGGGGCTTCTCGATGTACCGGATGAAGCGGAACTCCGGGTAGTAGCGGTACCGGTCCGCGGCGGTGCGCGGGTTGTCATTGACGCCGCAGAGCAGTCCGCCGGGCGCGAGGTTCCGGAATGCGGACTCCGCCATCCGCGAGAGCTGCGCGCGGTCCTGCGCGTAGTTGAAGAGATAGGCAGCCAGCACAATGTCGAACTGCCCGAGACCACGCACGTCTGCGGCGTCGCACACCGAGTACATGATCCCACGGGGCCGCGCAGACTCCGCCTTGCGCGCCAGCTCGACCATCCCACCGGAGAGATCGACGCCATGCACGCGAGTGGCCCCGCGATCCGCGATCATCCGGGCGTAGATCCCATCGCCGCACGCGAGGTCGAGAACGGACTTGCCACGCACGTCCCCCATGAGCCCAAACAAGGTCGGGCGCTCGACATGGAGCCTCCACGGCAGCAGCTTGGAGGCGGCGTACTCGTCAGCGATTGCGTCGTATTCAGCCATAGGTTCCTGTTGAGCGGCTACGCCGCGCTGGCCATCGCGTGATCGAGGATCCCATTGAGCGTGGCGCTCGGCCGCATCGCCCGCGATGCGAGCGCCGGATCGGGGTGGTAGTAGCCGCCGATGTCGGTGGGCTTGCCCTGCGCGCCATTGAGCTCGCTGACGATCTGCTTCTCCTTTGCGACCATCTCCGATGCGATCGGCGCGACACGCTCCGCCAGCTCGCGGTCGGCCGTCTGGCGCGCGAGCGCCTGGGCCCAGTAGAGGGCGAGGTAGAAGTGGCTTCCGCGGTTGTCGAGGTCGCCGACCTTACGCGCCGGCCCGCGGTTGTTGCGCAGGTACTCGCCGGTCGCCTCGTCGAGCGTCGACGCCAGCACGCGCGCCTTGGCGTTGCCCGTGCGGTCTGCGAGGTGCTCGAAGCTCGCGGCAAGCGCCATGAACTCGCCGAGCGAGTCCCAGCGCAGCGAGTTCTCCGCGAGGAACTGCTGCACGTGCTTGGGCGCGGAGCCGCCCGCGCCAGTTTCGAAGAGGCCGCCGCCGTTCATGAGCGGAACGATCGAGAGCATCTTCGCGCTAGTGCCGACCTCCAGGATCGGGAAGAGGTCGGTGAGGTAGTCGCGCAGCACATTGCCCGTGACGGAGATGGTGTCCTTGCCCTGGCGGATGCGCCCAAGCGAGAATGCGCAAGCCTCCGCGGGCGCCATCGTGTGGAACTCAAGGCCTGAGGTGTCATGGCCGGCCATGTACGTCTTGACCTTCGCGATGAGCTGAGCGTCATGCGGACGCTTCGCGTCAAGCCAGAAGACCGCTGGCGTCGCCGAGAGCCGCGCGCGGGTCACGGCAAGCTTCACCCAGTCCTTGATCGCCGCGTCGCTGGTGCGGCAGGCGCGCCAGATGTCACCAGCGGCGACTGAGTGCTGCATGAGCACCTTCCCGGACGCGTCGACGATGCGCACCGTTCCGGGCGCAGCGATCTCGAAGGTCTTGTCGTGGCTGCCGTACTCCTCGGCCGCCTTGGCCATGAGGCCGACGTTGGGCACGCTGCCCATCACCTTGGGGTCGAGCGCACCGTGCGTGCGGCAATCGTCGATCACCGCCTGGTACACGCCCGCGTAGCTGCGGTCGGGGATCACGGCCTTGGCGTCCTGGGTCTTGCCCTGGGCGTTCCACATCTTGCCGCCCTCGCGCAGCATCGCAGGCATCGAGGCGTCGATGATGACGTCGCTGGGCACGTGCAGGTTGGTGATGCCGCGGTCGCTGTCGACCATCGCGATGGCAGGCCCGGCTGCGAGCGTCGCATCGATGTCCGCCTGGATTGCGGCGCGCTCGGCCTCAGGCAACGTGGCAACCTTGGCCACAAGGTCGCCAAATCCGTTGTTGGGGTCGACACCCAGCCGAGCCAGCGTGGCCGCATGCTTCTCGAACACAGGCTTGAAGAACGACCGCACAGCGTGACCGAAGATGATCGGGTCGGAGACCTTCATCATCGTGGCCTTCATGTGCAGCGAGAAGAGCGCGCCGCTCGCGCGCGCATCGGCGACCTGCGCGTCGAGGAACTTCAGGAGCGCAGCCTTGCTCATGAAGGTGCCGTCGACGATGTCCCCCGCTTCCGCCTTGATGCCGTCCTTCAGAACCTTGATGGCGCCGTCGGTGCCGACATGCTCGATGCGCAGCGTCGTGGCTGCGGGCACCGTGACAGACTGCTCGTTGCCGAAGAAGTCGCCCGCGGCCATCGATGCCACGTGCGCCTTGGAGTCCGCAGCCCACGCGCCCATCTTGTGCGGATTCGCCCGCGCGTAGTCCTTCACGGCCTTCGGCGCACGGCGGTCGGAGTTGCCCTCGCGGAGCACTGGGTTCACGGCGCTGCCCTTGATCTTGTCGTAGCGCGCCTTGGCGTCGCGCTGCGCATCGGTCGTGGGCGCATCGACATAGTC
>CAZKTN010000009.1:49841-69478 GCA_964555705.1 uncultured Isosphaeraceae bacterium | reverse complement strand
CGTAGCGCGCCTTGGCGTCGCGCTGCGCATCGGTCGTGGGCGCATCGACATAGTCGGGCAGCGCGTAGCCCTGCTTCTGCAGCTCCGCGATCGCGGCCTTGAGCTGCGGCACCGAGGCGCTGATGTTCGGGAGCTTGATGATGTTTGCCTCTGGCGCGAGGCACATGCGGCCGAGCTCGGCGAGATGGTCGTCCTGGCGCTGGTCGGGCTTGAGGCACTCCGGGAACGCGGCAATGATCCGGCCGGAGAGGGAGATGTCGCGAGTCTCGACGGCGATGCCCGCAGCCTCCGCGAACGTGCGCACCATTGGCAGGAACGAGTAGGTCGCCAGCATGGGCGCCTCGTCGGTCAGGGTCCAGATGATGGTCGGGGCGGTCGTCATGAGGTGCCTCCTCGGTCGCGCGGTGGGCCATCGGCGAACGTTCGCGGATGGCGGCGGAAGATCATCGAGTGTAGGGGTTTTTGCAAGGAATTGGCCTAGGATCGGTATCTCGCGGAGCGCCATGGACACCGCCAATGCCCCCTCGACCGACGTGGAGCCTGGACCCGACCGGGACGGCATCCAGCTGGTGTGGCTGAAGAGGGACCTTCGCCTTGCAGATCACTGGCCGCTTGCGCGCGCGTGCGGCGCGGGTCCGGTCATCGGGCTCTACGTGTTCGAGCCCAGCATCTGGTGTGCGCCCGACGCAAGCCGAGGCCAGTTCGACTTTGCGGTGCAGTGCCTGGAGGGAGTGCGCGCAGGATGGACGCGGCTGGGAGGCACTCTTCTCGTGCGTGTGGGCGAGATGCCGCAGGTGCTCGATGAGCTCGATCACGGGTTGCGCGCATCGCCAGGCCGCAGATTCGCCGCGCTGTGGAGCCATGAGGAGACCGGCAATGCTCTCACGTACAAGCGAGATCTTCGCGTCGGCCAGTGGTGCCGTGACCATGACGTGCGCTGGACCGAGATCCCGCAGAGTGGCGTGATTCGTCGGCTGCGGAGCCGAAACGGATGGGCACAGCGGTGGCAGGAACGGATGGATGCACCGCAAGCGGCCATCCCCGAACGCATCCGCTCGCCTGAACTTCCCGCGTGTATCGCTGAAGGCGCGATCCCGACCGCCGCGGAGCTAAGTGTCACGGGAAACGTGATGCCAGAGGCAAAGCTCGGCGGCGAGTACGCGGCGCGCGAGGAGCTGCTGTCGTTCCTCGAGCGTCGCGGCATCGAGTACCAGCGCGACATGTCGAGCCCCGCGAGGGCATTCGACGGCTGCAGCAGGCTGAGTCCGTACCTCGCGTGGGGCGCAATCTCGATCCGGCAAGTCAGCCAGCGGCTCGATGCGCATGTGGCCGAGCTGCGCGACCGGCAGCGCAGCGCGCACGACCGCCCCGACCGCCGCTGGTTCGCGTCGCTCCGCAGCTTCGCCGCACGGCTGCGCTGGCACTGCCACTTCATGCAGAAGCTCGAGTCGGAGCCTGAGATCGAGCACCGCAACGTCAACCGCGCGTTCGACGGGCTGCGCGAGGATTCATGGGACAGCGAGGCCTCGCAGCTGCGCTTCGAGGCGTGGAAGGCTGGGTGCACGGGCTACCCGATGGTCGATGCGTGCATGCGGGCGCTGCGCGCAGGCGGCTGGATCAACTTCCGCATGCGCGCGATGCTCGCGAGCTTCTCGAGCTACCACCTGTGGCTGCACTGGCGCGAGCCAAGCGTCTTCCTCGCTCGGCAGTTCGTCGACTACGAGCCCGGCATCCACTACCCACAGTTCCAGATGCAGTCCGGAGTGACTGGCATCAACACGATCCGCATCTATTCGCCCGCGAAGCAGGTGCTCGACCACGATCCCACCGGCATCTTCATCAGGCGCTATGTCCCGGAGCTCGCCAATGTGCCCGACGAGTTCCTGGCCGAGCCTCACACCATGCCGCTCATGACGCAGCACATGGCCCGATGCGTGATCGGCGTGGACTACCCGGCACCAGTCGTCGACCACGCTACGGCGTACGCGCATGCGAAGGCTGCGATCTTCGCCCGGCGTGGCGCAGCGGGCACGCGCGCGGAATCGCGCCGCGTCTACGCGGCCCATGGCAGCCGCAAGCGCCCCGGCCGACCCCGAGCGCCCCAAGACGACTGATGCGACGCGCCATAGCCTGCGTGCGTGACCGACCGCGCACGACTCATCCGCACCGCGTGGCTTGCGGTGGCCCTGCTGTGGCCCGTAGCGCTGCTGAACTACCTCGACCGGCAGATGCTCGCGTCGATGAAGTTCTCGGTGATGGGCGACATCGCGTCCATCGAGACCGACGCCAACTGGGGCTTCATGCTCGGCCAGTTCAAGTGGGTCTACGCGTTCCTGAGTCCGCTCGGCGGGCTCGTTGCCGACCGCTTCGGGCGCAAGCGCACGATCGTGGCGAGCCTGGCCGCGTGGAGCGTGGTGACCTACCTGACCGGCAACGCCACCACCTACAGCGAGCTCCTCTGGACGCGAACGCTGATGGGTTTCAGCGAGGCGTTCTACATCCCGGCCGCGCTGGCGCTCATCACTGACCTGCACTCTCCGCAGACGCGCTCGCGCGCAGTCGGTACGCACCAGATGGCGATCTATGTGGGCGTGATGCTCGGGGGCTTTGGCGGCTACGTCGCCGACGCACCCGACCTTGGCTGGCGGTTCGCATTCCATACCGCCGGTGCCGTTGGCGTGCTCTACGCGATCCCGCTCGCCTTCATGCTTCGCGAGCCGGCGCGCGGCGCGATCGGATCGCAGGCGGGGCCAGGCATCGATGCTGGGTCGCCAGCGAGCGCTGAACCGATCCGTCAGGGCGTGCTTGCCGACCTTCGCGAGCTGCTCACCAGCGTGCCGTTCCTGCTACTCGTCGCATGCTTCACTCTGCCGGCGCTCGCGGGATGGATCGTGCGCGACTGGATGCCGGCAATCCTCAAGGAGCAGTTTGGCATCGGACAGGGCGCCGCCGGCGTCTCCGCATCGCTCTGGTGGAACATCGCGGCGATCGGCGGCGTGATGCTCGGCGGATGGCTTGCCGACCGCTGGTCGCGCACTACGGACCGGGGACGGGTGCTCACGGGTGCGCTCGGCATCGCGCTAATCGTGCCAGCAATGTTTGGCGTCGGCAACGCCGGCAGCCTGCTGGTCGCCGTGCTCTTCCTGATGCTGTTCGGCCTTGGATGGGGCCTCTTCGACTGCAACAACATGCCCATCCTGTGCCAGATCACGCGTCCGCAGCTGCGCGCAACCGGCTACGGGCTCATGAACTTCGTGAGCATCAGCTGCGGCGGGCTCGCGGACTGGGGGTTCGGCATCATGCGGGACGCGAAGCTGCCGCTCAATGGCATCTTCGCGATCTTCGCGTCACTGGCCCTTGTTGCCGTTGGCCTGATGCTGTGCATCCGGCCTCGTGCGCGGTGAGGCGAGCGTCACGGTGTCGAGCGTGCTGCCGTCGTCGGCGACGGCGCGCATCATCGCCGTGCCATCTGAGCGCAGCTCGATATCCCACAGGTGACGCGTCGGCGAGGCCTTCGCAAGCCACCACCCCTGCTCTGGCGTGGGCACGGTGCGCGTCTCCACGCCCCACGCCCCATCGCCGATGTACAGGATGCCATTGTCGTCGTCGCGCGCGTGGCGACGGAGCCGGTGCGTGCGCTTGAAGTTGTGGTGGTCGTGCTCGAGCGCCACCGTGATGCCGTAGCGCTCGAAGTGAGGCACCCACGCCTCGCGGATCGCGATTGACCGCGGATTGTCGATCGGCAGCCCGCCCTCGGGAGCCTTCGTGGTGCCGTAGGCCGGATAGTGGTAGCAGGCGATCAGGAACTGGGATGCTGCGCGCGACGCCAGCGCCGACTCGAGCCACTGCGCCTGCGCGCCGCCGAACTCGGCGGTGTGCCCGCTGTCGAGCATGACGATGGAGAGGTAGCGGCCGAAGTCGAGCGCGTAGTACGGCCTGCCGTCGGGCAGCGTGAACAGCCCGTAGAAGTACGGAGCGTCATCCGGAATCCGCCCGCCGTACCCGCCTCGAACCTCGTGGTTGCCGATGCCCACCACCATCGGGATGAGCCGGCGGTCCTCGGCCACGCAGATGCGCATCCACGAGTCGAGCCAGTCGATGACGCGTGCGCCCCGCACACCGTCGTCGTAGGCAAGGTCGCCCCCGAGGATGGCGAAGTCGGGCTGGATCTGCGCAGCCTGCGCATTCATCGCGTCGACCATCGCACGCGTGTGCATCATGTCGCCGCCATTGACGATGCGCAGCGGGCGCGCAGGCGACAGCGCCGCAGGCATCGTGCGAAAGCGCCACGTGGAGGACTCGATCGCCTTCACGGCCTTCTCGTCGGTCGGCGGCTCGGGTGCAGGCCCAATGCCGAACTCGTACATCGTGTCGGGCTGAAGGCCCGTGAGCTCGACATGGCGCCGCTGCAGCGCAGAGGGCGCCACGACGGTGCGTGTCGCGTTCGCGACTGCCCATTCGGAGTCGCCCACACGCCGCCAGTGCATCGCGGAAGGGCTGTCCGGGTAGAGGTCCACCCAGTTGACGGTCATCGTTGTGGTTGGATCCTTCGACCACGTGAGGTAGAGGCCGACGAGGTCGGGACCTCCGTAGAGAGGGCGCTGCCACGGCACAGGCGCACCCTGCGGCGCAGCCGCGAGGCTCAGCCACGCGAGCGCAGCGAACGCGAGTGCGGCAGCGGCTCGGATGTGGCGATCCGCCGCCGCAGGCGCACCAGCGCGTCCGTGCCGGGTCAGCTCGCGCATCGTGTCATCCTGAACTCGAGGACCTGGGCGGGCGCGGGATCTGGCTTGGCCGGCGCATCCCTTTTCGCCTCCGCATCGCCATTCGCGTCAGGTGCAGCATCCTTCGCATCGTCCGCCTTCGCCGGCTTCGCCGGCTTCGACTCAACGCGCAGCAGCAGCGTGTCGGCGTCGATCCTCCGGTACGTGATGCGCTGCAGGTCAGCCGAGTGCGACTCCTCCGGCGGCTCGACCGGCTCGAAGACCGCATGCGAGTCGCTCGACTCGACCATGCGCAGCACCATGGGCTTCGCGCGCCGCGGATCCGAGTCGAAGTCGGCATGCACATGGATCTGGCGCAGCACAACGCGCTTCTCCTCAGCCACGATCTGCGAGAACTCGTAGAAGGGCGTGTATCCGTTGCCGAGCACGCGGCGGAACACCGCGACGATCGAGTTGCCACGCGGCTCCATCCACTGCTCCTGGATCACGGCGCCCTTGGGCTGCGAGAGGCACCACGACCCTGTGAGGAACGCGAGCGGCTTGAGTCGTGCGTCGCACTCGGGTGCTGCCGACGCCGGCGGCGCACTTCCAGGCGCCGCTGCTGGCGTGCCTGCCGCTGCGGGCACCGCACCTGTGCCTGCTGCCTGCTGTGGTGCAGCGTCAGGATCCGGCCCGCCATGCACGCGAGGTACCGACGCAATCATGGCCGACACACACACCGCCGCTGCAATTGTCCAGCTCATGACGTGAAGGCTAGCCTTCATGCATGCCTTGGACCACGATCGTGTGCGCGATGCTGATCCATGCAGCGGACGGGCCGCCCCCAGACGGGCCTGCGCTCTCCACCCCGGCAGCCGTGGCGGCCGCTGCGCCCCCCATTCCGAAGCCCGCTGACGCCACTCCCGCCGATGCACCAGGTCTTCACAATGTGGTCGCCTTCGCACCGGAGCTTCTGTCGGGCTCGGTGCCCGAGGGCGAGGCCGGATTCGAATCGCTCAAGTCGTGGGGCATCCGCACGATCATCTCGGTGGACGGCGCGGTGCCCGACATCGAGCGCGCCAAGGTGCACGGCATGCGCTATGTGCACCTGCCCATCGGCTACCACGGCTTCGACGAGGCCCGCAAGCTCGAGCTCGCACGCGCAGTGCGCGACCTCCCCCGTCCCATCTACATCCACTGCCATCACGGGAAGCACCGAAGCGCCGGAGCCGCAGGATCGGTCGCGGTGACCCTCGGATGGTCAACCGCAGATGATGCCGTCGCGCGCATGAAGGTGGCGGGCACGGCGCCTGCATACGAGGGCCTGTACCGGTGCACAGCCAGCGCATCCAAGGTGACTGATGCGGTGCTGGCCACGGCCCGCGCAGACTTCCCCGAAGTCTCCAAACCAAAGGGATTCGTGCGCGGGATGGTCGACATCGACATCGCGTGGGACAACCTCAAGGCCGTGCAGCGCGCGGGGTGGATCGCGCCAACCGATCACCCGGATCTTGTGCCGGCCGCGGAGGCGGGACGGCTTGCGGACACGCTGCGGCTGCTGCTCGATGACGCAAGGGTCAAGGACATGCCCGATGAGTTCCGCTCACTGCTTGCACGCAACGCGGGCGACGCGGAGTCGCTTGAGGACCTTCTCGCAAAGGGCACCCCCACCGCGAAGCCCTCGTCCGAGGTTGCCGAGCGACTCAACGCGATCGTCGCAGGCATTGCGGCGACGTGCAAGGCCTGCCACAACTCGTACCGTGACTGACCAACGCTCACGACTTGAGCTGACGTTCAGTTGGGTGCCGAGTCGTGCGCGGCCACTTAGGGGCAATCGCCCCACGCCGACAGGATCACCGTCAGGTCAATGCCGTTCACTTCGCTGTCGCCGTTGAGGTCGGCGCTGCAGGCACCGGCCCCGCACGGACCCCACGCCGCAAGCAGCGCCGTAAGGTCGAGCCCGCCCACCGCACCATCGCCGTCGATGTCTCCATCGCATGATGGTGCGGGCCGCGGCAAGTCGAGGATGAACCCCTGCACACCGGATGACGTCCGCGCCGTGCCGACGATGGTGTATCCGTCACGCGACATGCCCAGCGGCAGCGCCATCCTGATGTCCGGCGTCAGCGAGATGCCGTTCTGCGCCGCGAGCACCTCCAGCGGCACTAGCGTGCCATCGATCCAGAGGTATCCCTCGCCGCCCGTCGCTGGCGGGAACTGGGTTCGGTAGAAGAGCAGGATCCTTGTTCCGTCAGCGCTCACGCCCGTCGGGAAAGCACGCGGCAGCGATGGAATCGGGGACGCTGGGAGATCGATCGTGCCAGTGGATGGGCTCCAGCGCCATCCGCGGAATGCGTTTGCGGACGATCCGAGCCCCACCACCCACGTGCCATCCGCACTGACGGCACCGGCCTCGCCGATCGGAGCGCCGGATGCCGTGGTGAGCAGGCGCTGCTCTCCATCGCGCCAGATCGCACCCTGCCGCCCGCCCGTTGGGCTGTCCTGCCAGCCGACGATCATGCGCGCATCCTGGCTGCACGCGTTTGCGCGCGACGAGTAGCCCGTGAAGGAGGAGCCAAGGTCCACCAGTCCGCCGCTCGCGGAGTACCGGTATGCGCGTGCGCCGCACTGGTTGTGCCAGCCGAGCCCGACCATCGTCGCTCCATCACCGGAGACACCCCAGCAGCTTGTCGCTGAGAGGTCGCAACTGAATCCGAAGTTGCCGACCCGCGTGGTCTCGCCTGTGGCGATCTCGTAAAAGGCCCCCTCAGTCTTGCCCGTGGCGGGATTGATCACGGTGTAGCCCACGCGTGCGCCATCGTCGCTGACCCCCGCGCTGCCCGCGCCACCATTCGACGGGCTGATGCCGCCAATCGGAATCAGGCCCGTCTCGGTTGTCCAGTACCAGAACCCCGAGTCGTTGTAGCCAACGACCACGCTCCCGTCAGCGGACGCACCCGATGGGGTCAGACCTTGGGAACCAAGCAACGTGAAGGAGCCGCTGCCCGATCCGGCGACTGCGGACGCGCCCGAGAGCAGTGCACTGGCTGACGCAGTCAGGACGAGAGCGGTTGCAGAAAGGCGCATAAGCCAGAAAAGATAGCCCCGGGAGCGATTGGTTCAAGGAGCTGGCCAGCGATGGACCCCGAATGGCCCTCGATGCCGCAGAATCATGGGTGCCGCGCGCCGTGGCGCACGGTTACGGGCACTCGCCCCACGCCGACAGGATCACCGTCAGGTCGACGCCGTTCACCTCGCTGTCGCCATTGAGGTCACCGTCGCACGCGCTGGCCCCGCACGGACCCCACGCCGCCAGCAGCGCCGTGAGGTCGAGCCCGCCCACTGCTCCGTCGCCGTCGATGTCGCCGTCGCACGAGGCAAGCGGAGGTAGGTTCAGCACGAAAGCGCGGACACCGAAATCCGTGCGGCCCGCGCCGCCGACCGAGCGACCGTCCGCCGACATGCACAGCGGCAGCGACATCCGCACGTCATTCGGCACGATCACGCCGTTCTCGGCCGCCCACTCCTCGAGGGCGACGTATCCGCGTCCCTCGATCCACACGTAGCCCTCGCCTGAGGTCGGAGGGGGCGCGCCAACGCGGAAGAAGCATGCAGCCATCGTTCCTTCTGCATTGCAGCCGCTTACCCAGCTCGGCAGGCCAGTGGGCGAGTCGCCCAGCGATACGGCAAGCGTCGCCTGGGTCCACATGTAGTTCTTCTGGACGCCATCAAACCTTCCGAAGCCGAACACTCGCGTTCCGTCTGCGCTGACGCACGCCGCCTCTCCCATCTTGACCCCGCCCGGCGCGGTGATCAGTGTCTGCGTGTACGAAGTGCCATTCCATCTCCAGATGGATCCCTGCCGGAAGCCGTTGTAGTCGTCATTCCAGCCCACGAGCACCGTGCCATCTGCGTTGATCGCGTTCACGCGTGTCGGCTTGAAGAAGTACGAGGTAGGCAGCGTGCGAATGCCCGCGGATGGCGAGTAGTGCAGCCCGCGGTAGTCGCAGCCTGCTGCCGCGACGATGAGGCCCCCAACTGTCACTCCATCTCCGGAGATCGCCCAGCCGGAACTCGACGAGATGTCGCAGTTGAACCCCAGGGATCCGGTGCTGGTCCACGACGAATCCGGGATGGAGTAGATGGACGCCTCGGTCTTGCCCGACGCATTGAATGTGTTGCCGACGATGCGCGTCCCGTCGTTCGAGATGCCGCAGCTGCCACCGATTCCCTGGCTGCCAGGCGCAGCGCCGCCGATGTACACCACGTCCGTCTTCAGGGTCCAGTAGAGGAACTCGACTGGCGTGTAGCCGGCGGCCACCCGACCATCGGCGCTCAGGCCGGTGATGTACTGCGCGCCCGGGATGAGGTGCAGGTCCTGGGCCGTCGCGGGCGTCACGAGCAGGCTGGCGGCCGTCAGGGAGATTGCTGGAAGTTGCTTCGGCTTCATCAGGAGATTGCCTCGCTGTTGCGAAAGTTCACGTGCGGGACATGCGTGCCGTACGCACACTCGGGCCGCGCGCCGACCGTGCAGCGCGCAGCCCGGTGGGTGCGTCGTCGCTCAACTGGCGGATCAGCTGCAGGGGCCCCATGCCGCCAGCACAGAGGACAGGTCAACGGCATTGACGGTGCCATCGTCGTTGATGTCGGCGGATCCGTCCGTGCCCCACTGCGCAAGTAGGGTCGCGAGATCGGTACCGTTGACTTCATCGTCGTCGTTGAAGTCGGCCGGACACGCGGGCGCCTCTTCGCCGAGCTTGATGCGCGCAATCGTGTTGATGGAACTGGTCGAGTCTCCGGCGCGCAGCACGAGCCATCCGTTGGACGAGAGGCCGGTGAATCCGCCGTTGCCGTTGATGCCGGTCGATCCGATCAGCGTGAGCTGGTTCGCTGCCGTGCCCGTGAAGTTCGTGTCGCCGGCCTTCGCGAGGAGCCTCAGGCCATCGGCCTCATCCCACGCGAAGATCGCCTGAAGGAAGCCTGGCGACGTGGTGTTGGCGAACACGACGATTCCGTTCTCGCTCACGCAGATGCCGCTGTTGCCGCCCCACGATCCGAAGGTCTCTCCAGTCATGCCGGGCGCCGCATCGCCCTGACGCGCGATCGTGATCAGCGTTCCGTCGGCCTTGCGGACGCCAAGGAACGTGCTCGGATCGGGCGACTGAACGCCGGTGCCGTCCGGGTACTGGTAGATCCCTTGGAAGGCCATCAGGCCCGCGCTGTTCGACACGAACGAGCTGGTCTGGGGACCCGAGAAGGTGAGCGTCCCGTTCCCCGTAGTGGGGGCGTTCGGGAGCGCCTGACCTCGGCGCATCAGGATCTCGAATGTGCCGCCCTGCTCGTACATGATGGCCTTGTCATCGAGTCCGGCCGTTACGCCCTCGCCCACAATGTCCGCCAGGAAGAGCATCTTGCCCCCCACCATCGGGATCGGAGATGCCGAGATGGTCGAGGTTGGCTTGATGCTGATGCCATTGAGTCCGGTCAGTTCCTGACCCTCACGCACCCACATGCGCAGTTCGCCTGCCGGCGCCCCGAGCGTCGTGAACCGCGCCGAATCATTCGACGTGCTGATCCCCGTGCCGACGAGCGTGGCGCCAAACTCGACCTCCGAGCCCACGACATACAGGCCGAACGCGCTTGGGTTCATGGTGACGCCTGCCCCGGCGTCGAAGCCAGGCGCCGGGGAACCCTTCCGGTACAGCGCCGACATGCCCGCGGGCGACACCTTGATCACCGCCGTGTTGTTCGTGGTGCCCGAGACGTCACCGCCGCTGAGGTTCGGCACAAACAGCCCAACGCCCTCGTTGCTGATCCTGAATCCGGACGAGGCGTTCATTGAGCCTGAGAAGACCGCGCCACCGCCTCCGGGGAAGGGGTCGCCCTCGCGAATCAGCAGCGATGGAACTCCGGACGCGCTGATGAAGTAGGTCGCTGTGTCGTTTGAAGATGCGCCGCCCGGACCGAAGATGAAGCTTGCGACGGCGATGCCTCCATCGGCGGAGATGTTGTTGGCCGAACCGAGACCGCCCACGCCACTCGTCGATTGCAGCAGGTAGCTCGCGGGGACGTTTCCCGGGACCGATGCGCTGTCACGCGCCATGATCTCGATCGAACCCGGCACACCGCGAATGAGCACGTGACGGTTCGCCGTGGTGATGCCCTCGCCGCCGAGCTGTCCGCGGAAGTAGACGCGACCTTGGTTGTCGATCGTGGGGTTGTTGAACCCGTTGGGAACCCACACGGCACCAGGCACACCCTGGACGGACGTGTCGGTGGTCGAGACGATGTTCTCCCACGGTCCGTCGGCGATGGCAGACCATGCGACGCACGAAGAGACGGAGACGGCGAGGAAGTTGATTGGGCGCATTTGTTTCTCTGGGGAAAGTAGTTCGACCGGAAACATAGGCCCCTTCTGTGCCAACGCAAATTTTGCAGGGAAAGAATCGGCGGATTACCGCCTCACCCCGTCCAGGCGGCAAGCAGAGCGGTGAGGTCGCTGCCGCTGACGGTGCCGCTCTGGTCGATGTCCCCTGTGCCGCTACCACCCCAGTTCGCCAGCAGCGCCGCGAGGTCGATCCCATCCACCGAACCGTCGCCGTTGAGGTCCGCGGGGCTCGACTCGGCTGGGAACGTGACGGCGAAGCCAGCGCCGCCATTAGCCAGACCCACCACCGTACGCCCATCGCCCGAGATCGCAAGCGGCAGGGCCAGTGTCGTCCCGCTTGGCACCGCGATTCCCTGGTCGATCGCAAGATTGGTGAGGTCGCGCATGCCGTCCGCGGCCGTCCAGATGAACCCTCGACCAAATGTCGCAGGTGCCGGGAACGGCCGGTAGAAGCCGACGATCGTCTGGCCGTCTGCGGATACTGACGTGGCCGCCCCACGCCAACCGGAAACTGGCGCCGGACCGATGTTCTGGACTCCGCCCTCGCGAGTCCATCGCCAGGCCTGGAAGGAGTTGCTCGACGATCCGCTGCCGACGACAACCTCACCGCTCGCAGAGCACGCGCCCGCCTCGCTCATCGGTGCGCTTCCCAGGGAAATCAGCGTCTGAACGCCGTTTGCCCACACGCATCCCTGACGGAATCCTGAGCTCGAATCCTGCCATCCGACCACCACGGAACCATCGAGGTTGGTTCCGTTCGCGCGCGTGCTCCGGCCATTCACGCTCGAACCGAGGCTCGTGACGCCAGTCGCGGCACGCCACACGATCGCGTGCGCGCTGCCCGCGCTGATCCATCCGAGGCCGACACCCACCTGCCCGTTTCCGCTGAGCCCCCAGCCCGAACTCGTGGAGCCGTCCGAAGACGCACCCAATCCACCGCAAAGGATCCACTGACCGGTCGTACGGTCGAAGATGCCCATCTCGTAAAGGTTGGTGTCGGGATTGAGCGTCGTGCCGGAGAAGCGAGTGCCGTCGGACGAAGCGGTCGCGGATCCGCCGACTCCATTGCCGGGAGGCGCGCCACCCACCTGGATGTAGCCCTCCGCGGCCGTGTAGTAGAAGTAGCCGATCCCGTCGTAGCCCACTACGACTGAGCCATCCGCGCTCACGCCGCTTGGCGTGACGCCGGGCGTGAACCCGATGTACGTGCCGCCTGCAAGCGATGCAGCCGAGATGCACGCGGCGAGGGCTGCTGCAACACAGTTTGTGGAGTGGCTCATGAAGGAGCAAGGTAGCCCGCATTGGTCGCCGGACAAAGCACGCGCAACCCAATCGCCTCACTTCAGGGACTTCGACCCGGCATCGCCCGGGAAACTCGACGTCATGAACACGTCGAGGAATCGTGCCCGTAGTCTCCATAGGCACCCGTGGGGTGACACAGATGCCCAAGTCCACCCGACAGTCCGTTCCTGCCTTTGTCGACCACTGCGCCGAGTCGATGCGCACGGTGCAGGCCGCCCTGCGCAGTGCATATCGGAGCGCAGGCCTGGACATCGAGCGGCCGCAGGACGTGTCACGGCAGATCGGAATCGACAAGAACCTCTCGTGGAAGATCGCGCGCATCGCGGGTGATGACGACCAGCTGTCCGCGGCCACGCTTGTGCCCGGACCCGAGGGAATCGGCATCCTCATGGAGGCGCTCGCACGTGGCGGCGTGGCGAAGGATGAGCTCTCCGCGCTTCGCCGCGCACTCGACCTCTTCGAGGACATGGTGAGGCAGCACGCGGGCGATCGGCCCACGCTGCAGCTGCTGCTCGACGGCGCGACATCGCGCGCGTCTCTCGAGCTCTCGCGAAAGACCGCGTTCCGCGGGCTGAGCGGCGTATGGGGTGTGCAGGCGCGGGTGCGCATCATGACACAAATCCTGATGCCCTCGCATGCGAATCCGCACACGCTCGACACTGCGATCCTCGCGTCCCTCATCGACGTGCGGAGGCTGCGGCCGCTCGCCGGCTGGCCGATCTTCCGCTTCCAGCGCTATCACGGGTCCGTCGAGTCGGAGGACCAGGTGACCACGGTGCAGGAGCGCCCGCTGGAACCGCTCGAGCCGCCAGCCTCCCCCGACGATCCTGCGCTGATCATGCGAAGCTGGTGCTCTCCGCCGGATGTGAGGGTGCAGAGCGTGAGCACGCCGCTTGGCATCGTGCACGAGCTTGCGGACGGACCGCTCGGCCTGACCGGCACGTCCACGTTCGTTTTCGGCCACCTCGAGCGCGGAGCGCTTCCGCGTTATGCGGGCCCGGGCATGCACGAGCGCGGCGAGATGGGCGCCGTCGTGACGATGCCTATCGAGACGCTCCTCTTCGACGTGATCGCGCACCGCGACTTGCCTGAGGTGGCGTCCGCGAAGGTGCAGGTCTTCGGCAATCCCTTCGGAAACTCGCCGCTCGATGCGGCGGCGCGCAAGTCGATGCTGCTGCCGATCGGCGATCCGCTCCGCGAGATCACGGGCACGCCGACGAGGTTCGACACTGAGCTCGCGCACCAGTACCCGGAGCTGATCCACGCGGTGTTCAACCGCATCAGCGCGGATCCCGCAGACTTCCGCGTGTTCCGGCTCGAGATGCAGTACCCGCCGATGCCGTCGACGGTGATGGTGAGCTACGACCTTCCTGCGCAGCCGCGCTGATCGCCTGGCGCGCGCGGCGTGGGCGAGTCACGTGCGAGGCACGCACGACCCCGGCCACGCGCTTGCGCCTTGCGTGATCGAGCGGCTCAGTGCCCGAGCGCCCGCAGCACGACGGTCGCGTAGGCGCCGCGCGGCAAGTCGAATGTCACCGTGCGGCGCAGGCGGTCGCCCTTCGAGAGCTCGTCGCGCTCGGCCTTGCTGATGGCGAATCGCTCCGCGCGTACGGCGAGCGGCCTCCATGCTGCACCGAAGAACGGGCGCTCAAGACCAGGGATTCGAAGGTCATCCGCATCGACGTTCTCGGCGCGCAGCGACTCCTTGATCGCGGCGCGCACCTCCGCCGAGTGCGCCTCGCCTCCCATGCGCTCCACGGCCTCAGCATCCGATGCGGTCGGCATGCCAGGCGCCGCCATCGGCACCTGCACGCTGCGCCAGGCATCGAGCGATGCGGGATCGGGGAAGCACATCGTGCCGAACGTGCCCTTGCAGCGCATCGACTTGCCCTCGCCCGCGATTGACTCGGCGATCCTGCGCGCAGTCTCGTTCCAGATGCGGCTCTGGAAGGCCTCGATCGCCATCGTCTTCGTGAAGTCCGGCAGCGCCGCGAACGCCTCAGCCATCGAGCCGCCTGATGCGAGCACCTCGAAGGGGCGCCGTTCCGCACAGCGCGGGAGCTCATCGGCCATCGCGCGCCAGCGGCCCCAGAGCTCCGCGGCCTGGCGCGTGAAGTCGCGCGTGCGGCCGGAGTCCTTGCGGGCCGGCGTCGCCACGAGGAGGCGGATCGCGTCCTCAAGGTCGCCGCGCACTGCGGCGGCGGCGGCGAATCCCTTGCCGTGGCGCGCGCTGCCGAAGCGCTGGTCACCGAAGTAGTTCACGACGAGGAGCGCGCGCTCGCCCGCAGGCGCGCCCTCCGGCGGCTCGATCGCGCGGTCCCGCAGCAGCGCGGCGCGGCGCTCGATCTGGCCTGCGTCCTCTCGACCAAGGTCGCGCACCACGATCGCGAACCGGTTCGCGGCGATGATCGGTGCGGAGACGGGCGCAGCGACCCATCCGATACGCGTGGCCGACCAACCTCGGCCGCTGCGCTGCGCGGTGCCGCCTGCGGCGAGCGCGGGATTCGTGCCGTCAGCTGGCGCGTGCACTGACACGTGCTGCGTCGTGACCGCGTGCTTGTCCTTGAGTCCCGCGTAGGAGATGGACGCGGCGCGCACAGAGAGCGATCGCGCGAAGAGCGAGATCGCGTCGGGCGTGGTGAGAGAGCGCTTCTCGAGCGTCCACACCGCGTGCTGCTGGACCGGCGTGGGCTCGGGGGACATGGCCGCGAGCCACTCGGGCTGCGCAATCTCCTCAACGCGGAAGTCCGCGGGTTGTCGGCGCAGCGTCATGGGGTGTTGAGGCTACTGCGCACCCCGAAACGCCATACATTCTCGGTCATTGCATCCCGGCGGGAATCGGGCTACATTGCTCGGCTCTCTGGAGCGAACCCCATGAAGACCGACACCCACCCCACCTGGTACCCCGACTGCAAGGTGCACTTCCGCGGACAGGTCGTGATGACCGTTGGCGCGACCGTGCCTGAGATGCATGTCGAGGTGTGGTCCGGCTCGCACCCCTACTTCACCGGCCAGAAGACCTTCGTCGACACCGCCGGCCGCGTCGAGCGCTTCCAGCGCAAGTTCGCCGGCGACTACTTCGGCAAGGCAAAGCCGGGCAGCAAGAAGCCCGCCGCCAAGTAGGCCCGACATTTCCGAACTCACGCGCCCGCGCCGGATCCCTCCGGCGCGGCGTTCGTTTTGGGTCCGGCGCAGCACGCGCGTCGAGAAGCAGCTGGATCAGGCACCCCCGCACTCGCCTCCGTATCGTCCGGTCCGTTGAACGCGCTCCCCGACAACCTCGTGCGTCGCCTCAACGAGCTCGATGCGGAGCTCGTGATGCTCGATGCGCAGCTGGCGGATCCCGCCACGCACGCCGATCACCGCAAGGTGCGTGCGGTCGCCGCACGGCGCAAGGCGGTCGAGCCGACGGTGCGCCGGTGGAGGCGATGGCGCGTTGCCGAGTCCGCGCTTGCGGATGCGCGCGCGATGGTGGCTGCGGCGGGGTCCGGTTCCGCGGATGAGCGAGAGCTTGCGGCCCTCGCGCGCGAGGAGTGCGCGGCGCTCGAGTCCGAGCTCACGGGGCTTGCGCCTGCGCTTCAGGCCGATCTCGTGACCGCAGAGGACCGCACGGTCGGATCGATGATCCTTGAGGTGCGTGCGGGCGTCGGCGGCGATGAGGCATGCCTCTTTGCAGGGGATCTTGCGGAGATGTACCGCCGCTTCGCCCACCGCCGCGGATGGCGCATCGAGGCTGTCGGGATGAAGGCCGGCGACATGGGCGGCGTGTCGCATGTGGTGTTCGAGCTCGACGGCGATGGCGTGTGGAGCGCGCTTGGCTACGAGGGCGGCACGCACCAGGTCAAGCGTGTGCCGGCGACCGAGGCGCAGGGGCGCGTGCATACATCGACCGCGACGGTCGCGGTGCTCCCTGAGCCGGAGGATGTGGTGTCGTCAGTCGATCCTGATGAGGTGCGCGAGATCCTCACCACCGCGCAGGGGCCTGGCGGGCAGAACGTGAACAAGGTGGCGACGGCGGTGCACCTGATCCACGAGCCCACCGGCATCGAGGTGCGCATGCAGGAGACGCGGAGCCAGCTCCAGAACCGTGACAAGGCGTGGCGGCTCCTTCGCGCGCGTGTGCACGAGCACCGGCGGCAGGAGGCGCTGACCAAGCGCACCGAGGCACGCAACGCGATGATCGGCTCGGGCGACCGCGCGGAGAAGATCCGCACCTACCGCTTCAAGGAGAACATCGCCGTCGATCACCGCATCGAGCAGTCATTCAACCTGCAGCGGCTGCTCACGGGCGACATGGACGAGCTTGTCGAGGCGCTTGTGGCCAAGGACGTGGCGGACCGCATCGCGGCGCTGTGATCCACGGGCCAGGCCGCGGGCTGCGTTCACATGCCGTGCGCGGCGCGCATCCACGCGTCGAGGTGACGCGCGATGAACGCATCCACTCCGGCCGCGGTGCCTGCCGTATGCGTGCCGCGGATGCAGACGCGCAGGTCATCGAGCTGCGGATCCATCCTGATCTCGTACTGGCCGTCGACGACCGCAGACTGCGGCAGGCCCAGCGTGAACTGCGCTACTGCAGCGTTGGTGTTGGACTCGCCGATCGCGATGCATGGGCGCTCGCAGAGCTCGGCGTCGCCGGAGAGCCAGAGGTCGGTGACCGTCAGCACCAGCGCCTGGTCACCCGCATCTTCACGGTGTGCGGCGATCCAGTCGCGCATTGCCGTTGCGAGGCGCTGCGCGAGCGGACGGTGGTCGATCTCGGCACGGGGGCTCGCGCCCACCGCGATGCAGAGTGCCTGATCCGTATCGATGGGAGTGACCGGTGCGTTCATGGGTTGGTTCCTGCGGGCGTTGGAGGCGCTGAGGGCGATGCGCTGGCTGATGCAGATGGCGCTGCGGATGGCGCAGCGGCGGCGCCAGGCGCTGCGGCGGCGCCCGCGGGCGCAGGCCGCACGGTGCCGAAGATGAGCACCTCCTGCTCCTTGGTCGCCATCGAGAGCTTCGCCGGCACGATGAGCAGTCCCTCGTGCCCTGCTCGAGGCTTCACGATGATGGTCGCACGCGTGCCGCCCTCGACCGCATCCACGCGCTCGACCTCAAGTGTCGCATCGGCCGAGAGCGACTCCGCCGACAGGATCGGCTCCTGCGGATCCAGGCTTATGAACGTCACGGTGCCGTTCGCGCCCGGGTCGATGCGGCCCGCATTGGCGCGGTAGTCGGCCAGTCGCGAGGAGAGCTTCGCAGACACTGACTCGTGGCGAACCTTGAGGTCCACGAGCGGGGAGTCGGGATGATCGGTCTCGATGATCCAGAATGAGGGCAGCTCGCGCGTGCCGTCGCCGAGGTCGTAGCTCAGGAGATACGTGCTGCGAGCCTCGTCGGCGGCGGTCCATCCGCCGATCACAGGCGCCGCGCCGTGTGCCGAGATGATGCGGAACGGCTGCTTGTCGATGCTCTCGACCACGAGGCGCCCGCTGAGGTTCTTGCTGCCGACGCAGTTGAGGTACGCGGGAATCGCGCGCACCGCCTGCGACACCTCGCCCTTGACCTTGATCTCGATTGGCACTGGCGATCCATCAACCAGCACACGGATCGTCGATGTGCGGACGCCAGGCACTGGCGCGCCCTCGAGGGTGGTGTCGAAGGTCGCGGTGCCGCCTGCGGGAATCTCCTTGCCCACAATGTCGGTGGTGGTGGTGCACTTGCAGCTGGGGGTCACGGCCAGCACCCGCACGGGCTCGCTGCCGGTGTTGCGGAGGGTGACGGTGCCCACTGCGTTCTGGTTGGGACGCATGAAGCCCAAGTCCAGGTTCATCGGGGAGGCCACGACGGTGGACGGCGCGGTGGACCGTTCGGGGACGGACCGTTGAGGAATGGTGCGTGTGGGGGGCGTTTCGCTCCCCCGAACCGGTGCCGAGACGGCGCCCTGGGGCATCCCGGCTCCCCAAACGGGGGCGAGAACTACCGCGGCGAGGCAAAGTCGGGTCAGAACGGCCATTTTGGGCAGTCTAGGGGGTGCACTTCCGCATGATTTTTGACTCTTCACACTTGGCACCGACGAGACCGGGGCTATGTTCCCTTCCGCAGGGGCAACCCTGCCTCGGCACAACCCCGGATTGAGAGAGATGACTCCTCGACCCGCGTGAATGCCGCGATAACGAGCCCTTTTCCCTCCCTCCGCCCCCGGACCGCAAGGTCCGGGGGTTTTTCGTTGGTCTCCGCGGGCCATCAATGGGCCTTGCTCGCGCGTCGAGGCCTGTCCGAGGCCGGTGCACCAGCATCCCCCAACGCTCGGTACCCCCCGCTATGCTCGGAAATTCCCCTCTTTCAGGAGCGATCCGCCAATGAACTCGACCGATCTCCGACCAGGCATGGCCATCAAGCTCGACGGCCGCATGTGGGTCATCACCCAGTACACCCACGTCACCCCGGGCAACCTGCGCGCCTTCGTCCAGATCAAGATCAAGGACATCGAGAAGGGCACGATCATCGAGAAGCGGCTGCGCTCGGGCGAGAGCGTTGAGCAGGTAGAGCTCGACCGCCGTCCGATGGAGTACCTGTACGCCGACGGCAAGAAGTTCGTGTTCATGGACGAGCAGAGCTACGAGCAGTCGGAGTTCGACGACTCGGTCGTTGGCGAGATGCCGCTGTACGTGCTCCCGAACACGAAGCTCGTGGTGCTCTGGTGCGACGGCAAGCCGGTGTCCGTCGAGATGCCCAACGTGGTCGAGCTGACCGTCACCGACACGCCGCCCGGCATCAAGGGCGCGACCGCGACAAACCAGCTCAAGGAAGCGACGCTCGAGACCGGCCTCAAGACGCGCGTGCCGCCCTTCATCACCAACGGCGAGAAGGTGCGCATCAACACGGTCGACGGTAGCTACAACTCGCGCGCCTGAACCGGCGCGCGTCAGCGCGTTGGAGATTCGCCGCGCCAGCGGATTCAGCGGGCGTTCGGCTCCGTACCGCTCGCTGGCACCACCATGGCGCCAGTGTCGGGGTCGCGCGCGCTTGGCGACGTCCATGCGCGCCAGAGCCGCGCGAACTCGCTGTCTGTGCCGTCGAACCCGAACCGGAACGTGCCCTCCGGGCCGGCGATGAAGACGAGCACCTCGCTCCACTGGATGGGTCCGGGGTTGCCGACGGCCAGCACGACCATGACGCTGTCGTGGCGATGCCAGGTCAACCGCTTGCCTCGCCCGTAGTGCCAGCGCACCCAACCCGGTCCGCACCAGAAGGGCGCA
>CAZKTN010000009.1:23567-49741 GCA_964555705.1 uncultured Isosphaeraceae bacterium | reverse complement strand
CTTGCCTCGCCCGTAGTGCCAGCGCACCCAACCCGGTCCGCACCAGAAGGGCGCATCGGCGGGACCCGCACGGTCGGCACGCCAGCGCGAGATCTTCGCTCCGAAGAGGGCGTTCGTGAGGAAGAAGAGTCCGAATCCGGCCATTGGCAGGACCCCGACCGTAGACAGCCAACCGCGCGCGCTCAGGGTCGGCACCTGAACCGCCACGCCAGCGAGCATCAGTGCACCGGACACACCCATGAGGACGCGACGCGAACGGTGGCCCCTGCCCAGCGTCTGCACGACGGGCTCCGGCTCGAGAAGACCGGGCACCGACGCGATCGCGCTGATCTCGGGGACAAGCGCCCGAGACACGATGGTCATCGGAGCCGGCAATGTGCCCCCCGGCCACCGGGTGTGGATCCGTGTCAGCCACGGCCACGGCATCCACGACGCATTGGGTCCTGACGCGCCGCACACCTTCGCGAGCGCGTCGGCGACGTCGCCATTGCCGCCACTGGCGATCGCGTCGCGGGCCTCGCGCCAACGCACCGCATTCGATCGAATCGTGAGCGCCGCCCACACGAGCACGGGCACGCACACCACGATCACCATCATCACGATGCTCGCGACGGCAGCCGCGACCCCTCCACCGCGACCGAGCGTGAACCCGAACCGCTGCGGCAGCGACAGCAGCGCCACCATCACGATCGGCGTCAGCGCGAACATCGCGATGCCCGCGCCGATCAGGATCATGCGCCGCTTCGCGACGCTGGCCGACTTCGGCCGCCCGTCGGGCAGGTCTGCCGACAGCACGTGCGCGTGCTCGAGTCCGGCGACGCGGTCGACCGCGCCCGCATCGCCGGCCGCGCGTTCACGGCGCTCAGCCCCACGATTGCCGGAACTGCTCATCAAGGCAGCGGGAACGATGCGCAGAAGTCGCGGATCTCGCCGGCCACCTTCGCGCACGTCGCCGCATCGCCCTTCGCGCCCATCACGCGGTCAAGCCACTCGGCCACCTTGGCCATCTCGGGCTCCTTGAGCCCGCGCGTGGTGAGCGCGGGCGTGCCGAGACGGAGGCCGCTCGTGACCATCGGCGGGCGCGGGTCGTTGGGGATGCCGTTCTTGTTGCAGATGATGCCCGCGGACTCGAGCCACTTCTCGGCGTCCGCGCCAGTGAGGTTCGCATCGCGCGTGCGCAGGTCCACCAGCATGAGGTGGTTGTCGGTGCCGCCGGTGCAGAGGCGGTAGCCCTTCGCCGAGAGTGCGGCGGCGAGCGCCTGCGCGTTGCGGACCACCTGCTGCGAGTAGGCCTTGAACTCAGGCTTGAGCGCCTCGCCGAAGGCCACAGCCTTGGCCGCGATGATGTGCATGAGCGGGCCGCCCTGGCTGCCGGGGAAGACCTTGCGGTCGATCTTGGTGGCAATCTCCGCATCGTCGCTGAGCACGAGTCCGCCACGCGGGCCGCGCAGCGTCTTGTGGGTGGTGGTCGTCACCACGTGCGCGTGGGGGAACGGCGAGGGGTGCACGCCAGCGGCCACAAGGCCCGCGATGTGCGCGATGTCCGCCATCAGGTACGCGCCCACGCTGTCGGCGATCGCACGGAAGCGCGCGAAGTCGATGACGCGCGAGTAGGCGCTGTAGCCGCAGATGATGAGCTTCGGGGTGCACTCCTTGGCGATGGCGGCAATCGCGTCGTAGTCAAGGAGCTCCGTCTCCGGGTGCAGCCCGTACTCGACGATGCTGTAGAACGTTCCGCTGAAGTTTGGCTTGAGCCCGTGGCTGAGGTGGCCGCCGCTCTTGATCGGAAGGCTGAGCACCGTGTCGCCCGGGTTCATGAGCGCCATGAAGGCCGCGATGTTGGCGTTCGCGCCGCAGTGCGGCTGCACGTTCGCGAAGCCGCATCCGAAGAGCCTCTTCGCGCGCTCGCGGGCGAGATCCTCGACGGCATCGTGCTGAGCGCATCCGCCGTAGTAGCGCTTGCCGGGATATCCCTCGGCGTACTTGTTGGTCATCCACGAGCCGGCCGCGTGCATCACTGCGGCGCTCACGTGGTTCTCGCTGGCGATCAGCTCGAGCGTCGTCGCCTGGCGCTCGGCCTCAAGCGCAAGGATCGCGGCCACCTCAGGGTCGACGCGCTCGACGCACCCGAGCATGCCGCGCGACACGTCGTCAAGATGCGCGTGCGGCGCGAGCGACTCCGCCTTCGAGGCCGGGTCGGTGTGCGAGGCTGCGGACACTGAACGGGGCTGCGCGATCGTCATGCTCAGATGGTAGGGATGGGATGGACCCGCCCGTTACGCGGCAGTGCCAGCGCCGGCGGGCGCCGCCGCGCCACTAGGCTCGACGACATGCCCCGCAGAGCCGCGCGCATCTATACGCCTGTCGGCGCACTTCACGTCATCGTGTCGGCGGACGGCGATGTGCGGGTGGACTGGGGCACCTGCGGCAGTGCCGCCGCGGACTCACGCGCATCGGCCGCCTTGGCGGCGCGCATCGGGCGCTGGCTCCGAGGGGACGCATCGGCGCTGCGGCGAACGCCGCTTCCCCGAGGAACCCCGTGGCAGGTCGCGTGCTGGCGGGCGGCGCGCAGGATCCCGCACGGACAGGTGCGCACGTACCTGTGGCTTGCGCGCGAGGCGTGCCGCGAGCTGGGCCGACCCCCCTCTGCAGCTGCACCGCTTGCGCGTGCAGCAGGCCAGGCGATGCGACGCAATCCTGCGCCGATCGTCGTGCCATGCCACCGCGTGGTGTCTGCGTCGGGCATTGGCGGGTACGCGGGCACCGACGATCCGCGGTCGCAGTCGCTCGCCCGCAAGCGCTGGCTGCTTGAATTCGAGGCGCGCGGCCAGAATGACGCCGTAGACTCGGCCCCCCGGCGCGCCGCCGGCACATAGGAGATCCTGACGGTGAAGCTCACAATGGTCGGCAGCGGGTACGTGGGGTTGGTCACGGGTGCATGCTTCGCGGAGATGGGCAACGACGTGTGCTGCCTTGATGTCGATCCGCGCAAGATCGAGATGCTTCGCCGCGGAGAGAGCCCCATCTACGAGCCCGGACTCTCGGAGATGATCGTGAACAACGCGGAGTCGGGGCGCCTGCACTTCACCACCGAGAAGCGCGAGGCCTACGGGCACGGCGAGGTGATCTTCATCTGCGTCGGCACACCGAGCGACACCGACGGGAGCGCAGACCTCAAGTACGTGCTCGCGGTCGCCGAGGACATCGCCGCCGAGCTCGAGCGCCAGGGCCCGCCGCCTGCGGGATCGCGGCCCAAGACCGTTGTCGTGAAGAGCACCGTGCCGGTGGGCACCACCCACCGCGTACGCGACACGATCGCCGCGCGCACGAGGGTCCCCTTCCACGTCGCCGACAACCCGGAGTTCCTGAAGGAAGGCGACGCCATCAGCGACTTCATGAAGCCGGACCGCGTGGTCGTCGGCGTCGACCATCCTGAGGCTGGCGACATCATGCGCGAGCTCTACGACCCCTTTGTGCGCCAGGGCAACCCGGTGCACGTGATGGACGTGCGCAGCGCGGAGATGGTCAAGTACGCGAGCAACGCGATGCTTGCATGCAAGATCTCCTTCATCAACGAGATGGCGATCCTGTGCGAGCGCTACGGGGCGGACATCAGCCACGTGCGCGAGGGCATGTGCGCGGACCGCCGCATCGGGAACCAGTTCCTCTACCCGGGTCTCGGCTACGGCGGAAGCTGCTTCCCAAAGGACACTCAGGCCGTCGTCTCGATGGGCCGCCAGTCTGGCCTCGACTGCATGCTCAACGCGGCAGTGCACGAGGTCAACCAGCTCCAGCGCGAGCGCTTCTGGGCCAAGATCACCGACGAGATGGGCGACATGGGCGGCAGGACCCTGGCCTTCTGGGGTGTCGCCTTCAAGCCACGCACCGACGACATCCGCGAGGCGCCGAGCATGTCGCTGATGCACAAGGCCATGGCGGCGGGAGCCTCCGTCAGGGCACATGACCCGGTCGCGCTGGAGAACCTGGCCCAGGAGATGCCGACCGTCGCCCGGTTCGAGGACATGTACGACTGCCTCGAAGGTGCCGATGCGCTGGTGATCTGCACCGAGTGGGGTGAGTTCAGGGCGCCGGATTTCAGGCGAATGAAGGGGCTTTTGAGGTCCCCCCTGCTCTTTGACGGCCGCAACCTGTACCGCCCGCAGACCGTGGCCCAGCACGGCTTTACGTACGTGTCGATCGGCCGGGCCACGGTCCGCCCGGGCGCCTGGCGCAACGGCTGAGGCGCTGTCTGCAGTCGGCGGCCGGCGTGTCGGCGGTCGGGCTGTCCCGCGACCGGTTCGGCGGCACCGAGCGTGCCGCCCGGCGAATCCCGCCGAGCTCCGGAGGACCAATCCGGAAACGGGCGTGAACGCCGGGGGAAACGCAATTTTGCCGTTGAAAGCGTTGAGAAGTGCCTTGAAAACCCGTAGATTTTGCGCACCGCAGTGTTTGCGGGCGGGAGCGAGACCGGTTTTCTCGAGAGGGCTCGGTGCCACTGCACATGAGCCGACAATTCAACGAAAGGACAGGAACGGATGCCAACAGCCACCAAGAAGAAGACGACGAAGAAGGCCTACAAGGCGACGGCAGCGTCGACGCGCCGCAGCCGCGGCGCTGTGATCACGGAGATCACGGAGGCCACCGGCCTCAAGCGCTCGCAGGTCAAGGAGGTCTTCGACGTCCTCACGCAGATGATCGCGGCCGACCTCAGCAAGCGCGGCTGTGGCGAGTTCAACTTCATGGGCCTCATGAAGATGAAGACCGTCATCAAGCCCGCAAGCAAGGAGCGTCAGGGCAAGAACCCCTTCACCGGTGAGACCATCACCATCAAGGCGAAGCCCGCGTCCCGCAAGGTGCGCGTGCGCGCCCTGAAGACGCTCAACAACATGCTCTGAGCGAGTCGACCCCGACTTGAATCGTTCGCGCGGCCCCGCCTTGTGCGGGGCCGCGCTGCGTTTTGGGGCACGCGCACGTGTCGCATCGCATGCGCGCCGCTCGTGCAGGTGCGCACCTGCAGCGGCGCCGCACATGCGCGGGCTCAGCGAGCCATCGCGGCGCGCAGGCTTCCGCCGCAAGCGTCGATCGTCTTGCGCGCGTCAGCGGCGCTGGCCCCGCGCGCATGCATCACGAGCGCCACCTTCACGTGCCCGCCCGCATCGCGCAGCAGCGCGAACGCCTGCTCGCGCGAGAGCTCCGGCGCGATCTCGCGCATGACGCGCACCGCCCGGTCGACCAGCTTGTCGTTGGTGGCCGCGAGGTCCACCATCAGGTTGCCGTGCACCTTGCCAAGCCGCGTAAACGCGACGGTGGTGATGATGTTGAGCGCGAGCTTTGTGGCGGAGCCTGCCTTGAGCCGCGTGCTCCCGGTCACGATCTCCGGCCCGGTGTCGACGACGATCAGCGAATCGCAGCCTTCAGGGACGTCGCGGGGCGCGCACGTCAGCAGGCCAGTTGCGGCGCCGCGGCCGTGGGCTATGCGGATCGCGCCGAGCACGTAGGGCGTGGTGCCGCCCGCGGCGATGCCCAGCAGCGTGTCGCGCGTGCCGACAGCCAGGCGTTCGAGCTCCTCGCGCGCGCCCTCGGGCTCGTCCTCGCGGCCCTCGCTCGAGCGGCGCAGCGCAGCATCGCCGCCGGCGATGATCCCGACCACCTGTGCAGGGTCGCTGCGGAATGTCGGCGGGCACTCGCTTGCGTCGAGCACGCCGAGGCGCCCGCTCGTGCCCGCACCCACGTAGATGAGCCGTCCGCCGTCCCTCATGCGGGGCACGAGTCCCTCGATGAAGGCGGCGAGCGACTCCGATGCGCCCGCAACTGCGCGCATCGCCTGTGCGTGGTCATCGACCATCGCATCGACCGCGGCGCGCACGCCAAGCGAATCGAAGTCCGTGCTGTGCGGATGGCGCCGCTCGGTGCCGACGTGCGACCGGTCTGGCGGAAGCGATCCGAGCGCGCTCACCGCGCAGGCTCCGGCCTGAGCGTGCGCACGAAGTGCGACCACTTCGCGCTGTCGCCTGCATCGCCGAAGCCGCCGTGGCCGGCCTTGGGGAAGAGCAGCATGCCGAAGGGCCTGTTCATCGACTGCAGCCGGTCCGCGAGCGCCCACATGTTGTTGGGATGGACGTTGTCGTCCTGCATCCCGTGGATGATGAGCAGCGATCCGCGCAGGTCCTTCGCGAGCTCGACGGCGCTGCCTGCTGCGTAGCCCGCCGCGTTCTCCTTCGGCGTGCGCATGTAGCGCTCGGTGTAGATCGTGTCGTACTGGCGCCAGTCCGTCGGCCCGCTGAAGGCGACAGCGCTCGAGAAGACATCGGGATGCCGCAGCAGCGCCATGATGCTCATGTAGCCGCCGTAGCTCGAGCCCGAGACGCCGACGCGCGACGCATCCACATACGGCCGCTGCGCCACCTGCCGTGCCGCCGCCGCCTGGTCATCGACATCGGGGCCCCCGAGCGCGAGGTACGTCGCATCCTCGAATGCCTTGCCTCGCCCGGGTGTGCCGCGATTGTCGACGCTGAGCACGATGAACCCGAGCTCGCAGTCAGGCTGAGGCCGCGCGAAGGACCAGCGCACCACACGAACGCCCGGCCCTCCGTAGGTCTCGACCACCAGCGGGTACGTGCGCGAGGGGTCGAAGTCGGAGGGGAACCAGAGGATTCCGTACATCGGAGTGACGCCATCGGCAGCCGTGAGCACGACCGGCTCGGGAGGCACGAGGCCACGCGCTGCCCATGGGTCCATCGACGCCGGAGAGGCGTCCGCCGTGGCGCGGTCGGCAGCGCCGCCGGGCAGGTCAGCGATGACAGTGCCGTCGGCGCGGTAGAGCCGCATCACGGGCGGACGCACCAGCGTCTCGTCGGAGGCCACGAAGTGCGCGCTTCCCGGCGCCACCGAGAACCGCGCGTGATGCGCATCGCCCTGCGTATGGCGCACCTGGCCTGTGCCATCGAGCGCCACCGACATCAGCTGCGGCTCGATCGCATGCTCGCCGGTGCATGCGGAGTACCACAGCCTCCCCGCGCTCTCGTCAAGCGCCACGATCGAGTCGGCTGGACGCTCGCCGCGCGTGAGCGTCACCGGCGCAGCACCAGCATCGATCGAATGCAGCTCGTATTGCTTCAGCCCTGACTTCTCGGTGGACCAGATGAAGCGGCGGCCATCGGCGAGCCACCGCATCTCGGGGCGGTTCTGCTGCCAGTTCGGCTGCTCCTCGCGGATCACCACGCGCACGGCGCCCGTCGCGGGGTTTGCAGCGCACAGGTCGAGCACGTTCTGCCGCCGGTTAGTCCTGAAGAAGAGGAACTCCGATCCGTCGGGGGCCCACTGGGGCCCGTAGACATACTCCCACTGGTCACGCGGGCCAACATCCACCGTGATGCGCTTTGCGGGCGCCGCGATCTCAACGATCTCGAGGCCGGCATCGGGGTTGCGGTCGCCCGGCTTGGGGTAGCGCTCCACGTCGGTCGTCGTGAAGAGCTCGGTGAGTCCGCCGAGCATCGTGAACGGCGGCACCTGCGAGTCGTCGAATCGGTAGTACGCGAGCCGCTTCGAGTCCGGGCTCCACCACATGCCGGTGGTCTGGTCAAGCTCCTCGCCGTACACCCAGCTCGCGGTGCCGAAGCGGAGGCCGTTGCCTCCCTCAGCGGTCACCTGGATCGCGACGGCGTCGTTGCCCTCCTCCTGTCCCGCACCGACGGGCGAGATGCGCACATTGCCGTTGACGGATGCGGCCACCCAAAGCCCATCAGGCGACGGCTCGACGGGCCGCTGCCGGCCACGGCTCGGCGCTGGAGGATCCGATGGCTTCGGCGGCGGCGGAGGCGGAGGCTCGGCCCCCTCGGGAGCATCCGTGACCTCACCCGACGCGATGCGCATCACCTTCCATACGTTGCCTTGGCGGAACCAGAGCTGCCCCCCCGCCACATCCCAGCGGACATCGCGCGCGACACTGCGCGCACCGCCATCGCGCCACTGCGACTGCACCTGCGCCGCACGAGCTGCGCCAGGAAGCTGCTCGTATGGAGTCCAGTCCGCCGTGGCCCGCTGCGGGGAGATGCACGCAAGGAGCGCCGCAACTGCGCAGGCGAGTGGCCATCGCGAGACAACCGCCATGGTGCGCCGAAGGCCCGCGCCCGCCGACGGGTGCCGGACAACGCGACTGGCTCGGACGCGCACGTCAGCCGATGCGTGCCGCATGGCGGAATCGCTCCATCCGCTCGCCGATCTCCTCGCCCCTCAGCGCGCGGAGCCTCTCGAGGCCGAAGGACTCGATCGTGAAGCTGGCCACAACGGTGCCCGACGCCAGCGCAGCCTGCACGGCGTGGAAGTCGACCTTTCCCGCGCGCGAGAGGTGGCCCATCATCGCGCCCGCGAACGAGTCGCCGGCGCCAGTGGGGTCGACCACATGGTTCTCATCGAGCGGGAACGCAGGGAGCGCGGCGATTCCGTCGCGGTGCACGAGCACGCATCCGTGCTCGCCCTTCTTGACGACCGCAAAGGTCGGCCCCATCTCGAGGATGCGCTTGCCCGCGCTCACGGCATTGCGGAACCCGGTGAGCTGGCACGCCTCGGAGTCGTTGATGATGATGCCGTCGACGCGGCGGACAAGCTCGCGAAGCTCCGCGTGCGCGGTCGTGATCCAGAGGTCCATGGTGTCGGCGACCACAAGCGTGCGCGCAGGGAACTGCTCGATGAAGCTGGCCTGCACGCTCGGGTGCGTGTTGCCGAGGAAGACGAGCGCGCTGTCGGCGTAGTCGGATGGGGCACGTGGCGGCGCCTCCTGCAGCACGCCGACCTCGGTGAAGAGCGTGTGCCTGACGTTCACGTCCTCCTCGTAGCGGCCGCCCCACGCGAAGGTGCGCGAACCTGCGCGCTGCTCGAGCCCGCGCAGGCAGACGCCCTGGAACGCCTCGAGCACGCGACGGTGCTCGTCTGGCCAGTCCGCCCCCACTGCGGCGACCACCCGCACAGGCGCGAAGAAGCTCGCTGCCGCCGCGAAGTAGGCGGCGCTGCCGCCAGGGACACCCTCGCGGCGGTCGCGGGGCGTGTAGACCGTGTCAATCCCGATTGTGCCTGTGACGACGAGTTTCACGCAGGCAAGGTAGCGCCCGAAGGCTTCGCCGTGCCGCGCGCCCACCCGAGGCCCATCGCCACCCCGACCACGATCCCGCCCGCCGCATCGACGGGCAGCACGTGCAGCAGCGGCGAGAGCGCGCCCGCGGCCAGCAGCGCATCGGGTGCGGCGCCAAGGCGCGCGCCAGACGCGACCTGCGCGATTCCCAGTGCGAGGAGCGGAGCGCCGAAGATCAGGATCGGCTGGACCCGCGGGGCCGCCATGCGCGATCCCGCACCGCACACCATGCCCGCAAGCACCGCGGCGCCGATCGCCTGACCCTTCGTTCCCGAACGGGCCACGACCCAGATCACAGGCACCGCGAGCACCGCAGGCGCAAGCGCACGCAGCGCATCGCCGTGCGCCAGCTCGCGCCACATGCTGACGCGTCCCTCGCGCGGCACGTCGGGCAGCGGCCCGCTCATCAGGAACACCACCATCGCGCACGCGGACATGACCACCGCCCAGATGCATGTCTCGATGCCGATCGCGGACATCGGCACGGCGTCGAACACGAGTCCGGACAGCGGACCGGTGCGCATGGCGTACACGCCAATCGCAGCGCCGAGCACAAAGAGCCCGACGACGGCGTTCACGAGCCGGCCAACGAGGCAGCCAAGGGCCGTCGCGCCGACGAGAAGGACAGCCATCGAGACGAGGGTCTGCGTCCGGCTCGCCGCGGCGACAAGGGCCGCAGGCGGGACACCGCGCGGATCGGAGTCGAGCAGCGCCAGCCACAGCCCCCCCAGGACGGCCCCCACAAGGGCCGCACCGAGCACCGTGAATCGGAATGCAGTGCCGCTCATGGGTTGTGGTGTATCCGGGGGACGCAGCGGCCGCAAGGCGATTCGCGATCAGGCTGTGACGCTGCGCCCCGCGCATGCGCAACAGCCTCGGCAACGCCGGTTCGGCGCGTACGCTCGGGGCATGACGGCTGGCGATTCGAGCATGCGCACAGTGACGCTCTCTGGTGATGCGCTCCGCATCGAGGACCTTGAGGCTGTTGCGCGTGGGGCAGCGCGGGTGGCGCTCGATGCCGGGGCCGCAAGGGCTCTTGAGGCAGGACGTGCGGCGATGCTGTCGTGCGCAGCACACGGTGCACCGATCTACGGCGTCAACACGGGATTCGGGAGCTTCGCGAACGTGCGCATCGATGGCGACCGTCTCGCGCTCATGCAGCGCAACCTCATCCTGTCGCATGCGGCGGGCGTCGGCGAGCCGCTGCCCCGCGACGTCGTGCGCGCGATGATGTGCGCACTCGCGGCGAGCCTGTCGCGGAACCATTCCGGCGTGCGCGCGGCGGTCGTCGAGTCGATCGTCGCCCACCTCAACGCGGATATCACGCCCGTTGTCCCCTCGCGCGGGAGCGTGGGCGCATCGGGGGACCTCGCGCCGCTGGCGCATGTGGCGCTGGCACTGCTCGGCGAAGGTGACGTGACGCATGCGGGCGCGCGAGTGCGCGCATCGGCCGCCCATTCCAAGGCCGGCATCGCTTCGCTTGTCCTGCAGGCCAAGGAGGGGCTCGCGCTCATCAACGGCACCCACCTGATGTGCGGGGCAGGCGCGCTGTGCGTCGCCGACTCCACGCGACTCGCCGATGCCGCCATCGCCGCCGCCGCGATGGCCATCGATGCCTGCCGCGCGAGCGACGGGCCGCTGGATGCGCGCATCCATGAGGTGCGCATGCAGCCGGGCCAGGCCGCCGTCGCCGCACGCATGCGCGAGCTCCTGAAGGGCAGCACGATCGGCCCGTCCCACCGCGAGGGCGATCCCCGCGTGCAGGATCCCTACGCGCTGCGCGCGGCGCCGCAGGTCATGGGCGCAGCGCTCGACACCCTTCAGTGGGTGCGCGGCACCATCGAGCGGGAGCTCTCAGCCGTCACCGACAACCCGCTGGTGTTTGCGGAGGGCGATCGGGCGGACGTCGTCAGCGGCGCGAACTTCCATGGCATGCCGCTGGCGATCGCGCTCGATGCCCTGAAGATCGCGCTCTGCCACATCGCGGGAGTTGCGGAGCGGCGCATCTACTGGGCGCTGTCGGGCCACGACCGCCACAGCAACCTTCCCCCTCACCTTGCGGCCGACGGCGGCGTCGAGAGCGGGCTCATGATCGTGCAGTACTCGGCCGCCGCATGCTGCAACGAGCTTCGCACGCTCGCCTACCCCTCGAGCGTCGGCAACATCCCCACGTGCGCGGGGATCGAGGACTACAACTCCATGGGCGCGACGAGCGCGCTTCATGCGCTGCAGTCGGTGTCGCTGGCAAGGTCTGTGGTCGCATCGGAGCTGCTCGTGATGGCGCAGGGCCTTGAGCGCCAGCGGCCGCTGCGCAGCGGAGAAGGCGTCGAGCGCGCGCATGCAGCGGTGCGTGCGGTGGCGGCCCCGCTGGCCGGTGACCGTCCGCCGTCGCCCGACATTGCCGCCATCGCATGCCTCATCGCATCAGGCACGCTTGGGCACTGATGCCATGAAGGTCGCCGTCTACTCGCACCGGAACTACGAGCGCCCATTCCTCGAGGCCGCCGCCGCGGAGCACGGCATCGAGCTGCTGCCGATCGAGGCCGCACTGTCGCCGATCACCGCAACGCTCGCGCAGGGATGCAGCGCAGTGTCGATCTTCGTGGGCGACGACGCATCCGAGGCATCCCTGGAGGCGCTCGTCGCGGGCGGTACGCGGCTTCTCGCGCTGCGCTGCTCGGGCTTCAACCATGTGGACCTTGTGGCGGCCGAGCGCCTTGGGCTCTCGGTAACCCGCGTGCCCGCGTACTCGCCGCATGCGGTCGCGGAGCACTCCGTCGCGCTCATGCTTGCGCTCAACCGCAAGGTGCACCGAGCCTTCAACCGCGTGCGCGAGCAGGACTTCTCGCTCGACGGCCTGATGGGCTTCGACATGCACGGCAAGACGGCGGGCATCGTCGGCACCGGCGAGATCGGCGCCGTGGCGTGCCAGATCCTGGCGGGATTCGGGTGCCGAGTGATCGCGCATGACCCGAAGCCGAACCCGCGCTGCACGGCGATGGGGGTGCGCTACACCGGCCTGCCGGAGCTTTTCCGCGAGAGCGACATCATCTCGCTGCACTGCCCG
This sequence comes from uncultured Isosphaeraceae bacterium, assembly GCA_964555705.1. Classification (GTDB taxonomy): domain Bacteria; phylum Planctomycetota; class Phycisphaerae; order Phycisphaerales; family SM1A02; genus ZLKRG44. Next base: position 37,547 of record CAZKTN010000009.1, on the reverse strand, counting down.
CTGAACCCTGCGACCCACCATCTGATTGGCGCCGAGGCGCTCTCGCTCATGAGGCCGGGCGTCATGATCGTCAACACGAGCCGCGGTGCGGTGATCGATACACGAGCGCTCATCCGCGCGCTCAAGGAAGGCCGCGTCGGATCCGTGGGGCTCGACGTGTACGAGGAGGAGGGCGACCTCTTCTTCCGAGACCTCTCCGAATCCGTGATTCAGGACGACGTGTTCGTGCGCCTGATGACCTTCCCCAACGTGCTCATCACCGCGCACCAGGCGTTCCTCACGCGCGAGGCATGCACTGCAATCGCACGGATCACGCTCGGAAACGTCGCCGGGTTCCGCAACGGCCGGCTCGCTCCCGCGAACGTCGTCGACACCCGGATGATCGCGCCAGTCGCCGCTCAGCCTGCGCGCGCGTGACCGCACTCCGAGCAGCGTGCGCTGCCGGCGCGCAGCGGGTAGCCGCAATGCGCGCAGGCCCCCATGCGCCACGCGCGCCGCGCATCCTGGGTGAGCAGCAGGATGCCCGCAGGACCGCAGAGCCACACGAGACCAAGCAGCCCGACCACGATTGACCAGAAGTTGGCGATTGCGCACAGGCACTCGCTCCGTTTGCGCACCAGCAAGTAGAGCGGCAGCGCGAGCACCAGCTCGATGCAGGTGCCTGCGAGCATGCGGCGCGCGAAGCGAGAGATCGTGTCAGGGTCGCGAGATGCGATCGAACGCCGCAGCGCCCATGTCCAGAGGGCACCGCAGATGAACCACGACGGGAAGAGGACATATGCCCTCATCCACCAGCGCGCGATCGGGCCATTGTCGGTGTACGCGCCGGGCCGCGGCACCTGCGTGGCGAGCTCGATCGCCTGCAGGATGGACCACAGCATCACGCAGGTCAGGCCGCCGACCATCACTGAGGCGCCGACAACGGTCCACAGCATGGAGCTGCCGGCGGGAGCGAGCCTCAGCGGTCCCACCAGCGGCGAGATGAATGCCACCTGCGCAAGCGCCAGCACGACCGCGACGGCAAGCGCCTTCAGCGGCTCATCGCCCCGGAACCGGAACGCCTCCCTCAGGTTTCCGAAGGCCTCCTCGAGGATGCGGTCGGCGCGGTAGCCGGGACCCATGTTCCCCTCGAACTCCATGAGCGTCGACGCGAGTGCCCATCCCACGACCCACAGCACGAGGAAACTGGCGAGGAACGCAACCCCAAGCGTCAGTGCCCGCATCGTTGGTCGGAGCGTACGCGGCTCCTACTATGGCGGCATGACGACGGTAGAGACCCGGACCGTCCGCGCCCCGCGCGGGAACACCCTCACCTGCAAGTCATGGGCCGCCGAGGCCGCCATGCGCATGCTCATGAACAACCTCGATCCCGAGGTTGCGGAGCGCCCGGGCGACCTTGTGGTCTACGGCGGCCGCGGCCAGGCCGCACGCAGCTGGCCCGCATTCGACGCCATCATCGCGTCGCTCAAGTCGCTTGCGCCTGACGAGACGCTGCTCGTGCAGAGCGGCAAGCCAGTGGGCATCGTGCGCACGCACGCCGATGCGCCGCGCGTGCTCATCGCAAACAGCAACCTCGTGCCGCACTGGGCGACGCAGGAGCACTTCGACGACCTTGCCGCGCGCGGACTGATGATGTTCGGGCAGATGACCGCGGGAAGCTGGATCTACATCGGCACGCAGGGCATCCTGCAGGGCACATACGAGACGTTCGCCGAATGCGCGCGCCAGCACTTCGGGGGCACGCTTGCCGGCACCCTGAACGTGACCGCCGGATGCGGCGGCATGGGCGGCGCGCAGCCGCTGGCGATCACGATGAACGAGGGCACCTGCCTGATCGCTGACGTGTGCCGCGAGCGACTGGCCAAGCGCGTGCATGACCGCTACCTCGACGAGATCCACGAGGACCTCGACGCGGCGATCGACCGCGCGCTGCAGCTCAAGGACCGACGAGCGGGGATCAGCGTGGGCGTGCTCGCCAATGCGGTGGACCTGCTCGAGCGCCTCAAGGCGCGCAAGATCGTGCCGGACACGCTCACCGACCAGACCAGCGCGCACGACCCGCTCGAGGGCTACTACCCCGACGGTCTCTCGCGCGAGCAGTCCGACGCGCTGCGCTCCTCGGATCCCGAGCAGTACCAGCGGCTCTCGATGGCGAGCATGGCGCGCCACGTGAAGCTCATGCTGCACTTCATGCATGCCGGCACCAAGGTCTTCGACTACGGCAACAACATCCGCCAGCGCGCCAAGGACTCGGGCGTGACGGACGCGTTCGACTTCCCGGGGTTCGTGCCCGCGTACATCAGGCCGCAGTTCTGCACAGGCCGAGGCCCCTTCCGGTGGGTCGCGCTCAGCGGCGACCCTGCCGACATCCGCGCGACCGACGAGGCGGTGCTTGAGCTCTTCCCGCAGGACCGCAGCCTGCACCGCTGGATCCGCATGGCGCAGGACCGCGTGGCGTTCCAGGGCCTGCCTGCGCGCATCTGCTGGCTAGGCCTTGGCGAGCGGCACCGCGCAGGACTCAAGTTCAACGAGCTGGTCGCGTCAGGCAAGGTGAAGGCGCCGATCGTGATCGGACGCGACCATCTCGACTGCGGATCTGTCGCGAGCCCCAACCGCGAGACTGAGGCGATGCTCGACGGCACCGACGCGGTGAGCGACTGGGCGATCCTCAACTTCGCGGTGAACATCGCCAGCGGCGCAAGCTGGACGAGCTTCCACCACGGCGGCGGCGTCGGCATCGGGTTCTCGCAGCACAGCGGGCAGGTGATCGTGGCTGACGGCACCCCGGAGGCCGCGAAGCGACTTGAGCGCGTGCTCACGAACGACCCGATGATGGGAGTGTTCCGCCACGCGGACGCTGGCTACGACCTCGCGCGCGACTGCGCCGACCGGCTCAACGTGAAGATCCCGATGCGGTGAGCCTCAAGGCTGCTCGTCCACGCAGGCCACGCCCGCGCATGCCGCGCGCTAGGAAGTCGCCCGCTCGAGGCGGTCCTGGATCGCGGCCCAGATGCCATCCGCTCGCGATGGCCGCTCGATCATGATCATGTCGCAGCCTGCGGCATCAGCCCGCCGGAGTGCGTCATAGAGCGCAGCCGCGCAAGCGTCACCCTCGGCGGGCAGCGCCGTCACGTGGTCAGCGTCGATCGCGAGCCGCGAGAGCACGACTGCCGCGACGCGGCGCCCCGCACCCCTCTCTCGCGCAATCGAGTCCTCCAGCGAAGCGCGGTCAAGCAGCAGGGATCGCGTGCGCGGCGAGTAGTGGCGGCGCGCGCTGCCCGGGCTTGCGCCCTGCGAGTGCGCAATGTCCACCTCGACAGGCCCGAGCACGTTCACGAGCTGCTCGATCGACACTGACCCGAGCCTGCGCACCACCGGCCTGGCCTCGCACAGGTCGATGACGGTTGACTCGATGCCCACGCGGCACGGACCGCCGTCAAGCACGATGAGGCCGGCCACCTCCGGGTAGTCGTGGGCGACATGCTCGGCGGACGTGGGCGACACCTCGCCGCTGCGGTTGGCGCTTGGCGCGCTGATCGCGTCGTTCACCGCGTAGAGAAGGCAGCGCGCGAGCGGGTGCACGGGCGACCGCACGGCGATGGTGTCAAGGCCGCCGCATGCGGCGCGCGGCACGGCCCCAGCGCGCGGAAGGATCATCGTGAGCGGCCCGGGCCAGAACACGGCAGCGGCGCGCAGCGACCGTCGGTCCCAGCGCCCCGACACGGTCCGGGCCTGCGGCACATCAAGCACGTGCGCAATGAGCGGGTTGTCGGAGGGGCGACCCTTGAGGGCGTAGATGCGCGCGATCGCGGCCTCGTCGAGCGTGCGCGCGCCAAGGCCGTAGACCGTCTCGGTCGCGAAGGCGACAGGCTCGCCTGCCCGGAGGGCGGCCGCGGCCTCGCGGATCGACTCGTCGCCGTATGGAAGGATGCGCGGCATCGAGGTGCGGATCAGCCCGCGGGATCAACGACCTGAAGCTCGATCCGGTTCATCTGCAGCCCGGTGCCCATCGCGTTGTAGAGCTCCGCGATCGACACGTTGTAGTTGACGAGCGCATCGATCTCCGAGACGTAGGCGATCGCCAGCCGGTCCTGCGCCACGAACTTCGTCTGCAGGAACTCGGGCGTCAGGGCAGCGAGGGTCTGCTCCAGCACCTGCAGCGCGCGGAGGCTCTCCGCGGCCGCGAGCCTCGACGCGCGCGTCTGCTCGATGAGCTGGTGGCTCGCGACCACCGTGCGCAGCGCCGTCTTCACCGAGAAGACAACGCTCTCGATCGACTGCTCGTACGCGATCACAGCGCCCGAGCGCTGCAGCCTCGCCTTCCGGTACTCGGCTTCGCCCGCGCGGTTGCCCAGCGGCTGGCTGAAGGCGAGCCCCGCGAGGTAGCTCACGAAGCTGCCGCCGCCCACCTGGCTCATCGACTCGCCGAAGTTCGCATCCTGCCCTTGCATCTGCACCTGCGCGTTGAGGTCGAGCTGGGGCATGCGGCCGTTGTCGGCCACCACCTGCATGATCGACGCATTGTCGATCTCGAGCACCGACGTGGCCACCACCGGGCTCTGCTCGACCGCGGTCACGACAGCGTCACGCAGCGAGTAGCGGATCGGCGCCTCGGCCATGCGGTCGATCGGCACGAGCGTCGTGTCCCCGCCGACCGGCACGCCGGGGTCGTTCATCGTGAGCTTGAGCCGGTCGCTCGCGTTGCGTGCCGCGAGCTGCGCGCGGATCAGCTGCGACCTCCGCTGCTCGACGATCGCCACCGCGAGCGCGTAGTCGGCCACGGTCGCGTCGAACTCCCGACGCTTGGCCAGGATGTCTCGGACATCCTCGCCCACCTTCACGAGCCACGCCTGGGCCACCACGTTCTGGCGCGTCTGCACCACGGCCCAGTACTGCTGCTCGACATCGCGCACAAGGTTGAGCAGCGTGCGCCGAAGGTTGAGCAGAGCCGCCCGGTCGTTGTTGCGCGCGATGCGCACCTGCGCAAGGTTGACGTCGCTGCCGAAGCCGCGCAGCAGCGGCTGGTTCAGCTGCACCGCAAGCGCCGGCTGCCAGTAGTTGTCGGGGTCGTAGATCGCCTTCTGCTGCTGCTGTATGTAGTTCGCGGCGAGGCTGGCACCCACCGTGCCGCCGGACACCATCCTCTTCTGGATGCCTGTCGAGAGCGTGGTCTGCTTGAACTGCTGGGCGATGGCGTTGCCGATGCCGCCGAAGTCGATTGGTGGGGCGGGATTCTCCGAATCGTTGTAGGAGATGCCTGAGGTCAGGACGGCGTCGAAGGCGGCCTCGGCCGCCACGAGGTCAGCCTCGGAGACAGCCTGGGCGATGCGCGCGCCCTGTGCGCCAAGGTTGTTCCGGACCGCCGCCGCCATGGCGCTCTGGAGGCTGATCTGGATTGGCACGCTGCCGTCGGTCACATCGAGGCCGAGGCTGAGGGCTGGACCGGCGCCCGCCGACTGCGGACCGAGCGCATCGAGCTCGGGAAGCCGGGACCCAAGCGCCTTCATCACATCGCTCGGCACAGAAGACACTTGCTGCAGTCCCTGGCTGCCGGGCTCGGGTCCGGGCCCTGCGCCCTGACGTGCGACCGCGGCGTCGATCGCCGCCCGGAGCTGGTCATCTCCCTGCTGGTCGAAGGGCGTCTCGCATGCGCAGAGAGTCACCGCAGCCGTTGCCGCCACCCACCCGGGATGGGCGCGCAAAAAATGTGCAGGGCGCGAGCGCATGATTCACGCGGCACTCTAGCAGAGGTACACTCCACCCATGCTCAACGCACGGATCGCGTCGGCTGGCCTATCCGCCTTTTGCATCGCCGGAATCGGGGCGTTCGCGCCATGCGCGCTGCTGCAGCACGCCACTGCGCAGTCGCCCGACTCCGGCACCGCATCAACTGCACCTGCAGCTGAACCGTACATCGCCATCGTGACTGCCGATGGCGTGTACGTGCGCAGCGCGCCGAGCGTGCAGAGCTCCTACCCGTTCGGCAAGCTCAAGCGAGGCGACCTGGTGCGAGTGAGCGAAGAGAGTTTCGGCTGGGCGCGCGTGCAGACGGAGGGGGCTGCATTCGCGCAGATCTACGGAGTTGTCCCAGCTGACTCGCGTGTCTCGGTGAGCGAGGACGGGACCACGCTCTCCGTGAACGCGAAGTCGGAGCTCCGCGCGCCGAACATCTCGACGCCTGACGCGAGCCTCGCCGCAAGCTGGAAGCAGATCGCGCGGCTCGAGCCTGGCGCGACGCTTTCGGTGGTGGACCGCGTCGACAGCGAGCGTGACTCGGTCTACCGCGTTCGCCTTCCCGCCGTCGCCGAGGGATGGGTGAACATGAACTTCCTCCGCAAGGCCTCGCAGGCCGAGGCGGCCAAGTTCAACGCGCCGACTCCGGATGTGGTGGCCACGATGGCGGCCGCCGACGTGCTGACGCAGCAGGTGCAGGCGCCGGCAGCAGCTCCCGTTGATGGCGCCACGACGGCTGGCACGACCGACGCCGCTGCGCCCGACATCACGGGCACTGCCGATGCTCCCATCGATGCCACTGGCACGTCGACGGGCGAAGCCGATGTGATCGTGACAGGTGGCGCGACCGGCGCCGCCAGCGTGCCCGCACTGCGGGAGCCGCCGGCACCCGTGAAGACCCCAGAGCAGATCGCCTTCGAGCGACGTCGCGCCACGATGGCCGACCTCGAGGGCCTCTACACCACCATCCGCGGACAGACCAAGGCTGAGGCCGAGCTTCACGCGCTGCGCGGCCGTTACCTTGACCTTGCGGTGGTCGCCTCTGGCGACCCCGAGATCGTGTCGAAGGCCAACGGCCGTGCTGAGCAGCTCCGCCTCGAGATCGAGGTGCAGAGCCGCATCATCGAGCTCGAGCGCATGAAGGCTCGCATCGAGGGCGAGCGCGACTCGATCGCCAGCGTCGCCCGTGCGATCGAGGCCCGGTCCGAGTACACGGTGGTGGGCATCCTCAATGCCAGCCTCGTGTACGACGGCCAGCGGCTCCCCCTGCTCTACAGGATCCAGGACCCCGCGACGGGCCAGACCGTCGCCTACGTCTCCCCGGGCCCCGGCTTCCAGCTCTCAACGATGCTCGGCAACCTGCTGGGCGTGCGCGGAGAGAAGTCCTATGACGAGGCGCTGCGTGTGGATGTGGTTGCACCGCGCACCGTGGACATCCTGACCCCGCGCAAGGACGGCTGAAGTTCGCCGCGTGCAGCGGCGTTGCATCATCCCTATGATGCCCCTGTTGGGGCGTTAGCTCAATTGGGAGAGCGATGCCTTTGCAAGGCATAGGTTACCGGTTCGATCCCGGTACGCTCCATTTCGGTTCGGTCGGCGCGGCGCAGCGGGGTCAGGTTGCCTCCGCCGGGACCGCGCTAGCCGAGCCGCAGCAGCGCGGCGGCGACCGTCGCGGCAAGCTCAATCCTGAGGATGGCGGGGCCAAGCGACACCGGAGTGGCGCCCGCGGCGATTGCCACGCTGCGCTCGCGCTCGGAGAAGCCGCCCTCGGGTCCGATCAGCACAGCCACGTGGCGCGAAGCGTCGAGTGCGCGAGCCACATGGCGAAGCGGCTCGCCAGCGCGGTCGGCGATGAGGGCGATGGCCCCTGCGGCCGACGCCGCGCTGACCGCACCCGCGACATCGTGCACGGGCGCGCCCTGAGGCGGCAATCCCGTGATCCACGGCGAGTGGCTCTGCTTGGCGCATTCAACCAGGATTCGCCTGCACCGCTGCGCAAGGTGATCTGACCAGGGCACCACGCCGCGCTCGGCGCGGACCGGCACGAACTCCGCGATGCCTAGGGGCCCGATGCCCTCCATCAGCGTGGCAAGCCTGTCGCCCTTTGGGACCGCGCTCGCCACAGTGACGTGCCTCCCCTGCCGCGGCCCTCGGCGCACGGGACCCACGCGGACCTCAAGTGCACCGTCGTCGCGACGCGCGTGGCTGAGGGTCGCGTGCGCGACTGCACCGCAGCCGTCGAAGAGCATCACCGGATCGCCCGCACGCAACCGGCGCGATCCCGTGGCATGCCGGGCCTCGTCGCGCGAGAGCCAGTGCGTGGCTCCCTCGGCGGGGATCGCATCGGCGAACATCCATGCGCCGTGCTCTCCGGTGCCCTGCTCGCCGCTGTCGCGCTCGTCACCGCGCGGTGCGTCGCCGCCGTGCTCGCCGTGATGTTCCTTCGCCTGGCTCATCGAAGCGCTCCTGCGCGAAGATAGACGTCAAGCCTCGTGAGCTTGCCGGCAAAGTCGAGGTCCGGATCCGGCACCAGCGGCGGCGCGCTGTGCGGCCTCTTGACGACGATGCGGCCTGGGCCGCACGCACGCGCGGCCTCGAAGAGCGCACGCTGGTCGGGATCGTCGCCGACGAGCGTGCGCACCACGCGGATCGGCTTCGCCGCGAGCGCAGTGGCGGAGGGATCCTGCGGGTACATCGGATCCATGAGCACGGCGACAGGCTGCTCGCGCACCCACGCACGTGACGGCGACGCGCCCGAGAGCGCGTCGATCGCGTCTGCGTGAGTGACCTGCATGCGTTCCGCCGCTGCACGATGAGGCGCGGACGCGCTACGGCGCACGCGCGCGACCTCGTCGGCGAGCATCTCCGCGAGGAGCGCGTTGCGCTCGAGCGCCGCAACGGCGAACCCCGCCGCTGCAACGAGGAACGCATCTCCGCCGAGCCCGGCCGTGGCATCCACCACGAGCCCCCGCGCCTTGCCCATCGCGCGGATGAGAGGCTGGCGCGAGAGCCCCGAGAGCGCAAGCGACTCGAGCCGCGGAGCCACGCCGCGGCCGGGACGCTCGCCGTCGAGGCGCAGCTCGAGCGATCCGTCGGGCGCGCGGGAGAGCTGCGGGACTCCGTCCATCGCCCAATTACACTCGCTTCCCATGGCGACCACCACCGCGCCCGTCTACTCCAGCCTCCTCGACCTCATCGGCAACACCCCGATGCTCGAGCTCACCCGCATGGATACCGGAAAGTGCCGGCTGTTCGTGAAGCTCGAGAGCCAGAACCCAGGGCAGTCGATCAAGGACCGCATCGCGATCGCCATGGTGGAGGCGGCGGAGCGCGCCGGCAAGCTCACCCCCGGCGGCCGCATCATCGAGGCCACCGCCGGCAACACCGGCATCGCGCTCGCGATGGTGGCCGCGATCAAGGGATACAGGCTGACGGTGGTGATGCCCGACAAGATGAGCGAGGAGAAGATCTCGCACCTGCGCGCGATGGGCGCTGAGGTCGTGCTGACGCGCTCCGATGTGGGACGCGGCCATCCCGAGTACTACCAGGACATCGCCGAGCGGATCTCGGCCGCGGACCCCAACTCGTTCTACGTGAACCAGTTCGGCAACGCCGCGAACCCGGAGGCGCACTACCGCACCACCGGTCCCGAGATCTGGGCGCAGATGGACGGCAACATTGACGCGTTCGTGTCGGGCGTGGGCTCGGGCGGAACGATCGCCGGAGTCGGCAAGTTCCTGAAGGAGAAGGACCCGAAGGTCGCGATCGTGCTCGCCGACCCCAAGGGATCGATCCTTGCGCCGCTCGTCAACGAGGGCAAGACGGTCGAGCCGGGCTCGTGGCTCGTCGAGGGCATCGGCGAGGACTTCATCCCGTCGATCCTCGACCTCGACATCGTCGACACCGCGTACACGGTGACCGACGCGGAGGCGTTCTCGACCGTGCGCGAGCTGCTGCGCACCGAGGGCGTGCTCGCGGGCTCGAGCGTCGGCGTGCTGCTGTGCGCGGCGCTCCGCTACTGCCGCGAGCAGGTGGAGCCCAAGCGCGTGGTCACGCTCATCTGCGACAGCGGCGCCAAGTACCTCTCGAAGATGTACAACGACTTCTGGATGCGCGAGCAGGGATTCATCGGGCGGCAGGCCACCGGCGACCTGCGCGACCTCATCAGCCGCAGGCACGAGGACCGCGAGGACTGGACGATCTCCCCTGATGCGCCGCTTGGGCTGGCGATCCGCCGCATGAAGCTCTTCTCGGCGAGCCAGCTGCCGGTGGTGGACGCGGACGACCGGCTCAAGGGGATCCTCGACGAGAGCGATGTGCTTCTGGCGCTCGCGCAGGATGAGTCGGCCGCATCGCGGCCGGTGTCGGACTTCATGTCGTCGCGGCTCGAGACGATCCACCCCTCGGCGCGCCCCGAGGAGCTGCTGCCGATCTTCCGCGCGGACCGCGTCGCCGTCGTGCACGACGGCACCACGTTCCACGGCATCATCACGAAGATCGACATGATCGCGTGGCTGCGCAACCGGCAGGCTCAGGGCCTCGCGCGCTGAGGCGCGGACTACCATCGCGCGGATGAGCACACCGAGCGACGCGCACATCGCCACACGCTGCATCCACGGAGGCCAGCATCCGGACCCCTCGACGGGTGCGGTGATGCCGCCGATCTTCACGAGCTCGACCTTCATCCAGGACTCCCCCGGCGTCCACAAGGGATTCGAGTACTCGCGCAGCCATAACGTGACGCGCTTCGCCTTCGAGCGCTGCATCGCCAGCCTCGAGTCGAGCGGGCTCTCCGAGGACACCGACCGCACCTGCGGAGGGTTCGCGTTCGCGAGCGGCCTTGCGGCGATCGGCACCTGCCTCGAGCTGCTCGACTGCGGCGACTCGATCCTGTGCATGGATGACGTCTACGGCGGCACGAACCGGCTGCTCCAGCGCGTGCGCCGCCGCTCGCAGGGCCTCGACATCCGCTTCGTGGACATGTCGGATCCGGCCGCGATCGAGGCGGCCGTGCGCGCCAAGGCACCCAAGATGATCTGGGCCGAGACGCCCTCCAACCCAACGCTCAAGCTCGTGGACATCGTGCACCTCGCGAAGGTTGCGCAGTCGTGCGGGGCGATCTCCGTCGTCGACAACACCTTCGCGTCGCCGATGCTGCAGCGCCCGCTCGAGCACGGCATCGATGTCGTGATGCACTCGACGACCAAGTACGTCGGCGGCCACAGCGACACGGTGGGCGGAGCGCTCGTCACGCGCCGCGCGGACATCGCGGAGAGGCTGCGCTTCATGCAGAACGCGATCGGCTCCGTGATGAGCCCCTTCGAGGCGTACCTCGCGCTGCGCGGGCTCAAGACGCTTGCAGTGCGCATGGAGCGCCACTGCGACTCGGCGATGCGCATCGCACAGTGGCTCGAGAGGCACGCGAAGGTGACGCGCGTGACCTACCCCGGGCTCGCGTCGCATCCGCAGCACGCGCTGGCGGCGCGCCAGATGCGGCTGCCTGGCGGGCCAGGCTTCGGTGGCATGATCACGGTGTGGCTTGCGGGAGGCATCGCGGAGTCTCGCCGCTTCCTTGAGCGTGTGCACCTCTTCGCGCTCGCGGAGAGCCTCGGCGGAGTCGAGAGCCTGATCGAGCATCCGGCGATCATGACGCATGCGAGCGTGCCACCCGAGCAGCGCGCCCAGCTTGGCATCGACGATTCGCTGGTGCGGCTGTCGGTCGGGATCGAGCATCCCGACGACCTCATTGCGGACCTGGAGCGGGCGCTGGCGTAAAGAGGCGGACGCGCGCCGCCCTGCTCGCCGTGTCGACCGACACGAGAGGCAGACCGCGCCGCAGCGCGAGGTCATCAGACCAGCGCGTCGAGCGCGGATCGCGCAGCGCTGCCTCCACCGCAAGGAGCTGGTCCGCGACCTTGGGCTCGAGCGGCGGGGAGCTCGGAGTGCGTCCCTCGCAGAGCGACTCGAGCCCGCTGATGCCGCCGGGCAGCGCCCCCGAGATCCGCTGCGCGAGCGCGCGCACCGTCGGCGACTGGAGGCGGTCGCCTGCCTGCCGGCCGTAGCCGGCGATGCAGAGCGCCAGCGCATCCGCAAGCGCCACCCGCGACGATGCATCCGTGTCCGCATCGATGCCCGATCCGGCACGCCGCTGCGTGCGGCCGATGCCGCGCATGGCAGCGTCGGCCATCGCGTACTGGGCCGCGATCGACTCCCATCGGTGACGCTCGGCGGCGCCTGACGCGCCGCCGGCGGGAACCAGGCTTGCGATCCCGCGCGCGGCGGTCGCAGCGGTCGCCTCGCTGCCGGCCAGCGCAGCGCGCGCGTAGAGGCGCGCCGCCACCGAGCGGCCAGCGTCATCCGTCGCGGAGTCCTGCACGTCCTCGGCAATCCGCACGAGCGCATCGGCGTCGGTCCCATCGCCGTCACCTGCGGCGAGCGCACGCGCTGCCTCGGGCCACCGGCCGATCGAGTCCATCGCAGGCGCAGGCAGCAGCAGCGGGTTCGCGGAGTCCGATCCCGCTCCGGATGAGGGCGCCGCACCCGCGGGCGAGAGGACAAGGTCGGGCGCGCGAAGTGCGATGCAGTCCTGGGCCAGCAGCCCGATGGCCAACTCGATGGCCTGGCCGAGCGAGGAATCAGCCACGAGCGCACGCTTCGAGGCGACCGCAGCCGCTGCGTCGATGCGGGCGCGCTCGTCGGGCAGCCTCCTGTAGTTGCGCACGATGCGTGCGCCCTCAAGCGCAGAGAGGGACGCGACCATGCGCTGCAGCGGTCCGTTTGCGCCATCGAGGCGCGCAGGTGCGGCGTCACGGGATGCGGCGCGCGAAAGCGTCGCGATGCTTGACTCGACATCGGCGGGCGCCACCTGCGGATCCGCCCTGCGCGCCATCCGGTCGAGCATCGCGGCTGTCGCGTCGGCGGTCGCATCGATGAGGTGCATGGGCGCACCGCGGCCCTCCAGGATCCTGCGCGCAAGCCGCGCACGCAGCGACTGCACATCCATCGGAGCGCCGCCCGGCAGCTCGCCGGCAAGCTGCTCCACCACCGCACGTCCCGCAGGAGTCGCCGTCAGCTCGCCGACGCGCGCGTGCGCAGCCTCCAGCACGGCGACCGACGTGCCTCCGCGCTCGAGGAGGATCGCGAGCGCGAGCGCGCGCGAGTTGCGCGAGGGGCCTCCGAGCGCCTCGGACACGAGCGCGCGGGCATCCGCGCGCCCGGGCGCGAGCGGCAGCGAGCGGTACGCGCGCAGCACGGCCAGCCGGGACTCGCCACCTCCACCCGCACGCGAGAGGTCGGCGACGAGTCGCCCATCCTCGCGTGAGGACGTCTCCTCCTGGGAGGGCGGCAGCTCAGCGCTGAAGCTGCAGGCCGCCGGCATGACGTCGATGAGCGGCTCCGCGTCGTCGGCGCGCGCCTCGACAAGCAGCTGCGCGATGTCGTCGAGCGCGATCAGGCGCTCGAGAAGCTTCGCCTGCGCGAGCCAGCGCACGGTTCCCGCATCCGTGTCCCCGATCGCGCGCTGCGCATCGATCGACGAGCTGACCCGCGCCAGCCACTGCTCCGTCAGCCGGTCGAGCCGCTGGCGCAGACTTGGATCGAGCGGCGCGGACTCCGTCGGCGCGGGCCGCGGCTGGCCGGCAGCGACCTGGTCTGCAGGGAGCGCTGGCGAGGGGATCGGAACCTGCCGAGGTGCGGTCGGAGCTCGGTCTGCCGCATCGGGCGGCGCCTGTGCGCCAGTTGCGCCACGAGGCGAGGCTGCCGCACTGCGCGAACGTTCCGCGTCGGCACCCGCACCCGGCTGCAGCGCCGGCTCGGGCACGGGACGAGGCGCGGGCGCTGGCCCCGGCGCGGGTGCAGGACGTGCGGAGGCGCTGGTCTCCGCGTCCGACTGCTGCCTCGCGCGCGCGCGCTGGAGGTGCACCGGCACATAGGCAATCTCGATCACGAGACCGATCGCGGACAGGACCGCGATCGTGGCCGCGATGATGCGTGCGCGCGAGCGGGTGCGCACATGCACGTGGGCGTGGGCCGCATCGGCGTAGGTGGCGCTTGAGTCGGCCTCCATGTGGGTCGCGTGAGCGGCAATGGCGGGCGCACCCGCGCCTGATGGTCGACCGGCGCGCTGCGCCTGCATGCTCAGGCCAAGCATCGCCCGGCCTAGGTGACTGCGCCGCATGTAGAGCGCCTTGGCCACCGTGAGGTCCGGCGTGAAGGCGGCGGTCGCGGCGGGCGGCGCAGCGGCTGGCG
>CAZKTN010000009.1:3908-23467 GCA_964555705.1 uncultured Isosphaeraceae bacterium | reverse complement strand
GGCGCAGCGGCTGGCGCTGCGTGCGGCACCGCCGCAAGAAGTCGGCCGAGCGCGCTCTTGAGCTCGTGATCCACGAGCCACGACTCGCGCGAGTCGAGCCCATGCGCGGCAAGCACAGGCTCAAGCCGGCGGCGCGCCGCGGACACGAGCGCATCACGCCCCTCGGATGGCGATGCGCCGATGAACTCGCTGTCGCTCGCATCGGGCGGCAGCCCGACGACCGCGCGAGCCTCGCGCGCGTTCGCGCTGCCTGGCACTCCCGGCGGCATCGGCCACTGCGGACGGCCTCGGCCGGATTGATCAGGCCCTGTTCGCTCGTCAGTCACTGCGTGCCTCCCGGCTGCGGCGCACCCGCACCAGACTCCCTCACGCCGTCGCTGGGCGTCCCGGCGTCAGGCTGCTCGTCCTCCACCCGCATCCCGAGCGAGCGCGCGAGCGCCTTGAGCCGGTCGCCCCATGGCTCTGGACCCCACGTGGGATCGAAGACCTGGTGCTGCGCAAGCACCTTGCGCGCCTCGTCGGGGTCATTCACGGCGAGGATCTCGACAAGCTGGCACTGCCGCCGCGAGCGCTCCACGCTCGTCGGCGCCAGCACCGACATGAGCGTCACGAGCGCATCGCGTGCGACACGAGCCTGCCCCGCTGCGATCGCGGCATCCGCGGCGACCTCAAGCGACGGACGGTGCGTGGGCTTGCGCACGAGCACGTCGCGCGCAAGCGCGGCCGCCTCCGCCGCGTTCGCCTTGGCATCGACCGCAAGCAGCGCACGGGCGAGCGCGACCGATGCGGCATCTGCCCGCTCAGGGTTGCCGTCGCGGCGCGCGGTCTCGAGCACGCCGCGCCGGGCGCCGACAAGGGCGCGCGCCGCCTCGGCCCTCGACTGGGCATCGCTGCCGTCGGCTGCGGGATCGGCGGCGAGCATCGTCTCGACATCGCGCGCGAACAGCGCATCGGCGCGCATCAGCCATGCCTTGTCGCCCGTGGCCCGGACGCGCGCGAGCTCGGAGGCTGCCTCGGCAAACTTCCGGTCAAGCAGCGCAAGCTCGAGCCTGCGCGTGGCGAGTTCGGCGCGGTAGGGCTCGGGCTCCTCGCCTGGCGCGTAGCGCGATGCGATCTCCGAGAGCAGCCCACGCGCCAGCTCCAGGCGCGCCGCTGAGGGGTCGAGCGCAAACTCGAGCTGCTGGCGTGCCACCGGATCGATCCACCCTGCAGGCCAGCTCGCTGCCGCACTTGGCGAGATCAGGAAGAGCCTGCGAACCGGGTCCGCCCGCGCATCGCCCACGGCGCTGCGCGCGAGCCGGTAGTAGATGCGGGCGGCGGCACGGGCCGCATCAGCCGACACGGGATCGTCCGGAGGCACCGCAAGCAGCCGCTCCGCAAGCACCGGATCAAGCACCTCGTCGAACCGCGCGAGTGCCACCATTGCGCCGTTGGCATGCGCACCGTCGGGGAACCTGCGCAGGTAGTCGAGCCAGAGGTCGCGCGAGGTGGGCACCCCATTGTGCACGCATCGCCCCTCATCGGACAGCCGCGCCGCGAGCCACGCGGACTCGTCGGCGCGGTCGCCGGCAAGCTGCATCGATGCGGCCGCGAGCTCGCCTGATGCCTGGCACGGGTCACCGGCGGATGCGAGCACCAGCCCTCGCAGAGCGCGCACCGCGGGGGCGCTCGGCGAATCTGCCGCATCAGGCGCCGACAGCGCCGTCGAGAGGGCGCGCGCGGCCTCCTCCCAGACCGGTCTCGCGCGCTCGGTGTCCTGGAT
Organism: uncultured Isosphaeraceae bacterium; assembly: GCA_964555705.1. Lineage (GTDB taxonomy): Bacteria > Planctomycetota > Phycisphaerae > Phycisphaerales > SM1A02 > ZLKRG44. Next base: position 21,705 of record CAZKTN010000009.1, on the reverse strand, counting down.
CGACTGCGCCCTGACCACGACCGCAAGCGCAGCCGCGAGCCGGGGCGCGAACCCGTCTCCGCGCGCGAGCGCAGGCACGCGGGCCGCGAGCCGCTGCGCCGCGCTCAGCGATCCTCGCGCCACGAGCGACTCGAAGCACGAGCGCGCGAATGCGCCCGCTGCAGGCAAGGCCTCGCCTCGCGCCTCGCGCATCGCGCGAAGCGCGCATCCTGCGATCACGTCATCGGCGACCGTGACGGTGGCGTCGCGGAGCTGCGCGGCCGCGGAGTCGTATGCGGCGCAGTCCACCGCAGCCTCAAGCCGCATCGACGGCTCGAGCGCCGCGGTGCCGGACCACACGCCGGGCTCGCGCAGCAGCTCGAACCACGGCTCGGCGGCGGGCAATCCTGCAGCGAGTGCCTTGGTCACCGCCATGCCGAGGATGCTCGACGCGTAGTACTCCTCGCCGCGAAGGTCGACCGACACGTCCTCGGGCGATGGGAATGCCTTGCCCGTCTCGAGCAGCGCCGCCCACACGGGCACAAGCTGGTCCGCCTGCGCAGCGACTCGCGCGGGATCCGAGCCAGCGCGGGAGATCCACAGGATCCCGAACTGGCTCCATGCACGCAGGTAGCGGGCCTCCAGCAGCTGCGCGGCGACAAGGTCGGATACCGCAAGAGCCTCCGTGCGTGCGACCTCGTCGCTTCCCCCTGCCTTCATCCGGAGTTGCGTGAGCTCTGCGGAGAGCGACTGCTCGAGACGCTCGAGGGCGTCCGCGCACTGCGCCAGCAGCGCCGCCGCATCGTCACGCGCCGCACTCCCCTGCAGCGCCTGCTCGTCGCCGCGCCTGAGTGCCGCGATGCCGACGCCTGCGAGCCGGTACTCCGCTCGTGCGGCGGCGAGCCTCAGCGCCGGGACGCACGGCAGCCGGTCGCGCGCCACCAGGTACTCGACGCGCACCCGAAGGTCAGCCACGCGCTGCGCGCTGCTGGCGGCCGCAAAGAGCCGCTCGAGGACATCGCACAGCCGGCCTGCCCCCACAGGGCTCGCGGCGCGCGCAAGCTCCTCCTCCAGTCGCAGCGCGAAGAGATCGTCGAGCCCTGCGCGCTCGAGGAAGTCGGCGAGCGCACGCGCCTCGTCCTCCTCGACCCGCGCGACCTCCCGGTCACGGACGTCTCCGGCAACGAGCGCCGGATGCGGCGACGAGAGGATGTCGCTCACCGAGTACTGCTGATGAGGACCCGCATGCGCCCGCAGCATGGCGGCCGACGCGGAGTCGCCCGCAGCCTCGAGCGACTCGGCCGCCCTCGACTCGGCGGCACGCACCAGGATTGGCGCGAGCGCACCGTGGGCGGCGGCCGCCTTGAGCATCTCGGTGGCGCCGATGCGACGCTGCTTGGCGTCGCCCTCCATCGCCAGGCTCCGGCCCCCCGCATAGATGGCCCACGCACGCATCGCAGGCGAAAGCTCGCGCGCCATGCGGCGCATCGTCTCGCGACCGCGCTTGCGCGCCTCAGCGTCGTTCGATACTGCGGCGGCCCAGGCCTCGAGGAGCTCCACGCCGCGCGCGAGCGCGCCTCGCGGCGGAGGCGGAGATCCGACGGGGCGTGCGCCCCGCGGAGGAGGAGGCTGCGGGTCGCCCGCGTCGGCGGCCGCGATCTGCGCGTAGAGCCCAGCCAGGAGCGCGACGTCGCGCGAGGATGCGGCGATCGACTGGAATCCCTCGCGCGCGCGCATGGCCTCGGCCCGTGTGGCCCACGCAGGCGGCGCCGATGGCACAAGTCCGGTGCCCGCATCGAGCGGATCCGCGCGCGAGGGGAGCGCGACTGGCAGGTCACCGGACGCGCGCACCGATGCGCGCAGCGATGGCGCACGCACCGCTCCCTCGGCCAGCTCGCCGCCGAGCGCAATGCGCGCACGGAGCAGCTCCTCCCAGGCGGCGAGCGCGAGCGGACCGCTCTCGCGCGAGAGCGACGACGCTGCAGCCTGGAGCAGCGGCTCCGCCGCGGCGGCGTCGCCGCGGTCGAGGCGGATCCTGCCTCGCCAGATGCTCTCCCCGAGCGCCATTCGCTGCGCGCGCGACTGCGGCGCCACGCCACCGCCATCGACGGAGCGGACGATGTCCCACCGGATGAACTCCCGCTGCGGGGGTGCGCCCGGCACCTCAAGCGTGATGCCGTCGCCGTCCTCCGCGGCGATGCGGCCCACACGATCGCCGCCCTGGTGCCGCAGCGTGACGGTGACCTGCGCATGAGCGTGCGCAGACGCCATCGCCCACGCGAGCAGGGCCGCAACGGCGGCGAATGCCCTCGCGGATCTCACTTCGTGACCCCGACCTCCGCGTACACGCCGCGCGACTCGGCCGCAATGCGGCGGAGCGTGGCGGTCGCGGCCTCGTTGCCGAAGGCAACGCAGTTGATCACGGCTGGGATGCCGCGCCGGTTGAGCTGAAGGATCTCCTCCGCGGCATCTGGAGGTATCTCGCCGTCGCTCATGAAGAAGATGACGTCAGGACGCTCGCCACGCGTGAGCACGTAGCGGAACGCGTGGATGGGATCGGTGCCGCCGCTCGGGCCCACGCGCTGGAGCCACAGCCTGTAGCGGTCCTTCACGCCTGGCTTGGCGCGCATGAACCCGTCGGACCAGTCGGGCACCGTGAACCCGGAGTCGAAGAGCGCCACGCACACGCTCGCGAAGTCCGGCAGCGCTGCGATGCTGCGCTCAAGCTCGCGCATGGCCGAACGCATGCGGCCGCCGGTGCCCATCGAGCCCGACTTGTCGACCACGTACGCGATGCGCTTGCCGCGGCCGCCCACGCCGAAGAACGTGGTGGTCGCACCGGATCCGCTTCCGCTCCCGCCCGCGCCAGGCCCTGAGCCGAGAAGTCCCGGGAGCCCCGATCCTGTCCCGGTGGCGTCGCCTGACCCGCTCGAGTTGAGCGCACCGGACACGATCGACTCCGGACCCAGCGGCGACCGGAGGTCGTCGACACGCTCGCCCTCGCTGGGCACGTCGTTGACGGAGATCTCCGGGCCCGAGCTCGCAGCTCCGCCATCGGATCCCGATGCGCCCTCGATCTCCTGCTCGCCGTCGCCGCCTGCGACAAGCGCGACGCCGACTCCGATCTGGTCCGACGGCGCGCCCGCTCCGACGCCACCACCGACGCCGATCGCCGTGAGGAACGCGACGAACGCGACGTGAAGCGGAAGCGACACCGCCAGGCCAACCCAGATCCAGGTCGAGTCCGCCCATCCCGGCGCGCGCGCCGAACCGGAGGGACCCGCGCCGGGCTTGGAGGCGCGCACGCGGTCATGTGTGGCGCGCTCATGCTGCATCAGCGATACCTGATTGTAGTACCCTCGAACGGATGGCCACTGTCACCCCAGGATCGGGAAGGCGCTTCCGCCGAGTGCTCCTCAAGATCAGCGGTGAGAGCTTTGCGGCCGAGGGCAAGTTCGGCATCAGCCCCGAGGAGCTCTCCGCAATCGCCGGCGAGATCGCGTCGGCCAAGGGCGCAGGCCCGCTTGACCTTGCGGTGGTCGTGGGTGGCGGCAACATCATCCGGGGCGCGAAGCTCGCCAGGGGCGGCGCATTCGACCAGTCCACCGCCGACTACATGGGGATGCTCGGCACCGTGATCAACGGCCTCGCTCTCAAGGAGGCACTCCATGCGCTTGGCGTCGAGAGCCGCGTGATGAGCGCACTGAACGTGTCGAGCGTGGCCGAGCAGTTCATCAGGGCGCGCGCGCTGAGGCATTTCGAGAAGGGCCGCGTGGTGATCCTGGTGGCGGGCACCGGCAATCCCTTCTTCACCACCGACACGTGCGCGTCGCTGCGTGCGATCGAGCTCGGCGCCGACGTGCTCCTCAAGGCCACGAAGGTGGACGGCATCTACACCGCCGACCCCCGTACCGACCCCTCGGCGACGCGCTACGACGCGCTCACCTACAGCGAGGCGCTCGAGCGCCAGCTCGGCGTGATGGACCTGACCGCGATGACGATGTGCATGGAGCATTCGCTCCCCGTCGTCGTCTTCGACTACCGCACCGCGGGCAACATCGCCAAGGTGGTGGATGGCGCGCGGGTCGGCACGGTCGTCACCGCCTAGCGCACCACGACGCACCAGCACAGGAGCAGCCGCAATGGACATCGACATGATCCTTCTTGAGACCGAGGAGCGGATGGGCAAGAGCGTGGACTACCTGCAGAGGGAGTTCCGCGGGATGCGCACCGGCCGCGCAAGCACTGCGCTCCTCGAGTACGTGAAGGTGGAGTACTACGGCAGCCAGGTGGACCTGCGCGAGCTCGCTGCGGTGAGCGTGTCGGAGGCCACGCAGCTGCTCGTGAAGCCATTCGACCCGTCGGCCAAGGGCGAGATCGCGAAGGCGATCGAGAAGAGCGGGCTTGGGCTGAACCCCATGGTGGAGGGATCGCAGATCCGCGTCAATGTGCCCGCACCGAGCGCGGAGCGGCGCAAGCAGCTTGCCACGCAGGTGAAGAAGCTCGCCGAGGAGTCGCGCGTGGCCGTGCGCAACGAGCGTCGCGACGCCAACAAGGCGATCGATGCGGCGCTCGCCGACACCAAGGTCAAGCTCTCCGAAGACGACGCCAAGCGCGCGCGCGACGAGGTCGACCGCATCACCAAGGAAGTCACGACCCGCATCGACGACATGTCCGCGAAGAAGGTGTCCGAGATCGAGGAGATCTGACCCCATGCGCGGCACGTGGGTGAGCGTGGGCTGCGCGCTTGCCGCGGCATTCGCGCCGGCGCTGCAGGCGTGCGCATCGCAGTCCCCTCCCGCCGACGCAGTGGTGCCCCCCGCTGCGGTGCCGCCGGCCGCGGGCGCCCCGCTTCCGACCGTCCTGGTCGACCGCGACAACATCACCGTCGACCGCAGCTGCACGCTGCTGATGCCGCCGCTTGTGCTCGAGGATGCCGACGGCAACGGGATCGTGCACATCACGGCGCCGGGCATCACCGTCGACCTCGCCGGCGGCACGCTTCGCGGCGCCACGGACCGGATGGCGCCCGAGTCGGTCCGCGGGATCGGGATCCGCATCAGCGCACCCGACGTCACCGTGCGGAACGGGATCGTGCTCGGGTTCCGGGTGGGCGTGATGGCCGATGGCGCGCCGCGCACGACGGTCGAGGGACTCGACATCGGGTACGGGTTCAGGCAGCGGCTCGAGAGCGACGCCTGGGCAGAGGATGCGCGCGACTGGCTCTGGCCGCACGACAATGACGGCGGCGAGTGGGCGCAGCGATACGGCGCCGCGGTGTGCCTTCGCGGCGCGCCGGGCAGCACGGTGCGCAGCGTGCGGGTGAGGCACCAGCAGAACGGCATCCTGCTTGAGCGGTCCGACAGCTCACGCGTCTACGACTGCGACGCGTCGTTCCTCTCGGGCTGGGGCATTGCGCTCTGGCGCACGTCCGACTCGGTCATCGCGCGAAATGCCGCTGACTTCTGCGTGCGCGGCTACAGCCACGGCCGCTACAGCCGCGGCCAGGACAGCGCCGGCATCCTGCTCTTCGAGCAGTGCTCGCGCAACGTCATCGCGCTCAATAGCGCCACCCACTGCGGCGACGGCATCTTCATGTTCGCGGGCCGCGAGGCGCTCGGCGAGCGCGCCGGCGCTGCGCAGCACGCGGGGCTCGGCTGCAACGACAACGTGATCGCGCTCAATGACCTCTCCGATGCCGTCGCGCATGGAGTGGAGGCAACCTTCTCGTTCCGCAACCGCGTGCTGCGCAACCGCATCGACCGTGCCGCCATCTGCGGCGTGTGGGGCGGCTACTCGCGCGACCTCACGGTGGCGGGCAACCTCATGCGGTTCTGCGGGTTTCCTGGCGCTGGCGCCGAGCGCGGCGGCGTCAATGTGGAGCATGGTTCGGGGATCGCAATCGAGTCGAACGTGCTCGAGGGCTGCGCCGTGGGCGTGCGGCTGTGGACTGATGACGACCCGCACCTTGCGCGGCTGCCGTGGACCGCGGCGAACCCGCCGTCGCAGCCGTCGCGGATTGCGGGCAACGACTTCTCCGGCGACGGGTACGGCATCGAGCTGCGCGACTGCGGCCCGGTGGAGATCGCCGGCAACACCTTCATGGCCACGATGCGCGATGCGGCGCGCGACGTGTCCGCAGATGCCGCGAGCGCTGCGCGCGTGACGCGCAGCGACGCGGGCGTCGCTGCCGGCCGCTGGAGCGAGGCGGCGATTCGCGCGGCGATTGGCGAAGTGCCCGGACGTATGGAGGCGGTCCGCATCGTGGACGGAATGCCACGCAGCGCCCGCGAAAGCCTTGCGGGCCGCGAGTCGATCCTCATGCTCGACTACGGCCCGTGGGACTTCGAGTCATCCGCGCTGTACCGCGATCCCGAGTCGAGCGGCCCGCACCGGTGGCGACTGCTTGGGCCTGTGGCGATGCAGCGCGTCCTGGTTCGCGGCAACGCGAACTTCCGCACCTCAGGCAGCCCGAGCGAGAACTACGCGGAGGTCTTCTCGGAGGACGAGGGGTGCATCGCCAGCTACGAGCTTGCGGTGGCGTGGGGCGCCGGTCCTGAGGAGCGACGTGTGGTCAAGGAGACGTACTTCGGGGCCAACTGGAGCGTGCAGCTGTTTCCCATCGAGGGCGATCCGGTCGCGGACCGCGACGCGTTCGAGCGTGGGATCCGGGGCCCGAACGTGAAGACCACGGTGACCGACTCGCTCCGCCTGCGCTTTGGGGCGGGCGGCCCGTCGGAGCTCAAGCTCGTGGGGCCGGGATTCCCGGCCGACGGGTTCGGGCTCCGTGCGACGACCACCATGACGGTCTTCCCGGGATGCTGGAACTTCAAGTGCGTGAGCGATGACGCGGTGCGCATCACCCTTGACGGCAAGCCGCTGCTCGAGGACTGGACCCGGCATGGGGCGACGCTGCGCGAGGCGCGCATCAGCGTCGATGCGCCGACGGTGATGCTGATGCAGGTGGACTTCGTCGAGATCGACGGCGCCGCGATGCTGGACCTGACAGTGGAGCCATGCGCCGGCGACGGGGCATTGACGCCGCCGCCTGCCGCGCCGATCATGCCGTGAACCGGAACGCGCCGTGCTCTGCCCCTACTGCAACCGCGACAACGACAAGGTGATCGACAGCCGCGCTGCGGAGTCGGGAGGCACGATCCGCAGGCGGCGCGAGTGCGTCGACTGCGGGAAGCGCTTCACGACATACGAGCGCGTGGAGAAGACTGCACGGCTGGTCGTGGTGAAGAAGGACGGATCGCGCGTGCCCTTCGACCTTGAGAGCGTGCTGCGCGGCATCCAGGCGGCGTGCGGCAAGAGGCCCATCCCCGAGGACCTGAAGGAGCGCATCGCGTCTGAGGTTGACGACGAGGTGCACCGCGACTTCGAGCGCGAGGTGCCCAGCAGCGAGATCGGCCGCAGGGTCGCGCGCAAGCTGCGCGACATCGACCAGGTGGCCTACGTGCGCTTTGCGAGCGTCTACCACGACTTCCGCACGATCGAGGAGTTCCAGTCGGAGATCTCTGACCTGACGAGCCGCCCGAAGACGCTGCCCAACGAGCAGCCGCTCTTCGATCCGCCGGATTCGCGCCGCGGCGAGTGAGCTGCGGCGCCGTGATCGCCCCGTCGGTGGCCAATCGCGGGCGGTACGCTCTCGCGCTCCATGCCGCAAATCACGCTTCCAGACGGCAGCACACGTTCCTATGACGCGCCGGTGACGGCGGCCGCGGTGGCTGCGGACATCGGTGCCGGTCTCGCAAAGGCGGCCATCGGCGCGAAGGTCAACGGCGAGCTCGCCGACCTGTCGACCCTCCTCGGGCACGACTGCACGCTCTCCATCGTCACGCCCAAGCGGCGCGACGGCACCGTGGATCCCGATGCGCTCTTCCTGCTGCGCCACAGCGCCGCGCACGTGATGGCAGAGGCGATCCAGCGCCTCTTCCCGCACGCGAAGCTCGTGTACGGGCCGCCGGTGGATGCGGGCTTCTACTACGACATCTCGTTCGATGGCGGGCCCGTGCCGAGCAGCGACGACTTCGCGGCGATCGAGGCGGAGATGGCCAGGATCATCGCGGAGAACCGCCCCTTCACGCGGTACGAGATGCCCGCGGCCGAGGGGATGTCGAAGCTGCACGCCGAGGGCAGCAAGTACAAGCTCGACAACGCCGAGCGCGCGTGCGCGGCCGGCAGCGCCACGCTGAGCTGGTACGCCACCGGCACGCCCGGCACGCACTGGGAGGACCTCTGCCGCGGCCCGCACGTGCCGAGCACAGGACGCATCGGCGCATGCAAGGTCATGAGCCTCGCATCGAGCTACTGGAAGGGCGACGAGACGTCGGACCGCCTGATCCGCGTGTACGGCACCGCGTTCGCCACGCGCGAGGAGCTTGCCGCCCACATGGCGATGCTCGAGGAGGCGCGCAAGCGCGACCACCGCGTCCTCGGCAAGCAGCTGAGGCTCTTCCACATCGACGAGATGGTGGGCCAGGGGCTGGTGCTGTGGACGCCCAAGGGATCCGTCGTGCGGCAGGAGCTGCAGTCGTTCATCAGCGACGAGCTCCGCAAGCAGGGCTACCACCAGGTCTTCACGCCGCACATCGGCAAGCTCGACCTCTACCGCACGAGCGGCCACTTCCCCTACTACCGCGAGAGCCAGTACCCGCCGATCATCGAGCATGACCAGCTCTCGCAGCTCGCGACCGAGGGATGCTCGTGCGCGGACCTCTCGCACAGGCTTGCCGAGGGCCAGATCGACGGCTACCTGCTGAAGCCGATGAACTGCCCGCACCACATCCGGATCTTCGCGAGCGAGAAGCGCAGCTACCGCGACCTTCCGGTGCGCCTCGCGGAGTTCGGCACCGTGTACCGGTGGGAGCAGTCTGGCGAGATCGGCGGCCTCACGCGTGTGCGAGGGTTCACGCAGGATGATGCGCACCTCTTCGTGCGCGAGGACCAGGTGGCGCACGAGCTGCTCGGCTGCCTATCGCTCGTGAAGCTGATCTTCGGCACGCTCGGCATGAGCGACTACCGCGTGCGCGTGGGCCTGCGCGACCCCGACAGCGCCAAGTACGTGGGCGATCCCGCGAACTGGGACAAGGCCGAGCAGGCGTGCCGCGACGCGGCGCGGACGCTTGGCGTGCCCTTCTCGGAGGAGCCCGGCGAGGCCGCCTTCTACGGCCCAAAGATCGACTTCGTCGTGCGCGACGTGATCGGCCGCTCATGGCAGCTCGGCACCGTGCAGGTGGACTACAACCTGCCTGAGCGGTTCGGGCTCTCGTACACCGGCGCCGACAACGCCGAGCACAGGCCTGTGATGATCCACCGCGCGCCCTTCGGCAGCATGGAGCGCTTCATCGGCGTGCTCATCGAGCACTTCGCGGGCGCGTTCCCGCTGTGGCTGTCGCCCGAGCAGGTGCGCGTGCTCCCGATCAGCGACAAGAGCGAGGGATACGCGCGCGAGGTGCACGAGCGGCTTGTCGCGGCCGGGCTGCGCGCGACCGTCGACGCCTCCAACGAGCGAGTGCAGGGGCGCATCCGGGCAGCCGCCGAGGAGAAGATCCCCTACACCGCGGTCGTCGGGCCACGCGATGCGGAGGCACGCACCGTCAGCGTGCGGGCATTCGGCGTTGAGGCCAACCTAGGCGAGATGCCGCTTGATGCGTTCGTCGACGGGCTCGCGCGCGAGCGTTCGACGCGCGGAGCCGAGACTGCGCGCGCAAGCATGGGGGCAGCATGAGCGCAGGCCAGGGATCTTCGGGCAACGTGATCGCGGCGATCGCGAGCTTCTTCATCCCGGGGCTCGGGCAGCTGGTGCAGGGGCGGATCCTGGCGGCGCTCCTGTTCCTTGCGCTGGCGGCGGTGCTCTGGACGATCGCCTTCGTGACGCTGGGGCTCCTCGCGTTCCTGGGCGTGATCCCGCCGATCTGGGCGTGCCTCGACGCCGCGCTCTGGCGGGGGCCCCGCCGCTGAATCGCGTCAAAATGCGGTGCGGAAGGGGCGAATCGCGTTGCGCCGGCTCCCCGCGGGGGCTATGTTGTGGCGCTGCGGCACGTCGCCGCGCGACCCCGACCCAGATGGTTCACTGCCACATGACCTCGCAGACCACCGCCACCGCATGAGCGCTCGCGCCGTGCCGGTCCGGGTCGACCAGATCCCCCAGCAAGCTTGCCCAGCCGCGGATGCCGGAACCGCGCGCGGCCCTGTCACTCCGTTCCGGTCACCCTCGAGGAGATTCCCCTGAGCAACTTCCCCCGCCGTCCACCCAACCGCGAGCCACAGGGCCCGCGCATCAATGACCGCATCCGGATCAGCCCGATCCGGCTGATTGACGAGAACGGCGAGATGGTGGGCGTCGTCGAGCTCGATGAGGCCAAGCGCCGCGCATACGACGCGGGGTACGACCTTGTTGAGGTCGCGCCTGACGTGCGTCCTCCCGTGGTCCGCATCATGGACTACGGCAAGTACAAGTACGAGCAGGCGAAGAAGGACAAGGCCAGCAAGAGCAAGAGCAAGTCGAGCGAGATGAAGGAGGTCCGCCTGGGCCGGTCGATGAAGATCGACCCGCACGATGTCGACATCCGCGTCAAGCAGGCACGTCAGTTCCTCCTCGAGGGGCACCGCGTGCAGATCGTGCAGAACTTCAAGGGACGCGAGCTTGCCCACAAGAGCCGCGGCGACGTGCGGATGGCCGACGTGGCGCAGCGGCTCTCCGACCTTGGCAAGGTTGAGGTCGAGCCGCGGCTCGCGGGCAAGCGGATGACGATGATCATCATCCCCGAGCGCCAGAAGATCGAGCTCTTCAAGCGCAAGGAGGCGCAGGAGGCGAAGGCTGCCGGACGCGCCGCACCCGCCGGCGCGCCATCCGATGTGCAGGAGCACGAGAGCGAGCCCGCAGACTCGCCGGAGCCGGGCTCGGCGCCGGCGGAAGCCGCAGAGGCCCGCGCCACCGAGTGAGCGTTCCCGCGGGCCGATCCCCGCGGCCATTGCCCGCCTCGCGCCCCCTCCGGCGCCGGCGGGTTTTTTCTGGCCACCCCTTGACAACTTATGCAATTGCGTGCATAATTATCCAATGGTCGCCAAGGCACGAAGGCAGCGCGAGGTTGCGCGCCTCATCCAGAGCCAGCATGTCACCAGCCAGTCCGAGCTGGTGGACCTGCTGTCGCGTCGAGGCATCGCCGTGACGCAGGCGACGCTGTCGCGCGACCTGGCCGAGCTCGGTGTCGTGAAGGGCGCCGGGGGCTACCAGCTGCTCGATGCGTCGGCGGCGCCCGCCGACCGCTCGGCGGCGCTCGCCTCCGCCGTGCGCCGCATGCTGCTGGGTGCGCAGTCGGGCGGCACCATCGCGGTGCTGCACACCGCGCCCGGCCAGGCCGCGGCACTCGCCGTCGAGATCGACCGCTCGGAGCCCGATGGCGCACTCGGCACCATCGCAGGGGATGACTGCATCTTCGTCGCCTGCACCTCCCCCGCCTCCGCCCGCCAGCTCGCGGCGCAGCTCATGGAGCTGTCCGCAGGCGCCGTGCGTGCGTGAACGCGAGCGCCGCGCACATCCCAAGATGACCACCACCTCCACCATGTTCCCGTCGATGTCGCATGCGCACCCCTCCACCGGCAGTGGTGCAGGTGCGCCGCTGCGTGATGGCGGCGAGCACCGCATCCGCGTCGCCCTGGTCGGTGCCGCGGGATACGCGGGTGCCGAGGCTGTCACGATGCTTCTGCGCCACCCGCATGTGGAGCTGTGCGGGCTGTTCGGATCGGAGGGCAAGTCAGGCGGCGGCGTGCGCATCGATGCGCTGCACCCCAAGCTGCGCGGATGGACGGACCTCTGCGTCGAGGCGGCTTCGGAGGGTGCGATCCGGGCATGCCAGCCCGACGCCGTGCTGCTCGCGACGCCGCATGAGGCGAGCGAGGCGCTCGCGCCTGCGCTGTGCGGCGCGGGCATCGTGGTGCTCGATCTGTCCGCGGCGTTCAGGCTCCGCGACGCGGCGGCCTATCCAGCGCACTACGGGTTTGTGCACCGGCACCCCGAGCTGCTGCGCGAGGCCGTGTACGGGCTCGCGGAGCTCAACGCGCGCGCGATCGAGGGCGCACGGCTGATCGCCGTTCCGGGCTGCTACCCCACGAGCGTCGCGCTGGCGCTGCGGCCACTTGTGGAGCGCGGGCTGCTCGAGGACCGCACCGTAATCGTCGACAGCACGAGCGGCGTAAGCGGCGCCGGCCGCTCGCCGGCGCTTCGCAGCCTCTTCTGCGAGGTGAGCCAGTCGCCTTACGGCGTGCTCTCGCACCGCCACCAGCCAGAGATGGCGCAGGAGACGGGCGCGGACATCATCTTCACGCCGCACCTCGGCCCCTATGACCGCGGCATCCTGAGCACGATCCATGCGACGCTGCGGGACGGCGTCTCCGAGGGTGACGTACGCGAATGCCTGCGCGCGCAGTATGAAGGCCGCACCTTCGTGCGTCTCCTGCCCGAGGGCACTTGGCCCAGCGTCGGCGCCGTCGAGCGCACAAACTTCTGCGACATCCAGGTGGCGGCGGATGCGGCTCGACGGCACCTTGTGGCCTGCAGCGCGATCGACAACCTCGTCAAGGGTGCCGCCGGCCAGGCCGTGCAGTGCCTGAACATCCGGTTCGGGCTCGACGAGCGGCTCGGCGTCGACGAGCGGGCTGCAGCCTGGCAGTCGCATGCGGGCCAGGAGCGCGCCGCAGGGCATTCAATCGAGGCCCCGGCGGCCCTCGCAGGAGCATCCTCATGACCTCTCGCGGACCTCTGGTCATCAAGCTCGGCGGCGCGCTGATCGACGATGCGTGCGCGATGCGCGCCACGGTCCGGGCGATCGGAGCGCTCGAGGCCGTCGCCCCCGGGTCGACGGTGGTCGTGCACGGAGGTGGTGCGGCGGTCGACCGCCAGCTCGCGCGCCTGGGCATGGAGACGCGCCGCCACGAGGGCATCCGCATCACGCCGCCCGAGCAGATGGAGCAGATCGCTGGAGTGCTCGCCGGCGCGACCAATGCACGGCTCACCGGTGCGCTGCTCGCTGAGGGCGTGCGCGCCGTGGGCATGACGCTCGCCTCAGGTGGCCTCACTCTCGCGCGCGTGGCCGTGCGTGAGGGCGCTGACCTCGGGCGCGTCGGCGAGATCACGGGCGGACGCGCCGATGTCGCGCACGCGCTTCTTGAGGCTGGCCTTGTGCCGGTGATCTCTTCCATCGCGGCGGATGCGCAGGGCGAGCTGCTCAACGTGAACGCAGACGACGCTGCTGTGGCGGTCGCGGGGATCGTGCGCGCCCGCGCACTCGTGTTCCTTACGGACGTGCCCGGCGTGCGCGGTGCCGAAGGCCGCATCATCGAGCGTCTCGACCGGAGCGCCGCGGAGTCGCTCATCGGAAGTGGCGTGATCAGCGGAGGCATGATCCCAAAGGTTCGTGGGGCGCTCGATGCCGCACAGCGTTGCGGCGCGCCCGTCGTCATCGCAGGATGGGCAGACCCTGCGGCCCTCGCGACGATCGCAGCCGGTGGTGCCGCCGGCACCGCATGCGCCGCGAGCCATGCCACGTGCGGTGCGCCTACGGCCGCTCGAAACCGCGCGAAGCCAGCTCGCAACCAGCCCGCACACCGCGTGGAGATCCACTCGTGAACCGAACCCAGCCACCAAGTGCCCGCGCGGGCCGCGACACGGATGGTCCGCCCGCCGGACGCGCCCTTGCGACGAAGGACCTGCTCCAGATCGCCGATCTGGCATCGCACGAGCTCACGCAGCTTCTCACGCTTGCGCGCATCATCAAGCGCAAGCCCCAGAGCTTCGCGGACGCGTTCCGCCAGCGCACGCTCGTGATGCTCTTCGAGAAGCCGTCGCTGCGCACGCGCGTCTCCTTCGAGGCCGGCTTCCAGCGGCTTGGCGGGGGCGTCTCCTTCCTCGACCACCAGGCGACGCCGCTTGGCACGCGCGAGTCGGTGGAGGACTACGCGCACACGCTTGAGCGCTACGCCGACGCAATCGTGGCGCGGGTGCGCAGCCACGCGCTGCTTGCGCGGATGGCCGAGTGCAGCGCCGTGCCGGTGGTCAATGCGCTCAGCGACATGCACCACCCCTGCCAGGCGCTTGCCGACATGCTGACGCTTGTCGAGCACGGGTTCGACCCGGTGCACGGGCACCTGGCATGGATCGGCGACGGCAACAACGTCTGCCACTCGCTCATCGAGGCCGTTGCGGCGCTCGGCGGACGCATCACGGTGATCACGCCTGCATCGCGCAGCCCCAGCGCGGATGTGATGCGCGTGGCGCAGGGCCGCGCGTTCCGCACCGGTGCGCGCATCGACGTGGCGCACGACCCGGCCGCGGTCGCGGGCGCCCACGCGGTGTACACCGACACCTGGGTTTCGATGGGCGACGAGGCCGAGGCAGACCGGCAGCGCGCGCTGCTTGCGCCCTTTCGGGTCGACGCGGCGCTCATGTCCCGAGCTGCGCCGGGCGCATGGTTCATGCACTGCCTTCCCGCGCACCGCGGCGATGAGGTGACCGACGAGGTCATCGACTCCCCGGCATCCATCGTCTTCGACCAGGCCGAGAACCGCATGCACGCGCAGAATGCGCTGCTGCTTGCGCTGCTCCGGCCGGATCTCGCGCGAGCTGCGCTCGAGAAGTGACCGACCTGCCCCGCACCGCCATCAACTGAGCATCACGAGACCACTCCAATGACCACACCATCGAATCCCCAGCGCGTCGCACTTGCCTACTCCGGAGGCCTTGACACCTCATGCATCATCCCGTGGCTCGTGGAGACCTACGGGTGCGACGTCGTTGCCGTCGTCGCCGACGTCGGGCAAGGCGAGCACGAGCTCGATGGGATCGAGGAGAAGGCCCGCAAGTCGGGCGCATCCCAGTGCATCGTCGTGGACCTGCGCCGCAGGTTCCTCGAGGAGTTCGCGTTCCCGATGGCAATCGCGGGCGCCGTGTACGAGGGCCGCTACCTGCTGGGCACGTCGATTGCGCGCCCGATCATCGCGCAGGCGCAGGTCGATGCGGCCATCACCACGGGCTGCGACGCGCTCTGCCACGGGTGCACCGGCAAGGGCAACGACCAGGTGCGCTTCGAGTCGACGTTCGCCGCGCTCGCGCCGCACCTCCAGGTGATCGCCCCATGGCGGCTCTGGAACCTGCGCAGCCGTGAGGCGATGCTCGCATACCTCGCCGAGCGCAAGATCCCCTGCGCGGCAAGCGCGGAGAAGATCTACTCGCGCGACGCCAACATCTGGCACATCTCCCACGAGGGCGGCGACCTCGAGGATCCGTGGAAGGCGCCGCCCGCCGACGTGTGGATGCGCACGTGCGATCCCGCCGCGGCCCCCGATGCGCACGCCGAGGTCACGATCTCGTTCACGGCCGGCATGCCGGTGGCGCTCGATGGCGCGCCGAAGGATCCCGTGTCGCTGCTCACGGCGCTCAACGAGGTCGCGGGCCGCCATGGCGTGGGGCGCGTGGACATTGTCGAGAACCGGCTTGTGGGCATGAAGAGCCGCGGCGTCTACGAGACCCCAGGCGGCACCGTGCTGATGGAGGCGCTGCGCGGGCTCGAGGAGCTCTGCTACGACCGCGACACGCTCCACTGGCGCGAGCGCGTGGCGCATGACTTCGCGAAGGTCATCTATGAGGGCACATGGTTCACGCCCATGCGCGAGGCGCTGTGGGCCGGCATCAGGACGGCTGCCGGCGCACTCAACGGCGACGTGCGGGTGCGTCTCTTCAAGGGACGCGCAACCACCGTCGGCCGCCGCAGCCCCAACTCGCTCTACAGCGAGGCGTTCGCGACCTTCGGCGCAGATGAGGTCTACGACCACCGACACGCGGAGGGCTTCATCCGGCTCTTCTCGCTTCCCTCGCGCATCCGCACGCTCAATGCGATGGCCCATGCATCGCACGGCGAACGCCGCTGACCCGCACTGGAGCACACACGATGACGACTGCCACTTCGCCCGGATCCGCCGGGCTCTGGGGGGGGCGCTTCGCCGCGCAGGGCGACCCGCTCTTCCGGCGCTTCAACGATTCGCTTCCCTTCGACCGCCGGCTCGTGCGCGAGGACATCGAGGGAAGCGCGGCCTGGGCGCGCGCGATCGCGCGTGCAGGCGTCATCACGCCCGGCGAGCTCGGCGCGCTCCTCACGGCGCTTGAGGACGTGCTTGAGCATGCGACGCAGCACCCTGAGGCCCTTGAGCAGGCAGCCGACGAGGACGTGCACTCATGGGTCGAGCGCGAGCTCGTGGCGCGCGTAGGCGACCTCGGCAAGAAGCTGCACACCGGCCGCAGCCGCAACGACCAGGTCGCCACCGACCTGCGGCTGTGGACCCTCAAGCAGCTCGCAGAGCGGCGGCGCGAGGCCGATGCCGTGATCGCGAGCCTGCTCTCGCTTGCCGACCGCGAGCGCGACACCGTCTTCCCCGGCTACACGCACCTGCAGCGCGCGCAGCCGGTGCTCTTCGCGCACTGGTGCCTGGCCTACGTGGAGATGCTCACGCGCGACATCGAGCGCATGGGCGATGCGGCGCGGCGCGCAGGATTCTGCCCGCTCGGCTCCGGTGCGCTTGCGGGCACCGCGTACCCGATCGACCGCATGCAGCTCGCGCGCGACCTTGGGTTCACGGCCCCGACCGGCAACTCGCTCGATGCGGTGAGCGACCGGGACTTTGCCGCCGAGAGCCTCTCGGCGGCCGCGCTATGCGCGATGCACCTCTCGCGGATGGCCGAGGACATCATCTTCTACGCGACTGGAGAGGCCGGGCTCGTGGAGCTCTCAGATGCGGTGACGAGCGGGTCGAGCCTCATGCCGCAGAAGAAGAACCCCGATGCGCTCGAGCTGATCCGCGGCAAGTCGGGCCGGATCGTGGGCTCGCTCATGACGCTGCTGACGGTGCTCAAGGGGCTTCCGCTTGCCTACAACAAGGACCTTCAGGAGGACAAGGAGCCGCTCTTTGATGCGATGGACCACCTGTCGCTGTCCCTGCGCATGCTGGCCATCGTGCTCGACGGCATGACGGTGCGACGCGAACGCGCGCGCGAGGCTGCGCTCGGCGGCTACTCCAACGCGACCGAGCTCGCGGACTACCTCGTCGCCAAGGGCGTGCCCTTCCGCGATGCGCACCACGATGTGGGCCGTCTCGTGCGGGAGGCGATCGGCGACAGCACGCCGCTCGAGGGACTCAGCGTCGAGCGCATGGCGAAGGTCAACCCGCGCATCGGCGCCGACGTGTTCGTCGCGCTGACCCTGGACTCCGCGCTCGCCAAGCGCGATGTGCCTGGAGGCACCGCACCCACTCGGGTGTCCGAGAGCATCGAGCGGGGCCGGCTCCGGCTCGCGCGGCGCCAGCGCGCATCGGACACGCAACTGACGATCCGCGAAGCGCGCGTCGAGGACCTCGACGCCATCTGCGCGATCGTTGCGCACTGGACCGGCCAGGGCGAGCACCTGCCGCGCAGCCGCGAGGACATCCTCGAGTGCATCAGCGAGTTCGCGGTCGCCGTGCACGAGGGGCGCGTCGTCGGCTGCGGCTCGCTGTGGATCTACACGCCGCAGCTTGCGGAAATCCGCTCGCTCGGCGTGGCGCCCGGCGCGACCGTCCGAGGCATCGGGCGCAGCCTCACGCGCCATCTCATCGACCGTGCAGCGGAGCTCGGCATCCCGAAGGTGTTCGTGCTCACCCGGGTCGCCGACTTCTTCGCCAAGTGCGGATTCCGCACCGTGAGCGTCAACAGCCTCCCCGAGAAGGTGCTCAAGGACTGCGCTGCCTGCCCTCGCCGGGAGGCATGCGACGAGGTCGCGATGAGCAT
>CAZKTN010000009.1:0-3808 GCA_964555705.1 uncultured Isosphaeraceae bacterium | reverse complement strand
ATGCGACGAGGTCGCGATGAGCATAGAGACCAGTGCCACGGCGGGTCCGCGGTGACCGCACCGGCATGGCCAATCGGATTCCGCGGCGCAGGCCTCGCCTGCGGCATCAAGCGCTCTGGTGCGCCTGACCTCGCGCTGCTGGTGTGCGACAGGCCGGCCACCGCAGCGGCGATGTTCACGAGAAACCTGGTGGCCGCCGCGCCGGTGCAGGTGTCGCGCGCGCACCTGGCGTCGACGGGCGGGGTGGCGCGCGCGCTGCTCGTGAACTCCGGATGCGCCAACGCCGCGACCGGCGACGAGGGCCTCCACCGCTGCAGGCGCACCGTCAAGGCTGCCGCAGACCTGTTGAAGTGCCCTGTCGAGCAGGTGCTCGTCAACAGCACAGGGGTGATCGGCGTGCAGCTTGAGGCCGATCGAGTCGTGGGCGCCATGCCCTCGCTCGAGGGCGGGCTCGCTGCGGCCACCTGCGAGCCCTTCGCGCGCGCGATCATGACGACCGACGCGGCGCCCAAGTGGGCATCACGCGAGGTGCGCTGCTCGGGCACCAGTTGCGCCGCGTTCACCGCGCGCATCACAGGCGTCGCCAAGGGCGCGGGCATGATCCACCCAGACATGGCCACGATGATCGCCGTGCTTACCCTCGATGCGCAGGTCGATGCACCGACGCTTCAGGGAATGCTGCGCGCAGCCGTCGATCGGTCCTTCCACCGCATCTCCGTGGACGGAGACACGTCCACCAACGACTCGGTCTTCGCGCTGTCCTCGGGATGCGCCGGTGTGCCATCGCACACCGATCTGGCGGCGATCGGCCACGCGATGGCCGACGTCGCGCACGAGCTCGCGCTAATGGTCGTGTGCGACGGCGAGGGCGCGGGCCCCGGCATCGCAGTGCATGTCGAGGGCGCCCGCACGGCGACGGATGCGCTCACGCTCGCGCGCACGGTGGCGACGAGCCTTCTCGTGCGGACAGCGGTGACCGGCCGCGACCCCAACTGGGGGCGGATCCTCGCCGCGCTGGGCCGCGCTGGGGTGCCCCTCGACCCTGCGGCCATTGAGGTCCGTGCAGGGGGCGTCACGCTCTTCGTGCACGGCGCACCCGCGGCGGTCACTCCGGACGAGCGCACGCGCGCGTTTGCCGGTGACTCGGTCACGATCGACGTGCGTGTTGGCGATGGACCGGGGCGCGACAGCTTCTGGTCAGCCGGGCTGACGACCCGCTACGTGGAGCTCAACTCCGCGTACACCACCTAGTGCCCGTCAGCGTGGCGCGACTCGCCGTGCAGACCCTCGCGGTCCGCGCCCGTCGCGCCGCGCGCTGGACGCGCTACACGCGCTGCCGAGCGCGCGCGAAGAGCGCCTTCCACTCGTCCGGCAGCAGCGGACCGATGCGGTCGAGCATGCCGCTGATCTCCGATGGGGGGATCGACGAGATCAGGCCGTGGCCACGGTCGAGCGCTACGGCGATCGAAGCGGCATAGTCGAGGAAGGTGGCGGTCACGAGCACCGGGTTTCCCGACGCGCACGCGAAACTGGCCTTCGCCTCGTCCTTCCAGCGGATGAAGTCCTCGCGGCCCGCGTCGGTTCGTGACATGACGCCTGCACGCGAGGCGAGCGCATCAGTGACCCAGTGCGCCGAGTCAGTCTCGTGCAACCGGGCCACCACAAGGTCCAGCGGGGCTGCATCCTCGCCGAGCACAGCGGCCAGCAGTCGCGTCACCTCGCGCCTGCCGATGCGCAGTCCGCCGGAAGGGATGTCTGTCATGGCCGAATGCTCTCCATCAGGTTGCGAAGCTCGCTCGACACTTCCGCGCTCGGTGCACCATCGCGGATGAGCATCAGGCTGAGACGCTCCCGGAGGCGCGAGGCCACCTCGAAGGCGCGCGATGCGGCCTGGGCCTCCGTGAGGCCGCCACCCTGGTGTGCCACGACCTGCGAGTACGGGACCCCATCGACATGGTGCTGCCAGAAGATATCCCAGTGGGCGGACTTCCCCGCCTTGGCAAGATCCAAACGTACCTCATCGCAGACGCGCTCAACGATCGAAGTGGCCCACGCATGGTCGAGAAGCCGGTCTGCATCGTCGGGCACCGCGATCGACTCGGCCTCGCGCTCATCGAGCGCCTTGACGCGGCCATTCGTGCGCCGCATTGTCTTGGCGTGGAAGTGGAGGCCGTTGCGGAACCACTGTCGCAGCCGAAGCCCGCTGCCGATCCAGTCCTTGAGGTAGTCCTGACGGGCGAGGACCGATGCGAGGAACCCGTTCACGAGCTCGTCGGACTCGAGCTGGCTCGAGTGCGCGAGGCCGGTGGCCTTCGCGTACGTCTGCAGCGGCTTTGCGTACACCGTCATCGCCCACTGCACCAGTCGGTCCTTGGCTTCGGGCCCCCCATCGAGGTGATCCCTGATCCACATGTACTGGGTCGAGGGGAAATCGTGGGTAGAGTCTGGGGGCATGTGCGGGCGGACGTGCCGGGGGCGGCAGAGGTAGATCGGCAGGTCCGAGGCGGAAGATTACTCGTAGATCATCGCGAAAAAATTCTGATTTTTCCGCCAATGGAGCCCGGTTTCGGCGCTTTGTTAGAGCGGCAACGCCGCTGAGCCCTCTAGGGGTGCTGCCACTCTCGGTGCCGTGTCGAGCCCGTGTCGGCTGTTTGAGACTTCCGGGGCGTCTTGTTCGGGATCCCTCCGGGGGAGATCCCGGGACAATTCAGGGGGCGCTGGACGCCGTGAGGACGAGACCCCTCCCGGCGTCCGGCCTTTTTGGCCCGCGGTGTTCGCTTCAGAGGCTTCCTACACTCGCTGCCCGTGATCGCGGAACTGGACACACTGGAGCGGCAGGCGCTGGATTCGCTTGCGGCCATCGACACTCCCGCCGCGCTGGAGGGGTGGAAGTCGTCCAATCTGGGTCCGCAGGGCATCCTGAAGGTGTGGATGCAGCGGCTCAAGGAGGCCTCGCGCGAGGAGCGCCCTGCGCTCGGCAAGCGCCTGAACGAGGTCAAGGGAGCGCTCGAGCGGGCATTCGAGGGGCGGTCGGCCGAGGTTGCCCGCAGCGCGCCGCGTGCTGACGCGGTTGACGTGACTGAGCCTGGCATCCCCTGCGGGCTCGGGCGCCGTCATGTGCTCACGCGCACGATCGATGGGATGGTGGACGTCTTCGGACGCATGGGATTCTCGGTGGCCGACGGACCCGAGGTCGAGGACGAGTGGCACAACTTCACCGCGCTCAACATCCCGGAATCGCACCCGGCGCGCGAGCCCACCGACAACTTCTGGATGGCCGAGCATGGCGGAGTGCGCCGGCTGCTGCGCACGCAGACCTCGACGGTGCAGATCAGGACGATGGAGTCGACGCCTCCCCCGCTGCGCATCATCGCCGTCGGCCGCGTCTACAGGCCTGACACGCACGACGCGACCCACTACTCGATGTTCCACCAGATGGAGGGTCTCGCCGTCGACGAGGGGCTCTCGATGGCGGACCTCAAGACGACGCTGCTGCAGTTCGCGCGCGCGTTCTTCGGGCCTGAGGCCGAGGTGCGCCTGAGGCCGAGCTTCTTCCCCTTCACCGAGCCGAGCGCGGAGATCGACATCCGCATGCAGGTACGCGGTCAGTGGCAGTGGGTGGAGCTTGGCGGATGCGGGATGGTCGACCCCAACGTGTTCGCGGCGGTCGGCATTGATCCCGAGCGCTGGAGCGGCTTCGCGTTCGGCCTTGGCGTCGAGCGCATCGCGATGCGCCGCTACGGCATCCCCGACATCCGCTGGCTCTTCGAGAACGACCTGCGCTTCCTGCGCCAGTTCGGGTGAGCGG
>CAZKTN010000008.1:76995-80123 GCA_964555705.1 uncultured Isosphaeraceae bacterium | reverse complement strand
GCCGCCCAGATGGACGGCGCGATCCTCGTGGTCAGCGCGTACGACGGCGTCATGCCGCAGACGCGCGAGCACGTGCTGCTCGCCCGCCAGGTCGGTGTGCCGAAGATCGTCGTCTTCCTCAACAAGTGCGACACGGTCGAGGACGCCGAGCTCATCGACCTCGTCGAGGAGGAGGTCAAGGACCTGCTCAAGAAGTACGGCTTCCCCGGCGACGAGATCCCGATCGTCCGTGGCGCCGCCTTCCCCGCGCTGCAGAACCCCGGCGACGAGGCGAAGAACAAGTGCATCGCGAACCTCATGGACGCGATCGACAGCTACATCCCCGAGCCCACGCGCGAGACGGACAAGCCGTTCCTCATGAGCGTCGAGGACGTCTTCTCCATCAAGGGCCGCGGCACCGTGGCCACGGGCCGCATCGAGCGCGGCATGGTCAAGGTCGGCGACGAGATCGAGATCGTCGGTCTCCGTCCTGACTCGACGAAGACGACCGTCACCGGCGTCGAGATGTTCCAGAAGACGCTCGACAGCGGCATGGCGGGCGACAACGTCGGCTGCCTCCTCCGCGGCGTCGAGAAGGCGGACATCGAGCGCGGCCAGGTGCTCTGCAAGCCGGGCACGATCAAGCCCCACACGAAGTTCGAGTGCCAGGTCTACATCCTCACCAAGGAGGAGGGCGGCCGCCACACCAACTTCAAGAGCGGCTACAAGCCCCAGTTCTACTTCCGCACGACCGACATCACGGGCAAGATCGAGCTCGTCGGTGCCGAGATGTGCATGCCCGGCGACAACGTCAAGATGTCCGTCGACCTCGAAGGCAAGGGCGTCGCGATGGAGGAGCAGACCCGCTTCGCCATCCGCGAAGGCGGCCGCACGGTCGGTTCGGGTGTCGTGACCAAGATCATCGCCTGACAGGCGATGAGGTGAACAATGGCCAAGAAGTCACTCGATCGCGAGTTCATGTGGCTGCAGTGCTCTGAGACGGGCGACCTCAACTACCGCACGGAGGTCCGCGTCAAGGGCGGCATCTCCGAGCGCGTCAAGGAAGGGTTCATGAAGTTCAGCCCGCGCCTCAGGAAGCACACGCTCCACAAGATCAAGCGCAAGTGAGCGCCGTGGACCTGGAGGGCGGCACGCCCCGCCCTCCAGGCCACATCAGCGCCGATAGCTCAATTGGCAGAGCAGCGGATTCCAAATTCGCAGGTTGAGTGTTCGATTCACTCTCGGCGCGTTCGACGAGGTTCACACAATGTCTTCAGCCATCTACAAGTACGGTCAGGGCTACTGGACGCGGGTTGGAACGGTGATCGGGCTCGGCCTGCTCGCTGTCGCCGGCGGCACTTGGGTGCATGACAACCTCTCCGGCGCCGCATGGGTGACGAGGGTCGGCAACCCGATCTACATCTCCTGGGGCGCTGCGCTTGCCTTCTGCGCCGCGTGCGCCATCGGCATCTGGTGGATCACGGCCCGCAATGCCGGCGCCGTCGACTTCTTCTGCGCCACCGAGGCGGAGATGAAGAAGATGAACTGGTCCACGAGGCGCGAGCTCTTCGGGTCCACGGCCGTGGTGATCCTGCTCAGCCTTTTGCTCGCGCTTCTCTGCTTCATCTTCGATCGGGTGTTCTTCCTGCTCTTTGTCCAGCTGAAGGTCCTCGATCCCGGAACGTGACCCATCCATGAACGCCGAACACGAACCGACATCCGATTCAAGCAACTCCGCGGGCGACGCTGGCTCGGGCCGAAACCTGCGCGTGCTGCGTCCCGGCAGCGCGGGCGCGACCTCGACGAGCCTGCTCAAGGGTGTCGGTGTGGCCACCACCCGCGCGGTGCCCACCAAGCTGACTCTTGCAGAGGAGCAGAAGGCCGCTGCTGCAGCGCGGACCGCCGACGATGCCGCTGCGGCCGATCAGGGCGAGCTGCCCATCTACCGCGAGGGCATGGACTGGTTCGTGCTCCGCGTGGCGAGCAACAAGGAGTCGTCCGTGCGCGAGACGCTCCTGCGCAAGGTGCAGATCGAGGGCATGGAGCATCTCGTCGGGCGCATCATGGTGCCGACCGAGAAGACCAAGACCCTCAAGGGCGGCAAGCAGAAGATCTCCGAGAACAAGCTCTACGCGGGCTATGTGTTCGTCGAGATGAGGCTTGAGCCAGATGGTCGCATCCCCCAGGACGTCTTCTTCCTGATCAAGGAGACCACGGGCGTCGGAGACTTCGTGGGCACGGCCGGCCGGCCGACCCCGATGGCCCCGCACGAGGTCGAGAAGATGCTGCACGACTCCAAGAAGCCGGAGGAGGCGCCGCAGCTCAAGATGGACTTCGCCAAGGGCGACAACGTCACCATCAAGGAAGGCGCCTTCCAGGGCTACGAGGGCACGATCGACGAGGTTTTCCCCGACAAGGGGCAGGTCCGCGTGCTCGTTACGATCTTCGGTCGTCAGGCTCCAGTCGATATGGAGTACTGGTTCGTCCAGCGATCGGAGAAATAGCCATGCATGGAATGCAGCGTCGGGAGTTGGCGGTTCGGATCGTTCGAGGAATCCGGGGCGCAGCGGTGGCTGCGTTCCTGTGCTCCGTGGGCGCAGCGATGTCGCTTGGCTGCACGCCGGCGATGACGTTCCCCGCATACCCCGGCGCGAAGCAGCCTGATCCAGGGCTTCCTCCGATGCCGGAGATCATGGCCGATGCGCTCGCGTTCGCGCACAAGCGCCTCGCGCCAAACACCGAGCTCGTGTTCAACCTGCCGCCCGGCGTGTACCCGAACACGTGGACGCGCATCGGGGTCATCTGCGGCGGACGGCCGATGCAGCCGGGCGACACGAATGTCTTCTCGATCTCGCAGGTGCGCTACACCGGTCCACGTGCAGAGGTCGACATCGTCTATCCGGCGAAGAACCTCTGGCAGGTGGCGACCGTCACGCTGAAGGGCTCTGCAGGTGAGGCGTTCTATCCGCAGTACCTGCAGACGTGGATGGTGCCCACCGATGCACCCATCTGCAACACGCCGGACCAGCACCGCGCCGATGCGCCTTCGCCTGAGGCTCCGGTGGAGACGCCGGCTGCGCCGCCGACCGAGACTCCGGCTGCGCCGCCGACCGAGACTCCGGCTGCGCCGCCGACCGAGACTCCGGCTG
>CAZKTN010000008.1:55337-76895 GCA_964555705.1 uncultured Isosphaeraceae bacterium | reverse complement strand
CCGGCTGCGCCGCCGACCGAGACTCCGGCTGCGCCGCCGACCGAGACTCCGGCTGCGCCGCCGACCGAGACTCCGGCTACAGAGCCAGCCCCTGCGCCCGCTCCCGCGCCGGCAGCAGAGCCTGCGCCAGTTCCCGCACCGGAACCGACCCCGCCACCGACCACGTGACCAAGCGAACTGCCCCGAGGGGAGTGCGGCAGGACGCCGAGCTCGATGCCCGCCACACTGTGGCGGGTCACGCCAAGGGTGCAACTGCCCGAATCACGCCAGCCCAGGCGCAGCGGCAGGCTGAGCGCTCGCATGCGAAGCGCTCTCGCCAGCGCGCGAGCGTGTCCGCAGATCGCGAGCCCAAGGGCGTGGTCGCCCGCGCCGTCGTGCACGCCGCGCGCGGCACGCTCGACCGTGCACGGACGTGCCGCGCATCATGCCGCGCGCTCATCGAGGCAGAGTTCGCCGGCGTGCGCGAGGCACTTCAGGCTGCCGGCGATCCGTCGGCAGACCAGTCCGACCGCGCGACGGCGATCCATGCCTACCGCCGGGGCCTCAAGCGAATCCAGGCCGCACGCACGCTGCTGCAGGACGCGTTCCCTCACAGCGCTGCCGCTGCCGCCATCGCGCTGCGCGACGCGAAGAGCGCGCTTGCCGGCAGCCGCGCGCAGGACGCGCTCGCGCTGCTGCTCGAGGAGATCTGCGGTGCGCCCGCGCCCGCGTCGCCTCCGATCGGCATCCCAGATGTCGAGCACGACGCGCCTGATGCGCTCGTGCGCGCATCGTCCGCTGTGGAGCGCGCATGGCAGGCGATGCGAGTCCGTTCAGGCGCGCCGATCGGCTGGGTTGATGTCGCTGACCGCGCCTCGCGCGCCTGGTGCCGTGCGCGTTCGCGTGCGATGGACCGATGGCTCGGTCGCAGCGAAGAGTGGCTGCACGAGACCCGCAAGCGGTTCCAGCGATGCGCCGACCAGATCGCGGCGCTCGGCAACTGCGCGAGCGGCCCGATGGGCAGGGCGCGCAGGTCGCTCCGCGCGGCGGCGGAGTCGCTCGGCCGCGCACGCGACCTCGGCATCCTCGCATCTGCGATCGACCGTTCGTCGCCGGAGGGCACCGCGCTCGCGGACCGTGCCGACAGCCTCCGTGCCGATGCCATCCGTGCCGCGCGCACGCAGGCACGCGCCGCGCTCTCGCGCAGCGGCGGATCGGTGAGACGGACAGTGCGCCGCCGCACGCAGAGTGGCTGACGCGCAGGCCGACTGGGTCCCACGTTGCATCCCCCGCGCGACAGGCTGCAGGCTCTCTCCTCGCCGCTGCGCATCGGCATAGTCGGGGTGGGCTCCGTCGGTAACGGCTTGGCCTATCAGGTGTCGCGTACGCCCGGCATGCTTCCAGTCGCCCTCGCGGACAGGCACATCGAGAGGGCCATTGCCTGTGCGCGATGGCTGGGCATCCCTCATCGTGTCGTGGGCTCAAGGCCGGAGTTCGAGGATTCGGTTCGCGCTGGCGCAACTGCCATCTGCGAGGATGGCGAGCTCCTTGCGTCATCGGGTTGCATGGACCTAGTGATCGAGTCGTCCAGTGCGGTGTACGAAGGCGCACTTCACGCACAGGCTGCGCTCCGATCAGGAGTGCACGTGGTGATGATGAACTACGAGGCGGACCTCATGTACGGGCCTTGGCTGATGCAGGTCGCGAGGGGTGTCGGCAAGGTCTACACGTGCGCCGACGGAGACCAGCCTGCGGCAATCAAGCGCCTCATCGACGACATCGAGCTGTGGGGATTCGACATCGTCATGGGCGGGAACATCAAGGGATACCTTGATCGTCATACGGATCCCGAGCGAATTCAGGCGGAGGCGAGGCGAAGGGCGCTGGATCCCAAGATGTGCAGCGCGTACACGGATGGCTCGAAGCTCAGCGTCGAGATGGCGGTTCTCGCCAACGCCATTGGCGGGCGGACGTCAGTCCCTGGAATGCATGGCCCTCGCATCGCAGATATCGCTGACATATTCGGCGCCATGGACTTTGCGGGCATGTGGCGGCCAGGGGACCCGCCGATCGTCGACTATGTCCTGGGCGCCAAGCCTCGGGGAGGGGTCTTCGTGATCGCGCATACGGACGAGCAGTTCCAGCGGTTCACGCTCGACTGGTTCCCTCCGGACATGGGACCGGGTCCCTTCTATGTCTTCAGCCGGCCGTACCACCTCGGACACATTGAGGCCATGAACTGTGTTGTCGAGGCGTGCCTGGACGGCACGGCCCGGATTCAGCCGCGCGCCGGCATGCGGGCGAATGTCTTCAGCTACGCGAAGCGCGACCTGCGCGCTGGCGACACCCTCGACGGCATGGGCGGATTCGCGACATACGGGCAGATCGAGAATCTGGAGGATGCGGCTGGGCGTCCCGGCCTCCCGCAACTGCTGAGCGACGGCGTTCGGCTAAAGCGTCCCGTGAGGCAAGATGGGCGCATCAGTCTCGCTGACTGCGAGTTCGACCCCGCGACGCCGGCGTGGGCGCTCTACCGGGCGGCGCTGGATGCCGTCCCTTCCTGAAGCTGCTGCGCCCGCGCCATGCGCGGTCCCTTCCTTGACCTGCATCTACCTCAAGTTCGACACGAGCGTTCCGCACGGATCCGTCGAGCACTACTACCACTTCCTCCTCGGGTACCTGCTTCCCTGTGTGCACACGATCAGCGGGCTCGGGCACACGCGGCAAGGTGTGGGTCAACAGGAGCGCATCTGGCACGTTCGCTCCTGCGGCCCCCTGATGGACAGGGTCATGGAGGAGGCGCTCGGATCGCTCGGAGTCCGGTACGAAGTTGCCAGCGCCGCGGATCTTGATGCACGGGTGGCCCTCGAGACGGTGACCATGCCGCGCTTTGATCGGTGGCTTGCCGGGATCAGGTGGCGTGCTGCCCAACACCGGTCCGATGCAACATTCGGGCGGATGCTGGACGCAGCAACTCGCTGTGCGGCGCTGCTTCAGGGCAACGACCCTTCGCACATCCGTGACGGTGCGTACCTGCTCATCAGGCGATCGGAGCAGCCCGAGTACTACCGGCGCGGCGGGCCCGCGGAGATCGCCGAGTACGGCACTGGGCGGCGCTCGCTTCTCGGGATCGATGAGGCGGCGGAGTTCCTGACGGCGAGAGGCATCGACGTTCAGGTGTTTGAGCCCGGACGGCACAGCCTCGCGATGCAGATTGACGCGTTCCGTCGGTGCCGCGGAGTGATTGCGATGCGTGGAGCCGAGCTCGCAAACATGGTGTGGCTCCGTCCAGGCGCCCAGATCTTCATGTTCCATCCGCCCATGCGGTCGAGCCAGGCGCCGCAGTCGGCGATCGCCGCGCTGCTCGGACTCCACCTCGTGGACATGCCCG
This sequence comes from uncultured Isosphaeraceae bacterium, assembly GCA_964555705.1. Lineage (GTDB taxonomy): Bacteria > Planctomycetota > Phycisphaerae > Phycisphaerales > SM1A02 > ZLKRG44. The sequence continues at coordinate 73,525 of CAZKTN010000008.1, read as the reverse complement.
TGCCGGCCCAGCATCACCGCATTGATCCGGCCCAGCTCGAGCGCACGCTCCGCGATCGCCATCCGCGCCTCCGGTGGGCTTGGCCAGTCATCCGCCGAACGCTCACCGCTAGCATCGCGCGCCTCCCATGAGCGAAGCACCTGCACAGAAGGGCGGCCCCAAGGCCGCCGAGAAGCCCGCAATCTCACCTACCCGTGGCGAGAACTACCAGGAGTGGTACCAGCAGGTCGTGCGCGCGGCCGAGCTTGCGGAGACGTCACCGGTGCGCGGATGCATGGTGATCAAGCCGTGGGGCTACGCGATCTGGGAGAACATCCAGCGCGCGCTCGACGGGATGTTCAAGGCCACCGGCCACCGCAACGCGTACTTCCCGCTGTTCATTCCGCTCTCGTTCCTCCAGAAGGAGGCGGAGCACGTCGAGGGATTCGCGAAGGAGTGCGCGGTGGTCACGCATCACCGCCTTGAGGCGGGACCCGACGGCCAGCTCGTGCCTGCTGCGCCGCTCGACGAGCCGCTTGTGGTGCGGCCCACGTCGGAGACGATCATCGGCGCAACGTTCGCCAAGTGGGTCGAGAGCTGGCGTGACCTTCCGCTGCTGATCAACCAGTGGGCGAACGTGGTGCGCTGGGAGATGCGCACGCGGCTGTTCCTGCGCACCGCGGAGTTCCTCTGGCAGGAGGGCCACACCGCGCACGCCACAAAGGAGGAGGCTGAGGCCGAGACGATGCAGATGCTGCGCGTCTACGCCGACTTCGCCGAGAACTGGATGGCGATGCCGGTGATCCGAGGGCGCAAGACAGCGGGCGAGCGGTTCCCCGGCGCCGTCGAGACGTACTGCATCGAGGCCATGATGCAGGACCGCAAGGCGCTGCAGGCTGGCACGAGCCACTTCCTTGGGCAGAACTTCGCGAAGGCCAGCGACATCAAGTTCCTCGACCAGACGGGCACGCTTCAGCATGCGTGGACCACGTCGTGGGGAGTGTCGACGCGGCTCGTGGGCGGGCTCGTCATGACCCATGCGGACGACGATGGCCTTGTGCTGCCGCCCAGGCTTGCGCCCGTGCAGGTCGCCATCCTTCCGGTGCTGCACAAGCCGGAGGTCGCTGAGCAGGTGCTTGCGTACTGCAAGTCGCTCGCGGATGAGCTTCGTGCCGTCACCTGGCGCGGCCGCACGATCGAGGTGGAGGTCGATGCGCGAGACCTGCGCGGCGGCGAGAAGTCATGGCAGTGGATCAAGCGAGGTGCACCGGTCCGCGTTGAGGTCGGCCCGCGCGACATGGCCGCTGACAGCGTGTTCATGGCGCGCCGGGACCGTCCGCACAAGGACAAGCAGGCGGTGCCGCGCGCGCAGTTTGTCGCCGGCATCGGCGCGCTGCTCGACGAGATGCAGGATGGGCTGCTCGAGCGCGCGCGTGCGCACCGTGACGCGAACATGCGCCGCATCGACACGAGCGCCGAGTTCGAGGCGTTCTTCGCGGCGCCGGCTACCCCCGAGAACGCGCCAACCCCAATCCATGCCGGATTCGCGCTCGCGCACTTCTGCGGCGATCCTGCCGTCGAGGCCGATGTGAAGGAGCGCCTCGGCGTGACGATCCGGTGCATCCCGCTCGACGGGGATGCGGAGTCATCCGGACTGCCCGCAGGCAGCCTCGACGGTCCCGGTACCTGCGTGATCACGGGTCGGCCGAGCGCCGGACGCGTGGTGTGGGCAAAGTCCTACTGAGTTCCCCCGGGTTTTTGAATCAATCCGCGTGCGCTTCCTTGACGCACGCCGGTGGCTGAGGCATGTTGAGGCATCCTTGGACAACGTGTCCAGGGCAGGGAACAAGGGACAAGAGATGCCTCATCTCAAGGCTGTCAGTTTGGGAATGGGATTCGCCGCTGCGCTCGCCGCCTCGGCGCACGCCGGATTCACGAATCCCCTGATCCCATCGTGGGCTGGTGGGCCCAACACCCAGTACGCAGCGTGGGAGAGCTTCACGCAGCCGGGCGGCGGTCCGAACCTGCCTGACCAGGCCGGCTCAGCTCCATTCAGCCTCATGAACTACGCGCCAGGCGCGTTCATCACGAGTACCGGCAACCTCTACGGCGCCGGAGCGCCTCTGTTCATCTCGATGATGGGCGGCACGCAGGGCAATGCGGCGTCGCCGATCAATGTGGTGCTCAACGTGTCGACGGCAGGCAGCACCATCAACATGAGCTCGGTGCGCCTGTGGCTCTTCGACGGCAGCGGGAACGTGTCGTTCTTCGCGCCGACGACGTCAGAGATCAGGTTCGATGCGCCCTCGCCCCCGCAAGGCAGTGCGCAGAATGTCGCATTCACATGGTCGCTCGGGTCGACAGCGTTCGCCGCATCAGGCTGGCGGATCGAGTTCGGCGCGTCGGCCGTGAACATGGCTCTCGATGCGGTCCGTGTGGACCTTCAGTACGTGCCTGCGCCTGGCGCGCTGGCGCTTGTCGGGATAGCTGCCGCGATGGGGGCGCGGCGAAGACGGAGGTGATCAGGGGGTGAGTGCGCCCGCACGCAGTGCGCGAGCGCGTTCACCACCAGATTTCACTCACGAGAGCCAACGGTGCCGACGGCGAGGCCTCGGCACCGTTCGCTTTTTTGGAGCACTCCGCTGTCGGCGGTACTCGCCGAACGGGGCAGGAGCCCGTGCGTGCGGTCATCCGCGCACATCCCAGCATCCGCCCCTGGCTGCCCCAACGCGGCGCAAGCGCCCGCTCGCCTTCAGCCCAGCGATCTGCCTTTCCACCGCGCGCGGCGTGACGCCGAGGATCTTGGCAATCCTCCGGGCGCTTGCGGCTGGGTGGGCGGCGAGGAGAACCAGGATCTTCTCCGAACTTTTCTCCGAACCTATCTCCGAACTTATCTCCGAACTTTTCTCCGAACCCGCCCCTGAACTGGGTGCCGAACTGGGGCCAGCGGCCCCATTGATGCGGGGTGCCGCATCCGCCTGGCGTCGCACAGTGGCTCGAAAGAGCGTTCCCTCGCGGTCGTCGCAGAACTCGATGTGCGGCCATGCTCTCAGCGCCCGCGGAACCCCTGATCCGAGCCCGCGGTACGGCAGCACGCCCTTGGCGGCATAGCTCGCGAGGATGGGGTTCCGCATGTTTGAGTTGCCCGTGCGGATGTTCTCGACGGTCAAGCTGTTCGGTAGGTGCCCAGGGCTGACGATCTCAAGGCGGTCCCGAAAGACGAATAGCCTTATCGGGGCGCTGACGAGATAGTCGCGGTGCACCATCGCATTGACAAGCAGCTCCTCAAGCACAATCGGCGGGATCTCGGGGATGCCTCGGCTATTGATGCCGCGTCCGGCCTGCACCTTCTGCAGATTCCGCAGCATGAACGCGAGCGCGCCATCGAATGCGCGCTGAAGTGGACCACCGAAATCCTCCGAGTCGATGTACGTGCCCGTGTCAATGGCGTCTGCCGGGTAGTGCACCGCCTTGATGACAAACTGCGGCTTGTGGCGTTCCGGCTCCTCTCCAAAGAGAAGTAGGCCGGCTAGGTTTACGGCACCGTTCTCCGTAGCGAGATTCATGTTCCGGAGGAGCCGCAGGACCGCCCGCCTGCTTGCCGGAAGCCTCTGCCGGTGGGTGTCGCGAAGGAATGCCCGCAAGCGCGGCATATCCAGTTCGCTCGGGGTGGCTGGGGTCGGGAGCGCATCGGCATGGAACTGGTCGCTCATCTGGAACAGGCGTCGCAGTTCCTCCTTGGAGTTGAGCCTCCGCTTGTCGGCGCCCGACTTGAGCCAAATGACGCCACTTCGGTCGAAGTAGGGCTTGTCCAGGCCTTTAGGCACCTTCAGGGCGACCACGATGCGTCCGCTTGAGAGTGGGATGTTGCGCGTCTGTACGGCGATCGGGCTTCGAACCGACTGGCTTGCGACATTGGCGATGAGCTGATTGATCCGAGCGACATCGTCGCATGCCAGGCCCGGTACCGTCCGGTTGTCAGCGACGCCGATCAGAATCGTCCCTCCATCCGCGTTTGCGAACGCAACCATCTCCGCGGCAAGCGAGTCAGGGCTTTGCACGTCAACCTTGAACTGGCGCGTGCCATCCTCTCCCGCCTTGATGTCCGCCAGAAGTGCGCGGAGAGCGCCCGGCTGGGCTCCATTGGCACGTGCAATGCGTGGCTCCTGCGGTCGGCGGTCTAGTGTGCGGGGTCGAGGCATGCGGGGTTTGTCGGAGGTGATTGCGCTGGGCTCGCAAGGTGCCAACCGAACGTACACCTGCCGATACGCCTTCACCCCAGAAGTGCCCAAACTTCGCCGCACGGAGCCAGGCGTTCAGCGTTCCTCGATCAGCAGCGCCACTGACGCCAGTTCGGCGGAGCTGAGGCGTTCGCCCGACCATGAGCACGCCGGGCTGCTTGTCCCCGCGCCGTTCCATAGGGTCTTGCCGTAGCAGTTGAACAGCACCTTGCCCGTGCCCGCACCCTTGAAGACCTTGTTGCCGATGATGGTGTAGAGGCACTCGCTTGTGCCTGCGCCCTTGAACACCTTCTCGCCCACAACGTTCATCATCACGGTTCCGGTACCTGATCCGCGAAAGATGGTGAGTCCTCGAATGTTGCACAGCACGCGCGACGAGCCGGCCTCGTCATAGAAGGTGCCGTTTCGCAGGTTGAAGATCGGCACCTCGGTCCCGGCCCCGCGGAAGAACTGGATCTTCGACATGCGCGCGAACTTACCCCCAGCCGAAGAATCCGTCGGCGCCGCAGGACTCACCCGCAGCCGCAGGAGCCGCCGGCGCTGCAGGACTTGCCTGCAGCCGCAGTACCCGTCGCACCAGCAGGCGCCGCCTTCGGCGCATTCCACGGCATCGCGCCGAGCACCTTCGCCATCGGGCAGATGCCCGTGAGTCCGGCGAACGCAAGACCGCATCCCATGAATCCTGCGCCCGCGAGGAACCATGGGTTCACGAACACGCCAAGCGCGGTGAATCCGGCGACCATGGATCCGGCGACGATGAGCACCTGGCGGATGATCGGAATCGATCCTCCGCCGGAGACGACGGGAAGCCCCGCCGCCTGCCATCCCCTGATGCCGCCCTCGATGACGCTGATGTCGGTTCGGCCGGCGGCTGCGAGGGTGCGTGCGACCTGGCCCGCACGGTTGCCGCTCTGGCAGAGGATCAGCATGCGCATGCCCTCGACCTGCGGCGGGAAGCAATCGGCGCGCACCACGCTCGAGGGCGCGGGGATGTACTTCGACACCGCGGTGCGGCGAATCTCGTCAGGCTCGCGCACGTCGACGATCACTGCGCGGCCGGTGCGGTGCAGGGCATCGGCCTCCTGTGGCGTGACGGTGCCGTGGGCAGGGCGGGCGCTCGAGGCAACGGGCACGGAGGTGGCGGTCATGGTGGTCATGTGAGGTGAGAGGCACGCTATCCGGCGAGGTTCCCGAATCTATAGGCTTTGTGCATGGTTTCGGCGACGCGTCCCACGGCGGGTAGGGCTCCATTCGAGCAGGCCGCCATGCAGTGCGCCCCCCGCATCCGCGCTGTCCTTCGGCGCCTGGTGCGCAGGGATGCCGATGCTGACGACCTGCTGCAGGAGACCCTCCTCTCGGCGTACCGCCACTGGGACCGCTTCAGGGGCGAGTCGAGCGCGTGCACCTGGTTCCATGCGATCGCCGTCCGCAAGGCCGCGCGCCACGGGCGCAACTCGGCCCGTCGCAGGTCCGTGACAGAGGCCTATGCGCGGGCCATTCCCTTCATGCACCCCAAACTGGCGCACGCCGACGTGGATCCGGATTCGCGTTCGGCGCAGGAGCTTCGACGCGAGGCGCGCGCGCGCGTCGAAGGTGCGGTGGACGAGGTGCCGCAGCCTTACCGCACGGCGCTGGTGCTCAAGGAGATTGCGGGCATGAGCCTGAAGGAGGCCGCGAGGGTGCTTGGCGTGCGAGAGGCGACCGTCAAGACGCGCGTGCACCGCGGCCGCATCTTCCTTCGCGATGCGCTGCTGCGCGGACAGCCGGTGAAGCCGGTGCCGGCGCCCGTGTACCCGCGCGGCACATGCATGGCGCTCCTTGAGGCGAAGATGGATTCCCTTGACCGTGGCGTGCCGTTTCCGGTGCAGGACGAGCTGGTGTGCGAGCGATGCCGCGAGGTCTTCGCGAGCCTCGACATTGGCGCAGACGCATGCGGCAGCCTGCGCGCGGCGACGATGCCTGCGCCCGTGCGCGCGCGCATCGAGCGGATGGTCAGGTCGGTGCGGGCGCCGCAGGCTCCACGCGAGGGAACAGCGCGCACTTCGAGAGCGCAGTCCCGTCGGCGATCCCGCCGTAGCGGGTGAGCGCCGCGAAGTCCGCGCCAGCCGCTCCCGCGCCGGGAGCCTCCGCGATGCCGGCGCCGGCCGCGCCGCCGCCGAGCGCGGCGCGCAGGTCGGCCATCCGTGTGGGCAGGAACGGCTCAAGCAGCACGCCGGCGACGCGCACGCTCTGCGCACACTGCGCGAGGATCGACGCAAGCTCGCCCTGGCGCGCCGGATCCTTGGCGACCTTGAAAGGCTCAGTCCTGTTGATGAAGGCGTCGATGTCGCGCAGCAGGCGCATCGGCGCCTCGGCTGCGCCGGCGAGGTCGAACGAGTCGATCGCCGCACTCCACTCCAGCACCGCGCGCGCGCAGCGCTCGGGCCATTCGCCGCCGCCTGACGCATCGGCAGGCATCGCGCCGCCGAAGTACTTGCCGATCATCGCAGTGACGCGGCTGGGGCAGTTGCCGACCACGTTCACGAGGTCGCCTGTGTAGATCTCGTGCAGGTGCGCTGCGCGGAAGTCCGCATCGGCAGCCTGCAGCGGGCCCTGCGTCGCCATGTACCAGCGCCACGCATCGAGCCCGTAGTGCCCGATGAAGCCGTCGATCGCAGGAAGGTCCACGAAGTTGCCGAGGCTCTTGGACATCTTCTGCCCGTCAGCGATCCAGAAGCTGTGCGCATGGATGCGCCGCGGCATCGGCAGCTCGAGCGCCATCAGCACCGCAGGCCACACCACCGCATGGAACCACAGGATCTCCTTGCCGATGACGTGGTAGCTCGCGGGCCACAGGTGCGCACGCTCGCGCGCGAGCGCCGCATCCTCAGGGTGCGCATCTGATGCGATGCGCGACGAGTCGCACCCTGACTCGAGCGCACCGAGGCCGAGCGCCGTCGCGTAGTTCAGGAGCGCATCGATCCACACGTAGATGACGTGCCCAGGCTCGCCGGGGAATGGGATGCCCCAGGTGAACTTGGTGCGCGTGATCGGAACGTCCTGCAGCCCGTCGCGCAGGCGGCCGAGCACCTCGTTGAAGCGGCCCTGCGGCTGCACGAACCCGGGGTTGTCGCGGAAGAGCGCTTCGAGCCTGCCCTGGAACGCGCTCAGCCTGAAGTAGTAGTTCTCCTCGCTCGCGCGCACGAGCGGCTTGCCGCTGATCACGCTCTTGTAGGCCTGCTCCTTGGCGGCAGCCTCCGTGAGGTACTCCTCCTGTCCCTCGTCGTACCAGCCCTCGAAGGTGCCGCGGTACACGCTCCCCGAGGCGAGGAGCCGCCGGATGAAGGCCTGCACCTGGCGCACATGGCGCGGCTGCGTGGTGCGGATGAAGTCGTTGTTGGTCAGCCCGAAGACAGACAGCACGCGCTGGAACTCGGCGGCGTTCTCGTCGGCGAGCGCCTGCGGCGGGATGCCGCGCGCCGCAGCGCTGCGCTCGACCTTCACGCCGTGCTCATCAGTGCCGGTCAGGAAGAAGACATCATGGCCGCGCAGCCGCATCGCGCGCGACCACACGTCGCACAGCGTGGTGGTGTACGCGTGGCCGATGTGCGGCCGGTCGTTGACGTAGTAGATCGGCGTCGTGATGTAGGCAGATTGCCGCGCGCGCTCTGGCATGGGCCTTCGATGCTACGGGGCTCCAAGTTCGCTGCGCAGCCGCTGCAGCAGCGCCGCATCAGGCGCCCACGCCACGAACAGCAGCTCGCCGTCGGACCACACCATGACTGCCCACGTGCCGTACTCCGATTCCTCGAGCACGCTGCGCGCGATGCCGAGCGGCTGCGCACGACCGTACTCGTCGTAGATCGCGAAGGCCCCGTGGTCACGCGCAACGGCGAGCACGACATCCCGGCGCTGGGCAGGCTGCGCCGATGGGCCGGGCGCAATCGTCATGAGTGGCTTCGTGCGGCCGGGAGGTGCGGGCAACTGCTGGCTGGGCTCCGAACCTCCGGCAGCATCCTGCTGTGCATCTGCGGCCTCGTCGGCGGCCTGCGCAGCCGGCTCGGACGCGGCAGCCGACTCGGCCTCGTAGAGAAGCGCAACGCCCGATGCGGTCCCCGGGATCGGCACCGGACCCGCCATCACCACGCGGAACCCGCTCGTGCGAAGGTCAGGCGGCTGCCATGGCGTCGCGAGCGCATCCTTGCATACGCGGGCTGCATCCTGCATGGTGGGCAGCTCCGCGTCGGAGGGCCTGTGCGCCGACTCGATGCTCATCCGCTGCGCGATCGAGTCCACGGCGTCAGCCACCTCACGGAGCGGCACGAGCGGGCTCAGCGCGCGGTCACCGACGCGCGGGCCGTAGAGCCCGAGTGCCACGCTTGCCGCCACGGCCACGAGCGCCAGGAACAGCGCGGGCCAGCTGAAGCGCGTGGATGTGCGCGATTCGTGCACACGTGGGTTGTACACTTTCACATGCATTCCATGCGCCGATGCACGACGGACAGCCCTGCCGGACCGGCCGCCGGCGCGAGCCACGCCCAACACCTCAGCGGGGTTCGCCTGTCGGCATGCGGCCTCTCCGTGGCGCTCGTGTGCACGGTCGCCATCAGCTCCGCGGTCGCGCAGAACGCACTCGATGCGCCGCTGCACCTCGGTCCCGACCAGTCTCGTGCGCTCGACCGCAACCTTGGGGTGGGCACGGGGCGCATCAACCAGGCTGCGCCCCAGCAGGACTACCGCGCGCGCAACCTTGTGGTGACAGGTGACGTGGCGGGCGGTCGCGGGTTCCGCGGGAGCGTGGGCTACCGCGCAGAGGATGACTTCGCCGCGGCGACCAGCCAGGCGGCCACCATCGAGTTCCGCAGGGGCTCCGCCTACAGCAACCCGCTCGCGCTCAACACATCCATCGCCAACGACCGCTTCGCGCTCGCAACCGGCATCGGCTCGCAGCAGTACATGAGCGACTACGCGTACACGCGGATGAGTGCGATGGGTCTCACTGGGGTGACGTTGGCAGGCCGCGGCCTCGAGACGTCGGCGCTTGGCGCGGCGCGTGCGCGGCTTGACCTCATGACGGTGCTGTCGACGAATGCGGCCAGCCTCGCGGCAGCGACGGCACCGAGCAGCGTGAGGACAGTCCGGGTGCCGCAGCTTGGCGCGGCGCAGATCATGGTGAGCCCCTTCACGGGCGTCGTGCTTGTGCCCGATGGCGATCCGGTCGACACGTTCCAGGGCGGCGTCTACGGGAGTGCGCTCATGCGCGACGATGTTCGCGCGGGACGCCTCACGCGAGACGACTACTCGCGCGCTGCCACAGGGTTCGCGGGCCTCGCCGCTGACATTGACCGCCAGCGCGACGAGGTTCAGCTCCTCGAGGACGCACGAGCCGCCTCTGCCGGCATGGCGAGGATGGGTGGCGTGGGCTCAACCACGGGACGCCCGATGGGTGCGGATGGACGCGTTGATGCGCCGAGCTCCACCGACCTACTTCGCCGGCCGGGTGCATATGACGATGTGCTCGCGTCGGTGCGACAGCGCTACAACCTTGTGAGGCCACCGGCAGCCGCCGGCGCGGCGGACGCGGGCGCGGCTGGCGCTGCGGCCCCGACGCCTGGCGCTGCGCCATCTGGGGTTGCAGGTTCCACGCGGGCCGATGGCCAGCCCGTGACTGCGCTCACGCCGGAGCGGCAGTCGATCTCTCAGGCCGTGCGTTCGCTGCGTGAGCGATTCATGTCGCTGCCAGGCGTGACCCGCACAGAGCTCTCGGACCAGCAGCTCATGGGTGCACCAGGCGCGCCGGGCCAGCAGCCAGCGCAAGCTCCGGAGCCCGCAGCCGGCACTGAGGCGGAGGGCGCGATCAGGCCGCTCACGCTCGACGAGACGCTCCTGATCCTGCGGCACGGCACGAAGGTGGAGCGGCTCGACTCAGGCTCGAAGGATGCGATGGACCGGCTGCTGCGGCTCGGCAGCGACTTCATGCAGTCGAGGCGCTACTTCCGTGCGGAGGACGCATTCCGCACGGCATCGATCATCGCGCCCTCGAATCCGCTGCCGCTCCTCGGGCTCGCCAGCGCGCAGGTCGGCGGAGGCGTGCAGCTTGCGGCGGCAATCACGCTTCGGCGCCTGCTCACCGACTTCCCCGAGATGATCGACGTGCGGCTCGCCCCGAACCTCCAGTGCGATCCCCAGCGGATGCGGGATGTGGCGCAGCAGTGCGTGCGTTTCGGCCGCGAGTCGTCCAACGCGTCGGATTTCGGGCTGGTTGCCGCCTGGGCTGGCCATCAGCTTGGCGACCGTGCGCTTGTCGAGTCAGGCCTTGCGGTGATGGAGTCGGTCGACGCGAAGGACCCCTTCGTGCAGGCGCTCCGTGCGCTCTGGCTGGCGCCGTCGCCCTGACGCTCCTGCGCCAGTCGCACGTCACGCACGAAGCGCGTCGGTGCTCTTGACGCCGAGGTTCTCGTAGATGCGCCGCGTCGCGTCGCTGCGGTTGAGCGTGTAGAAGTGGATGCCGCGCACGCCGCGGTCGATGAGGTCACGGCACTGCTCGGTGGCCCAGTGGATGCCGACCTTCGCGACCGCATCCGCATCGTCCTGCGCACGCCGCAGCGCACGCAGCAGAGGTGCCGGAAAGCGGGTGCCAGCAGCGAGCTGCGCCATGCGCCGCACGCCCGCCATCGTGGTGATCGGCATGATGCCCGGTATGACCGGCACCGAGATCCCGGCGAGCTCGCACCGCTCGCGCCAGTCGAGGAACGCAGCGTTGTCGAAGAAGAGCTGCGACACGATCATGTCGGCGCCGGCATCAACCTTCGCCTTGAGGTGGTCCATCTGCACGAGCGTGTTCGGGGTCTCGGGATGGCCCTCGGGGTAGCCGGCGATGCCGATGCCGAACCCGCGCGGGTCCGGATGGCGGCCCGTGGCGTTGAATGCCCGGATCTGCGTGACAAGCTCCGACGCGAAGCGGTAGTCGCCGGCGCTCGGGTCGGACGATCCGGCAGGCCGGTCGCCGCGGAGCGCAAGGATGTTCGAGACTCCCTCCTCCGCATATCGCGACAGGATCGAGTCGATCTCGCCGCGCGTGTGGCCGATGCACGCCAGGTGGGGCACCGGGTCAAGCGATGTCTCGCGCCTGATCCGTACCACCAGGTCGTGCGTCAGCCGGCGGGTGGAGCCGCCGGCGCCGTAGGTCACCGACACGAAGCTGGGCTTCAGGGGCTCAAGGTCGGCGATCGCGGTGAAGAGGGCATCCCATCCGTCGTCGGACTTGGGCGGGAACAGCTCGAAGCTGGCCGTAAACGAGTCGCGCGCCAGGACGTCAGCGAGATGCACGCTTCGAGGCTAGCACGGTCATGCAGATAGAATCGCGCACTTGACCGACAGGATGGCCAAGATCCCCCGACCTTCGGCGCGCAGGCTCAGCCTGTACCTGCGGGAGGTGCAGCTCCGACTCGCCGAGGGTTCTCGGCGGGTGAGCTCGCGGCAGCTTGGCGAGGCCCTTGGCCTTGCCGATACGCAGGTGCGCAAGGACCTCCGCTGGTGCGGGCCGTTCGGCGGCTCCGGCGTCGGCTACGACGCGGCCGTGCTGCGCGACAGGCTGCGTAGCGTGATGGGCCTCAACCGCACCTGGAACGCCGTGCTTGTCGGCGCCGGCAACATCGGCCGGGCGCTGCTCGGCTACGGCCGCTTCGAGGGCGAGGGATTCAGGATCGTGGGACTCTTCGACAAGTCGAAGTCAGTGGTCGGAAAGCGCGTAGCGGGGGTCGTCGTGCGGCCGCTTGCGGATCTTGCGCGGGTGGTGAAGGAGCATGATGCGCGCATCGGGATCATCGCCGTGCCGCGGGAATCCGCTCAGGAGGTCGGGCGTCTCCTGGTGGAGGCCGGGGTGTCGGGGATCCTCAACTTCGCGCCCACGCGGATCGATGCCGGGAATGTGCCGGTGACGAGCGTGGACTTCACTGTTGCGCTCGAGCAGCTTGCCTTCGAGGTGACGATGGCCACGCTCCCGGAGGGATCGACATGAAGGTTGCGCGGCACATCATGTCGCTCGCAGGCGCCGCCATTGCGCTCGCCGGATGCAGCGCGAAGGTGCTCTCGCCGACGCCGGCGGACCAGCTGAGGCGTCAGAATGCGGAGCTGACGGCGAAGGTCGAGTCGCTTGAGCGCCAGCTGTCCGAGGCACGCACCGCCCTGGCCGCGGAGTCGAGCCGGCCGAAGGCGGGCAGCGGCGAGGCTGAACCTGGAGAGGGTGCCGGTCTTGCCCTCTCGGCGGAGGCGATCGAGGCCACGCCTCATCTTGCCGGCATCTCCATCGCCGGCAGCAGCCATACGGACCGCCAACTGCATGGCGACGGTTGCGTGGCCAGGGTCTACCTGACTCCAGTCGACGGCATGGGGCGCTTCCTCCAGGTGGTGGGCACTGCCTCGGTCACGCTGTACTGGTCGCCGCCCGGATGCCAGGCGGAAGTCCTTTCCTGCCATGAGTTTGGGCCGCTTGCGCTGCGCGCCGCATACCGCAGCGGGTTTGGCGGCACCCACTACACCCTCGAGTGGCCAGTGGTCCCGGTGGGCGCCCCTGCCGGCGCGTCAGGTTCGGGCCAGAGCGGCGGCCGGGAGGGGTCGGCGTGGACCTGCGGAAGCCCCGTCGAGGTGAAGGTCGAGTTCACCGATGCGCGCTCGGGTAGGGTCTTCACCGCCCGGCGCGCGCTTGCCGCCATCGCCATCGGCACAGGAGATCGTCAGTGATGCGACGGAGTGACTTCGGTGATGCCGGCAGGAGTGGCCGCCGCATCGACACAACTGGTAGTGGTGGTGCATCGACGGTCACGCGACGCATGGCGTGCGCAGGCATCGCGCTCGGTGCGGCAATGGTGTTCGGCGGATGCAACAAGCCGCTGTTTCCCGAGAACTCCGCGCGCACGCAGTTCGAGACGTATGACCGTCTCCGTCAGCAGTCGACGCCGCTCGAGGAGGAGGACGAGTTCGGGCAGAAGCGCCCCGCGCTCCGTGCACGACTCGCGCCGCAGAACTGAAACGCGACGATTCTGCAAGTTCCGCAGCGCATGCTTCCGATAGCACGTGTGACGACGGAGAACGGAATCGACGTGTCGAACCACTCAGATCAATCAGGCAGCCGTGACAGCTCGAAGGCGACCCCGGCGTCGCGCAGCACGCGAGCGCTCGGCATCCCACTCACCCGGCCGCGCCGCACCACAGCGGTGTGGGCGTCCTTCGCCGCAGCGATGACGGCGGTCACTGGACTGCTTCTGCTTGGCGATGATGGCGCGCCCGCCTCGTATGCCGCGGTGAGCCCGACACTCATCAGCCACCAGGGCACGGACCGCACCTCAAGCATCGAGCCTCGCGAGGCCGAGGCCGACCGGAACCGTTGGCGCGCGATCGTGATCCACCACTCGGGTGCGCCGGCCGGTGACGCCAGCAGCATCGAGCGCGTGCAGCTCTCCCAGGGCCTCACAGGGCTTGGCTACCACTTCATCCTCGGCAATGGCCAGGGTCTCGGTGACGGCATGGTCCATGTCGGCTACCGCTGGAATCGGCAGCTGCCCGGCGCCCATGTCGCGGCCCGGGTCGATGACACGCCTGGAGTTGCGAAGACCTCCTTCGGGTCGGCCGATGCGGAGATGTTCAACCGACACTCCATCGGGATCTGCCTGGTGGGCAACGGGAACCGCCGACCCTTCACGGACCGCCAGATGCGCGAGCTGGTTTCGCTTGTCCGGTCCCTGCAGGAGGAGTTCGGGATCCCAGCTTCGGCGGTCCGCCTGCACTCGGACCTGAGCGGCATCGAGAGCCCCGGAAAGCACTTCCCTGCAGCCGAGTTCGAGTCCCAGCTCCGCCGGTAGGGCGCTGACCGCGCCGTTTGACGGTCCTTGCCCCGAAGTTGGGCCCACATTCGCTGAAGTTCGCGCGCTGAAGGCGTTGCCCCACGATTCTGGGACATGTAGCCTTCGGGCTCATTTCTTTTGGTCGCCTAGATGCGAGATTTGATTCGCGGGGACACATCGGCGGAGCGTTGCCTTCGATCCTGTCCCGAAGCTAGGCCTGCAGGACACATGCCAATTCCAGCGATGCGTTCGCTGGGTCACCACTCGTCATGAGCGTCATCGTGCAAGAACTGTTCGGCTTCAAGGTGCTCGCGAAGGTCGGGACCGGCGCGCGAAGCACGCTCTACGCCGTGCAGGATCCGCGCACCAAGCAGTTGTGGGCGCTGAAGCACGTGGTGCGCCAGACCGAGAAGGACGAGCGCTTCATCGAGCAGGTGGAGAGCGAGTACGAGGTCATGCGAAAGCTTGACCATCCGGCGATCCGCGCCGCCGAGAGCCTCAAGAGGGTGCGCAAGGGACTGCTCGGAAAGGTGACGGAGGTCGGCCTGGTGATGGAGTTCGTCGATGCGTCGACGCTCGACGAGGACCCTCCGCCGACGCTCGCGAAGTACGTCAGCATCTTCTCTCAGGTTGCGCGCGGACTTCATCACATGCACACCAAGGGGTTCGTGCACGCCGACATGAAGCCCACCAACGTGATGGTGCTCGGCGATGGCGGGGTCAAGGTGATCGACCTCGGTCAGGCGTGCGCTGTCGGAACAGTCAAGAAGCGCATTCAGGGCACGCCGGGATACATGGCGCCGGAGCAGGCGCACCGGCAGGCGGTCACTCCGCGCACGGACGTCTACAACTTCGGTGCGACGATGTACTTCTCCATCGTCGGCGAGGTGATCCCGACGGCGCTGCCGCCCAAGAGCGCAAGCGGGCTCGTCAGCACGGCACTCGATGCGTCGCAGATCAAGCCGCCGGTTCCGCCGCACCTGAAGGTGCCGGAGGTTCACCCGATCCTGTCGGCGATCATCCTTGACTGCGTGAAGGTGCTGCCAGGCGACCGTACTGAGTCGATGGACCGAGTCGCGCAGCGGCTCGACGACCTTGCGCTGCTGCTTGAGGCGCAGCCGGGTGGCGTGCCGATGCGGCGCCATGCGCGCCAGTCGCAGAGGGCCCGAGGCAGCTGGGACGAGGTCTCGGCGGATTCGGAGTGAGCATGAGGAGCCGAGCGTTCGGCTCCCTTGGTGCAGCGTGGATCGCGCTGTGGGCGCTGTGCTGCGCGGTGCCTGGGTTCGCGCATGCGCAGGACGGGGCCGCTGCGCAAGGTGCTGCGTCCGCCGATGCCTATGCAAGCGCCGGCGTGGCCGAGGCGCCCGTCGCACCGGAATCCCATGAGTTCACGGATGTCGAGGGTGCGCGCGATGTCCAGTCACGCATCGCGGCGTCGCTTGCGAAAGTGCTCGCGGCAAGCGTTGGTGTGGAGATCAGCGCAGGCGACGGAAGGCACACCGGTTCGGGCACCGTCATCTCGCCTGAGGGGCTCGTGCTGACCGCTGGCCATGTGAGCACCGAGCCGGGCGTCCGCGCGACGGTCGTGCTTCCGGATGGACGGCGGGTGAACGCACGCACGCTTGGCCTGCACTGGCAGGGGGCGGCCGACTGCGGGCTGATCCAGTGCGAGCTCGCGGAGGGGGAGACGCTCGCGGCGGTGGAGCTCGCGCCTGCCGAAAGCCTGTCCGTCGGCGAGTGGGTGATCGCAGTGGGGTACACCTACGGATCGTTCCAGGGACCCAACGCGACGCCTCCAGCGGTGCGCATCGGCCGCATCCGCCGGATGCGCGAGGGCAGCGGATCCATCGAGATGGATGCGCCTCTCGCGTCGGGCGACTCCGGTGGCGGGCTCTTCGACCTCGACGGTCGCGTGGTCGGCGTGAACTCCTCGGCAGGGCCGGAGCCTCAGTTCAACAATGCGACCTCTGTGGCATTCGTGCACTCGAAGATGGAGGCGATGCTCAAGGGCGAGGTATCGGGCCGCCTCGCCGAGAACGGCGAGCAGCGCGCGCAGCGGCGGCGCAGGCGGCCGCCATCGCGCCTTGGCGCCGAGCTTCCGCCCATGCAGGATGACATGCCGTCGCGGAGGAGCCCCGCGCTTCATGCAGCGCTCGTGCCACTGGTGGAGCCGCTGCTTCCCTCGATCGCCGAGGTCTTCGTTGACTCTCGCGCCGTCGGGTACGCACTGGCGGTCGATGCGCTCGGCCACTACATCGCCAAGGACAGCGACGTGGGCGACCTGAGCGACGATGTGGCGCTCAGCATGCCTGATGGCGTCACGGTCGCGGTGGAGCGTGTGGCGCGCGACCGCAGCCTCGATCTTGTGCTGCTCCGGTCCTCCGAGGAGAGTGTGCCTGTCGAGTGGGCGAGCGATGGCGAGGTGGCGCTTGGCGAGATCGTCGTGTCGGTGGGCCGTGACATCGAGCCGCTCTCGTGGGGCGTGCGCGCGCTTGACCAGCGCGTGGCCGGCCGAGGGGACGTGACGGCCGCATACCTCGGAGTCGGGGTGCGCGAGCTGACCGATGAGGAGCGGCAGGTCCGCAGCGTCGAGAGCGGCGCGATGGTTAGCGCGGTGCTTCCCGGATCGGCAGCGGCGCGCGCGAAGCTTGAGATCGGGAACGTCGTAACCAGCATTGCGGGGCAGCCTGTCTCCAACTCAGACGAGGTGGGGCGTGCGGTGAGGGGCCACGCCGCTGGCGACGTGGTCGAGATCCGGGCACTCAACGGCGAGGGATCGGAGCGGGTGCTGCGTGCGCGGCTTGGGGTGCGCCCGCTGCAGAGCGGGCCGCAGGCGTCAACGCCTGCCTATCCCGCGAGCCGTCGGTCGAGCGGATTCGGCACCGTGCTTCAGCACGACAGCGCGATCGCGGCAAACCGCATGGGCGGGCCGGTGGTGGACCTCGATGGCCGGGTCGTCGGCATGAACATCGCGCGCGTGGACCGCACGAAGACGTACGCGCTCCCCGCACAGGTGGTGAGCGAGGCCGCGCAGCGCCTGCTTGCGGATGCGGCCGTCGCATCAGTTCCGTTGCCGCTGAGGGACCCGATGGAGAGCGCGATCCCCGTCGTGGCCGATGGCGGGATCCTGCGGCTCGATGCCATGAGCGCAGCGCTGTTCGGCCACGGCCTCCACTTCGACGCGGTCGACGGCGAGGGCGAGCGCATCATCGGATGGTCGACCGACCGGGATGCGGCGCGATGGGTTGCGCAGCTCACGGAGTCGGGCACCTATGAGGTCACGGCCATCCAGTCGTGCCCCGAGCGGTTCGCTGGAGGCGGGTTCGAGGTGGACATCGGCGGCGTTGCGCTCGCAGGACAGGTGGCCACCACAAGCAGCTGGTCCGACCTGCAGCGTGTCGTCATCGGCCGCGTGACGGCCGAGGAGCCAGGCAGCGTGGACATCACCTTCCGCCCCAAGGGCGTGCCCACTCCTCCCTTCGTGGCGCTGCAGGCGATCGAGCTCAAGCGGGTGACGCAGGAGGATGCAGCCGATGCACCAGACGTTCCCTGACCACTGGCATATGCGGTTCCTCGATCTCGCGGACCGCATCGCGACATGGAGCAAGGATCCCTCGCGCGGCGTCGGTGCGGTGATCGTGAGCCCGTCGCGGCAGGTCGTGTCGACAGGATTCAACGGGCTGCCCCGCAGGATCGCCGACCGTCCTGACCGGCTCGAGCGCCCTGTGAAGTACGACCTCATCTGCCATGCGGAGCTCAATGCGATCGTGCAGTGCGCGTGCAACGCAGTGTCGCCCGAGGGGTGCACGCTCTACTCGTCGTTCAGCCCATGCGTGCAGTGCTCGCTGGCGATCATCCAGGCTGGCGTCGCCGAAGTCGTGACCTACGACATCATCGGCGGCGACGAGCACTGGCAGCGCTCGATCGATCTCGCGCGAAGCCTCTTCGACGAGGCCGGCGTGCGCTACCGAACGTTCCCGAAGCCATCGTGACGCGGTGCTGCCCTCGCTGGTGCGGCATGTAGGCTCCTGCACATGCGTACCACATCGATCGCGTGCGGCGTCGCCGCGCTGTGCCTCGGACTCGCCATCAGCCGCTCACTGGCGCTCCCGCAGGGTGCCGCGCCCGCACCAGCGCCCGCGCCCGC
>CAZKTN010000008.1:44427-55237 GCA_964555705.1 uncultured Isosphaeraceae bacterium | reverse complement strand
CCGCGCCCGCACCAGCGCCCGCGCCCGCCGCGGCACCAGCCGCACCGCAGCCTTCGACGGAGGCGTCCAACACTGCCGCCGACTTCGCTGGTGACGGCCTGCTGAGCAAGCTTGTGGGCACCTGGAGCGTGAAGGGTGTGGCGATCGCGCCTGATGGCGCGAAGACGGAGGGGTTTGCGGGCACATGCCGGTTCGGTCCCGCGATGGGAGGCACATTCCTCGGCGGCGACCACCTGATCACTCGCGGCGAGAGTGCGCTGCAGATCCAGGACGTGATGGGATTCGCGGCGCCGGGCGGGTTCACCCGCAGCGAGATCACCAGCGGCGACCGTGCGCTCTTCATGTCCACGGGACGCTGGCAGGCCGATTCGCAGACGCTCTCCTTCACCACCGTCAACCCGCTCGTGACCCCCGATGGCCGGCCGCGCTCGCTGCTGACGCTGTTCCGCTTCGAGTCCGACGATACGGTGATCTGGACAACGGCGTTCATCACCGATGGCCAGCCCTCGGGCACGGTTGAGCTCACGCTCTCGCGCGAGTCGCAGGTGCCCGGGGTGGCGAACCCCGACACCTCGTTTGGAGTCCCGATGATGGCAGGCGGGATGCCGATGGGAGCCGCCGGACAGGGCGCCGGAGCTGCGGCCGGTGGGCAGCCCGGAAACTTCATCGTGCAGAGCCCGATGGGTGTGGCGGTTACGCGGCCGCCGCAGTCGATCGCCGAGACGCAGCAGGTGCTGCAGGCGATGATCAAGCAGAAGCAGCAGATGCAGGCGCAGGTGTCCACCATGCAGCAGCAGGTCCAGGACATGTCGCGCAACTTCCACGAGGCGATGCAGCCCTGATTGCACCCGGTCCGATGTAAGGCACATGCGCTCACCCACACTCGCGATCGTCTTTGCGGCGCTGTGCGCCGGCTGGTTCGGCGTCATGGCCACTGTGGCTGGTGCCGCGGGCTGGACCTTTGCGAGCGTGAAGTCGACGGGTGTGCTGATCGCCGGCACATCGCCGACGCCGGATGACGCCGCGCGTGCGGGCGCGCTTGCGGAGATGCCATCGGGTGCGGCGTGGAGGTATGTGGGCGGCAACGTGGCGCGCCCGATGTTCCGCGCGGTGTCGTGGGGAAGCGTGGCGGTCATCACCGTGCTCGGCGTGATGCTCGCTGTCGGAAGCCGTGCCACCTTCGGTGGGCGCGCTGCGCGGCGCGCGTGGTGGGCCTTCATGGCGACCGCTGCGCTCTTCGCGCTTCAGGCATGGACAGACCTCTCGAGCGAGCACCTGTACCGGGCGGTGTGGGATGGGTGGATTGCGGACCGTGCGTTTGACGAGGCGGCCCGCGTCGCTGCAGAGGCGGCGCACAACCGGGCCACAATCGTGTACTCGGTCTGCGCGTGCGCGATGGCAGCGCTCGGCATCGACGGGACCCGCGCGCTCCTGAGCCGCTGAGCTGATCGTCGCGGCTACCCTCTGCAGCATGAGCGACATCAACTCCACTCATCCGCTGCCGCTTGCTGGTCGCCACGCGATGGTGGGCGGCTCGACGCAAGGCATCGGGCGGGCGTGCGCGGAAGCGCTGGCTTCGGCGGGAGCGTCGGTCACGCTGCTGGGCCGCAACCCCGAGGGGCTTGCGGTGGTGCAGGCTGCGCTCGCGCGGCCAGCAGGCAATGCACAGGTGCACCGCAGCGTCAACGTCGACTTCTCTGACTGGCATGCGGTGCAGAAGGCGGCGGACACGCATGTGCAGTCGCACGGTCCCGTGCATATCGTGATCCACAACACGGGCGGGCCAGCCGCAGGGTTCGCGATCGATGCGGCACCGGAGGAGTTCGCGAAGGCATTCGAGATGCACCTTCTGACGGGGCAGGCGCTGGTGCAGGCGTGCGCGCCCGGAATGCGTGACGCTGGATACGGACGCATCATCAACATCACGAGCACTTCGGTGCTGGTGCCGATCCGTGGGCTTGGAGTGTCCAACACCATCCGTGCCGCGGTAGCCAACTGGGCACGGACGCTCGCGGGCGAGCTTGGCCGCTTCGGCATCACGGTGAACACCGTGCTTCCGGGATTCACGCGCACCGCGCGACTCGAGGCGCTCTTCAAGGGCAAGGCCTCACGTGCCGGCACGACGGTCGATGCGATTGAGCGGGACGCGATCGCGCAGATTCCCGCGGGCCGCCTCGGCGGTCCGGAGGAGATCGCGGCGGCCGTCGCATTCCTCGCGTCGCCCGCGGCGTCGTACATCAACGGCGTGAACCTGCCCGTCGACGGCGGCAGGTCCGCAGCGCAGTGAGGTACCCATGGCGCCTCGGCAGGTCATCGACATCTCCATGCCGGTCTCGACCCGGCTCGCCGTGTTCCCTGGCGACACGCCGCTCTCGCGCGAGGTGCTGCTTGACCAGCGCGATGGCGCGTCGGTCACGCTGAGCACGATCCGTGCGACGGTGCACCTCGGCACCCATGCGGACGCGCCGCTGCACTACACGATCGGCGGTGCGTCCATCGAGCGGCAGCCGCTCGATCTCTACTGGGGCATCTGCGAGGTGGTGCATGTGCGCGATCCGATGCGCGCACGTGGCGGACGCATCGGGTGGGACGACATCGTGTGGAAGGGCCCGACCACGCCGCGGGTGCTCATCGGCACAGGCACCTTCGAGGATCCGGAGCGGTGGACCGAGGAGTTCGCGGGACTCGAGCCAGAGCTGATCGACCGGATGGCGGATATGGGTGTGCGCCTTGTCGGGGTCGACACCCCAAGCGTCGACACGGCGACGAGCAAGGACTTGCCCACGCATGCGCGGTGCGCTGCGCGCGGCGTGTCGATCATCGAGGGCCTTCGCCTTGACGGCGTGCTGCCGGGTCAGTGGGAGCTGGTGGCGTTGCCGCTCGCGCTCGAGGGCTTTGATGCATCGCCGATCCGCGCCGCGCTGAGGGCGCTGCGCGACGAGGGCGTGTGACCCGCACGCTGGATGCCTTCGGCATCGAACGCCTCAATCCACGCCTTCACGAACGAATCCGCTGTGGGGTAGTCGCTGTCAGGAGCCTTGGCGCTCGGCACGAACAGCTCGCGCGCGAGCTGCTCTGCACGGTCACGGTGTCCCGCTTGGGCGAGGGTGGCGATGCCGCGCAGGAGCGGCACGATCGACATCGATCCTGATGCGCTCCAGAGCGGTTCGCCGTTCCGGTCCGCCGCAACCTTCGCCATGCGCTCGCGCACCGCAGCCGCCAGCTCGGCGTAGAGCTCGTCGGAGATCGGGTCGGCGCAAAGCGGGCACGCGATGTCCCATGAGCGGCCATTCCACTGTGCGGTCACGTCCATTCCCGGAGTGCTCGCACGCGCGACGAACCCGTGCGTCCGGAAGGAGTGCATCGCAAGGCCCATGCCTTCGGGCGCCACCCCGCGCGGCAGGGTGCGGCCGAACGCATCGATCTCGTCGCTCTCATGCTTCGCGCGGATGTCAGCCCATGGCGCCACGGTGGCTCGCTCCGAGAGCATGGTCGCATCGGGGGCGCGCTCGGGATCGATGGTGATCAGCCAAGTGCCGCCGAACATCCCTGTGCCTCCCGAGTAGAGGTCCGCCACTGCGCGAGGCACGCCATCGCCAAGGTCCACGGGATAGACCTTCCACACAATGTGCTCGCCGAGCGTGAGCGTGCCGCGGGGCGTGACCACACGGAGGCGCTGCATGATGCCGTCCTCGGGTGGCGGTTCCGGAAACCGCAGGTCCTCGGCAATGATGTCTGCATCGCCGATCATCAGGCGCGACGTCTCCTCCCACGGGGCGAGCCAGGAGAGCGCGCGGGGCCGGCTTGCCGGGTGCGCAAAGAGCCCGACGATTGCGGCGAGGCTGATGCAGGCGAAGGTCATGGCAGTGAGCACCAGGACTCGGCGTGCGCGTGGTGTGGTGCGCTGCGCGACATGCGTGTCACCGCACTCGGAGCACGGCGAATTCGGGTCGGGCAGGCCACGAAGGTCGAAACGGCACCTCGGGCAGCGCGGCGCGCCGGGCGTGAAGCGCCAGCCAGGGATGCCGACGCGTGCGATGCCCAGCAGTGCGATGCCCAGCAGCGCGGCAGATCCTGCACTGACGAGAAGCGCATTGCTGACACGGATCGCCTCCTGGATGTCCATGGCATTCGCGGCTACCTGGCCCCGGCCCAGCAGATCGCCTTCACCTCGACTGCGATTGGCGTTGGCAGTGCCGTGATGCCGAGTGTGGTGCGTGTGGGATTGGGGTTGCCCTCGCCGGCGAAGTACTCCGCATAGATGCGATTGTACGCAGGGAAGTCCTCGTTCATGCGGGTGAGGAAGACGGTGACGTCAACCACACTGGTCCACGGCAGGCCGCAGTCGGCGACGACGGCCTTGACGTTGTCGAAGCATGACCGGCACTGTGCAGCGATGTCCACCGCGGTGACCTTGCCCTGCGCATCGAGGGTGACCCCGGGGATGCGCTTCGATCCGCGCTCGCGCGGGCCGATCCCCGAGAGGAACACGAGGTCGCCGACGCGCTTGGCGTGCGGGTAGGCGCCAACCGGTTCGGGCGCGCGCGACGAGCTGATGGACTGCGGTTCGTGGCTGGGAGCGCTCATGGCGTGGGGTCTGGGGTCACGACCACGTGTGGTTCGGCGAAGAAGTGGAGCGCCTCCGAGCCGCCCTCACGACCGAGGCCGCTCGCCCTGACTCCACCGATCGGCGCACGCAGGTCGCGCGCCATCCAGCCGTTGATCCATACGGTGCCGCAGACAAGTGCATCGGCAATTCGCGCCGCACGCGTGCAATCGTCGGTCCACACCGTGGCGCTCAGCCCGAAGCGCGTCGAGTTGGCGCGGGTGATCGCCTCGTCGTCGCTGTCGAAGGCGGCGACGGTCGCCACCGGCCCGAAGATCTCCTCCTGATCGGTGCGGCATCCCGCTGCGAGACCGGTCATGAGGGTGGGCAGCAGGAAGGCCCCTGCGCGGACGCGCTCGGGAAGCGATTCTGGAGCTGGGCGGACTCCGCCGCAGATGACCTGCGCACCCTCGGCCCGGGCCGCTGCGATAGCAGACTCCACCTTGCCCCGGTGGCTTGCGGAGATCAGGGAGCCGAACTGCGTCGACTCCTCGAGCGGATCGCCCACACGGAGTGCCGCGACACGCCGCGCGAGCGCATCAACGAGCGCATCCATCCCGGCCCGCTCGACAAGCACGCGCTCTGCGCAGTGGCACACCTGGCCCTGGTTCGAGAAGAGTGCCCGCATCAGGCCGTCGGCGGTGGCGTCGATGCGGTGCGGCGTGCATGCGTCGGCGAGCACAACCGCCGCGTTCTTTCCGCCGAGCTCGAGCGCCATGCGGACAAAGCGGGGGGCGGCCGCGCGTGCGATCGCCTCCCCGGTGGCGGTGCCGCCCGTAAACGTGATGCACGAGACGCGTGGGTCGGTGCAGAGGGTCTGGCCCGCCACAGGTCCGCGTCCATGCACGATGTTGAGGACACCAGCGGGGAAGCCGCAGTCGATCGCACGCTCCGCAAGCAGGTGGGCGGTGAGCGGGGTGACCTCGCTCGGCTTGGCGACCACCGTGCATCCCGCCGCGAGCGCCGGCGCCATCTTCCAGGTGAGCAGGTACAGGGGCAGGTTCCAGGGGGCGATGCAGGCGGCGACGCCCAGCGGACGACGGCCTACCGCACTTCGGAATCCGGGGCCCTGGAGCGTGTGCGGGCTCAGGGGTCCGCCGGCGTCTTCCGCGAGATCCGCAAAGAAGCGAAAGTTGGAGATCGCGCGCGGGATGTCGACCGAGCGCGCAAGCGAAATCGGCTTGCCGGTGTCGGTCGCCTCGGTGCGCGCGAAGAGCTCCAGGTCGGACTCGATTCGGTCGGCAAGGCGGCGGAGCGCGGCGGCTCGGTCAGGCGCGCCAGTGCGCGCCCATCCCGGAAATGCGCGGTGCGCGGCATCGATCGCCTCGCTGACCTCGCGTGCGGTCGAGTCAGGGCACGAGCCGATCCTCGCCTGCGCGGCCGGATCGATGACCTCGAGCGCCGCACCCTGACGGTCCGTGAACCGGCCGTTCACGAGGTTCCTGACATCGATCGTCGCAGTCGCCATGTGATGCGCTTCCGTTGCCTTCATCAGTCGGATCCTTCCGTGCTTGCCATCGCCAGCTTGCGCGATCCGGCGCCTTGCGCCGCCAGCATCAGGGTGGCGCCGCAGATCGCCGTCATGCCTCCAGTCCACTGCCACCACGTGAACCGCTCACCATAGAGAAAGTAGCTCGCCGCGCTCACCAGGAACGGCTGCAGCTGCAGCACTCCGCTCGTGATGGCGACGCCGAGCTTGGCGATGCTGATGTAGTAGAAGACGTGGCCGATGGCGATGCCGATGAACGCAGAGATGGCCAGCGACGCCAGCACTTGCCCGGAGAGCTGCGGCACGTACATCCCGTGGTCGCGCCCGAACACGAGCATGAGCGCGATGAGGCCGAGCGCGGTGATCTGGCAGATCACCGCGAATGCCGTGATCGGGTGGTAGGAGGTCATGTTGCGGCGCACAGCGAGCCCGTACGCGCCGTAGCTCGCGGCCGAGAAGATCGAGAGCGCAATGCCGAGCGAAACGCTGCCGCCCGGGGGCGCGCCGCGGCCGCCCGCCTCGCCGCCGATCAGGATCGGCATGAGACCTGCAACGAGAAGTGCGGCGCCACCGAGGTACTGCCTGCTCTTCAGCACGCCGCGCTCGGCGGGAATCAGGATCCACGCGCCGATCGCCACGAACACCAGCTGAGTGCGAAGCCCGAACGTGACCATGCCAGGTCCCACCTCATGGTGGGCCGCGGTGAACGCGATCTGGCCGGCGATGTTGGCGATGGAGGGCACCAGCGCATCGCGCCAGATGCGGGCAGGCAGGCGGCGCCGCCACCACGCGTGCAGCACGAGCGGAAGCCAGAAGAGCGCGCTCGCGCCGTATCGCCAGCCGTTGTTGGTCCAGAAGTCGACCGACTCGGAGAGGTCGCGCAGCAGCAGGGGGACCGTCGACCACCCGAGCAGCGTCAGGATGACGGTGATCGTTCCTGTGCCGACGCCGAGGCGCGCTCGGCTCATCGCAGTGCCAGCCAGAGGGCAGCGCCAGTGGTGACGGCCGCGAGCGCGATGCCGGCCCCGACGGTGCCGGCGAGCAGCATTCGGTCCTGGCTCCGGCCTCTTGCCTGGGCCTGTGCGTAGGGCACGTTCGTGAAGCTCACGAGGTCGTACAGCGGGATGAACCGGTCGCCGAGCATGGCATGCAGCGCATGCTCGATGCGCTTCTTCATGCGGAACACGCGGCTTGCGGTGCGGTCGCGCATCTCGATGAAGTTGTGCAGCGCCATGTCGGCGATCGCGTTTGCGTTCGGGATGCGCTGCGCTTGGTAGGCGCGAAGCGCTGCGCCAGTGTCGTTGCCGTGCGACGCAAGGAGGTCGACCAGCGCGGTGACATCCTCGAAGCTTGCGTTGGCTCCCTGTCCGTAGAAGGGCACGATCGCGTGCGCAGCGTCGCCGATCAGCGCCACCTTCCCTCCGACCTGCCATGGCGATGTGCGGACCGTCACCAGCGATCCGACGGGATTGCGGTCGAAGTCGGCCTCGAGCGTCGGCATGAGCGGCAGCGCGTCGGGGTAGTGCCTGGCGAAGTGCGCAAGTGCGGCGCGACCGTGAGGCACCGAGGCGAAGGAATGGTTCCCTTCCCAAGGCCAGAAGAGCGTGCACGTGAAGGAGCCGTCCGGGTTCGGCAGCGCGATCATCATCGATCCGCCCCGCGGCCAGATGTGGAGCGCGTCGCGGCGCATCGCCCACGGCGCATGCGGACCGCTTGTGACGGCCGGGATGTGCAGCTCCTTGTAGCCGTGCCCGAGGTACGACTGCGAGTAGTCGAGCCGGTCATTGCGCTGCATTGCGCCGCGCACCGCGCTGTAGGCGCCGTCGGCGCCGACGATCAGGTCGGCGGCGATCGTCTCGGTGCGGCCGTCGGGGTCAACAAAGGTGGCCGCAGGAGCGGCGAAGTCGATGTCGGTGCACCTGCGGTCGAATGCGACGTTCACCGCATCGTGGGCATCTGCAGCGTGCAGCAGCGCAAGGTTGAGCGCGCCTCGCGAGACGCTGTGGATCGCACGCGCGGGATCGTGGCTGTATGGCTGGAAGAGCGGTCCGCCGCCGGAGCCTGGGTGGATCATGCGTCCCGGCATCCGGATCGCATCCTTGAGGATCTCCGCCTCGAGCCCGGCGCGGCGGAGTGCGGTGAGTCCGCGCACGCTTATGGCGAGATTGATCGACCTGCCGCCGATGTAGCCCCTTGCGCGGGGATCGCTGCGGCGCTCGCGCACCGTGACGCGCCACCCTGCGGCCGCCAGCTGCTGTGCGAGAAGGCATCCCGCAAGTCCGGCTCCAACGATCAGCACATGGCGCATCGGCGGGATCGTATTGGCGCTCAGGCGAGCAGTGCGTCGACCAGCCGCCTGCAGTCCGCGAACGAGCAGTAGAGCGGTGCGGGTGCCGCGCGGATGACCGCCGGATGCCGGAAGTCGCACAGGACCCCGGCAGGGGCCAGGCGCTCGAACAGGGACCGTGCAGCGGCCGTGCCGCCACCCACCTCGATCGACAGCTGCGAACCGCGCGCCGACGATGCTGCAGGGGTCAGGATGCGCAGCCGGTCGGCTGCACCCTCGCGCAGGCATACCTCGATGTATGCGCTCATCGCGCGCGCCTTCGCGCGCAGCCGCTCGAGTCCGGCGCGGCGGAAGATGTCGAAGCTCGCCAGCAGCGGGGTGAGCGAGAGGATCGGGGGGTTCGATACCGCCCACCCGTCGGCGCCCTCGGCGAGCACAAGCTCCGGCCTCATCTCGAATCGCTTGGATGGCTCGTGGCTCCACCATCCCGCCATGCGGGGAAGGCCGAAGTCGCGCGCATGGCGATCGTGGATGAAGGCGCCGGCCACCGCGCCCGGACCGCCGTTGAGGTACTTGTAGCTGCACCAGCAGGCGAAGTCGGCGTCCCACTCGTGAAGGCGCAGCTCGACGTTGCCGATCGCGTGCGCCAGGTCCCATCCGCAGCGGGCGCCGGCATCGCGTGCGGCGCGCGTGATGCGCGCCATGTCGAGCACCTGTCCCGTGTAGTAGTTCACGCCTCCGAGCATGACGAGCGCAAGCGCATCGCCCTCGCGCGCGATCGCGTCGATGATGTCGCTGTCGCGCAGGCACGCCTCTCCCTCGCGCGGCGCGACTTCCACCACCACCGAGCCCGGGTCCATGCCGCGCGCCGCTACATGCGAGCGCACCGCATAGGTATCGCTCGGGAATGCGCCCTTCTCGATGATGATGCGCGACCTGCGGCCGGCAGGCTGCCAGAACGTCGCCATCATCAGGTGGATGTTGACGGTGAGCGTGTTCATCGCCACGACCTCGTGCGGCCGTGCACCTGCGAGCATCGCCATGCCGTCCCTGAAGAGCTCGTGGTAGCTCACCCAAGGCCTTCGCGCGTGCACATGGCCCTCGACGCCGAGTCTCGCCCAGTCGTCGAGCTCCTCGGCGACAAGTGCCTGCACTGCCCTGGGCTGGAGCCCGAGCGAGTTGCCGACCATGTATGCCACCGGGCGCCCATCCGGCCCTGCTGGGATGTGAAACTCGTCACGGAACGGGGCCAGCGGGTCGTTCGAGTCGCACCAGCGTGCGAAGTCCGCGGTGGGCTCTATGTCGCTGGCGGCGAGGTGGAGGCAGTCCGTCATCGCGGTCATGTGCCGGTCTCCGTGCGGAGCGATGCGCCGACGCCGAGGAACTCGATCGCGTTGCCCGCGAGCAGCCGCGCACGCGTCGCCGCATCGAACTCCTTCACGGCGCGGATGACCGTGCCGGGCACGTGCTCCCCGAGCGGGAAGGGGTAGTCGCTTCCGAGCGCGACCCGGTCGGCCCCGGCGATTCGGACAAGCTCGCGCAGCGCATGCGCATCATGCACGAGGCTGTCGAACCAGAGCCTGCCGAGGTGGGCGCGCGGATTCGTGGAGGACCTCGTCGCGCACAGATCTGGCCGCTCCACGAAGCCTTTCTCGATGCGGCCGATCGTGAACGGGAAGCTGCCTCCGCCATGCGCGAAGCACAGGCGGAGCCGCGGATGGCGGTCGAGCACTCCGCCGAACGCCAGCGAGCAGATCGCGCGCGTCGTCTCGGCGGGCATGCCGACGAGCCACGGCATCCAGTGGCGCGGCATCTCCGCACGGCCCATCATCTCCCACGGGTGCACGAAGATGGCCGCGCCGAGCGACTCCGCCGCGGCGAAGATCTCCGCGTACTCGGGCTCGTCGAGATTGCGCCCGTGCACGTTGGTGCCGATCTGCACCCCGGGAAAGCGGAGCTCGCGCACGCAGCGCTCGAGCTCGCGGACCGCCATCGCCGGGTCCTGCATCGGGATCGTGCCAAGCGCCAGGAACCTGTCGGGGTGGCGAGCCACCACCGATGCGATGTGGTCGTTGAGGATCTGAGCAAGGTCGAGCGCATCCTGCGGCTTCGCCCAGTAGGAGAACATCACGGGCACCGTCGACAGCACCTGCATGTCGACGCCGTGGGCATCGCACTCGCCCATGCGGCGCATGGGGTCCCAGCAGTTGCTCTCGATCTCGCGGAAGGGCTGCCCGTCGACCATCATGCGCGCGCAGCACGGCGCGTGGTGCTCGAGCGACACCCACCCTCCGTAGCCGTAGCGCTCTCGCAGGTCGGGCCAGCGCTCAGGCAGGATGTGCGTGTGCAGGTCAATGGCGCGGACGGTCCGCATGCGGACCATGATCCTACGCAGCGGGCCTGCAAAAGGTCGGCGCCGCAAGGGCGC
>CAZKTN010000008.1:27974-44327 GCA_964555705.1 uncultured Isosphaeraceae bacterium | reverse complement strand
GGCGCCGCAAGGGCGCGGCAACGCGCCGGTTCAGCGCCTCAGCGCGTCAGGGGCCTGCGTGCGCGGCGCAGGCTTCATGATGCGCGTGCCGCAGCGCTTGCAGGTGCAGAGCGCCGGATCCGCCCAGAACTCCTCCATCGCGCGCGAGAAGGCCACCACAATGTCCGCGCACGCGAACTCCCTGTCGTAGACAAGGTCGCCGCACTGCTCGCAGAAGTACATGATGTGCTCGGTCTCGGTGGGCGGTCGCCGGCGCTCCACGACAAGGCCAATCGTGTCCGGCCCGCGCATCGGCGAGTGCGGCACGTTGGGCGGGATGAAGAACGTCTCGCCCTCGCGCACCGTCACGTCGCGGATGACGCCATCGGTGTCGCGGATGCGCACCACGATGTCGCCCTTGAGCTGGATGAAGAACTCCTCGGAGTTCGTCATGTGGAAATCGTTGCGGGCGTTCGGGCCCGCAATGATCATCACGAAGAAGTCCTCGCCCGAGTAGAGGTACTTGTTCGAGACCGGCGGCTTCATCATGTGCCGATTGGCCTCGATCCACGCGTTGAGGGCAACTGAGGGCGCCACCGTGCCGTCGGCTGCCCATCCGGTGGGGTCGCCAAGCGAGTTGACCGCGAGCGGCATCGCGCTCTCCTTGACCGGATAGGGCGGGTGCTGCACGGCGGTCTCGTGAGCTGCGGTGGACGGCGCTGCGTGTCGCGGGGCGGCGGTCATTGATCCCTCCCTCAGGCTGCCTGGGGTGCGCGCCGCGACGCCTCGTCGATGAGGCGGTTGGCGTAGGTGTTCATGGCATCGCGCAGCTGCGTGAAGCTGTCGAGCACGTAGAGGATCGGCTGGTAGTGGTCGATCTCGAAGCTGGTGTCGCACACGCGCTCGAGGTCGAATGGCCTCCGGTCGACATCCTTGGAATTGAGCGCATGGATGCTCTCGCCCGGGCTCGAGATGAGCCCGCTGCCGTAGAGCTTCACCTGCCCGCCCTCCTTGATCAGTCCGAACTCCACCGTGAACCAGAAGAGCCGGGCAAGTCGCTCCATGTGGTGGGGGTCCTCGGTGAGTAGCGCAGCCTTGCCGTAGGTCTGCAGGAAGTCAGCGAAGACCGGGTCCGCATGCAGCGGCACGTGGCCGAAGATGTCGTGGAAGATGTCAGGTTCCGGCAGGTAGTCGATCGACTGCTTCGGCCGGATGACGATCGTGGTGGGGAACTCGCGGCGCGCAAGGCACGCGAAGAAGCTCTTCGCGGGCAGGTAGCCCGGCACTGCCTTGCTCTGCCATCCCGTGAGCTGCTTCAGGAAGGTGTTCACCGACAGCGGCCCCTCGAGGTGCGGGATGTAGTCGCGCACGAGCTTGATGGCGCGCGCGCCTCCGAGGTACGTCTCGCTGGCGTGATCCGCGAGGTACTCCATCTGGCGGTCGTAGAGGGTCTGCCACGTCTCCTGGTTCTCCTCCGTGTAGCCCTCGTAGCGCTGCGTGATGTAGAGGCGGGTGGGATCGGTGAACCCAGGCTGGCCAAACTGGTTCGCGTACTCCTGTGCGGCGTTGGCCTCGCCGTCGGCGATCATCGCCGAGTTGAGGCTGCCCGCAAACTTCTTCTCGACTGGGTTCTCATGGTGTCCCATGCCGCAAATGCTACGGGGACCGGCCTCGATGCCGAAACCTGTTCCGCGCGGGATTTGAGGGCGCCGCCCGCGGCACGTCACGCGCGGCATGTCACGTGCGGCGAGGGCGCGGATG
Organism: uncultured Isosphaeraceae bacterium; assembly: GCA_964555705.1. Classification (GTDB taxonomy): domain Bacteria; phylum Planctomycetota; class Phycisphaerae; order Phycisphaerales; family SM1A02; genus ZLKRG44. The sequence goes on along the minus strand of CAZKTN010000008.1, from coordinate 42,587 downwards.
GTGCCGATGCCCTATGCGCGCTGCCCTGCCACACGTGCGAGCGCAGCGGCAGCCTGCGCCGCATCGCCGATGGGTTCCGGCCATGGCACGCGCACGACCCCGAAGTCGCTGCGGATGTCGCAGCCGCCTGGATCGATGCCGACGACCCTCGGATCGGCAAGCTCGTGTCCGCCGCACGCGCGTGCGGCGGCGGCGAGCACCGAGCGGTCGCCGCGGTTGATGGCGCTGCACGCCGCGGCCTCGCCCGCGGCAAGCGGGTTCGGTGCCATCAGCGCATCGCCATCGACGAAGTATCCGGCGAAGCGCACCGCGTCGACCGTGCACTGCGCCCAGTTCACGTCAGGCGGGTCGCCGTGGTAGATGCGCCACCGGTCGGCCAGTCCGCCGTGGGGGCCGTTCTCGTCGAACTTCTCGAGAGTCACCATCAGGTGCATCGACTCGTCGTCGTCATTGGGCAGCTCGAGCACGACGTCCGTCGAGATGAGCATCGCGACCATCACTGGCGCCACGATCGACCCATCCGGCGCGACGACGATCCGGATCGGCGTGCGCTCGCCGTCAAAGCGGATGAAGCCGCTGAGGTGTCCCCTCAGCCACTCGCGTGCGTCTGAAACAATCCGCTCTTCGGCAGGCTCGCTCACGCGCCGATCGTATTCGCCGCTCGTAGCATCGGTCAGGTGACGCTCATTGCCGCCAGCATCGCGGTGGACAGGCCAGATGCCGTGTCGGATGCCCTCGTGCGGGCATCGCAGGCGAAGGCCGATGGGGCTGACCTGGTGGAGTGGCGCATGGACATGCTTGCCGGCGAGCCCGGCGCAGTCGAGGCCGCCCGCCGCCTTGTCCGCGAGTCGCCCATGCCATGCATCGTGACGGTTCGCGCAGCTGCCGAGGGCGGCGGATGGGACGGCGACGAGACGGACCGAATCTCCTTCCTTGAGGCTGTGTGCACCGCCGACCACCCGCCGCGGTACATCGATGTGGAGCTCTCGAGCCTCGAGCGCAGCGCGAACCTCCGCCAGAAGGTGCTCCTGTGCGTGGACCATCCGGGGCAGGTGCGGGATGGGTTGCCTGGCCTGATCGTGTCCGCACACGACTTCATGGGTCGGCCTGGGGACCTGTCGCGCCGCATCGGCCTGATGTGGGGCGACCCTGCATGCGCCGTGGCGAAGTTGGCATGGCGCGCGCGGAGCCTCCGCGATGTGACGGAGTCCGTGGAGCTTCTCTCGATGCGGTCCAAGCCCACCGCAGCGATCTGTATGGGCGAGTTCGGGCTTATGACGCGTGTGCTTGCACCCAAGTTCGGGGCGCTGCTCACCTATGCGCATGTGGATGGCGACGGGGCCACAGCGCCAGGCCAGCCGAGCGTGCGCGAGCTCGTCGGCATGTGGGGCATCAGGCGGATCAGCCGCACCACTGCGGCGTATGGCGTGATCGGGTGGCCCGTCGCGCAGTCGAGGAGCCCGCAGGTCCACAACGGATGGTTCGCTGCGCATGACATCGATGCGCGCTACTTCCCGATGCCGGTGGCGCCAGGATGGGAGTCATTCAAGGCGACGGTTGGCGAGCTGCACGCGTGTGCGGCGCTCGACTTCAGGGGCGCAAGCGTCACGCACCCGCACAAGGAGCACCTGCTGCGCTACGTGCGCGAGTGCGGCGGTGACGCCGATGACGCAAGCGCGGCGATCGGCGCGGCGAACACGCTCGTGATCGGTCCCGATGGGCGCATGCGCGCGCTGAACACCGATGCGCCAGCCGTCGCGGAGGTGATGCGGGGCCTTGCGCAGCAGGGGGCAGGCTGGCGCGGCGCCCGCGTGGCGATCGTCGGCGCAGGTGGCGCAGCGCGCGCGGCTGCATACGCGATGGCGAAGGAGGGGTCCGACGTGACGATCCTTGCGCGTCGGCCGGAGCAGGCCGATGCGGCGGCATCGGAGCTCTCGCGTCACTGCGCATCCGGGAGCGATGGCCGCATCGGCGGCGCCGCGCTTCCTCAGCTCGCGTCGCATTCGTTCGATGCGCTGATTCACGCAACGCCGATCGGCATGCAGGGCGGACCGGACGAGCTGGCGTCGCCCCTCCCGAGCGCTGACCTTGTGGGTCCGCAGTGTGCGGTGCTCGACATGGTGTCGGTGCCCGAGGAGACGCCGCTTGTGCAGCAGGCGCGCGCACGCGGGGCGCGGGTGGCGACCGGCATGCAGCTGCTGCTGGCGCAGGCGCGGCGCCAGTTCATGGCGTGGACCGGTGTTGATCCCCAGGCGCATCCGGCCAAGTCTGCGAAGGCGCCCTCGGCCACGGTGCTCTCGAGCCCGGTCGCCTGCCTGTGCGCGGCCGTGATCGTCATGCTGTGCGCGATCGCCGATTCGCGCGCCGCAAGTGCGGCCGCCCCGATGTCGCGCGGCGGCGCATCAGCCCATGCGCGCGCGCCCGCATTCGGCGGGCAGGTGGACCCGATCCTCTTCGAGGAGGTCCGCGCGTGGTGCGGCGACCTCATTGCGATCTCTCCCGCGGAGTGGCCTGACGTGTGCGCGGCACACCGGGACTACCTTGCGGCATGGGCCGCCGCCGAACGTGCGCGCCCCAATGGATCGCGCTCGGGCGCAGCGCTGGACATGGACGCACGCATGGAGGTTGACGGGACGCTCCTCGACCGGCTTCTTGAGCTTCTCGGCGAGAGCGCAGCGCCCGCGATCGAGTCGTGGCGACGTGCGCGGCGATGCGCGATGGCGGAGCAGTGCGCGCGCGAGGCAGGTGGAGCCGTCGATGCGCTGCGCGCGAGCGCGCGCAACGGCGTGCCGTTCGAGCTGCGAAGCGCCGTCTCCGCGTACGCGAGGATCTCGGAGGACAGCGCCCGGGCGCTTGCGGAGCTGCGTGCGCGGGCGGACTCGGGCGAGGACGTAGATGAGCTGCGTACATCCGAGAGAGGCATCCGGTCGAGATGGCTCGACGCAGAGGCATCGCTCGCCGCCGACTGCGCTGCGGCTGCGCCGGCAGGCGAGGCCGTGCTTCGCGCGATGCTGGCAGGCGCCTACCCCGATCTCGTCCGCGAGTGGGCGTCGCGTGCCCAGCTCATGCGTGTGGTCGTCGCGCGCATGCCGGCTGTGGAGTCGCGGGCACGTGACTCGGCACTCGCCGCAGTGGACGCGTACACACGTGCGCGCTGGATGTCCGCGGAGGATGAGGTGGCGCGCCGGCGTGCGGCATGCACGCGGCGTGCACCGTCAGGTTCGCGCTCGGTGCCCGCTGCCGGGGAGCCCGCGCCGACGCTGCAGCGAGCATCTGGCGTGGAGACGCTGCTCCAGGAGGAGGATGCGGCGCTGCTCGCGGCGCTGGCGGAGTCCGTCGGTGCGGACCGTGCACAGGCGATTCGGGCGCTTGCGTATGCGCAGCTCGCCGACTCGGCGCCGACGATCGCACGCATCGTCGGCGAGGATGGCGCGGTCGAGGTGATGGAGTCCCTGCCCCGGGATGTCGCGTCGGCGGTAATGCAGCGTGGCGAACTGCCGCCGTCTCGCGCATCCGCCTACGCGCTGCCCGACTCGCTGACGTCGCTCCGGCCCGCGCTCGAGCAGCTTGGCATACGGGCGCTTGATGCGCAGGTACAGGATGACGAGGACCGGCGCGCGCTCGACGCACTTGTCCGCGACGACTCCATGCGCTGGGCCCAGCACGTCGCACCGGCGCTGGAGCAGCTCGCGGCCGCCCGGAACCGCGCAGAGCAGGCCGTGCGCGCGGGTGACATGGCGGCATTCGACGCCGCCGCAGCGTCGTTTGCGTCGCTCGAGCAGCGTTGCCTCGATGCGGTGGTGCGCCACGATGGGCAGACTTGGGGTGCGCTCGAGCGCCTCGCGATGCGGACCGGTGGCGCACCCGCATGGGTGTCGCAGCTCAGGCTTGCGCGAGGCCTCGAGGTTCAGGCGCCGCATGCGCCACTTGCGGGCGTGACGCCCTCGGAGGAGGGCGAGGCCGTCATGCTCGATCTCCGTGCGCTGGCAAGGTCCATCGCCGACCCCGACGCGTGGGGATCGCTTCCTCCTGATGCGAGGGCGCTCGTCGAGGGCGGGCTTGGCCGCGTGCTCTCCGATGGGGCGACGGGGCGGAGCGCAGCCCTCGATGCGTCGGTCGCTGCCGAGCGTGCGCGAATCGGCGCCGACCTTGCGCTGCGCGACGTCGATGCGCTGGTGCGGCAGCATGGTTCGCCGCCGGCGGGCGACCCAGCAGCGTTCGCGATCCAGCAGGCGCGCACGCGCAGCGCATCGGCGAGTGCAGCACGGGCACAGGCTGCGGCAGCGGCTGCGCATGCGGAGGCTCGTGCGGCGCTCGCAGCCGTTCGTGCGCTCGAGGACTCGGTGTCCCGTGCGGGGGACGTCACGGCAGCGTGGCATGCGCGACGATTCCTGGTGGCCGGCGCGCTCGCCGCCGGAGTGCCCGGATGGAGCTCGACACGCATGCTGCTCATCCGCAGCGAGCGTGCAGCCTGGTGCGATGCGCTCGACGGCGAGTCTGCGCATCCCGCGGCGGACCTCTGGGCCTCGGCTGTGGCCATCATCAGCCAGTCTGCGCAGTCCCGTGGAGGCGCACCTGACACTGCTGCGCTGATCCAGTGGCGTGCTGCACGTGGCCAGCTCGAGCAGGCGGCGCAGCGCACGCTGTTCCTCGCAGGGCTTCCTGGGCTCAAGCCGCCGGCAATGGCTGCGCCGGCCGCAGGCAGCCAGCGCTAGGATCGCTTCGTGGAACTCTCGTACCGCACCGCTGGCGAGTCGCACGGGCCTTGCATGCTTGCGGTGGTGGAGGGCATGCCGGCGGGAGTGCAGGTGGACACGGCGCTCATCGATGCGGAGCTCGCGCGCAGGCAAGGCGGATACGGCCGTGGTGCGCGGCAGCGCATCGAGCACGACAGCGTGGAGATCCTCTCCGGCGTCAGGCTCGGCCGCACGATCGGCAGTCCAGTCGCGCTGCGCATCGCCAACCGCGACTCGCGCATAGACGACCCTGAGCGCACGCCACCGGTGCACAGGCCGCGGCCTGGCCATGCGGACCTTGCCGGCAGCATCAAGTGGCTCACCGACGACTGCAGGGCGACGCTCGAGCGAGCAAGCGCGCGAGAGACTGCGGCTCGTACGGCTGCTGGCGCGCTGGCGAGAAGCCTGCTGCGACCGTTCGGCATCGAGGTGCTCGGGTTCGTGCGTGGCGCACTCGATGCGATGTGGGATGGCGTGCCCCAGCCAGGTGACCTTGCATCGCTTCGTGCGGCGCGCGACTCCAGCGAGGTGTACTGCCCGGATCCTGCCACCGATGAGCGCATCGCGGCGCACATCCGCACCGCCAAGGAGCGCAAGGACACGGTCGGCGGCATCTGCGAGGTGCACGTGTTCGGCGTGATGCCGGGTCTCGGGTCCTGCGCGAGCTCGGACCAGAGGCTTGATGCGCATCTTGCGGCGGCGGTGATGGGGATCCAGGCCTTCAAGTCGGTGGAGATCGGGCTCGGCAAGGAAGCGGCTGCGCGCATGGGAAGTGCGGTGCACGACCCGATCGCATTCGATGCCGCACGCGCTGCAGAGCCGCACCTAGGGTTCGTGCGCCCCTCCAACAACGCGGGCGGCCTCGAGGGCGGCATGACAAACGGCATGCCGATTGTGGTGCGCGGCGCCATGAAGCCCATCAGCACGCTGCTTCAGGGGCTTCCGAGCGTCGACCTGCGCACCGGCGAGGCGGTCACCAGCCAGTACGAGCGGTCTGACATCTGCGCTGTCGCGGCCGCGAGCGTGGTGATGGAGAACGTGGTGGCGTTCGAGGTCGCCCGCGCGCTGCGCGCGAAGTTCGGGGGCGACTCTCTCGACGAGATGTCGGAGAACGTGCGGAACTACCTGTCGGCCGCGCGTGCGCTCACTTCATCATGGCGCGCATCCGCTCCTGGTCGAGCGTGAGCGAGAGCGACGCGCCCTCCTGGCGCATCTTGAGTCCGTCGAACACGGGGCCCCACTGGGTCGGCTTGGGTGCAGGCTCATCGCCGTCCTCCTCGCCGCCCTCAGCCATCATCGACTGCATCTGGATGAACCCAAGGATCGTCTGCAGCGTCTCGTCCCATGCGGCGTTGAACTCGGCCGCGTCGCTGTCGGTGCCGAAGGCCATTCGCGCGCGGATCGAAGGATCCTTGCCGAAGGTCACGGAGGCCGAGAGCATCTGCAGCCTCTCGAGCGCGGAGACGACGCGGCCGACCATCATCTGCGCCTGAAGCATCATCTCGTCATCCGAATCGAGGGCCGCACGCATCGAGTCGGTCATCCTCATGGCCATCGCCATCGACGCCCCCGACTGGCGCGCGATCGCCGACTCGAACGCCCTGGCCATCGCCGCGTCGCCGCCCTTGGGGAGCGGCTGGTCCGCGGACATGCGGACCGCGAACCATCCGGGCGCAACCGATGTGGCCGTGCACGACGCGAGGTCATCGTCCATTGCTCGCAGAGCCTTCTCGATCGCCGGTCCCGCATCGCGGGTCTTCGCCTGCACGAGTGCGGTGCCGTACTCGAGGAGGTCATCAGCGTCGGCATCGACTGCATCTGCGGCGAGCTCACCGGCGCTGGAGAGCGACGATTCGGGCACAACCACCCAGATGGCCGTGGCGCCTGCCTCCGCAAGCGCAGCCATCGCGGCGTCCGTGGTCTTCGACTCGGCCTCATCCATCGAGAGCGACTGGAGCTGGATCAGTCCAGAGAGCTGCACGATCTGCGGGTTCGTCGAGCGGCCGGCGATCTTCACGACCGCATCCATCGCATCGCGGACCATCGGGCCCTGCATCGTGGCGGGATCGACCCGGACGACAATCACGGTGTCGGCGGGCACTGCCTCGGCCGGCAGGTTCTCCTGCACGCCGCATGCGGCGAGCGCGCAGGGGATGATCGCCAGCAGGGACCGAAGGACGCTGTTGCGGTGGTGCATTGCCTGATGCTAGGGGGCGCATCTGGCCGCGCGTGAGGCCCATCGTCTGGTCCTGCGGCAGGCCCTCGAGCGCGCCGTCACGTCAGGGCGACCATCCCGGGGGAGCGAGCTCGAAGTGCGCGAACTCGAAACCCGGCGCCACGACGCATCCGATGAGGCTCCAGTCGCCAAGCGGCTGCGCACTCTGCCACGCATGCGCGGGCACCACAGCCTGTGGGCGCTCGCCGGCGGCAAGGTTCATGCCAAGACGGTGCACTGCGATCTGGTGTGCGGGACCGTCCGACGCGCGCGCAGGCGTGGCGTGGCCGCCGCCCCGGTCATGCACCGCTGCGATCGAAAGCTCCATTGGCGCGCCCGCGTGCCATGCCCACAGCTCGTCGGCATCGACACGGTGCCAGTGCGATCGCTGGCCACGCTCGAGCAGGTAGTAGATGGATGTCATCGCCGCACGGGAGGCTTGATCGGCTACAGCCGCACGTTGTTCATCGCCTGCATCGCGGGACGGACTGCGGTCGCCGTGATGCGCGTTGCACTCGCCTTGTGCAACTGGCCTTACGCGCAGCGGCGACCTGTGAATCTCGACGTACCAGCCACCTTCGGGGTGCCTCTGCATCCCTAGCGTGCGAACGATCTCGGCGGCGTCCTGCATCTGCATGCAGCGTAATCGCATGACGCCATACGATCGCTCCATGACCGACACCCACATGCCCGCATCGCCAGCGGACCAGGCGTCGCTTGAGGCGGCCATCGCCCACTTCGCGGCCGAATCCGGCACGGTGCACCGTTTGGGCGATGACGGCCACCTTCACCTCACGGCGATCGTGGGCCTCTATCCGCCGCCTGTGATGGATGCAATCCGCCGCATCCCGGTGGGCAAGGGGCTTGCAGGCCTCGCTGCGCAGCGGCTCGAGCCTGTGACGGTGTGCAACCTGCAGGAGGATGCGTCGGGCCAGTCGCGGCCGGGTGCGCGCGCCACCGGCATGGAGGGCGCGATCACGGTGCCGTGCATCGACGGCGGCGGCGCGCTTCGGGCCGTGCTGGGCATCGCGAACCGCTCCGCGCGGACCTTCACGCCAGATGAGGTCAACGGGCTTCTCGAGCGTGCGCGCGCGATTGCGGCGCACACTGCGCACGCAGGGCCCGCCGCATCGTGATCGATGTTGCGCATGTTGCGCTTGCGGCGGGCGCCGCTGCCCTTGTCGCTGTCGCGGCCACCGTCGCCGTGGAGCGACTTGGTGGCCGCATTGGCGGCGTGCTGGCGACAGTGCCCACCACGATTGTGCCTGCGACTGCGGCGATCTGGCTCTCGCTGCCGGATGCGGCGGGCGCGCTCGAGTCGTTCCGCGTGTCGATGGCACTGGTCCCCGTCGGCATGCTGCTGTGCGGATGCGTGCTCGCGACGTGGCGCCTGATGCCGCAGCGGCTGCCGCTGGCGTGGAGCGATTCGAGAAGGATGTGGTGCACGCTGGCCGCGAGCGTGTGCGTGTGGGCGACTGGCTCGACGGCGGTCGTCATCGCCGAACATGCGGCCGACCCGTCGGTGGCGGTGGCCGCCGCGTGCGGTGCCGCAGGCTGGCTTCTGACGCTTGCGCTTGGAGCGGCCCTTTGGCGCATCTCGCACCATGCGCCGCGGGGCCACCGCCGTGTGGGCGCGGTGACGCTCCTCATGCGCGGCACGGCCGCAGGCCTCGCCATCGCCGCATCTGCCATGGTGGCCCAAGCGGGCTGGCCCATCGCATCGGGGATCGCAAGCACGTTCCCTGCGATCTTCCTGACGACGATGGTCGCGACATGGATAGCGCAGGGACGCGGCGTTCCGACAGGCGCGACCGGACCGATGGCGCTCGGCTCGCTGAGCGTCGGCGCATATGCAGCGCTGTCGGCGGCGCTCTACCCGCGACTGGGACTGGCGCTGGGCATCCCGGTGTGCTGGATCCTTGCCGTGCTCGGCACGAGCGCTCCAGTGCACCTGTGGCTGCTGCGCAGCGCGCGCCGCAGTCCGTCGGTTGCGCAGCGTGTGTCCTAGGGCGCCGCTGCCGCGGCACGCGCGTGCCTGACGCACAGGCCGTCCGGGCAATTGTTGCACCATCGGCTGCGCGCAAGCCGACCTCACTTCTGCATGGACACTTCTGAGCTCGTCGATCAGGCTCACCGCGCGGTCAAGCGCTATGGCGTCACGGATGGGGATTCGTTCCGGCTCAAGGACCATGATCCTGCGGATACCGGGGCGCTGTCGGGCAGGGACAAGCCGCGCGCGCAGGAGATGCTCGCCGAGGGCGTGCGCGTGCTCGCCGAGATGCAGGACAAGCTCTACGCGCAGAACCGGTGGTCGATCCTGCTCATCTTCCAGGCGATGGATGCCGCGGGCAAGGATGGCGTGATCAAGCACGTGATGAGCGGCGTGAACCCGCAAGGGTGCGACGTGCACCCCTTCAAGGCGCCATCGCACCAGGAGCTCGACCACGACTTCCTCTGGCGCTGCTCGCGCGCGCTCCCGTCGCGCGGCAAGATCGGCATCTTCAACCGCTCCTACTACGAGGAGGTGCTGGTCGTGCGCGTGCACGAGGGCATCCTGCGCGCACAGCAGCTGCCTCCTTCGCTGGTGACGAAGGACATCTGGGACGAGCGGCTCAAGGACATCCGCTCGTACGAGCGCTACCTCTCGCGCAACGGCACCGTGATCCGCAAGTTCTTCCTGAACGTCTCGCGCGAGGAGCAGCGCAGGCGGTTTCTTGAGCGCATCGAGAACCCGTCGAAGAACTGGAAGTTCAGCGAGGCGGATGTGGCCGAGCGGGCGCACTGGGACGACTACATGGATGCGTATGAGGCTGCGATCAGGGCCACCGCGACGCCCGAGGCACCATGGTTCGTGGTGCCCGCCGACAACAAGTGGTTCACTCGGCTTGTGGTGGCGGGCGTGGTCATCCACACGCTCGCGTCGCTCGATCTTGCGTACCCGGTGCTCGATCCGGTGCAGCAGGCGAAGCTCGCCGCGGCGAGGCAGTCGCTGCTCGCGGAGCGCTGAGCCCGCCTACGACGTCTGAACGACCGGCTGCGCGTCGCGGTCGCTGCAGAGGATCACGAGCAGGTTCCCCACGATCTGCGCCTTCTGCTGCGGCGCCAGCTCCACGACGCCCCGCTCCTGGATGCGCGCGAGCGCCATCTCCACCATGCTCACTGCGCCCTCGACGATCTTCGTCCGCGCAGCGATGACTGCGCTCGCCTGCTGCCGGCGAAGCATTGCCGCCGCAATCTCGGGCGCGTACGCGAGGCTCGAGATGCGCGCCTCGAGTACCTCGACTCCTGCCTGCGCGAGCCGCTGGTGCAGCTCGTCGCGGAGCCGCTCGCCGATGAGGTCGGTGTTGCCGCGCAGGCTCACCGCATCCTCGTCAGGCGAGTCGTAGTGGTACTGGCTCGCGAGGTTGCGCAGCGCGCTCTCGGACTGGATCTCGACGAAGCTCTGGTAGCTGTCGACGCTGAAGAGCGCCTTCGCGGTGTCGGTGACCTGCCACACGACGACGGCTGCGATCTCGATCGGGTTGCCGTCGCGGTCGTTGACCTTGATCATCCCCCGCGAGCGGGTGCCCGCGGAGATGACCTTGCCGGTGGTCGGGTCCTTCACGTCGGGTGTGCTCGACGATCCGGTCTCGAAGGTGCGGACACGCAGGCTGATGCGGCGCTTCACGCTGAAGGGGTTGACCCAGTGGAAGCCCACCTTTCGGACAGTGCCCCGGTACACGCCGAAGAAGACAATGACGCGGCTCTCGTTGGGGTTGACGATGAAGAGCCCGAAGAACCCGATCATGCAGAAGAGCGCAAGCGTGCCGCCGACGATGCCGGGCGGCCACGCCTGGTGCGTGATGCCGCGGATGACCAGGAAGACGCCGACACCGAGGCCGATCAGCATCAGGGGCAGCATGGCCCATCCGTTCTGGGCGGAGATGGGGCGCTCGTTGATCTTCGATGTGGCGGAAACGGGCATGGCGCAAGGCTACTTGCCTTGCAGATGCGAATCGACTCAGCCGGCGCTGGCGCCGCCGACGAGTGCACGCGCCGCGGCGTCGAGCTCGGCGAGCTTCGCGGCGGAAAACCCGCGGTCGTGGAACCACCGCACGCGTCCCTCGCCATCGAGCAGCAGGATGCGGCCGTTGCGCCCGCCGCGGTTGCCGGTGAGGTCGACGATCTGCTGCGCAGGAGAGCCGTAGACGCACACCACCGCAGGCCAGTCCTCCTCGGGGATGCCGCTGCGCATGCCGGAGTCGATCCAGCCCGAGATCATGCTCGGCACGAGGCCCGGAATCGTCGGGATCTCGACAGCCTTCACCGGCGGCTTTGCCTGCATGATGCCGAATGTCCAGCGGTCGAGGTCGAACTGCGTCTCCTGCAGGTAGCCCACCATCAGGATTACGGGCGCGCCTGCGTACGCCTTGGGGATGTCCACCGATTCGCCCGAAAGCGCCTTGCCCTGCACGCTCGGGAACGCATCGCCCACAGGGTCGCGGTTGGCGACCTTCGAGGGTCCGCAGCCGAGCGCAGCGAGCAGCGTGCCGATCATGGCGCACGCGACGGTACGCGCAGTCACGGCGCGTGCAGTGGCGTTGCGCGGAATCACGGCGCACCCACCGGCTGTGCGGCCTGCGATGCCGTGAACGTGAAGCTCTTGCCTTCGTACCCGACGGTCACAGTCTGCCCTTCGCGGATCTCGCCCGCGAGGATTCGGTTGGCGAGCGGATTCTCGAGTCGCTGCTGGATCACCCTCTTGAGCGGGCGCGCGCCGAACTGCGGGTCGTAGCCCTCGGCCGCAAGCGCGGACACTGCAGCAGGGGTCAGCTCGAGGTCGATGCGGCGCTCCGCGAGGCGGTCGCGCAGGTGCCGCGACTGGATCGCCACGATGCCCGCGATCTGCTGGCGCCCGAGCTGGTGGAAGATCACCGTCTCGTCGATGCGGTTGATGAGCTCGGGCCTCAGGTGCTTCTTGAGCAGGCTGCGCACGTGCGCCTCGATCATCGCGTCGGGATCGCCGCGCTCGGTCATCTCGAGGATCGCCTGCGATCCCATGTTGCTCGTCATCACCACGATGGTGTTCGCGAAGTTCACGGTGCGTCCCTGGCCGTCGGTGAGGCGCCCGTCGTCGAGCACCTGCAGCAGCACGTTGCTGACGTCGGGGTGCGCCTTCTCGAACTCGTCGAAGAGCACGACGCAGTAGGGTCGGCGGCGCACGGCCTCGGTGAGGCGGCCGCCCTCCTCGTAGCCCACGTAGCCGGGCGGCGCGCCGATGAGCCGCGCCACGGAGTGCTGCTCCATGAACTCGCTCATGTCGATGCGCACCATCGCCTCCTCGGTGTCGAAGAGGAGCTCGGCGAGCGCCTTGCAGAGCTCGGTCTTGCCGACGCCGGTCGGTCCCAGGAACAGGAACGAGCCAATCGGGCGCCCGGACTCGCCGAGCCCGGCGCGGTTGCGGCGAACGGCCTCCGCCACTGCGCGCACCGCCTCATCCTGGCCCACGACGCGGCGCCTCAGGTCATCCTCGATGTGCAGCAGCCTCTCGCGCTCGCTTTCGACGAGCTTCGAGACCGGGATGCCGGTCCACTTCGCGATCACCTCCGCGATCGCCTCAGGGTCGACTTCCTCCTTCACGAGCGCGCTTCCGGTGGAGAGCCGCCTCTTCAGCGCAGCCTCCGCCTCCGCGAGCTTGCGGTCGAGCTCGCGCATCTCGCCGTACTGGATGCGCGCAGCCTTCTCGAGGTCGCCGCGACGCTGCGCCTGCTCGAGCTCGGTCTGCTTGGAGTCCTTCTCGCGCTTGATCGACTTGATCTGGTCGAGCTCCGCCTTCTCCGTCTTCCACTGCGCGTCGAGCGTGCGGAACTGCTCCTGCTCGCCGGCGAGCTCCTTCTCGAGGTCAGCGAGGCGCCGCGCGCTGTCAGGGTCCTTCTCGATCTTGAGCGCCTCGCGCTCGATCTCGAGCTGCATGATGCGACGGCGGATCTCGTCGAGCTCCGCGGGCATCGAGTCGTTCTCGATGCGCAGCCGGCTCGCGGCCTCGTCAAGGAGGTCGATCGCCTTGTCGGGAAGGAACCGGTCCGCGATGTAGCGCTGGCTCAGGCTCGCGGCGGTGACAAGCGCACCATCCTGGATGCGCACGCCGTGGTGCGCCTCGTAGCGCGCCTTCAGCCCGCGCAGGATCGCGATCGTGTCCTCGACGCTCGGCTCTCCGACGTACACCGGCTGGAACCGGCGCTCGAACGCGGCATCCTTCTCCACGTGCTTGCGGTACTCGTCGAGCGTCGTGGCGCCGATGCATCGCAGCTCACCGCGCGCCAGCGCAGGCTTGAGTAGCTGTCCTGCGCCGACGGCGCCCTCGGCCTGGCCTGCACCCACGATCGTGTGGAGCTCGTCGATGAACAGGATGATTCGCCCTTCGCTCGACGCGACCTCGCGGAGCACCGCCTTGAGCCGCTCCTCGAACTCGCCGCGGTACTTCGCGCCCGCGAGCAGCTGGCCCACGTCGAGCGCGACAATGCGCGCATCGCGCATCAGCTCGGGGCAGTCGCCGTTGACGATGCGCTGCGCGAGGCCCTCGGCGATCGCCGTCTTGCCGACGCCCGGCTCGCCGATCAGCACCGGGTTGTTCTTGGTGCGCCGCGAGAGCACCTGCATGCAGCGCCTCACCTCGTCGTCGCGTCCGATGACCGGATCGAGCTTGCCGTTGGCGGCTCGCTCGGTGAGGTCGATGCCGTACTTCTTGAGCGCCTCGAAGGTGCTCTCGGCGCCCGGGTCCTGGATGCTTGAGACGCCGCTGGACTTTCGGATCTCCGCCACTGCGCGCTCGAGCTTCGATGCGTCCGCGCCCACGAGCGACAGCACGTCCTTCGCGCCGCCTCGCGTCTCTGCGCACGCCATGAGCAGGTGCTCACACGACGCGTAGGCATCCTTCATCTTCTGGGCCGCGCGCTCGGCGGCGCCGAGCGCCTCGACAAGTTCGCGTCCTGTGTTCGGGGTGGTGCCCTGGGCGCGCGGCATTCGGGCCAGCGCGGCATCCGTGGCCTGCTTCACGCGTGCGGCATCGAGCCCCGCCTTGGAGAGGATCGCGCCCGCAGGACCCTTGGGGTCCGCGAGCAGCGCAGAGAGCAGGTGCAGGGTGCCAATCTCGGAATGCTGCTCGCGCACGGCATGCGACTGGGCGTCCGAGAGGGCGGTCTGTGCGAGTGTGGTGAATCGGTCGAGGCGCATGAGGTAGACGTATGCAAAATCCGTGCCAGACCGGGCGCCTGTCGCCCAATCCGAAACCTACGATCTCAGCCGAACTGCCGGCGACGGTGCCGGCCCCGGATTCCGACGCTACAGCGGCCGGTAGGGGAATCCAGGCGGAATCAACTCCGGGCGGTCGTTCAGCCATCCCACAAGGAATCGGAACGCATCCACCAGCCTTGGCCCGGGCCTATTGAACATTTGATTCCCATCCACCAATACGACCCTCGACTGAGGGCCTCCAGACCCCTCTAGCAGGGCCGGCAGAAGGGGCCACCACCGCTGCGACTGCAAACGCGGCAGTTCCGCCTCGATCTGCGGAATGCCCCAGCCGCATGGGCAGATCACGACTCGCTCCGGCGCAGCCTCAAGAATCTCTTCCGGCGCGGCGATGCGGCTTTTCTGTCCGGGCGCGTTCAGCGAGTGGCGGCC
>CAZKTN010000008.1:0-27874 GCA_964555705.1 uncultured Isosphaeraceae bacterium | reverse complement strand
CTTCCGGCGCGGCGATGCGGCTTTTCTGTCCGGGCGCGTTCAGCGAGTGGCGGCCACCCGCGGCCGTGATCAGCTCAGGCGTCCAGTGGCCACCCACAAAGCACGGTTCCATCCATTCCAGGAACAGCACCTCTGGAGCATCCACATAGGGAGCCACAAAGTCCACGGCCTCCCAGTACCGGCCGCGCAGTTCCACCATCGCGCGGTCCGCCTCGGCGGAGAGCCCGACCGCCTCGCCGACGCTGAGGCAGTCGTCGAAGACCTGCCAGATGGTGTGCGGGTCAAGGCTCAGGATCTTCGGTGGACGTGGCATCGTCGATGCCACTCCTCGCACCGTATCGAGATCGATCGAGCACACATCGCAGAGGTCCTGCGTCAGGATGACGTCGGGCTCGAGCGACCGCAGCAGATCCGCATCAAGCGTGTAGAGGCTCTTGCCCTCATTGAGCGACTCGCGCACCTGCGCGTCGATCGCCGCGCTCGCGCCGGCACCGCTCGCGTGCGTCCTCGCGCCAGTGAGCACGGGCACGTGCACGATGTCCGCCGGGAAATCGCACTCGTGGCTGCGACCCACCAGCAGGTGCGCGCCGCCTATCTGGCAAAGGATTTCGGTCGCAGATGGAAGCAGGCTGACGACTCGCATCGGATCCGAGGGTACGTTGCTGCCGTGCGGATCCTCCATGCCCTGTCCCCCGCCGCCTGCGCGCTTGCCGCGGTGGCCCATGCGAATGCAGATGTGGTCTACGCCACGCAGGGACCCTTCGGGGGGTTCTTTGGCCTCTGGGGCCCGGTGGTGTCTGCGCAGCAGAGCGTGGGAGCCCGGTTCGTCCCGACCGCCAACTACACGCTGACGCATCTCCGGATCTGGTTCATGAACGACAGCGACGCGCCCGGCGAGCCGCTGCGCATCACGCTTCGCAGCGATGCGTCGGCGACTGGGGCGCCGAGCATCCCGTCAGATCAGGTCATCGCGGAGTGGAACATGACGTGCATGGCATCCGGGTGGAACCCGGTGCAGCACACTGTGGTGCCGGATGCGCCAGTCGCGCTGCGCGCCGGCGTGCGCTACTGGGTGGTGGCGCAGAGCCCCGCGCCAGGGGGCGCGAGCCCGGTGTGGTGCTTTGCGTCTGTCGGCAATGCATTCAGCGCGGTCACCACCGGTGACGGCATCACCTGGCAGGCGGGTGGCAACGGCGCAGCGCCAACGCTCACTGTCGAGGGCACGCCGGGCCTTCCGCCAGCGTCGCCCGACATCAATGGCGACGGCACCGTCAATGGCCTCGACCTCACGATGCTGCTTGCAGCATGGGGCACGTCATTGGCCGCATGCGACCTCAACGCCGATGGCACGGTGAATGGCGCGGACCTCACCGCGCTGCTTGCCGCGTGGGACTGAGTGCTCGGTACGCGCGGCTCGTGCAGGCAGCGGAGCGAGACGCGCGAAGCGATCGCCGCGCGGCGCCGCCGCAGACCCCGCATGCTGAAGAGGTGGAAACTGGGGATCCTAGATTCGAACTAGGACAAACTGAGTCAGAGTCAGTTGTGCTACCGTTACACCAATCCCCAATGAGACGCAGGAATTGTACCCCGCTGCAGGCTCTCGGGGAAGGGGACCGGGGCTTACGTGTTGCATCAGTGCGGCAGGAGCCGCTGCGCGCTCAGCGCTCGGCCGCATGGTCCGCGCACGCGTTATCCGTGCGGTGCGCGGCGGTGATGGCCGCGCTCCTCTGCGTCCTCCTGCCTCTTGGATGCGTGTCGAAGCCGATCATGCTGCTCACCGTTGACGCCGATGGAGCGCCCGTCGCAGACGCCGTCGTGTACCAGCATGGTGTGGGCTTCTTCAGTCCGGTTCCGCTGAGGCGGCCCACGCCGCGCGTGACGCAAGGCGACGGCACGCTGCCGATCGTCCTCGACTCGCGCACGTCGAGCCTCACCATCCTCAAGCCCTACTTCGAGCCGGTGCAGCTTGTCGTGGCGATGACGGGCCAGGTCATGCCGGACTCGGCGCCGGCGCCAGCGACTGCTGAGGTCCCTGTCATCGTCGACGCGCGCGACGGCGAGGTCACTGACTTCGCGGCGCTGCCTGACCACGCGACGTTGCGCGTGGGCATGTCGGAGTGCGCGCGCCGCGAGATGACGATCGCGGTGTCGGATGAGCGCGGCAAGCCGGTCGCCGATGCGGAGGTGCACCGCGTGTGCACGCTGTTCCTGCTGAGCCGCGGCAGCGAGGAGACGCTCGGGCTTCCGCCGATCGAGAGCGAGCGCACCGACCCCTCAGGCCGCGCGTCGGTCGAGGTGCTTGGCGGCCTTGCCAACCACGTCTATGTGCGGGCTCCCGGCCGAGTGGCACAGCGAATACCTGTCGACGCGTCGGCCACGGGAAGCGCGGTTGTGCCGGTGACCCTAGCCGAGGCTCCATCGCGCACGCTCCGGATCAGGGTGCTGCAGGGCCCGAAGAAGCCAGCGGTGGCAGGGGCTTCGGTGAGTCTCGGGCTCCAGCTCGATGGCATGCCGCCGGATCCCAACGGCTGGACCGCGACAACGGACGCGGACGGCCTGACGCCTGAGGTGAACGTGTCGCAGCAGCATCCGATCATCTTCACGGTCACGAGGGGGCGCACGCAGGTGCGCAGGCAGACAGTCACCTGGGATGAGGTCGATCGCGCCGCATCGCGCGGCGAGCTCACGCTCTTCATGGGCGGAAGGTGAGCTTCGGCGCACGCGATCGTCGGCACGAGCGCCGCACCCCGACACGCGCATCGGCGGCACGAGCGCCGCACCCCGACACGCGCATCGGCGGCATGAGCGCCGCACCCGGGCACGCGCATCGCCGCGACCTCATCGCATCGAGGGTCCATCCGCCGTACGCTTTGCGCATGGCTGAAGGCGAGCATCTGTTCGACGAGTCGTTCCTCCCCCAAGGTGCGGAGCAGTCCGCTGTCGCATCCGCACGGCCAGCGCGCCAGCGCACCGATGCCCCTTCACCGCACGGCTCCGACTCGTCGGCGGAAGGAGTCAGCATCCGCGTTCAGCCCACATACCTGCCCTCGCACAGCGACCCCTCGCGCGGCCGCTACATCTTCGCGTACCACGTGACAATCTCGAACGAGGGCACCGAGCGCGCCAAGCTGCGCAGCCGCGCGTGGACGATCGTCGATGCCGACGGCACAAGCCACGACGTGCGCGGCGAGGGAGTGGTGGGCCGGCAGCCGGAACTCGCCGCACAGGAGCGCTTCGAGTACTCCTCGTTCTGCCCGCTGCCTACGCCATGGGGCACGATGGAGGGCGCGTACACGTTCGAGCGCGCCGACGGATCGCGCTTCGAGGTCCCCGTCCGCCGCTTCTATCTCGTGGGTCCGCGCGACAGCGAGTGATCCGGTGCCGAGGCCTGCGCCCGCCAACGCACTGCAGGCACTCGCGCCTGCGCCGCCGGCGCGCACGTGGATGGCGCTCGTTGCGCTCGCCACCCTCACGTCGCTCGGCGTCGCATGGAGCCTGTCCGGGAGCGTGCCGATCGTCGCGCGCGGCCAGGGCACGGTGGTGCGCGGCGACGTTCCGCTCCGCGTGACCTCGTCTTCGCAGGGGCGTGTGCTGAAGGTGCACCGTGCAGTTGGCGACAGCGTCGCTGCGGGCGAGCTGGTCGTGGAGATCGACGCGACGGGGCTGCGGCTGCAGCTCACCGAGGCGCAAGGGCTCCTGACGGCGCTCCAGCAGTCGGACCGGAACCTGCGCGCCGAGGAGCAGCAGGCCATCGCGTCTGTCGCTACGGCAATGGCCAGGCCAGATGGCGCGGTGCCGATGCCGGAGTCGCAGGCGCTCGACAGGCTCGATGAGCTGCTGGCTGCCCGTGCAGCGCGTGCCGCGGAGATCGAGCGCGTGTCGGCGACGGTGCGGCGGCTGGCGCAGGAGCTGGACGAGCGTTCGCAGGTGCGTGCGCCGGTGGCAGGCACAGTCGTCGCCATCGATGTCGCTGAGGGCGCGGCAGTGGAGCCTGGCACGTCAGTCGCGCACGTTGCGCCGGCCGCCGTCGACGCGCGCGTGCGGTGCATGGCCACCATGGGCGACACCGAACGCGGGCGCATTGCGCAGGGGATGCGCGTGAGGGTGAGCCTGCAAGGCACGCGACCTGAGATCCACGGGTTCGCTCGGGGAGCGGTGGAGCGGGTGGTGAGTGCAGGCGCCGACGATGCGCCCGAGATCGTGGTCATCCTGATGGATGCCGATGCGGCAACGCCTTCAGGGCTGGCGTGGGTCGGAGGCAGCGGGCTCCCGGACGCGATGCCGCCTGTATCCCGCGCGGAGATCCTTGTCACCGTCGATGAGGTCGCGCCGATCACGTTGGCGATGCCATGGCTGGCGCGCCAGTGACTCCGCCGGCGCAACGAGGGGCCCTTCCCGACGCGCCCCCGCGACCCGCTCGGCGCGAACGTGCGCCAGCAGTGATGCAGCTTGTCGCTGCGGAGTGCGGTGCCGCCAGCCTCGCGAGCATCCTTGCGCACCACGGCTCGCACCGTCCGCTGGCGCAGGTGCGCGAGACGGTCGGCGTTGACCGGGATGGTGCGAGCGCGTTGCGTCTCGTGAAGGCTGCCCAGTGGTACGGCCTTGAGGCTGAGGGGCTGGAGGTCGAGGTTCGTGCGCTGCCCGAGGTCAAGGGACCCGCGATCATCCACTGGGGGGCTGACCACTTCGTCGTGCTTGAGGGGTGGGACCGCCGCGGATGGCGCATCATGGATCCTGCGGTGGGTCACCGTCATGTGCCGCACGCGGAGTTTCTCGAGCACTTCACCGGTGTCGTGATCGCGCTTCGCCCCGGCGCTGCCTTCACGCGCAATGCGCCTCCGTCTCACGTCTCCGAGCTGCTCCATGCGTGGCTTGCAGGATCATGGCCGCTCGTCATGGTGATGGCGATCGGCGGGGCGCTGCTCACGGTCCCAGCCGTCGCTGTGCCGGGGCTCATGGCCACCTTCGTCGACGACGTCCTCGCAGGAGGCGACCGCTCGTGGCTTGTGGCCATGACCGGGATCGCGGCCACGCTGCTCGTGCTGCAGGGCGGGCTCGTGTGGCTCACGGGAAGCGCCGGCGTCGAGCTGCAGGAGCGCGTCAGCACAGGCCGCACGGCGGCGCTGGTGCGCCACGCGTTCCGGCTTCCGATTGGGTTCTTCAGCCAGCGCTTCGACGGCGATGTCGCCGACCGCATCGCGGCGGCTGATGGGGTGGCGGATCTCCTTGCGGAGCGTGTCGTCCCGGCCATCGTGCAGATGGTCACGCTGCTGGCGCTGCTTGCCGCCACCGCGCTGATCAGCCCCGTGTTTGCGGCGATCGCGATCGGCGGCGCGCTGGTCACGCTCGCGAGCCTCGGGCTGGTGGCGCGCGCACGCGAGGACCGCGCGCATGTGCTGCAGCTGCAGCAGGGGCTTCAGCAGGGGGCGCTCACGAGCGGGCTCCAGTCGATCGCCACCCTGAAGGCCGCAGGCCGCGAGGCGGACTTCGTCGCGCGCATGATGGGACTCTCCGCGCGCGTCAGTGCGTCACGGCAGCAGGCGGGCATTCTGGCGAGCCTGGCGGATGCGCTACCGGAATGGATGCAGGCCACCGTGGTCTTCACGCTCACGCTCACCTACGGAGGGTGGTGCGTGATGCGTGGCACGATGAGCCTGGGCGAGCTGCTCGCTGCGCAAGCGATGCTCGTTGCAATCATGGGACCCGTCGGTGAGCTCGCGGACCTGCTGAGGCAGATGCAGGTGGTGCGTGCCGACCTGGCGCGCATCGACGATGTGGCGAGCCATCCTGAGGATCCTGCTTCGGACAGTCGCATGGCCGGAGGACCGGCAGCATCGCAGGTCATGTCCGCTGCGGCCGGACCGCTTGAGCTGCGCGGCATCTCCGTCGGCTACGGCCGTAGCCACGCGCCTCTCCTGGCCGGGGTTGACTGCACCGTGAACCCCGGGGAGCGCGTGGCGATTGTCGGCGCGACTGGCTCGGGCAAGTCAACGGCGCTTCGTGTCGCGGCCGGGCTGCTCGAACCATGGGAGGGGACGGCCACGATCGGAGGCATGCCCATCCAGCTGATGGATCCGTCCGTGCGCGCGCGCACTGTGGCCATCGTGTCGCAGCGTGTGTCGGTCTTTGCGGCGACGCTTCGGGAGAACCTCTCGCTGTGGGATGACGCGCTTGACGAGCGCGAGATGATGCAGGCTCTCGCCGACGCACAGCTCTCGCACCTGTGCCACGAGTGCGGCGGCCTCGACCGCCACCTGCTCGCGGGCGGCTCCAACCTCTCGGGCGGCGAAGCGCAGCGCGTCGAGATCGCGCGCGCACTGTGCCGCAATCCACGGATCCTGCTGATGGACGAGGCAACAAGCGCGCTCGACCCGATGACCGAGCGCGCCATCATGGAGTCGCTCGACCGCCGGGGCATCGCATGCCTGATGGTGGCGCACCGTCCATCGGCACTGCGCCACAGCGACCGCGTGCTGCTGCTCGACGGCGGCAGGATTGCGGCGCAGGGCACGCACGAGGAGCTCTGCGCGCAATCTGCGGAGTATCGGGCCCTTGTTGGAGGCCATCGGTGAGCCGTGTTGCGGCGAGTGCGCAGGCACGCGCGCGTGCGCCACTCGATGAGGCGCAGTGGCGTGCGCTGCACGGGCGCATGTCGCATGTCGCGCACGCATCAGGCTGCGACATCCACCGCATGCCGCAGCCGGATGACATCGACCTCACGCGCCCGCCAGAGGAGGCATGGGCGCATGCCGCGGGAATCGCGATGCGCACAGTGAGGCTCGATCCGGGATGGTGGCGAGCTGATGCAGGACCCATGCTTGCGTTCGCACGCGACAGCCATGCGCCGGTCGCGCTCATGCCATGCCGCGGCGGGTACAGGATGCATGGGCCGGATGGTGCTGTGCGCGTCAGCAAGCGCAACGCGGGATCGCTCGAGCGGACGGCGCGCCAGCTCCACCCGACGCTGCCCGACGCGCCAGCACGTGCCTTGGACCTTGTGCGCATCGCGCTGCGGGGATCTGGCCGGGAGCTCTCGGCCGCCACAGCACTGTCGGCGGCCGCTGCGCTCCTCAACACGCTCATTCCTGTCGCGGTGGCCGTTCTTGTGGCGCACATCATCCCGCATGGCGACCTTGCATCGCTCGCCATGCTCGGCACAGCGCTCCTGGCCGTCACCGCCACGAGCGCGTGCTGCGATTTCGTCAGCGCCAGCATGCTCGCGCGTGTCGAGTCGCGTGGTGCGCTCCGGCTGCTTGGTGCGGCGCTGCACCGGTGCGCGAGGCTTCCAATGGGGTTCTTCAGGGATCAGGGGTCCGGGGGACTTGCGCACAGGTTGCTCGCGCTCGACGAGCTGCAGTCGACGATGACAGGCGCGGCCATCGCGGGACTGATCGCGGGCGCGTTCTCGGTCGCCTACGTGATCGCCATGGTGTGGGTCGATGCGGGCGCGGCGGCGATCGGTGGGGCAGTCATCGCCGTGGCGTTCGCGGCGAGTGTCGGCGTTGCGGCGATACGGGCCCGGTGGGGCGCAGCCGAGCTCAAGGCAGAGGGCCGCGCGGCGTCCGAGCTGCTGCAGGCGCTCGCGGGCGTGGAGGCAATCAGGTCGGCGGCGGCGACAGACCGAGTGATAGACCGCTGGCTCGAGCAGTACCGTCATGCGCGCATGGCGGTCGTGCGTTCCGGCAGATGGCGCGTGCGGTTCGATGTTGCGTCAGCGGCTTGGCCGGTCATGGGCACCGTGCTCCTGTGGTGGGTGTTTGCGGGTGGCGAGTCGTCGGCGGCGTATCTCGCGTTCGTGGCTGCATTCGCCGGCGCCCTCTCCGGAGCGCTCGAGTTTGGCGCGCGGCTCGGGGATCTCGCGCTCGTGCGGCCAGCGCTCGACCGGATGGCGCCGATACTTGCCGCAGTGCCGGAGCGATCGTCCGGCGGCATCGTGCCTCGGCAGCTGCGTGGCCAGATCGGTGTCGAGGGCATCACGGTCCGCCATCCTGGCGCAGCGCGCGACGCGCTGCACGATGTGTCGATCCGGGCGGAACCCGGGGAGTTCGTGGCGATCGTCGGCCCATCCGGGAGCGGGAAGTCATCGCTCGTGGCGGCACTGCTCGGGATGGTCGAGCCTGCCAGCGGACAGGTCACGATCGACGGCCATCCTGTTGCGGAACTCGACATGAGCGCAGTGCGCCGCCAGTTCGGCACCGTGATCCAGCACGCGAGGCTCATGCCGGGCTCGATCCTCGACAACATCATCGGAAGCACGCTGTGCACAGATGCAGAGGCTGAGCGGGCAGCGGCTGATGCGGGACTCGCCGCGGACCTCGCGCGGCTGCCGCTGGGGCTGCGCACATTCGTGAGCGAGCGCACGCTCTCGGGAGGCCAGGTGCAGAAGGTGATGCTCGCCCGTGCGCTGACTGCGGCGCCGCGCGTGCTGGTGCTCGACGAGGCGACGAGCGCACTCGATGAGCAGGTGCAGGCCGACGTGATGCGGCGCGTGGCGGCCACGGGCGCAACGCGCATCGTGGTGGCCCACAGGCTCTCGACCGTGCGCGAGGCAGACCGCATCTATGTGCTCGATGCGGGACGTGTCGTGCAGCAGGGCACCTTCGACGGGCTGCGGCAGCAGGGGGGGCTCTTCGGCGAGCTCCTCGCCGCATCGCTCACGTAGTGCATGCGGCCGAGGTGCCCTACCCGCAGGTGCGGGTCGCCTGAGCAGCATTTGCGCAGGCCGCGTGCGCCGCGCAAAAGTGAGAACCGTTCCCGAAGACTCCGGGAACGGTCGCTCAGGCGTCCGGTCCACAGGAGCATCGGGACCGGAACGTCGACTGTGATGACGGGATCAGCGCCTGCCGCGGCGGGTCGGGATCCTTCCGCGACGGGCTGCGCTGGCGTTTCGGCGGACTCGGCCGACACCTGCACCGGACACTGCCTCGAGCTCGGCGTCGCTCATGCGCCGGATGCCCTTCGTGGATCCGCTGGTGGGGTTGGCGTGCGTGGACGAATCGGACTGGCTGTACTTGCTGGGATGCATGTTGACTCCTTGGTTGAACGTACGATTCACCTTCGGCCGTGCAAGGAGGCACCGTGAGCCAACCCGCCAATTTCCGCGCAAGATTCCTGTCCCCCTCGGCGAGCCCCGATGGGGCCGTTGCCGAGGGTGCCCATGCGTCAAGGGCGCTCGATGTGGCGGTGGTCGGTGCCACCGGTGCCGTGGGCGCCGAGTTCCTCGCGCTGCTCTCGGAACGCGCGACTCCTGTCCGTCGCCTTCGGCTGCTGGCGAGCCCGCGATCCGCCGGACGCAGCATCGATGTGCCAGGCATTGGCACGTGCACTGTCGAGGCGCTTTCGGGCCAGTCGCTCGCAGGGGCAGACATCGTGTTCCTGTGCGCGGGATCCGAGATCTCGCGCGCCTGCGCGCCTGCGGCGATCCGGGCGGGAGCTTGGGTGATCGACAACTCGAGCGCGTTCCGCGCCGATCCCGATGCGCTGCTCGTGCTCCCCGAGGTCAACGGCGATGCGCTTGATGCCGCAGCGTCCGGTGCACGGGGTCCCCGCATCGTGGCCGTGCCCAATTGCTCGACGGTCATCGCGCTCCTCGCGGTATCGCCGCTCCGTGCGCTCGCCCGCGTCAGCAGGATGGTGGTGAGCACCTACCAGGCGGTCAGCGGCGCGGGCGCTGCGGCGATGGCCGAGCTCGAGCAGCAGGCGCGTGACTGGGCCTCGGGCCAGCCGCTCAGGAGCCCGGTCTTCGGGCGGCCCGCGCTCTTCAATGTGTTCAGCCACAACAGCGCGGTGGACAGCGAGGGCAGCAACGCCGAGGAGCGCAAGCTCCTGGTGGAGACTCAGAGGCTCTGGTCGGATCCGGAGGTCCGTGTCGCGGCCACATGCGTGCGTGTGCCTGTGCTGCGTGCGCACAGCGAGTCGATTGCGGTCGCGTTCGATGCGCCAGTCGCGGCAACGCACGAGGCCACCGAGTCGCGTGTGCGTGACGCGCTTGCGGGCGCGCCCGGCATCGAGATTGTCGACGATCGGGCCGCGAACAGCTTTCCTGAGCCGCGCCACGCCGCGGGCAGGGATCCTGTGCTTGTGGGCCGAATCCGCGCGGACAGGAGCCTCGAGCCCGGAAGGGGCGTGCTGCTCCTCGTCGCCGGCGACCAGCTTCGTGTGGGCGCCGCACTGACGGGGATCAGGATCGCGGAGCGGCTTGCGCATGCGGGTGCGTTCGCGCGCCTATCCCGCTGACGCGAAGTCAGCCCCGTGTGCTGTCCGGTCCGGACGCTCCCGGCAGCGCGGTCTCGCTATGGCGAAAGCAGCGAACGGAGCGCGGCGCCCGGATCGGGCTGGCGCAGCAGGCTCTCGCCGACAAGTGCGATGCAGATGCCGTGCGCGCGCAGGCGGTCGAGGTGCGCAGGCGTCGCGATGCCCGACATGCTCACCACGATCGAGCGGTCCTCGATCAGGTCAGCCATGCGCATCGACTGGGTCACGTTGACCGAGTCGGTGTCGAGGTCCCTGTTGTTGATGCCAAGCAGCGCGTACCCGGGATGCGGGAACCCGATGTGGTCCTTGACCCGGTAGTAGCTCTCCACGTCGTGGATCTCGAGCAGCGTCGTCATGCCGAGCTCCACCGCGAGGATCTGGAAGTCGATGATGTCGCACTCGCGCAGCGCCTCGGCCACAAGGAGGATCGCGTCAGCGCCCGCAGCGCGCGACTCCCACACCTGCCACAGGTCCACGATCAGGTCGCTGCGCATGACCGGCAGCGGCACTGCGGCGCGCGCGGCCTCGATCATCGCCAGGGTGCCGCCGAAGCCGTTGGCGTCGGTTGCGCAGCAGATCGCGGCAGCGCCCGCGGCGTGATACTGTCGTGCGATGTCCGCAGCATCGAGGTCTTCCCTGATGGGTCCGACGCTCGGGCTGCGCCGCTTGATCTCCGCGATGATGCGTGTCTGCGTCGTGTCACCGTGGTCCACCACCGCCTGGAAGAAGTTGCGCGGACGCGGCATGTCCGCGCAGCGGCGCTGGAGCTCATTGACTGGCATCGATGCGGCGAGGTCAGCGACCTCGCGCCTCTTGGCGCGAACGAGATGTCCCAGCGCGTCATGCATCCTGTGGGGCCTTGCTCTAGTGTGCGTTATAGCCGCACCGGAACAAGCCCTCGCGGAGACGGCAGCTGCGGATCCCCCATCCGCGACCGAAGGTCCGCAGGGCTGGCTCGCCTCCATGTATGTGGCCATCGCTGCGGCTGCTGTGGCGGCGCTCGGCGCGGCGTACGCCCGCGGGCGAAGGCCGCTCGCGCTTGGGCCCCAGCGTGTGCGCTGGCCGCTCGCGCCGGGGCCATCGCTCTTCCTGATGCTGGTGCTCATGGTGGCAGGTGCCGCGGCGGCATCGGCGGCTGCGCAGGCGCTTGGCACAGGACCGGCCGATGACCTGCGCGCACGCGCGATCGCGTCGCTGGCGAACTACGGCGCGCAGCTGCTGCTGGTGGCCGGCATCTGGTGGGCGCTGGCCGGGATCATCACCCGTGACGCCGCGGTGCCGGCGGGTGCGTCGGTCCCGATCGGCGCCTGGCGGGCCATGGCGGTGGGCGCAGTGGCGATGGCGATCGGATGGCCAGCCGTGCAGGCCACGGGAGTGGTCGCGTCGACGGTGCAGCAGTCGCTCAGCGGCGTCGCTGCGCCCGACACCGCGCACCGCACGCTCGAGGCGATGGGCCGGTCGGCCGATGCCGTGTGGGTCGCGGCGACTGCGCTCGTGGCTGTGGTGCTCGCGCCGCTCGTCGAGGAGATCCTCTACAGGGGCGCGCTTCAGCAGGCGCTTCATGGGCTCGGCATGCCGCGCATCGCGTCGATCGCGTGCGCATCGGCGCTCTTCGCCGTGGCGCACTGGGGCAGCCTCGTGGGCGGAAGCGAGGCTGGCGCACTCGCGATGCTGCTCGTCCTTGGCCTCATCTTCGGCTGGGCCTACGAGCGCACGGGGTCCATGTGGGCGCCATTCACGGCGCACGCCCTGTTCAACGCCGCGAACCTCGCGATCTTCCTCGTCCAGCGGTGAGCGCGCTCACCCAACGGCGAGCGTGCGCGGGAAGAAGTCGAGCTTGCACGCAGCCTTGGCCTGTGCGAGCGTCTCCTCCGCGAGCCGGTTCGCGCGCGCGCATCCGTCGCGCAGTATGTCCACGAGCATGTCCTCGCGGCCCTCGTACGCGGCGCGCCGCTCGCGCATCGGCGCCAGCAGCGCATTGATCGCCTCGGCGACCTCCTGCTTGATGTGGCCGTCGCCGATGTTGTCGCCGCGCGCATAGCGGTCCTTGAGCTCGGCAACGCGCGCGCGGTCTGGGATGAAGATGTCCACGTACTGGAAGAGCGCGTTGGTGACGTCGCCTGGCGCAGTGGGGCTCTGGCGGCCGGTGAAGATCCTTGCGACCTTCTTCTGCACGTCCTTGGGCGAATCGCTGATGAAGATGGCGTTGCCGAGGCTCTTGCTCATCTTGTTGGTGCCGTCGATGCCGACGAGCCGGCCGACCGCACCCACATCGGCGCGAGGGATCGGGAACACGCCGCCGAGCTTCACGTGATCCTCGTCCTCGGCCTGGTCGCTCACCGAGCAGTACACCTGGTTGAAGCGCCGGGCCACCTCGCGCGTGAGCTCGAGGTGCGGCACCTGGTCCTCGCCGACCGGCACGCCCTGCGGGCGGAACGCGAGGATGTCCGCCGTCTGGCCCACGGCGTACAGCGGGAACCCGAACGAGTACGTCTCGCCGAGGCCCTTGAGCTCGAGCTCGGTCTTCAGCGTGGGGTTGCGCATCACGCGGTTGAAGGGCAGCAGCATCGCGAACAGGAAGCACAGCTCCGCGATCGCAGGCACCTCGCTCTGCAGGAAGATCACGGACTTCGCGGGATCGATGCCCATCGCGAGGTAGTCGCGAACGATCTCGAGCGAGTCGCGCCTGATCTCGGCTGGCCTGTCGGCACGCGTGGTGAACGCGTGCATGTTCGCGATGATGAAGTAGCAGTCGTGCGAGTCCTGCAGCTCGACGCGCCGGCGCACGCTGCCGACCCAGTGCCCCAGGTGCAGGCTTCCGGTGGGCGTGTCGCCGGTGAGGATGCGTGGCTTGGTCGCCGCCATGGAGGCGGTGAGGCTACCGAACGGCGCGCCTTGCGCGGCCTGCGGACGTGCGGGTCGCGGGCGGCGGAGCCGCATCGGCCACCGGCGCGCCCCGCCGCACGCCCATCTCGCGCGGATGGCAGTTGGCGAGCACCTCGGCAAGATGCCCACGCGAGACGTGCGTGTAGATCTGCGTGGTGGTGATGCTCGAGTGCCCGAGAAGCTCCTGCACCACACGCAGGTCTGCGCCTCCGCCGACAAGATGCGTCGCGAACGAGTGTCGCAGCACGTGCGGGTGCACGTCGGAGAGGCCCGCCACCGCAGCCCACCGCTTCACAATCTGCCACACCGCCACGCGCGTCAGCGGTCGGCCATGGTTGGAGAGCAGCAGCCTGTACTCGTCCCGCCGGTCGATGTGGATTGCCAGCGACGGCCGCAGCTCCGCCAGGTAGCGGCGTGTCCACTCGATGGCGGGGACGCCGATGGGCACCACTCGCTGCTTGCGGCCCTTGCCGGTCACCACCAGCGACCCGAGCGTCTCGTGGAAGTCGTTGACCTTGAGCGTGCACACCTCGCTCGCGCGGAGGCCGCCGCCGTACATCAGCTCCAGCATCGCGCGGTCGCGGAGCCACAGCGCGCTCACCTCAGCGCATGGCGCCTCCACCAGCGCCCGCATGCGCTCCGGCGTCAGCACATCAGGCAGACGCTTCCACATCGTCGGGCGCTCGAGCAGCCGTGCCGGATTGGCCGGAGCGTGCCCCATCGAGTGCATCCACCTGAAGAAGACGCGCATCGACGCGAGCCGGCGCGCGACAGTGCGCGGGTCGAGCCCGCGCTCGCGCGACAGCCAGCGCATGTGCTCGGCAAGCTGCTCCATCGTGGCCTGGCCTGCGTCGCGGACGCCAGCGTCCGCGAGCCACACGCACAGCTCCGACAGGTCGCGCTCGTACGCCTCGATGGTCAGGGGCGCGAGCCCGCACTCGATCCGGCAGAAGGCGAGGAACGCCTTACGCCGACGGTCGGATTCGGAGGGGGCGTCCATCGGCGGTGGGCATCGTGACGGCAGGCTCGCTGCGGTCGCGCAGGAGCGATGCCATGGTGGCCAGCGGACCGCGCGGGGGCGTGGTGCCCCGAGGCGACCTGTCGGTGCCCACCGTCTCACGGAACCTCATCTCCATGTTGATGCGGTGGAACGTTGCGCACCCGTGATGGCCGCCGCAGCAGACCCCGAACGCGTCCTCGACACCCGAGAGCGTGAAGCGGCCACTGCACCTTGGATCGTTGAGGTCGATGTGCGGGCAGATGGAATCGTCGGCCGGCCGGAACGTTCCGGCGCCAGCGGCCGAGGATGGGTGGTCGGATGACGGTTCTGTCATGAGGCGCACCGCGGTCCCTGCGGATTCGGCACTCTAGCGTGAGAATCGGCTTGCGCATCGTCCCTCCTGCACATTCCGGAGCCTCGACGCAGGGGTGTGCGCCAGGAATGCTGGACCGCGGACCGATTCGCAGTGTGGCGCTACTCCCACGGGCGGAGGCCGCTCGCGCCAGGCTCGCCCTTCGCGGGACCGTGCCCGGGGTGCACTTCCGCGCCGGATTCGCGCGGCGCGCGCGCGAGGCGCACCGCAAGCCGCATCGCCTCGATCATCGCCCCTGCATCGGCGCGGCCCTGGCCTGCGATGCCGAACGCAGTGCCGTGGTCGGGGCTCGTGCGCACGATCGGCAGCCCGAGCGTCGTGTTCACGGCGCTGTCGAATGCGACCAGCTTCACCGGGATCAGCCCCTGGTCGTGGTACATGGCGACCACAAGGTCGAACCGGCCCGCGAGCGCGTCGCGGAAGATCGTGTCCCCCGGGAACGGTCCCTGCGCATCGATGCCCGATCCGCGCGCCATCGCGATCGCGGGCTCGATGAGGCGTGTCTCCTCGTCGCCGAAGAGTCCCTGCTCGCCGGCATGGGGATTGAGCCCGCATACCGCAATGCGCGGCTGCTCGATGCCAAGGTCCCTGCAGAGCCGGTTCCCGAGGTCGATCGGGTCGAAGACGCGCCCGATCGTGAGCACGTCGCGGATCGACATCAGCGGAAGGTGCGTGGTCGCGAGCGTCACGCGCAGCTTCGGCGCCACAAAGGCCATGCAGCAGCGCTTCGCGCGCGTGCGGAACGCGAACAGCTCCGTGTGGCCGGGCCAGCGGTACCCGGCCATCGACCACGACTCCTTCGAGATGGGTGCGGTGACGACAGCGTCGATGCGGCGCGGATCGCCCGCCGGTCGCA
This sequence comes from uncultured Isosphaeraceae bacterium, assembly GCA_964555705.1. Lineage (GTDB taxonomy): Bacteria > Planctomycetota > Phycisphaerae > Phycisphaerales > SM1A02 > ZLKRG44. The sequence continues at coordinate 12,505 of CAZKTN010000008.1, read as the reverse complement.
TCGCGTCGGAGATCGCCTCCTCGACGAATGCCTTGCTCGCGAATCCGCCGGCCTTGCACGGCTCGTGCCTCGCGTGCACAAGCGCATCTGGCATGTCGAAGTCCATCACCACGCAGTCGTGGTCAAGGCTTTGGCCCGCGCGCGCGGAGCTGTGCGCCACGCGGAACCACTCGGGCGCCACGCCTGCCCGGTCGGCCTCCATGTGGAGGAAGCCGTTCATCCCGTAGATGATCCAGCGCGCCGATCCGCGGAGATGCCTGTCGGAGAGCGCCTTGACGATCACCTCAGGGCCGATGCCCATCGGGTCGCCCATCGTGACGCCGATCACCGGACGCGTGTCGCCGCGGGCAGCTGCGTCCGCCGCGCTCGGATCCTTCGGTGTCGGTGCATCGCCCACGCACGCATCCTAGGTCGAGGGTGCGTGCGAGCAGCGGACTGCGCGCGGCATCACTGGCGGATCAGGATCGTGCTGTTGGGCTCGGTGAGCAGCTCGTAGGTGATGTCGAGCCCGGGCGGCAGCATGCGCACGCAGCCCATCGACGCCTGCTGCCCGATCGACGCAGGATCGACAGTGCCGTGGATGCCGTATCCCTTGATGCCGCTATTGGCCTGCTCGACGCCCACGAGCCCGATCCAGCGCTCGCCGATGGGGTTCTTCGGGTCATCCGGGAAGTAGTGCTCGCCGGTGCGCGGGTTGCGCCACTCGGGGTTGATGAGCTTGCTGCGCGGGCGCACCATGAACATGCCTGTCGGCGTCGAGTCGAACTCGCCGAGCCCGACGTCGTACGCACCGACCATCACCCGGTTGGGGCCCTCGCCCGCATAGAGGTAGATGCGGTAGTCGCGCTTGGAGACCTCGGCATGGAACGCAGTCGTGGGCAGCTTGAGCGTGCGGCCCACGCGCACGTCGCGCTCGTTGCGCAGGCCGTTGATGCGCATGATCACCCGCCAGTCCGCCTGCACGTCATTGCGCTTGGCGATCTGCGACAGCGTGTCGCCCTTCTTCACGGTGTAGCTGGTGCAGATGAGGTCGCCCGGAGCGAGCGTGGACGACCAGAGCAGCGTGTCGTTGACGGCGTTCACGGCAGCGCACGCCTTCGAGAGGTCGTCGCCCGAGAGGGTGCGCGAGTCGATCAGGCGCGTGAGCTCTGCACGCGCGCGCAGCGGCTCGCGGGTCACGAGCGCGCACGCCTCCGACAGCGAGATGCCTGCCTGCACGCCGACGGGCGCGGGCGCAGCGGCGGGGGCGGGTCCCGTGAGGCTCGCGCCGGCCTGGGGCGCGCCGGTCGTGGCACTGGTCGGCGCGGCTGATGCCTGCGCGGATGGGGCCGAGCCCTGCGGCGCATCAGCATTTGGTGCGGATGCTGCCGCAGGCTGTGCGGCTGCGCGCGGCGCCTCCACCGATGCGACGCGCGCGTCAGAGGTCGACGCTGCAGGATTGGCGGATGCCTGCGCGGCAGCTGGCGCTGGAGTCGGGGTGGCCTGGGCGGAGGAACGCTCGGGTGCAGCCGAAGGTGCAGTGGCACCGGGCACCGTCGCATCAGACGCAATCACAGGGATGGGTCCGGTGTCGGGTGTGCGGGTGCTCCACCACCATGCGGCGCCCGCGCCAGCGGTGCCGATCAGCAGTGTGCCTGCAAGGATCATGATGCCCCCACGACGACGCCCCGGTCTGGAGTCGAATCGGATGCCGGTGCGCGGAAGCTGGCTCTGGAGAGTCATGTCTGTCGTGGCCTCATGAGTTGGAAGTGCGGGATGCGGAAATGGTCAGCGACGGCGTGATGACGCAGTCGACGGTTCGGTCGTGTTCGCCGTACGGCACCGCATCGACGAGCTGCTCGTCGAAGCAGATGCCGGCGGTTGCGGTGTGCGGGGAAAGCCGCGAAAGGAACCGGTCGTAGTAGCCGGCGCCGCGGCCGAGCCTGTGCCCTTCGCGGTCGAAGGCGACGCCGGGCACCACCACGAGGTCGAGCGACTCTGGGGCGACTTCGGGACCGGAGGCCGGAGTTCGCACGCCCATCGCGTCGGAGGGCATGGCGTCCGCATCGATCGAGTCGACGCCGATTGGAGTCAGCTGTCCTGTGGACGAGTCGGTGCGGGGAACGCTCACGCGCTTGCCCTGCCGGAGAGCGGCCATCGCCAGCGGCGCCACATCGAGCTCGGAACGGAGTGGCATGTAGAGCATCACGCTCGATGCGCTGGCGAACCTCTCGTGCGCCGCAAGCCGGTCGCATGCGTGCCTGGAGGCTGCTGCGCGCGCATCGGCATCCAGCCCGCGGATGCGGTCGCGCACGGCGGCGCGCAGGTGGGACTTGGCTGAATCGAGGCTATTCGAGTCCATTCGCGTGCCTACCGGCGATCCATCGCCGCATCAGTCACGTACGCTATCCACAAGGTCCTGTCCGAGGGAAGGGCCAAAGCCCTGGAGAGCAATCACATGTGTGGAATCGTCGCATACATCGGCCGCAAGCAGGCCATCCCGATCCTGCTCGAGGGCCTAAAGCGCCTTGAGTACCGCGGATACGACTCTGCCGGCGTCGGCATCATGGACGGGGGCCTGAGGGTGGCGCGCGCCGTAGGCCGTGTGCGCATGCTTGAGGAGAGGATCGACGAGATCGGCGGGCTCCCCGGCACGCTCGGCATCGCGCATACGCGATGGGCGACGCATGGCGGCGTCACCGAGGCCAACGCGCATCCGCACCGCGACGACACCGGAAAGGGCCACGGGATCGCGGTCATCCACAACGGCATCATCGAGAACTACGCCGTCGTCAAGAAGTACCTCGAGGAGAACGGCCACGTCTTCACGAGCGAGACCGACACCGAGGTGCTCGCGCACCTGATCGGAGAGCTCTACCGCGGCGACCTCGAGAAGGCAGTGCAGGCCGCGCTGCGCGAGGTGACTGGCGCCTACGCCATCGCCGTGATCTGCGAGAAGGAGCCCGACACGCTTGTCGTGGCGCGAAAGGGAAGCCCGCTCATGGTGGGCGTCGGCAACGGCGAGTACGTGGTGGCCAGCGACTCGAGCGCGATCGTGGCGCACACGACGCAGGCGTTCACGCTCGCCGACTACACGGTCGCCAAGCTCACGCGCGAGTCCTTCCGCACGTCGACGATCGACGACGTCGAGATCACCCCCGAGGTGCGCGAGCTCGAGTTCGAGCTCGCCGAGCTGGACCTGGGCAACTTCGACCACTACATGCTCAAGGAGATCCACGAGCAGCCGCGCGCGCTGCGGATGTGCCTCCAGGGCCGAATCGACATCCGCGAGGGCCAGATCGTGCTCGGCGGCATCGCGCAGCACTCGCGTGCGCTGGCCAACACCAAGCACATCGTGCTTGTGGGCCAGGGGACGGCGCTGCATGCGTGCATGGTGGGCCGCTACCTGATGGAGGACATGGCGAAGATCGCGGCGGAGGCGGACTTCGCGAGCGAGTTCCGCTACAGGAACCCGATCGTCGACTTCGGCACCACCGTGATTGCGGTGAGCCAGTCGGGCGAGACGGCCGACACCCTTGCGGCGCTTCAGGAGGCAAAGCAGCGCGGCGCGCTGGTCCTCGGCATCGTCAACGCGGTCGGCTCGAGCATTGCGCGCGAGACCGATGCCGGCATCTACCTGCGTGTGGGCCCCGAGATCGGCGTCGCGAGCACCAAGGCGTTCACGGGCCAGGTGATGACGGCGACGATGCTTGCGCTCTTCATCGGGCGCCGCCGCTACCTGAGCCAGGAGTACGTCGGGCGGATGCTTGGCGAGCTTGCGGCGATCCCCGACAAGATCCAGCGTGTGGTCGACGCGAGCGACACGATCAAGGCGATCGTCGCGAAGCACGTCGAGCGCGAGAACTGGCTGTTCCTGGGCCGCGGCATCAACTACCCCGTGGCGCTCGAGGGTGCGCTCAAGCTCAAGGAGATCTCGTACATCCACGCAGAGGGCATGCCCGCGGCCGAGATGAAGCACGGGCCGATCGCGCTCATCGACTCCGGCATGCCTGCGGTATTCATCGCGACGCGCAACAGCCAGTACGAGAAGGTGCTCTCGAACATCGCCGAGGTGCGCAGCCGTGGCGGCCACATCATCGCGGTGGCCACCGAGGGCGACACCCACATCGCGACTGTGGCCCAGGACGTGATCTACGTGCCCGATGCGCCTGAGCAGCTCCAGCCGATGGTCAACGTCGTGCCGCTGCAGCTCCTGGCGTATCACGCGGCCGTCATGCGCGGCAAGGACGTCGACAAGCCCCGGAACCTGGCCAAGAGCGTCACCGTCGAGTGATCCGGCCCGGCAGCGCCGGCAGCCACGTCCTCCCGGGGCGCCACGGGCCGGAGAACCCCTCCCGACGCGAATCCCGAAGCCCGCCTGAAGCGAAAGGCATCCCATGAGCCCATCATTCCGAAACATGCTGATTGGCGCCGCGCTTGCGGTGGCCGGCGTGGCGTGCGCGCAGACCGCGCCGCAGACACCCGAACTCGCCCAGAAGTGGAAGGACAAGTCATTGTTCACGATCCCGGTCAACTCGCTCGACGGCTCGCCCGCAAAGCTCGACCAGTACGCGGGCAAGGTGGTGCTTGTCGTCAACTGCGCGAGCAAGTGCGGATACACGCGCCAGTACGCAGGACTCCAGAAGCTGTGGGACGAGTACAAGGATAAGGGGCTCGTCGTGATCGGGTTCCCCTCGAACGACTTCGGCGGCCAGGAGCCCGGCAGCGCAGAGGAGATCGCCACGTTCTGCTCGAAGAACTACGGCGTCACGTTCCCGATGATGGCCAAGTGCCAGACCAAGGCGGGCGATGGGCAGAGCCCGGTGTACGAGTTCCTGGGCACGCGCACCGGCAAGCTGCCGGGCTGGAACTTCTGCAAGTACCTCGTCGGCAAGGATGGCCAGCCGATCGCGTTCTACGCGAGCGGCACCGGGCCGGATTCCGACGAGCTCAAGAAGGCGATCGATGCGGCGCTCGCGGCGGCGGCGCCTGCGGCACCGGCTTCGCCCGCTACTCCTGCGGCGCCTGCTTCGCCGGCGCCACCGAAATCAGGCGCCTGACGCCCCACGTGAGGTCAAGCGCCCACGCGGCGGCGCACAGCAGCGCGGCCTCATGCGTGCCGAGCAGATTCAGGGCGGCGGCCGCCGCGACGATGGCGACCATCGGTCTCGAGTTCTCCTCGAGCATTGCGCCAACGCGCGCGGCATCGCGGGACGTGTGCGTGCCCTGCAGGTAGCACGCTGCCCATCCTGCGACCCATCGGCCATCCTCGGCAATCAGCGCAAAGATCGCGGCGGCCCACAGGAAGTCCCAGGAGAGCGGGTCCACGTTGGCCGCCGTGAGTGCGACGGTCGCGGCGGTGAGCGCATCGATGCCGAGCCCGCGCCACGCACGGGCTGGAGTCGGCGACGCATCGGTGACATCGGGTGGTGCGAGCCAGCGGCCCGCGACCGGAGCGGCAACGCATGCGGCGAGGATCATTGCAGCCGCAATGAGGGTGGCCGGGTGATGTGACGCGATAGATGCGGTGACGGATGCCGTGTCACCGTCGCTCGCGTGAAGCTGCGCCACCGCAATCGCCGACAGGAGCGCGGCCGCCGCCACCGGCAGGCACCACGCGCCTGCGTGCGCGACGAGCGATCCTCCGGCCCCATCGCTTCGGCGCGCTGCCCGCCACGCAGCGGCGGTCGGGAACGTGGCGCCGGTCGCGCACGCAGCGGCAGCGGACAGCGACGCCACTTCATCGGCGCCAACCCACATGCGCATGGCGATGTAGGCAAGCAGTGCCGGCAGCGTCACGCTCCATGCGACCAGCGCAGCGATGCCGGACGCCGAACCCACCCGCTTGAGCCTGGGCCAGCAGAGGATCAGCAGGATGGCGCCGAGCGCTGCTGCGGTCGCGTGCCTTGGCTGCGCGAAGGCACTCGACCTGACCGCAACGGCGTCTCGGGCGCGCTGCACTTCGGCGAGCGCATCTTCCGTGCTTGCGCCAGCGGCAGCATCGGCGCGCAGGCGAGCCTCGGCTCGCTCAAGCGCGGTGGCCTCGGCAGAATCTGACGCCACGCCTGTGACGATGCGCGCATGCATCGCAGGGTCGATCCGACCCAGAAGGGCGGGCCCAAGTGCCGTCGCGGCGGCGAGTCCTGCGAAGATGGCCCAGGCGGAGATGGCATCCCGGGCGTCTGGCCGCGGTCGTGCGATGCGCAGCAGCACGCAGAGCCCTACGGCGGCTGCGGCGAGAGATGCGATGCCTGCGGTGGCGTCATTCATGAGGGTGAAGCGGGGACGACCGCCGTACAGTAGTGCTCCGATGATGGACACACGCATTCGTCGCGCCCTTCGGTTGCTTCTGGTGGCGTTCGCCCTGCTGGGAGCCGCATCGTCCGCACGTGCGGACCGGTTCGCCGAGACGCTGGCGATCGTGCCTGCCGATGCGGTGAGCGTCGTCGCGATTCCCAGCCTCGGCACCGCTGGCGCCGACATCGAGCAGCTCATCGACCGCATGGGGCGCGCCGAGACAGTCGTGGGCGGCAAGCCGGTCGAGCAGCTCAAGGGATTGCTTGGCGTGAGCGCAGGCTTCGACGAGACCGGGTCGATGGTGGCGTGGTACTCGCGCGACCGTGCGCTGTGCCTCGCGGTGCCTTCGAGCGATCCAGCTGCGTTCATCGAAGCCAACCTCAAGCCCGGCGCCGATGGCACCGCGACCTTCGCGGGGCGCCCGGTGCATGCGCGCGCGCTTGCCCGGCATGTACTGGTCAGCGAATCGAAGGCTGCGGTCGACGCCTATGCGCCGGGCGCTGGCGTGATGGCGGCGGTGGCCGCATCGGCAGGTGATCGGGGCATTGCCGTCGCGCGTGCCGCTGACATGTTCGCATGGGCCAGCAGCGATGCGCTCGCCGATGCGCTGTCGCAGGCTGCGCAGCGGGCGGGCGATGCGGCGGCGGCGCGCGGCCGCGGCATGCCGGACATGCCCGTCGACATGTCGCGCGTGCAGGCGCTCATGCAGGGGCTCTCGTGCGGACTCGTCGCGATCGACTTCGATCCGCTCGGCATCGGCGTGCGTGCGATCGCCACCACCAGGCCCGACTCCGCGCTCGCTGCGCTGATGGCCGGAAACGGCAGCGCCGAAAGTGCCGCAACGCCTTCGCTCTCTGGCCTTCCGAAGGCGAACTTCTATGTGGCCGCGAGCGTCGACATCCGCGCGATGGGGGGCGGAGAGAAATTCCTCGAGCTTGCGCGCGCGGTCGGCGTCGAGGGCGACTTCCTTCCCGAATGGATCGCGGCCCAGAAGGATGCGATCCGCGCCGTGCGGATCGCGGCCTATCCCTCGCGGCTCGGCATCGTGGCTGGCGGTGTGCTCAACGACTCCGCGTGCATCATCGAGTGCGACGATCCTGCTGCGCTGCGCGATGCGATGCGCACTGCACTGATGGCAACGGAGGGCAAGCGAGATGGCCTGCGCTACATGCCGGGCTGGGAGAGCGACCGCAAGGTGAAGGACGAGCTCATGGCGGATGGCTTCGAGCTCAAGACGGAGCCGCTCGGGCCGCGCGAGGCAGGAGACGCCGATGCAGGTGCGCTCGCGATGCGCCAGCTCAGCGCGCAGGCGCTCTTCGGCTCGCGTGGCATGCACGGCTTCATGAAGGTCGTGCCCTCGCGCAAGGCGCTGATCATCACCTTCAGCCAGAGGCCCGATGTGCTCACGCGTGCGCTCGCCGCGGTCGAGGGCGGGTCAGGCCTCGGCGACGATGTCGTGATCAAGGCGATGGATCCGTGGCTCGTCGAGCGTCCGCAGCTTGTGGGGTACCTGGCGGTTGGGCAGCTGGTGCGCGCGGCGCGGCAGCTCACGGAGATGTTCGGTGGTGGCGGCGACATGATCCCCGAGATCCCCGCGCGCACGGAGCCGATCGGCGGCGCGCTCCGCTTTGGCGGAGGCACGATCGAGATGGCCGCCATCGTGCCCACGGGCACCGTCGCATTCCTCTACGACAACGCCCGGCGCTCCGCGCTCGGCGGCGCACCGGCTGGCAAGCCCGCGCCGTTGGCGGAACCCAAGCCTGCCGATCCAAAGGCTGCCGAGCCCACGCCCGGATCTGCGCCCTGATGCGCGAGTTCCGTTGGCGCATCTCGCCGGCGCGCACGTTCGCGTCATCCGGTCCGGGTGCGCCGGCACACGGCTGGCCGATGCTGATGGCGATCGTGAATGTGACGCCGGACTCCTTCAGCGACGGCGGCTCCTTCGATGGGCCTGATGCGGCGGTGCGGCACGCGATGCGGTGCATCGAGGCGGGCGCGTCGATCATCGACATCGGCGGCGAGTCGACGCGGCCAGGCGCGCAGCCCGTGCCCGCGGATGAGCAGATCCGCCGCACGGCCCCCGTGATCGAGTCACTTGCGCGTGCGGGCGCTCCCGCTGCCATCTCGATCGACACCACTAGCTCGGAGGTGGCATCCGCCGCGCTCGCGGCAGGAGCCCACATCGTCAACGACGTCAGCGCGGGCGAGGACGACCCGCGCATGTTCGTCATATGCGCCGCCGCGGGATGCGGGCTCGTGCTCATGCACCGCCTGCGCAAGCCATCCGAGGATTCGTACAGCCACCAGTACGCAAAGCCCCCAACCTACGGCGACGTCGTGATCGCCGTGCGCAATGCGCTCGCCGAACGTGCAGGGGCTGCCGTCATTGCTGGAGTGGCGCGAGAGTCGATCGCCATTGATCCTGGCCTCGGTTTCGGCAAGGGTGTCGACGACAACTGGTCGCTCATCCGCCGGCTCGACGAGATCGCGGCGCTTGGCTATCCGGTGCTCGCGGGCGCGAGCCGGAAGTCGTTCGTCGGCGCGGCCGCTGGCATCAGCGACCCTCGGCTGCGCGATGCGGCGTCTGCGGAGGCAGCCGTCGAGTGCGCTCGGCGTGGCGCGGCGATCCTGCGTGTGCACGACGTCGCGATGCACCGCGATGCGCTCGCCGCGTGGCAGCGCGCTGAACGCGACACTGCCTCCTGTCAAGGGCCATGATTTCCGCAGTTTGCGAGCGAGCGACTTCACGCGCGGCGGGCGCTACACTTCTCACCCGCGCGCCACATGCGGTGGCGAGCGCACAACCGAAGCGACAGCAGAGCGAGGAGAACCGATGGCCGGCCAGAACACGCTTGAATTCACGGACGACAACTTCCAGAATGAGGTGATGGGGTCCGATGTTCCGGTGCTCGTGGACTTCTGGGCGGAGTGGTGCGGCCCATGCCGCATGCTCGGTCCGACCATCGACGAGCTCGCGAACGAGTTCGCCGGTCGCGCGAAGGTCGGCAAGGTGAACGTCGACAACGCGCGCGAGGTTGCGATGCAGTTCGGCATCCAGTCGATCCCCACCGTGGTGATGATCAAGGGCGGCCAGGTGCAGAAGAAGTGGGTGGGCATCCAGCCCAAGAGCGCGCTCGCCGGAGCGATCACGGCCGCTCTGTAAGGAACACGCTGGCCGTGCCACGCCCCGAGGAAGGGCGTTGCCGCGGCCAGCACCGTCCGGAGGCAGCCTGCGGAGGCGTTGCTCCCGGACGCGAAACGGCTACTATTGCCGTTTCACCTGCGGAATTGCCGTTGTGGGCAATCCCGCAGGCACAACTCGCGCATCCGGGCCTGTAGCTCATTTGGGAGAGCGCTTCCATGGCATGGAAGAGGTAGTCGGTTCGACCCCGATCAGGTCCACTCAGGATCTCCCCGTGTTTTCGGCCAAAACCGAGAGCGCGGGGATTTTCGTTGGGGGTCGAGAGGGATCAGTTGACCCCCTTATGTGGGGAGTGTGATGCCGCGGGCGGGTCTGGGTTCCGTGAATTTCGAACCGGATGTTTGGATCGCCCGCCGTCTTGGTGTAACTATTCGGACTGTCAATTTCCGTGTCCTCGGGCCCCGGAGCTGTTGCGTGGTCCCCCTCATGGTGCGCACCGATGTTCCGCCGCCTCGCAACAGCGTCACTTGTCGTACTCGCTCCCGTGACCGCCGCGGCGCATGCTGCAGCGGTCGCCCAGGGCACGCCGTCGTTCCCGCCAAGCCTCAAGGGCGTGTGGATCCCAAGGCCCACGCAGCTTGATCAGTTTGTGCGCGACGAGGACGCGCTGGTCGTGCTCGGCAAGTCGCTCTTCTGGGATGTCGCCGTGGGCAGCGACATGCAGACCGCGTGCGCGAGCTGCCACGGTCACGCGGGCATCGACCCGCGGCGCCTCAATGTCGTGCACCCTGGCGCCAACGGCACGTTCGACTCCCGTACGGGTCCCGGCGAGAAGAAGGGCGTGGACTTCTTCCCGACGACGTTGTTCGCCGACCCCTCCTCCCGCCACAGCCCGATCCTCCGCGACCTTGACGACATCGCAGGATCGCAGGGCGTGCTACGGCAGATCCTGATCGACATCGATACGGGCGAGCAGGTGGAGGTGTGCGATCCTCTGCCTGAGCCGGTGTTCGAGGGCAACGGCCAGGCGTGGCGCCAGGTCACTGGCCGCAACCCGCCGACCACGATCAATGCCGTCTTCAACATCCGCAACTTCTGGGATGGGCGTGCCAACCCGTGGTTCAACGGCGTGAATGGTCTCGGTCCTGTCGACCCGGCCGCGCGCGTGTGGCGATGGGATGGCGGCGACAGCGATCCCGTTCAGGTACCGGTGATGCTCGACTACTCGAGTCTCGCATCGCAGGCGGTGGGTCCAGTGCTCAACGATGTGGAGATGTCGTGCTCGGGCCGAAGCTGGCCGCAGCTCGCCAGCCGCCTTCTTGACCGGCGAGCCCTCGCGTCGCAGCGCGTGAGGTCCGATGATTCGGTGCTTGGCGAGCATGTCGATGCGAGCGGCATTGGTCTCGTGATGACCTACCGCGATCTCGTGGTGTCGGCCTTCAGGCGCGAGTGGTGCTCGTCGCGGCCGACCGGGGGAGGCGTCGCGCAGATCGAGGCGAATCTTCCGCTGATCTTCGGGCTCGCGGTGCAGGCGTACGAGTCGACGCTCGTATCCGACGACTCCCGCTACGACCGCTTCGCCGAAGCCGGGTTCCCGGCTGACGGCGGCGGTCACCTCAGCGGCGAGGAGCTGCGTGGCCTGCGGATCTTCGCCAACAGCGGCGAGGTGGAGGACCTTCCGGCGGGACGTTGCCTCGCATGCCACTCCGGACCGCTCTTCTCCTCCGCGACGTGGCCCGGAGCGGGCACACTGCCGGGCGGCGCGCCTCCGCAGCCGGCGCCGAACGGCATCGAGCGCATGCTTGCGATGGCTGGTGCACGCCTCGCGACTGCGGTGTTCTCCGATGGTCCCGCAGGGGGCGACCCTCGTGTGATGCCGCTCGACTTTGAGCTCGACGGAGCCGAAGTCCTGCTGGTCGAGCTCGACGATGACGATGACGACGACGATGATGACCGCGATGGCGATGTCGCCCTCGCGTGGTCGCTGCCCGAGGTATCCGGCCTGCCGTGTCCGACGCACCGCAACTACACCGTGCCGCTGAAGGATGATGACGGTGAGCTGCACATTGAGATCCGCCGCACGCTGGGTGCGCGCGGTGCATGCAATACCTGGATCATGTTCAGGCTTGAGGATGCCGATGTGGGCTCATACCAGCTGCATGTCGCGGGCCAGCCGCGGGCGGATCTCGCCATGACCCGCACGGGCGCCTACGACCGCGGCTTCTACAACATTGGTGTGCGTCCAACGGCAGAGGACCTTGGTGTCGGTGGCCTGCAGGCCGGTTCGGTGCCGCTGTCATGGACACGCCGGAAGCAGGGCGGGTGGCCGCTGCCGGAGGTGTCGAATCCATCGCATGTGCCGGCGAACGCGCACGCGGCGGTCAACGGCGCGTTCAAGACGCCGACGCTGCGCAACGTTGAGCTCACTGGCCCCTACATGCACAACGGCGGCCAGGCGACGCTGCGGCAGGTGATGGAGTTCTACAACCGCGGCGGCGACTTCCACGAGGCGAACCTCGCAGACCTCTCGCCGGACATGCACGCGCTTGGGCTCTCCGACGATGACCTCGACGCGGTTGTGGCATTCATGCTCACGCTCACCGACGAGCGCGTGCGCCTTGAGCAGGCACCCTTTGACCATCCCGAGCTGCCGCTGCCCAACGGCATCACGATGCCGGCAGTGGGCGCGGGTGGCCGCGATGCGGGCTGCCTTGAGCCGCTGCAGTCGTTCGAGGAGCGGCTCAACGACGAGCAGGATCGCGCACCGGAGGCCGACTGCGACGGCAACGGCGTGGCGGATACGTGCGACATGGAGGATGGCGCCGCGGACGGCAACGGCAACGGCCGCCTCGACTCGTGCGAGCGGCAGTTCGGCGACCTGAACCTCGATGGCCGCATCGGCGGCATCGACCTCGCGATGCTCATGACCGTCTGGGGCGAGTCGAACCCGCCGCACGGCGACCTTAACGGCGATGGATGGGTCGGCGGACCCGACCTCGCCTTCCTGATGTCGCGCTGGGGCCCGGTGCCCTGACCTCACCGCCCCCGCCGCAGGTCCGCGCGCATCTCGGAGAGCAGGCGCTCGAG
>CAZKTN010000007.1:93294-102570 GCA_964555705.1 uncultured Isosphaeraceae bacterium | reverse complement strand
TACGGCGCCGCGTGCGTGGCGCTCACGATCGACGAGGACCCGCAGGCGGGCATGGCCAAGACCGCAGAGCGCAAGCTCGCGATCGCCGAGCGCATCCACGGGCTCTTCACGGGCAAGTGGGGGCTCGACGAGCGCGACCTCCTCTTCGATCCGCTCACCTTCACGATCGCCACCGGCAACGACGACGACCGGCGCCTCGGGCTCGAGACGCTCGAGGGCATCTCGCTCATCTCGAAGCGCTTCCCCTTGTGCGGCATCATCCTGGGGCTCTCCAACATCTCCTTCGGGCTCAAGCCGGCGGCGCGCGCCGTGCTCAACACCGTCTTCCTGCACGAGGCGCGCGCGCGAGGGCTCACCGCGGCGATCGTGCACTTCTCGAAGATCCTGCCGCAGAACCGCATCCCGCCCGAGCAGTGGGCCGCCGCAGAGTGGCTGATCTTCGACCGCCGCGGGGCGAGCCGCCCCGAGGGGATGCCGGAGAACTTCGACCCGCTGCAGCACTTCATCGGGCTCTTCCCCGATGGCGCCGACAAGGCGCAGGCGGGTCCGGCACTCGCCGACCTCCCGCTCGAGGACCGGCTGCAGCGCCACATCGTCGACGGCGAGGACCGCGCGCTCGAGGAGACGCTCACTGAGGCGCTCACGATCTACGCACCGCTGGCGATCATCAACGACCACCTGCTCGCGGGCATGAAGGTCGTGGGAGACCTCTTCGGCGCGGGCAAGATGCAGCTGCCCTTCGTGCTCCAGAGCGCGCAGGTGATGAAGAAGGCAGTCGCGTTCCTGCAGCCGCACATGGAGAAGACCGGCGAGACGGGCACCGCCAAGGCGCGCATCGTGCTCGCGACGGTGGCGGGCGACGTGCACGACATCGGCAAGAACCTGGTCGACATCATCCTCTCCAACAACGGGTACGAGGTCCGCAACATCGGCATCAAGCAGAGCCTGCAGCAGATCGTCGATGCGTGGCGCGAGTCGGGCGCGGATGCGATCGGCATGAGCGGCCTCCTTGTCAAGAGCGTGACGGTGATGGAGGAGAACCTCAAGGAGATGAACCGGCTCGGGATCACCGTGCCTGTGCTCCTCGGCGGCGCCGCGCTCACGCGCCACTACGCGGAGTCGCACCTGCGCTCGACCTACGGCGGCAAGCTCTACTACGGACGCGACGCGTTCGAGGGGCTTTCCGTGTGCGATGCGCTCGCGGACGGCCGCCTCGAGGAGATCGACAAGCAGATCGAGGACCGGCTTGCGAGGCGCAAGGCAGTCGAGGCGCGTGTGGCCGCCGACAAGGTGCGCGCGGCGCAGATGACGGCCGATGGCGATGCGGGACAGGGCGCGTCAGGCGGGGCGGTGGCGACAGCGGATGCCGGCACTGGCTCTGGGGCCGCGACCGCTGCGAGCGCAGCCGCCGCCGCAGCGGCGGTGCGCGCCGGCACGAGCGAGCCCGCAGGCGCCTGCGGATCGGGACAGTTCGTCGGCGGGCCGATCGCCCATGACATCCCGCTCCCGACGCCGCCCTTCTGGGGCTCGCGCCTGGCCGAGCGCATCGACCTCTCCGCGATCTACCCCTTCATCAACGAGACGGCGCTTTTCCGCGGCCAGTGGGGCTTCCGCCGCGGCGACATGGACGACGCGGCATACGCGGCGTTTCTCCAGCGCACGGTGGAGCCGATCTTCGAGCGGCTCAAGGCCGAGTGCAGCCGCGAGCGCATCCTCCGTCCTGCGGTCGTGTGGGGCTACTTCCCGTGCGCGAGCTCGGGCAACGACCTCATCGTCTTCGATCCCGAGGACCGCGAGCGCGAGGTCGAGCGCTTCTCGTTCCCGCGTCAGAGGTCAGGCCGCAAGGTGTGCATCAGCGACTTCTTCCGGTCCGTCGACGAGAAGGGCGCCGGGGGCGAGCCGCAGCGCGATGTGGTGGCGTTCCACTGCGTGACAATGGGACCGGAGGCGAGCCACCGCGCGAAGCAGCTCTTCGAGCGCAACGAGTACACGGAGTACCTCTACCTGCACGGCATCGGAGTCGAGTGCGCCGAGGCGCTCGCGGAGCTCTGGCACAAGCGCATCCGCGCCGAGCTCGGGTTCTCGAGCGAGGACTCGCCGCGCATCTCCGACCTCTTCACGCAGAAGTACCGCGGCAGCCGCTACAGCTTCGGGTACCCCGCATGCCCTGACATGGCCGACCAGGCCAAGCTCTTCAGGCTCATCCAGCCCGAGCGCATCGGGTGCACGCTCACAGAGAACTGGCAGATCGAGCCGGAGCAGTCCACGAGCGCGATCATCGTGCACCACCCGCAGGCGAAGTACTTCAGTACCTGATGCCCACCGCAGCGGCGGCCTTCGCCGCATTGCGGCGCGCCTGCGCGAGCGTCGGCGCCACAGCGAGCGCCACGCCCATGCGCCTGTAGGGGCGCGTGGAGGGCTTGCCGAAGATGCGCACATCGACGCCCGGGATCCGCATCGCGCGGTCGATGCCGGTGAATCGCGGCGCACGCTCGGACGCTCGCGTGGCCAGGATCGGCACGCTTGCGGAGGGTCCTGCGTAGCGGATGCGCGGGATCGGCAGCCCGAGGATCGCACGCACGTGAAGGTCGAACTCGGAGAGGTCCTGCGACACCAGCGTGACCATGCCGGTGTCGTGCGGACGCGGGCTCAGCTCGCTGAAGATGACCTCGCCGCCGCGCACGAAGAACTCGACGCCGAAGATGCCGGCGCCCTCGGGGCCGGCAATCCGGTCGGTGATTGCCTTCGCCATGCGCTGCGCCGAGCGGCGCGCTGCCGCAGACATGCCGCAGGGCATCCACGACTCGCGGTAGTCGCCGCGCTCCTGCCGGTGCCCGACCGGCTCGACGAACACGGTGCGCCCGCCAGCCGAACGCCGCTGCTTCACGGTGAGCTGCGTGATCTCGTAGTCGAAGTCGATGAACTCCTCCACGATGACCATCCGCGTGTCGCCGCGCATGCCCGCCATCGCGTAGTCCCATGACTTGCGGATGTCCGACTTCGTGCGCGCGACGGACTGCCCCTTGCCCGAGCTGCTCATGATCGGCTTGATGACGCAGGGCAGGCCAACCCCGCGCGCGCCGAGCACCGCATCCTGCAGCTCCGCAGCGCTGCCCGCGTACGCGTAGCGCGCGGTGCGCAGCCCGAGCTCGTGCGCGGCAAGGTCGCGGATCGCGTTGCGGTTCATCGTGAGGTGGGCCGCAGTCGCGCTTGGGATCACGGCCTGCCCGCGCCTCTCGAGCGACAGCAGCTCGGTCGTGCGGATCGCCTCGATTTCGGGCACCACGAAGTCGGGCTTGTGCTTGCGGATCGCTTTCCGCAGTGACGCCCCATCGAGCATGTCGATGACCTCGTGCGCGTCTGCCACCTGCATCGCCGGTGCGCCCGCGTAGCGGTCCACCGCGATCACGCGGCACCCGAGCCGCTTCGCGCTGATCACGGTCTCCTTGCCGAGTTCGCCCGAGCCGAGGAAGAGAAGGGTGGCTGTCATGCGCGGGAAGGTATCCCGCGCCCGGTCCCACTAGGCTTGCCGCGATGAGCGCAGCGGATCAGGCGCCGGTCACGCGCGAGGTCGTGTCGGTGCGCGCCGGCGAGCAGGAGTGGACCAAGAGCCCCGCGCAGGATGCGGGACTTGTAGCCATCGCCGCGGTGGGTGCCGCGCTCGGCGCTGTGCTGCGCGTGATCCTGTGCGACTGGTGCTCGAGTCGCCGGTGGCGTGTGTGGCTTGCGGTCGTCGCCGTCAACGTCATCGGCAGCGCGGCGGCCGGCGTGACCGCATCCACGCTTCAGTCGGGCAGCTTCATGTGGGCCGCGGTCGGGGTGGGGGTACTTGGCGGCCTGACCACAATGAGCGCTGTGGCCTTCGAGGCCGTCGCACTGCTGGTCGAGAGGCGCCGAGCGCAGGCGGCCATCATGCTCGCGCTCAACCTTCTGCTGTGCCCGTGCGCCGCATGGATGGGCATGAGGGTCATGGCCGCATGAGCCATTCGCGTGCACCGTCCGAAGGGTCGATTCGCCCGCCAGGCACGTTTGCGCACGTGATCGCAGGTGCCGCACTCGGCGGCGCGCTGCGTGCGGTCGCGGACATCGCGTGCATCCGCCTCGGTCTTCCCTTCGAGTGGCCGACGCTGGGCGTGAACATGGTCGGATGCGCGGTCGCGGCGTGGGCCTTCCGATGGATCCACGCCTACGACGCGCAGGGCGACCCGCTGCACTCGCCGCTGTCGGCGCGGGTGCGCGAGCGGGCCATCATCAGCGGATTCTGCGGCGCGCTCACCACGATGAGCGCAGTGGCGTCGATGGCGGCAGCGCGAACAGCCGGGGGTGCGGCGCTCTTCATGGCACTGAACGCCGCCGCGGCGCTCGCGTCGGCCGGCATCGGCTGGTGGGTGGCGACGCTCGGGCCACGGCGATCGCACGGCTGGAACCGCTAGCTCGGGGACGTATCGATCAAGGCCCGCGGCACGTGCCGGGGGGCGGGCAGGGACCGACTCAGAGGTAACCTGCGCGTATGGCGACGACACCGGATGACGCGGGGCTGCTCGGGCCGGACACGCTGCGCAGGCTGTGGAAGCCGCGGCGCGACGCGTACGCGGAGGCGCATCTGTACGGCGAGGTTCGTGTGCGCGTGCACCGGTCATTCACGTGGCTTGCGTCTGCGGAGAACCGCGGTCCGGCCGAGGCGGACACTCGGCTCATCGAGCTGTGGTCCGCGGCGGGCGCGCTCTTCGCCACGTGGGACGCTGCCGCCGGCGTGCCTGTGCCGATCGAGGAGTCGATTCCCGCATTCGTCTCGCGGCTGAACACGCACGACCATGACGGCATGATGGCAGCGGCGTGCCGCGCCGTCAGCACGCACCTGTGCGCAATGACCGATGACGCCTACCTTGGCCGCCTTGCCGCGGCGCGCGCCCGAAGCAGCGGTGGCACCTCAGCAGAGCCTCTCCTTGCCGCGACAAGCCGGCAGATGCGCGAGTGGATCGACGAGCCCGATGCGGAGCGTGCCGTGGGTGCCGCGATGCTGCGGGTGGGGCTCACGGTCGAGCAGCTTGCTTGGGGCGCGGCGACCTACGGCGGGCGGCAGAACCGCCACGCCGTGAAGAGGTGCTGCATCGTGATGCGCGCGCTGGTGCCCGCGGCGATCCAGGCGATCACCGAGCACGGCTACACGGACGACTGGGGTCCGCTCTGCTCGCCTCCGCGCGAGGCGTAGGCGCCG
The DNA here is from genome assembly GCA_964555705.1 of uncultured Isosphaeraceae bacterium. Lineage (GTDB taxonomy): Bacteria > Planctomycetota > Phycisphaerae > Phycisphaerales > SM1A02 > ZLKRG44. The sequence continues at coordinate 97,352 of CAZKTN010000007.1, read as the reverse complement.
GCCGCGTCCGCCGCTCACCACTCCATCAGAAGCGCTGACAGCAGGTCGATCGTCGCACGGAGGTCGCCCTTGTCGACCATCTCGGTCACGGTGTGGATGTAGCGGGTGCCGGGACCGAACGCGATGCATCGCGCGCCGCGGCCGGCTCGCTGGATCGCTGCAGCATCCTGGCCGCCGCGCGGAAGGATCGCGCGCTGATGGGGGATGCCCTTGCGACGCGCGACGGTGCATGCCTGCGACACCAGTCCCGCATCGGCAATCATCGACGAGTCCTGGATCATCACCGCGACGCCGTCACCCTGCTTGGTGACGCGCTGCGTGTCGGGGACGCCGGGCGTGTCGCACGCGAGGTTGACGTCGAGTCCGACGCCGATGTCCGCGCCGTACATGTTCGCGCTGGTCATCGCGCCGCGCAGGCCAACCTCCTCCTGCGTCGTGAACGCGACCGCGATCTCGCATCCGTGGCCGCCGCGCACGGCCGCCACCTTGCGCACCGCCTCGATCGCCACGAACACCGCCATGCGATTGTCGAGCGCCTTCGACACCACGCACCGCGGCGTCTCGAGGAACGGCTCGTGCATCACCACGTAGTCACCGATCTGCACGAGCTTCTTCGCCTCGCTCGCCTTCATGCCCAGGTCGACGTAGAACTCCTCGGTGCCAGGCACCTTGCTGCGCTCGGCGTCGCTGGAGATGTGGATCGGCTTGCCGCCGGGGTTGAGGACGCCGTTGATGTCGCCGGACTCGGTCACGACGAGCACGCGACGCGAGAAGAGGTTGCGTGGGTCGAACCCGCCCGCAGGATTGAGCCAGAGGAACCCGTTGTCGTCGACGTGGCGCACGTAGAAGCCGATCTCGTCCATGTGCGCGGCGATCAGGACCTTCGTCGCGTCGCCAGTGCGGGTGCCCTTCGCGGCGCGGCCGCGGCCCTTGGCTGCACGCGCGCTCCGAGTGGCCTCCCGCACGCCGATCAGCGAACCCATCGCATCGACGTGCACGCGGTCGAAGAGGCCCTTCGTCTCGCGCGCCACAACTTCACGCACGCGCTCCTCGCGGCCTGGGACGCCCGGGGTCTCGCACAGCTCCTTCAGTAGGTCAATTCGCATTCGGGCGAGTCTATGATCGGGTCGTGCAGCACGGTCAGCGCCCAACTGGACAGCAAAGCGCGAGCGTCTCGCCATCTGGTGGTGGGCAGGCAGGGAAGGGCGACGCGGAGCCGGGCCACCAGGTCGTGGCCGCGCCGCCCTCGCCGATGTGGGCGCGCCATGACGAGTGGGTTCGTGCCGAACATGCGCGGCGCATTGCCGGCGCTGCAGGCGCAAGGGGCGATGCGGCGGGCGACGCGGCGCGCGCACGCTCGGGCGCCGACGGCGCGGAGCGCATGTCATGGGGCGGCGTGTGCGAGGTGCCCGCGCGCTTCGACTCGGTGGAGGTCGAGTACGCGGCCATCCGCCGCGAGGCCGCGCTTGTGGACTTCCCCCAGCGCGGCACTCTCGAGGTGACGGGCGCCGAGCGCATCCCGTACCTGCAGCGCATGCTCACGCAGGACCTCAAGCCGCTGCAGTCGGCGCCTGGTGCGGTGCGCTCCTTCTGGCTCAACCGAAAGGGGCGCATCGATGCCGACATGCTCGTGGTTGAGACGGGCGAGCGCTTGCTGATCGAGCTCGACGCTGCAGTCGCGCCGTCGGTCGCGTCGGCGCTCATGCAGTTCGTGTTCTCGGAGGACGTGCAGGTCATCGATGCGACGGACCGGTGGGCGCGGTTCGAGATCCACGGTCCTGGATCGATCGCGCTGCTCGAGTCGTCGGGTGTGGGCGCGGATCCATCGCTTGGCATCGTGCACGCGCGGCGCGACATGTGCGGCGTGCCGGGCATCGCGTGCGCCGTGCCGCGAGACCGTGCGGATGAGGCGTGGTCGCGGCTGCTGGCTGCGGGAGGCTCAGGGGGTGCCGCGACGGGCGCTGCCGCGACTTCCACTGCACCCGGCCGCCAGCGCGCACGTCCCTGCGGATGGCTCGCCTTCAACATCGCGCGCATCGAGGGTGGATCGCCCCTCTTCATGGTGGACTTCGGCACCGCGTCGCTGCCGCACGAGACGTCGCTCATCGAGTCGCGCGTGTCCTTCACCAAGGGCTGCTATCTCGGGCAGGAGGTGGTGGCGCGCATGCAGAGCCTCGGCAAGCCCAAGCAGGTGATCGTGGCGTTCAAGGCTTCGCGCGACGCGCTTCCCTCAGGCGGCGCGCAGGTGTTCACGCGCCGCGACGATGGGGGCATCGGCGATGAGGTAGGCGTCGTCACAAGCAGCGCATTGAGCCCGATGCTCGGCGCCGCGCCGATCGGCCTTGCGACCCTTCGCGTGGCGCATGCCGCGCCGGGCACTGTGCTTGTGGCGGACGCCGAGGGCGAGCTCGTCGAGATCGTGGTGCAGCCGGCGTTGTGCACGCTGCCCGGCGCGAAGGCGGCGCGCTGAGGTCGACATGAGCGCGCGCCACGCATCGCCTCTCCCCGTGCAGGATGCGGCTACTGCCGCCGAGGGCGGCATGAGCGCGCGCGAGGGATGGGCGCTGACGCCAGATGTGATTCTCCTGCTGGCAGCCACAGTGATGACGGTGGCCGTGGTCGTGTTCGGCATCTGGCTCTTCATGCGGGCCGCACGCGAATCCGACGCGACGCCGCCGGAGCGGGGTGGTGCATGAGCACGACGATCCGCATCACCGAGGTCGGGCCGCGCGACGGGCTCCAGAACGAGCGCACGCCGATCCCGACCGCCGACAAGGTCCGCTTCATCGACATGCTCTCGGTGACTGGCGTCGCGGAGATCGAGGTCTCGAGCTTCGTGCCTGCGAAGTGGGTGCCGCAGCTTGGCGATGCCGATGCGGTATTCGCAGGCATCACGCGCGCACCCGGAGTCGTGTACTCGGCGCTTGTGCCCAACGAGCGCGGCCTCGAGGGTGCGCTCGCCGCAGGTGCGGGCAAGATCGCGGTGTTTGCGGCTGCGAGCGAGGGGTTCTCCAGGCGCAACACCAACGGCACGGTCGACGAGGTGCTCGCTCGACTGGCACCGGTCGTGACGCGCGCGCGCGCGGCTGGCCTTCCGGTGCGCGGCTACGTGTCCTGCGTGATCCGGTGCCCATTCGACGGCGATGTGGCCCCTGCGCAGGTCGCGCACGTGTGCGTGCGGCTGCGCGAGCTCGGCTGCGACGAGATCGACCTCGGCGACACGATCGGCGCCGCGACGGTCGCCGCCATCGAGCGCCTCTACGAAGGACTTCGCGGCACGCTCGCGCCGGGCGACACCACGCTGCACCTGCACGACACGCAGGGCGCCGCGGTGGCGTGCGCACTGGCGGCGGCGCGGCTTGGTGTGCGCAGCTTCGATGCGAGCGCCGGCGGACTTGGCGGCTGTCCCTACGCGCCAGGTGCTCCAGGCAACGTGGCCACGGAGTCGCTCGTGGACGCGCTTCACGCGGCGGGCTACGCGACTGGCGTGAATGCGGCGGGGGTGCGCGGTGCGGGCGCCTGGATGCGAGAGCGGCTCGCCTGCGGCGCCCGGGAGTGAGAGTCGCCAACGCCCGAGAACCTTGTGCGCCGACCGAGCCCTTTGCCCGCCCGCCCATGACCGCTACATTGCACGGCTCGCCGCTCCCGGACGTACCGGGAGCCGGCGCCTGACGCGACCCGTCGGGCGCCGTCCGAGGCGGACTCCAGCGGGCGCTGACGGCGCACACCGCTGGGGATCGATGGTCAGACGCCGTCACCCACGCATCATGAGCCAGATCAACATCGCGCCTCCTCCCACGATCCGCCGCCAGACCGGTGCCGGCGGCAAGTCATTCATCGACTACAAGCAGACCGAGGAGCTGCGCCGCATGCTCACGCCCAACGGCAAGATGCTCTCGCGCAAGCGGCTGAGCCTGTCGGCGGCGGACCAGCGCATGGTGGCCAGCGCCATCAAGCGCGCGCGTTTCCTGGCGCTGCTGCCGTTCACGAACGCGGCCAACTGACGTTCGCCGTGGTGCGCTGACGCTCGTTCGCGAGCGCCGCGCACTCACGAGCGC
>CAZKTN010000007.1:45812-93194 GCA_964555705.1 uncultured Isosphaeraceae bacterium | reverse complement strand
ACGTTCGCCGTGGTGCGCTGACGCTCGTTCGCGAGCGCCGCGCACTCACGAGCGCCACGCACTCACGAACGCGGCGCGCCGGCGCGGGACATCCCGCAGATCGCAAGAAGGGGGCCCGCCATGCGCATCGCGCGTGCGGCCCAGAGCCGCGTGCGGATGCGACGAAGCCCCTCGTCCGCCGGCGACGAGCGCATGCCCATCGCCACCGCGATGCGAGCGCCGCGCAGGCGGCCCATTCGCAGCCACGCGAGCGCGACATTGTGGAAGGCCTCGATGTTCGTTCGGTCGATCCGGTGCGCACGCATCGCAGCGCGTACGCCTTGCGCGAGCTGCCCGAGCTCGCACCGTGCGCGCGACAGGCGTAGCCACAGCCTCGCCTGGCCGCCGTTCCGCTTGAGTGCCGCCTCCGCGATCTTTGCGGCCACCGCAGGCCTGCCGCACTCAAGCGCGTAGCCGCAGATCGCCCACGCAAGGTCGGCATCGCGTGCGATCTGGCTTTCTGCGGACACCTTCCGGCGCCCGAACTCGGCATCCATCTGCGTTGCGGCGTCGGCGCGCAGGCCCAGCCGCAGCAGAGTCTCCACGAGCCGCATCCGCACGCCGATGTCGCGCAGCCCGAGGCTGAGCACCAGCGTGTACTCGGCGCGTGCCTCGTCGAGGCGCGCGGCCTTGAGCGCGATGTCGCCGATGCGCACATGCGCCAGCGGATTCGCGGGCTCGAGCTCGACGATGCGCCTGTACTTCTCCAGCGCCTCTGGCACCCGTCCAAGCAGCTCAAGCGCGCCACCGAGCGCAAGCAGCGTCGCGGAGTCGCCTGGCTGCTCGCGCATCGCCTGCAGCAGCGCGTGGTGCGCGCGTTCGGTCTCGCCCATGCGAAGCAGCGCCACGCCAAGCCTCGTGCGGACGCCCTTGAGCGAGGGGTTCTGCGCGAGCGCCTCGCGGTAGCACCAGGTCGCGCGCGCCATCTGCCCTCGGCTGGCGAGCACGTTTCCCATCTCGACCAGGCACGAGGGCATCTCGTCGAGGTACTGCTGCGCGACGTAGTAGACGCTCTCCGCATCATCTGGCTTGCGGAGCATGCCGTAGGCGGCGATGCGCATCGCGTATGCGGGTTCGGCCTTCCGGTCGATCGCGGCCGCGCGCTCGCACAGCTTGATGCATTCCTCTGGACGGCCGAGCCTGATCTGGCACTGCGCTGTGCCGAGCACTGAAGGCACATGCTGCGGCAGCAGCTCGACGGCGCGCTCGTACGCCGCGAGCGCCTCGGTCACCTTGCCGAGCGCCTCGAGCGTGACGGCCAGGTTGTGGTGCCAGTCGCCTCGACCAGGATCGATCGCGAGCGCCCGCCGCATCTCGGCCTCCGCATCCGCGAGCCGCCCGCGCTGGAACAGGTCGCGCGCACGGATCACGTGCTGCTCTGCCTGGTGCGCGTCTCCGCGCCAATCATCGGGTGCGTCGCTCATGGGGTGGCTCGTGGGTCCGGTGCAGGGATCCTGCCAGCAAAGTGTGTGCCAGCGGATCCCGGGGTCAAGTCAGTACACCTCCAACATGCACCGATGTGTGGGCCGAATCCTGCGCTTGACCTGCTCGTCCGTCCACCGCGCAGGGTCAGTCGCGGAAATCTCCTCGTGAATGTTCAGGAAGCCGCCTGCCAGACCTGCAGCCGCGATCGACCTGAAGAGGCCGATCTGCATCCCCGCGAGGCCGCAGAGGTACATCAGCGTGCGATCCGAGCGGAGCATGGGCTCGAACTCATCCATGCGGCCGGCGACGTAGTGGTGCGCGTGAGGGCCCCAGCCTGGCTTCGGCAGCGCCTCGCGCGAGATCACCGGGTGGTACGTGAAGTTCGGATGGCGCGACTGCAGCTCGCGCAGCCAGCCGTCGTAGAGCAGGTCAGTGGAGTAGGGGGTGCCCATCACCAGATGGATGCGGCTGCGGCAGGGACCGCTCCACGACTGCCTGCCCGCGCTGCCCTCCGGCGGACCCACCAGCAGCTCGTGAATCATGCCCCGGAACGGTGCGATGCCGGTACCAGTGGCCACAAAGAGGTAGTCGTGCGCATCCCGGTCCACCGGAAGCAGGAACCGCTTGCCAGCGGGGCCGCTGACCATGACGCTGTCGCCGGGCGCGAGGTCGCAGAGGTAGTTGCTGCACACGCCAAGAAACAGGCCGCCGCGGCCGTCGTCGCCGGGCGTGCGCTCGTCGATGAGGCGCTTGCATGTGGTGGAGAGCACGCGGCCGTTGCCGTCCTCGCCGTACGAGGGGCTCGCGATCGAGTAGAGGCGCACCTTGTGGGGCTTCCCGTTCGCGTCGGTGCCGGCAGGCACCACGCCAAAGCTCTGGCCGGCGAGAAACTTCCCCTCAAGGGGCGTGCCGCCCACGTCGATGGCGATGTGGCGGACGAAGCTCGCCGACTTGCTTCGGGTGCACCGCTCGTTGGACACGACGGTGGCCGTGACGGGGTCATTGGGCATGACCAGGTGCATCGCGGCTTCGGGAAGGTGGGGCTCGGCGGTCACTGATGCGCTCATCGGCGCAATCGTAGGTCAAGGGCGGCCAAAACTGCGCCGCCGGACCCCGCAGGGTCGACACTTGATGCTGAGGCCAGAAGGGCTACCCTGCGACGCGAAGGACGGCTGGCGTTCACCGTCCGCGCATGGATGCCCACAGGCGGGTCGGAGTGCCCGCATCGCTCACGAGGAAAGGACTCCTCTCGTCATGGACAAGTTCGTGATTCAGGGCGGCCGGAGGCTCTCCGGCCGCGTGCGGGTCGAGGGCTCGAAGAACGCCGCGCTGCCGCTGATGGCCGCGTCGCTCCTCACCGACGACAGGGTGACTCTCACCAACGTCGCCGAGCTGAAGGACATCAGGAACCTCGGGGACCTGCTCAGGACACTCGGCGTCGAGACCACGGTCGGCAACGACCAGGTCGTGATGCAGACAGTCGACCCCAACGCGATCGAGGCGCCCTACGACATCGTGCGCACGATGCGCGCATCAATCTGCGTGCTCGGGCCGATGCTCGCGCGGCGCCGCCGAGCGATCGTGTCGATGCCCGGCGGATGCGCCTTCGGCGACAGGCCTGTCGACCTTCACCTTCGCGGGCTGCAGGCGCTCGGCGCGCGCATCGAGCTCCGCAACGGCTACATCCAGGCCTCCGCCGAGCGGCTGCGCGGCGCGACCGTGTTCCTCGGCGGCCCCTTCGGCTCGACCGTGCTCGGCACCGCGAACGTCATGAGTGCCGCGACGCTCGCGCAGGGACGAACCGTCATCGAGTGCGCCGCGTGCGAGCCCGAGATCGTAGACCTCGCGAACCTGCTCAACGCGATGGGTGCGCGCATCCGTGGCGCTGGTGGCCCGCGCATCATCGTCGAGGGCGTCAACGAGCTTCACGGCACGACGCACTCGGTGATGCCCGACCGCATCGTCGCCGGGACCTACGCGATCGCGGCCGCGATCACCAACGGCGAGGTCACGCTCGACGACTTCCCCTACGACTCGCTGCTTGCGGCGATTGACCGCCTTGCGACGATCGGCGTGCATGTCGAGAAGCTCGACCCGAGCGCCGACGACTTCCGCTGCTCGGTGCGCGTGACGAGCGACCGTGACCTCCGTCCCACCGCAATCACCACGCAGCCGCACCCCGGATTCGCAACCGACCTCCAGGCGCAGTTCATGGCGCTGCTGTGCATGGCGCGCGGCAACTCCGTGATCACCGAGAAGATCTACCCCGAGCGGTTCCTGCACGTGGCCGAGCTTGTGCGCATGGGCGCGCAGGTGATCCGGCACGGCCCAACCGTGGTCGTCTCGGGCGGCGCGCCGCTCATCGGCGCAGAGGTGATGGCCAGCGACCTCCGCGCTTCGGCGAGCCTTGTGCTCGCGGGCCTTGCGGCGGAGGGCGAGACCGTCATCAACCGCGTCTATCACCTTGACCGCGGCTACCAGCGCATGGAGCGTGTGCTGCAGTCGCTCGGTGCGCGCATCGAGCGCGTGAAGGAAGTCAAGGAGCCGGCGGCCGATGCCGAGGTCGAGGCCAGCGCCAGCGGCGCATCAGCCGGCCGAGGGGCGGGCATGCGCGTGGGCGCGGCGAGCTTCATGCAGGACGAGCGCTGACGCGACGGATACGTTGAGGCTTGGCCGGTCGTCCGCCGCGAGAGGCACCGGATTGCCAGGTCCTGCCTGAGGCAGGCGCATCGGTACGCACGCGACCGCATCGCACCCGGCGATGAGGTCGGCGCTGAGGCCTGCGCCCTCGGATCCCATCACGAACGCGATGCGGGCGGTGCCGCGCGAACGCACTGCCGCGATGGCCTGCTCCGGAGTGACGGCGCCTGGCGCATCCTCGCAGGCGACAAGGCTGAACCCGTGACGCGCTCGGAGCGCCGCGATCGCATCGCCCCACGAATCCACCTCGCACCACGGCACCGAGAACACGCGGCCCGACGAGATGCGCACTGCCTTTCGCGAGAGCGCGTCGCCGCATCCGGGTCCGAGCAGGATTCCCGCATCGCCGAAGCTGCCTGCGTTTCGGAAGAGGGCGCCCACGTTGTCGACGTGCACCACGCGGTCGCACGCGATGATGGTGCGCACGCCAGATGCGCCAAGTACGTCGACGGAACCTTCCGCGACCCTGCCCCGGCTTGCGCGCCGGCCAAGCGCCACCGCACCTCGGTGAAGCGCGTACCCCGTGGCTCTGCAGATCTCCTCGTCCTGTGCGATGGTCACCTCGAATGGCGGCAGCATCGCGCGTGCCGAGTCGAGCAGCGCGGTCATCCGCTGCGCATGCTCGGGCGTCAGCAGGATCGCCTCGATACCGAGCGCCGGCGTGCACGCCGCGCCCTGCGCGCGTGCCACGAGCGCATGCAGGAATCGCGCGACCACACGCGGGCTCTCCACGCAGAAGAGGCCGTCTCGGCCGCGCAGGTCAGCGTCGCGGATGTCGGTGAAGCGCTCGAAGGGCGCGCTGCTCAACGGAGGCACTCCTCAGGATTGGCTGCACGGGGTGCCACCGGGCGCCGGCGGGCCCGGCGCGGGTCACGGCACGACGGGCGGCGCCTCAGGGAGCGCAGGTGCCGGCGGCTCGTCCATCATCTTGCGGAAGACGCCGGCGTCCACAGCCTCGGCTCGGGTGTTCACCGCACGCAGCCACTCCTCAAGGAGCGCCGCGATGTCCGGGTAGCGCTCGACGAGCCTGGGATCGGCCTCGAGCAGCTGGCGGGTGGCGTCCGACGCAAGCCGCAGCTCGGTCGCCGACTGCACCACCATGCGCACCGAGAAGTCGCGCGTCTCGTCGGCGCGGTCGCCCTGAAGGATCCCGCCGAGCAGGTTCCACGGCGTGAAGATGATCTCCGTCTCGGCGCGCGAGAGCTGTCCGCCGGCGAGCTGCATGTCGGCGCTCACCGTGCCCGTCGACTCCCGCATCTCGGTGATGAGCGCAAGCATGCGGTCCGCGTCGCCGCGCAGCGTCTGCCACGCGCGCTCGAGGCGGCTCATCATGTCGGAGGCGGGGGGAACGATCTCCTCCGTCCATGCGGTCTCGAGCGCAGCCATATCTGCGCGGATGGCCTGCCAGTCGGCGGTGATCGACTTGACCTGCGCCTGGAGCCTCTCGGAGTCGAGCGTGCCTCCCGCGCCGAGCAGCGTCTCGATCGACTCGGCCCTGGCCACGCAGTCACGGAAGGTGTTCGCAAGAGCGGTTCCCTGCGGCTGCCAGACGTCCAGTGACGAATCGACGCTTGCGCTCAGCTCCCTGAAGTCCGTCTGCAGCGACTCCATGCGGGTGGCGAGGTCCTGCCGCAGCGCGCCGAAGTCCGTTGCCTTCAGCTCGTCGATGGCCGCGTTGAGGCGACGCATCGTGTGCCGGCCAAACGCAGACTCGAGGGCGGTCTTTGGCTTCGCGTAGGAGATCCGTGTGGGGGTTCCATCCGCTGGTGGAGCGGCCGTTGCGGCATTGCCCGGCTCAAGGTTCCCCTTGGGCTCCGGCGGCACGATCTCGATCCTGCCGCTGCCGCCGAGCGCATCGGCCGCCAGATGAGCGGTGGAGCCGGCGGGAATCACGATGCCGCGCGGTATGCGAAGGGCCACGTTGATGAAGTCCCTTCCGCCATTCGAGCCGATCTTCGTCGAGTCCACCGCACCGATCACGATCCCGCCGAGCGTGACGGTGGCGCCGGGAGCGATGCCGGATGCGCCCTCCTCAAGCGGCACGGAGATGTCGAGCATGAAGGTTGCTGGCGCGAACACCCTCGGCGACACGATCGTGCCCACGATGATCGCCGCCGTGACCAGCGCGACGGCAGCACCGAGCTTCGGGTCATTGCGCGCGACGCGCGGCATCGGCGCCTCAGCGGCCCTTTGCCTCGCCGGCCGGGGCAGGACCCATCAGCACGCTGTTGAGCTGCTGCTGGGCCGACTCGTAGCGCTGCATGGCGTCGAGCACCATCTTCTGGACGGAGTCGCGGAACGCCGGGTCGCGCTCGAAGAGGGCGGGGTCGTTGGTGAGCACCAGACGGAGGCTGTCGCCTGCGGCGCGAAGGTCGCTGGCGGCGATCGCGAAGCTGCGCGCGGCCTCATAGAGGTTCTCGTGCGCGACCTCCTCGGTGCCCGGCTGGTACATGATCTTCCAGGGGCTCCGGCGGACCTCCATCGCGGCCAACTTGAGCTGCGCTGTGGCGGTGCGCACATTGTCGAGGCTCAGCGAGATGCCAGGCAGGTTCTCGAGCAGGAACGAGTGCGCGAGCTGCACGCTCTTCTCGAAGGAGCTGATTGCGGCGTTCGCATTCGTCAGCGCGTCGTTCATCAGGGGCACGGTCTTCGCGCGCAGCTCCGCGAGCGATGCGCGCGCATCGGTTGCGCCTGCGGCGATGTCAGTCATCGCCGAATCGATCCGCGGCGCGTTGCGCACCAGGAGCTGGTCGAGGCCCTTCATGCTCGAGGCCGCATCGCCGGCGGCAGCCTGCGCTGAAGTCAGCGTGCCGTCAACCTTGGTGCGCCAGGTGCCGTAGTCGGTGCGCAGCTCCTTGACGGTCGAGCCCGCGTCATCAAGCATCGGCACGATCCGCTCCTGGTACTCCCTCGGCAGCGACGCGAGCCAGTTCGAGAACACCACGGCATCGTCAATGATTGTGCCCGCCTTGGCGGCGTTGTCCGCACCGAGCAGCGCGGCGATCACGCCGGCGCTGTTGGCGGCCTCGATGACCGTGCCCGCAGCAAGCGGCTCCGCCCCCGAACCGATCGACACGAAGTTCAGCGTGGAGTTCTCGCCAAGGAGCGGCATGATCCGCACGACCCTTGCGCCGGCGAAGAGCCTCACGCCCTCGTCGATCTCGATGTCGACATGGATGTCATTGAACGCGCCGTCATCGCCCACCTGCGGGGTCACTGCGGTCACTGCGCCGCGCTGCACGCCACCGATCTTCACCGCGCTGCCTGGCGCAAGGCCAGACACGCCCTCGCTGACCGAGAACCGGATGGTGTAGGCGATGCGCTTCTGGAAGAAGTCGGTCTTGGCGAGCACCACGGTCACGAATGACGCGAGCACGATGCCGCTGAGCACGAAGAACCCCGCCTTGATCGTCGAGCCTGACATGGGCGGGAGAGTAGCCGAAGGCCGTCTCAGCCGCCCACAAGCGCCTCGTTCGTGGGGAAGCGCTGGAGTGCCGCCAGGAGCTGCTCCACCTGCACGTGCGGCGGCAGGCTGTTGAGGCGCCGGCGCAGGGCCGTCACCGTCTTGAGCTCGCGCTCGGACATCAGCAGGTGCTCCTTGCGGGTGCCGCTGGCGGCGAGGTTGATCGCCGGGAAGACGCGCTTCTCGGAGATGTTGCGGTCGAGGATGAGCTCCATGTTGCCGGTGCCCTTGAACTCCTCGAAGATGATCTGGTCGGCGCGCGAGCCCGTATCCACGAGGCAGCTCGCGATGATTGTCAGCGATCCGCCCTCCTCGGCCTTGCGTGCGGCGCCAAAGAGCTGCTTTGGCACCTCGAGCGCGCGCGAGTCGAGTCCGCCCGACATGGTGCGCCCCGAGCTGCCGTAGCGGCGGCTGTTGTTGAAGGCACGGCCCAGTCGCGTCAGCGAGTCGAGCAGCACCACCACATCCTTGCCTGCCTCGACCATGCGCTTGGCGCGCTCGATCGCGTAGATGCCGAGCTCGGTGTGGCGCGCGATGTCCTGGTCGTTGCTCGAGGCGAGCACGTGCGCAGGCACGTTGCGCTTGAAGTCGGTGACCTCCTCGGGCCGCTCGTCGATCAGGAGCGCGACCAGCTCCACCGACGGGTGGTTGTGCTTGATGCCGAAGGCGATGTTCTGCAGCAGGATCGTCTTGCCTGCCTTGGGTGGCGCGACGATGAGGCCGCGCGTGCCGAAGCCGATGGGGCAGAAGAGGTCAATGAGTCGGCACGCGGGCGGGCACCCGCGGTACTCGAGCGACATGCGCGGCTGTGGGTCGAGCGCGGTGAGGTCGGCGAACGGCTTGCGCGCCGCGTACTGGTCGGGGGGCAGTCCCTCGATGTCGACGATGCGCTCGATGAACAGGCGCGACCGCCGGCCCATGCCGCCGCCGCGGCTTTTGCCGGACTTTCGTTCCACCGCCTCTGCCGTGATGCGCGCGGCCTGACGCAGCGGAAGGCCCTGGGCGAGCTGGGGCGGAATGACGGGGTCGTCGGGACCGGCGACCGGTCCATCGCTGAACTGCCGCACGCGTCCCTCATGGCCTGCGCCGAGGTCAATGATCCCACTGATGGTTGACATTCGAGATCCTGCTGGCGGGAGGCCGCTGGACCGACCGTGAGTAGAGACGGCAGACCCCAGCGCTGTCAAGCGGATGCGCGCGATACGGCGGCGGCAATGCCCGCATTGGCGCAAAGTAGGGCGAGATTGGCCGCAACCGTTCGGATTCCGTCGGTTCCCGCCGCCATCGATCCCAGCAGGAACGGCGTCAAGTCTGCACCCCGGATCCCTCGGCGCTGCGCCTCGGCCATCGCAGTCGCGAGCTCCGCCTCTGCATGCCCCGAGTCCACCGTCCACCGCTCAGGGCACGCCTGCGCAAGCAGCGCGCCGCACGCCGGGCGGATGCGCCAGTGGCACGCAAGAAGGCGCGCGGCCTCCGCCGCGCTCTCCACCCTCTCGGCAAGCCGCAGCGCCGGATCGGGCGCCGACGTGAATCTCGGGAACGCGCTGGTGCGGTAGCCGATCACCGGCACGCCCATCGCCTCAAGCACCTCAAGCGTCGCGCCCAGGTCGAGCAGGCTCTTCGCGCCGGCGCTCACCACGCATACGGGGTGCGTGGCCAGGGCCACGAGATCTGCGCTGACGTCAAGGTGCGCGCTCCAGTTGCGGTGCATGCCGCCGATGCCGCCCGTCGCGAAAATCCGGATGCCCGCGAGCGCACTCACCGCGACCGTAGCCGCCACCGTCGTGCCCCCGGTGCGGCGCCGGAACGCTGCCGCGCCAAGATCGCGAAGCGAGAGCTTGGCGGGCGACGCTTCCCGCGCAACCGCCTCGAGCTCCGCTGGCGAAAGCCCCACCCTCAGCTGGCCGTCGATCATGGCGATTGTCGCAGGCACTGCGCCATGTGCGCGCACCGCGTGCTCGGCGATGCGCGCGGCGGCAAGGTTCGCCGGCAGCGCGGGGTCCCAGTGCGCGTGCGCATCGAGGAAGTCGCCGGGCATCTCGAGCGGCGACCGGGGCAGCCCGTGGGTGATGATCGTCGACTCGAGCGCGACCACCGGCTGCTTGCGCGACAGCGCATCAGCCACCTCGTCGGAGCACGTGAACGCCGGATGGGTCATGCCCGAGCGAGTTCCCTCACTCATCTGCGGCGGGTCGCGACGCGTCCGCCAAGCCTGCGCGGCGGGGGTGCCGTCGGCACGAGGCCGCCGGGGAACCGCGACGCATCCGCGGGATCGACCTTCGTCACCGTCACGATGTCACGCGACTTCGAGTCCTCGCTGTCGGCCTTCCGGCGCTCGGCGAGCTCGCGGTGCGCGGCAACTTCGGCGGGGACCTGCCCGGGGGTGAAGTCCTCGAACTTCCGCGAGGGAATCTCCACGTTCGCGAGCTGCTCGATGGCGCTAAGGAGCTCGCCCTGGTCCGGGCACACGAGGCTCCAGGCCACGCCCTCGCGTCCGGCGCGCGCGGTGCGGCCGATGCGGTGGATGTACACCTCCGGGTCGTCCGGGAGGTCGTAGTTCACGACGTGCGAGATGTCGTCGACGTCGAGGCCCCGCGACGCGAGGTCGCTGGCCACCAGCACGCCGAGCGATCCCTCGCGCAGCTTGTCCATCACCTTGTCGCGCTTGCGCTGGTACATGTCCCCGTGCATCGCGTGGGCGTCGATGCCGTGCTTCTGCAGGTGCTCGGTGACGATGTCCACGGTGCGCTTGGTCCGGCAGAAGACGACGGTCAGCGCCGGCTTCTCGGCCTTGAGGATGTGCAGCAGCATCTTGCGCTTGTCCCAGGGCTCGACGGCCACGTAGGACTGGCGCACCTGTGAGACCGTAAGGCTCTTGGCGACGGTGACGATCTTCTCCGGCTCGTGCAGGTACTGCCGTGCGAGCTTCTCGATCTCGGGCGAGATGGTCGCCGACACGAAGAGCGTCTGCGGGTGCTTGGGGATGCTGCCGAGGATCTTCCGGATGTCGTCGCGGAACCCGATGTCGAGCATCCGGTCGACCTCGTCGAGCACCGCGAAGCGGATGTTGTCGTAGGGGAGCAGGCGCCGCTCGCGCAGGTCCATGACTCGGCCCGGCGTGCCCACGATGATCTGGGGCTTGCGCTGGAGCTTGGGCACCTGCTGGTCGATGCGCTGGCCTCCGTAGACGGGCACGATGTGCAGGCCCGTGTGGCGCCCGATGTCGTGGAGCTCCTTGGCGACCTGGATCGCCAGCTCGCGGGTAGGCACAAGGATCAGGGCCCCGAACGCGGCGTCCGCCGGAATCCGCGCCATCAGCGGGATGCCGAAGGCTGCCGTCTTGCCGGTGCCGGTCTTGGCCTGACCGAGGCAGTCCTTGCCCGCGAGTGCGATCGGGATGAGCTGCGCCTGTATGTGCGTCGGCCTCTCGAAGCCCAGTTCGGCAAGCCCCCGGAGCAGCGGTTCAGGCAGCCCCAGGTCGGCAAATGTGCGCGCGGTGTCGAAGATCTCGTGGGTTTGGATCGCCTTGTTCGGCGTGGTGTTCGATTCAGTCACTTGCGGTGATGGTAGGAGACGCCGGAAACCGATACAAATGACGCCGGACGCAAGGATGCGCGACCACAGCACGCTGTACGTCGATCTCGACGCCATAGGACGGAACCTTCGCAGGATCAGGAGTCTTGCCGGGGATGGCTGCCGTGTGTGTGCGGTCGTGAAGGCTGATGCGTACGGGCTGGGGGCCAGGCCGATCGCGAAGGCGCTGGCTGATGCGGGTGCAGACATGCTCGCGGTCTACAGCGCAAGCCAGGCCGAGGACCTTGTCGATTCGGGCATCCGCTCGCCGATGCTCATCCTGATGCCGGTGCGCGGCATCGAGCCTGGCGGCGCGGTGCACCGCCTCGTGCTCGCAGGCCGCGCGCACTTCGTGGTGCACGGGCCCTCGCACGCGCGTGACCTTGCGGCAGTGTCCGACTGGATCGGGTGCCCGCTTCAGGTTCAGGTGGAGATCGACACCGGGATGGGCCGCGGCGGCTCGCTGCCCGAGGAGGCAGCGCTTGCGCTGTCGTTCATCGCGGCGGACCGGCGGCTTCGGCTCACCGGGATCTTCACGCACTTCAGCGACAGCGCGCGCGACCCGCACCGCACGCAGTCGCAGATGGACACCTTCGATGCCTTCTGCCGTGCGCACGCGCCGCTGATCCCAGATGAGGTGCTCGTGCACGCCGCAAACTCGCACGCTGCGATGCGCGAGCGGCGCTACAGACGAACCATGGTGCGCCCCGGGCTGGCGTGGACCGGATTCATCGACGGAGCTGCAGATGGCGAGAGCCTCGAGGGTGTGGCGCGCTGGATGAGCGAGATCGTGCACGTGAAGCGCGTGCCCGCCGGCTTCCCTGTGGGATACGGGTCGCGGTGGATCGCCGAGCGCGCGACCCGGCTTGGCGTCGTGCCGGTCGGCTACGCAGACGGATACCCGGTCGCCGCCGGCGACGGCTTGCGTCGCCGCGTGCGTGTGCTCGCGCGCGGAGGCGCCGAATCGTGGGAGGCTCCCGTGGTCGGCACAGTCAGCATGGACCAGTTCGTGATCGACATCAGTGACGTCCCCTCCCAGCACGCGCACGGCGATTCGGCGATCGGGCTGGAGGTGGAGATCTACGGCAGCGACCGCGATTGCGCGAACTGGATGCCACGGGTGGCCGAGGGCATCGGGGCACATGCCTACGAGCTGCTGTGCCGCGTCGGGCCGTCGGTGCCGCGTGTGCATGTCGGCGCGGCATCAGGTTCGTCCGCAGTGCGCGATCCCGATGCGACGAGCCGGGGTGGCGGCGAGCCTCGTGCGGCCGATGCGCGCGAGCGACATGTCGCGCACGCGAAGATCGCGTAGTCCCCGCATCGCGCATCTAGACTCGGGACATGGCCCGCGCCGGACGCTTCCGAATTGGGGCGATGGAGGCGCTGTGGGCGCAGCTGCAGTTTGCGCCGGCGAGCGCAGCGCAGCGCATGGTGTCGCGCATCAGGTCGTTCATCGCCACTGTGGGCGCAGACACGGTGTATCCGCCTGCGTCCGTAGTGCGTGAGGTCGTGCGGTTCCCGGTCGAGCGAGTGCCGGGCGATGCGGACGCGATGTTCGTTGGTGCAGCGCTGCGAGCGGATCTGGCGGAACTGCACCTGAGGCTGTCCCGTCGCGTGCCGGCCACCGGCGATGAGGCAATGGACCTTGCGGATGCGGCGCGAGCGTGCGGGGTGTCGGTGCGCACGCTGCGGCGCTGGCGGGAGCAGGGGCTCCTGCTGCACTGGATCGGCGACAGTCGCGGCCGCATGCAGGTCGGTGTCCTGCGCGCCGACCTCGACTCGTTCACGCGGTCACACCAGGCGAAGGTCGAGCGCGCCGCGCGCTTCACGCCCACCACCGTGCGCGAGAGGACCTCGATTCGCAAAGCGGTGCAATCGCTGTCGGCATCGGGCCTCAGCGAGCGTCGCGTGATCGCGCAGGTCGCCAGGCAGCATGGACGGGCGGCAGGCACCGTGCGGGCGATGGTTGTGCCCGTGATTGAGCGCTCGCGTGCCGCAGCGCGGCGTGCGGACGAGACACGCGCGCGGGCAACGAGGCTGTGGCGCATGTGGGGCAGGGGCGTGCCGGTCGGCGCCGCGGCGCGGATGCTCGGCATCAGCGACCGCATGGCGCAGCACGCGTTGCGCACCGAGCGGCTGAGGAGGCTTGCGGCGGTGCGCGACGCCATCGTGCACGATGCGCGCGGCCTGGATCCCTCGCTGGTCGCCGATTCGGAGTGGGCTGGGGCGTCAGCCGGGCTTGCGGTCGTGCCGCTGCCCTCGACCGCTGCCCTGTGGCTCTCGATGCGCATGCCGCAAGGGCCGGCAAGGCCTCCGGGCGGCACGCTTGCGGTGGTGATGCGTGCGCTCCTGGCGCGTGCAGCTTCCGTGTCGGCTCAGGCGGGCGCCTGCCCAGCGCGCGTATCGGCGGCTGCTCTCGACCGTGCCGAGACCGACCTTCGCTGGGCCGCACGCATCCTGCTCACTCTTGCAATCGACGCGATGCCCGCGATCGAGGCGCGCGTGCGCGTGTGGCGGTCGTCGGCTGCAGGCGCAGCATCGGAGGAGATGCCACCGGAACTCGCCGCGCTCGCGATACGTGCAGTGCTGGAGGCCACAGCCGGTGAGGTCGCATCCCTACGAACCGGCAGGACGCGCATTGACCGGCTCGCCAGCGCGCAGATGGATCTCGCGCTCGCCCGTGCAGGGGCAGCGGCCCGCGTCCGCGGATCAGTTGCGGGTGCGGCGATGGAGCGTGCCGCACCTTGGTGTGCGCTGGCGCCGCTTCACGATGCGCGCGCACTTCGGCTCTCGCTCGCGTGCCATGCCGCAGCTGAAGGCAGCCCCCCCTGGATGGCCCAGCGCCGGTACGGATGGCACGGAGGTGCGCCGCAGACGATCGACGAGATCGCGGACCACGTCCAGCGACCGCAGTGGGTCGTTGCGGCGTCGATCGGCCGTGCGCTGATGGCGCGGTAGCTGTGGCGAATCAGCGCTTGCTGAACTGGAAGCGGCGGCGGGCGCCAGCCTGGCCGGGCTTCTTGCGCTCGACCTTGCGGGCGTCACGGGTCAGCAGGCCATGCTCGCGAAGGACCGGCTCGAGGGCGTGGTCGAACGCGAAGAGCGAGCGGGCGAGGCCCATCACGACCGCGCCAGCCTGGCCGGTGAAGCCTCCGCCGGTGCACGTCGCGCGCACGTCCATCTTGTTCCGGTGACCGGTCTTGTCGAGCACGCCGAGGATCGCCTTGCGGTCACGGTCCTCGAGGAAGTACTCGTCCATCGGGCGCTCATTGATGAGGAACTCGCCAGTGCCGGGCTTCACGCGCACGCGCGCGGTCGCGGTCTTGCGGCGACCCGTGCCCCAGAACCAGCCGCGCTGGTCAGGACCCTTGGGAAGCGAGGCCTTGGTGGTGCCGATGGTCATCGTGGTCATGGTGGCGTGGTTCCGTGGTCGTTCAGGGGTTCAGTGTGCGGTCACTTGGCCGCGGCCTTCGGGGTCGCGGACAGGCGCGGCGTGCTCGGCGCATCTACGGCGACGGGCTGCTGGGCCTGGTGGGTGTGGGTGGGGCCCGCGAACACGCGCAGGTTGCGGCGCACGCGGCGACCGAGGCGGCCGCGCGGAAGCATGCGGATGATGGCCTCGGTGACGAGCGTCTCGGGATCGGTCGCGAGCAGCGTGTCGTAGTTGCGCACGCGCAGGCCACCTGGGTAGCCGCTCCAGCGGCGCAGCGTCTTGAGCTCGCCCTTGCGGCCAGTGAGCACGATCTTGGATGCGTTGGTGATGATCACCGAATCGCCGCAGAGGACATTGGGCGTGTACTCGGGGCGGTGCTTGCCCATGAGGATGGTGGCCACCTCAGTGGCCAGCCGGCCAAGGACCTTTCCATCAGCGTCGATGTGACGCCAGGTGGTGGGGAGGTCGCCGGTGGTCGCGAAATAGGTCTGGCGGGGCATGGCAGTTCGGTCCTTTGGGGGAATCGAGGATCGTATCGAAACGCCCGCCCGTGTCAACGCTTGCAGGCTGTGGACAGCCCGTAACCTGCCCGGATGCCCGCACCTTTCCGGACCTTCCTTGCGTGGACCCTCATGGTCGCCCTCGGTGTGGTGTGGGTGAAATCCGACAGTTTGGCGGGTTTCGTCCGGCACCAGATGGGGCTCGACGAGGTGCTGGGGGCCCGCGAGGCAGCCTCCGGACAGGAAATCGACGCGGGGACGGGTGACGGCGAGCGCGAGGATGACTCGGGGCACGGTGGGCCAATCGTGGGCGAGCGCCAGGCGATGCTCGGACGGATCACATTGGCCATGTCCGAGTGGATGCCTGCGGGGGACGCCTCCTCGGCGCTCATGCTTCAGCAGCAGTATGCGGCGATGGCAACGTCGGACGATCCGGTGGACCGTCTGTGCGCCGCTGCGCTCGATGCCCGGTTTGGCGATGCCGTGCAGGCGCTCGAGATCACGCGCGAACTCGCCGTGCAGGAGTCGGAGTGGCCGGAGTTCGCGCGTGCCGCATCGCTGCAGGGTGACGTCATCTCGGCCATCATCGCGAAGCAGCAGGGCGATGCGGATGCTGGCGTGGATCCGGCGCTACTTGAGTCGCTGCAGGGCTCGATGGGCTGGTACGGCGTGTTTCTCTCCGACATGCTCAGCCCGGATCCCTCGTTCCGTGCACGCGAGTCGGCATCGGCGATGCGCATCCTCGCGGCGCTTTGCGGTTTCGGGTGCATGGTGGCGCTCGGTGGCCTGATCGGCCTGGTGTGGCTTGGCATCGCAGGATGGCGCGCGCTGTCGCACCCGACCGCACTTGCCCGCGCGCCGCGCGCGGATCAGGGCGATCGCTACGCGTGGACATTCGTGGTCATCTTCGGGGTGATGGTCGGGATGGGCTTCGCGCTCAGCGTGCTGGTGGGCGGCGCGAGCGCGACAGCGGAGCCTGCGCCCGAGACGGTGCAGATGGGCGTCGGCGGCCTCGTGGTCCAGATGGGCGTGATGGTGATTCCGCTGGTCGGGCTCGTCTGGGCGTGCCGCGGCGGACGCTCGTGGTCACAGGTGCGGAAGGACGTTGGGCTCACCGCAGGTGCCGGAGTCGTGCGGGAGGTGGGATACGGCGTGCTCACCTGGTGCGCGGCAGTGCCGCTTGCAGCCGCGGGATTCGTGATCGCATTCATCCTGTCGGCGCTGACCGGCCAGTCCGTGTCCGACGCGACGCACCCGATCCAGGAGGCGCTTGCCGATGGCGGGCTTGCCGTGCGTGTGGCGCTGCTCGTGCTCGCGGCGGTGTTCGCGCCCTTCGTCGAGGAGATCGTGTTCCGCGGCGTGCTCTACCGGCACCTGCGCGAGCGCCTCGGCGGCATGGGGCACCTTGCGTCGTTCGTGGTTGCCGCGCTCGCATCGAGTGCGCTCTTCGCGGCGATCCACCCGCAGGGGATCGTCTTTGCGCCGATCCTGGCGGGGCTCGGCGTGGCCTTCTGCATTGCACGGGAGCTGCGCGGCAGCTTGATTGCGCCGATGGTGGCGCACGGCATTAACAATGCGCTCATCGTCGGGCTGAACGTCGCCCTTTTTTCCTGAAGATCCTGCGGGATAGGGGTTTGCGTCCGTCGGGCGCCCCCCAAATGGGATTGGGACGCCCGGGAACCCTGTGGATACGCGGTGTATAGTTCCTGCATGCCTGGAAGGCTGAGGTGGAGACGACCATGACGGTTGGACCGACTGCACTCGACGCGAAGGTGCTTGTGCTCAACAAGGTGTACTCGGCGATCCGAGTGGTGGACGCGTTCAAGGCGTTCAACCTGCTCATCGCGGACAAGGCCGAGGTGATCGCCGTCGAGCACGGCAAGTTCGTCAACTACGACCTGCGCTCGTGGCGCGATGCCGCCGAGTTCCAGCGCACGTTCGAGCACGATGACCATGAGTGGGTAACGACGCCGTCGATCGTCATCGCGGTGCCCAAGATCGTGAGGCTGCTCGGCTATGACCGGGTGCCGCGCGAGCAGGTCAAGCTGAACCGCCGGAACATCTACGCGCGCGACGCCAGCCGCTGCCAGTACTGCGGCAAGCACTTCTCGACGAAGGAGCTCACGATCGACCACGTGGTGCCGCGCGTGCAGGGCGGCATGAACACCTGGGACAACCTTGTGTGCGCCTGCGTGCGCTGCAACGCCCGCAAGGGCGGCCGCACGCCGACGCAGGCGAACATGCGCCTCATGCGTGCGCCGGTGAAGCCAAAGCGCAACCCCGCAATCGCGATGCGGCTCGGCAGCCCCCGGTACCAGTCTTGGAAGGCGTTCCTCGACGAGGCGTACTGGACCGTCGAGCTCGAGTAGCGCGCCGGGTTCCCGCCCGGTTCGCTGCAGGTTCGCTCCGCGCAAGTCCCCCTTGAGGTGCGGCTCGGCTCACTCGACGAGGATCGGGACGTGCGTCGGCACGTGCTCCGCAGCCATCGCGACGAGCGACTCCCAGGGCAGGGCGCCGGTTCCGGGCGCGCATGGCTCGAGTTCCGGCCCGTTGTCGTCCGCGTCGTCGCGCGCGGGGCGCGCCGCGCCAGCGGCTGCCCGCACGTCCTGCAGGATGCACAGCGGAGTGCGCGGGCCGATCACCGACAGCGCACGAAGCAGGTGCTCGCGCACGTCGCGCGACTCCGCGACTCGTCCGCGGGTTCCCTCGCGTGCGCCATCGCCGAGCATGTCCGCGGTGAGGACCGACGCTGGGGCGCAGATCACGTCAAAGGGATGGCCGGCGCGGTCGACGAGCAGACGCATCGAGCCAGCGACGTCGGACAGTAGGTGGCGCGCGTGCGGATGCAGCGCCAGCCGCAGGCCCGCGGCCTCGAGCGTGACGCGCCAGCTGTCGAGCCGCTGCTGCAGCGCATCCCACCCGGGTCGCATCCAGTTGCGCATGTCTGCGGCGAACAGCGAGTCGGCGAATGTGCCGCTCCAGGCGATCAGGTGCGGCGCCGTGCCGGTGACCGATGCGACGCGGGCGCACTCGGCAAGTGCGGGCGCAAGCACGATCCGATCCCACTGCGGGTCAAGCGGATTGCCGGGCAGCTGCAGCGCGATCGTCCGCGCGGCATCGCCGTCGCTCGAGATCGTGTCCCACTGCGGGCCACGCGCCCGCCGCGCACATGGATTCGGCAACGCCATCGGGCCGCTCATCCCCGGAAGTGGCACGTGCTCGTGCACGTCTCGTGCACCACGACCTCGCTGAGCATCGGCAGCGCCGGCTTCAGCCTCGCCCAGATCCACGCGGCGACCATCTCGCTGGTGGGGTTCTCGAGGCCCTCGATCTCGTTGAGGCAGCGGTGGTCAAGTGCGCGCTCCAGCGGCTCGGTGGCGCGCTTGATGTCGGCGAAGTCGATGAGGTAGCCGACCGCAGGGTCAAGCTCGCCCTCGACGATCACGTCGACGCGGAACGAATGCCCGTGCATCCGGCGGCACTTGTGCCCCTCAGGGAAGCACGGCAGCCAGTGGGCAGCCTCGAATCCGAAGCTCTTGGAGAGTCGTACGTGCACGGTCCCGCCGGCAGGCGTCAGGACTTGGCGGCCGGCGCCTCGTCACGGTCCTCGCGCAGGCGACGGCTCTTGCCGGTGCGGCCGCGCAGGAAGTAGAGCTTGGCTCGGCGCACGTCGGCGCGGCGGAGCACGTCGATCTTGCCGACGCGCGGCGAGTGCACGGGGAAGATGCGCTCCACGCCCTCGTTGGCCACGATGCGGCGCACCGTCATCATGCGGTTGATGCCGCGGCCCTTCAGCGAGATGATGACGCCCTGGAAGCGCTGCACGCGCTCCTTGTCGCCCTCGATGATGCGGTAGTGGATGTCCACGGTGTCGCCGACGCGCATGTCGGGCACATCCGACGGGTTCTTGAGCTGCGAGGCTTCGAAGTTCTCGATGACGGTGGTGCGGTTCATGTCAGGTCTCTGTCCGGACCCATGGGTCCTGTGTGGGGTGCGGTCGCGCCGAAGTGCCGGATCCCTTGCGGGTCAGGCCACCTTCGAGCGCTGGCCTGTGCAGCATGCCGCGCGTTGCGGCAGGCCGTCGGAGGCCTGCGACTTGGATCCGTTGAGGTCCAGAGGTCGCTCATGGAGAAGATCCGGACGGCGGTCGCTCGTCCGGGTGATGCTCTGCCCGAGCCGCCACGCCGCGATCGCGCCGTGGTCGCCTGAGAGGAGCGGTTCGGGAACGTTCATGCCGCGCCATTCGCGCGGCCGTGTGTAGTGGGGGCAGTCCAGCAGCGGGTGCCCGTCTGGGTCGGTGATGGAGAATGAGTCCTGCGCGGCGCTGTCGCCGTGGCCGAGCGCGCCCGGAAGCAGCCGCACGACCGCGTCGGTCACAAGCATCGCAGGAATCTCGCCGCCGGAGAGCACAACGTCGCCGATGGAGAGCTCGCGCAGGCCAAGCGCGACGATCGCGCGCTCGTCGACGCCCTCGTAGTGCCCGCACACGAGCATGATGCGGCCCTCGAGGTTCGCGAGGGAGTGCGCAACTGGCTGCGTGAGGCGCTCGCCGGTGGGCGCGAGCAGGATGCGTGCGCTCGGGCGCGGATCCATCGCCTCCACGGCCTCGACCGCCGCAGCCAGCGGCTCGCACATGAGCACCATGCCGGGGCCGCCGCCGAACGGGCGGTCGTCCACCTTTCGGTGCGGCCCATCAGCCCACGCACGGATGTCGTGCACGTGCACCTGCACCAGCCCGGACTCGCACGCGCGGCCGACGATGCTCGCGCCCATGACGGGCCCGAACATCTCCGGGAAGAGCGTGAGGATGTCGATGCGCAGTGGCATGCGATGAGTCCTGATCGTGCGGTCGGCGGGAGAGCGTGGAGCGCCGCGTGCCCATCGGCACGCTGCGCATCACGTCACTTCTTCTTGTCCTCTGCGCCCTTCTCCTTCTTTGGAGCCTTCAGGCGGGCGGTCTGGATCTTCGCGGCCAGCGACGGACGGCTCTTGCCGCCGACGCCACCCTCGATGCCTGCCCGCTTGAGCAGCATCAGCGCGGTCTCGCTCGGCTGCGCGCCGACGGAGAGCCAGTGACGGATGCGCTCCTCGTTCACCTTCCACTGCTTGCCCTCAGGCGCAGTGGGGGAGTACCAGCCCAGCTCCTCGATGACGCGGCCATCGCGGGGTGCGCGCTTGTCAGCGGCGCCGAGGCGGTAGAAAGGCGAGTGGGTGCGGCCGAAGCGCTTGAGACGAAGGACGACCATGGGATGCCTCCCTTGGGGAAGCGCGACCTTCGGCTGGCGCTCCGTCCACTCGGACGGTGCCGTGGCCGGGCGCACCGTGGGGCCTCCGGTCGAGGGGAGGCTGTGCGGTGCGCCTGCGGGTCGCGGTGGCGAGCCATGCAATCTAGCAGGACGCATGCAGCCCTTCAATGCCAATGCCGATCGGGGTGCTGCAAGTCTGTGTAAACGCAGCGCTTTCGCTTCGGGGTGTCGGCCGGAGACACATGCCGATGCGCTCGCCAGCGCCCTATAACAATGCGCGACTACCCTCCGCGCCGATGGATGCGGCATCTCACGTGCTCCTGCTCGCACAGGATGGCTCCGGGTGGTGGATCGCGGACCTCTGGCAGCGCGGCAACACGGTCCTGCTCGCGAGCTGGATCTTCTGGGTGCTCGCGTCGATCGTGCTGCACGAGCTCGGTCACGGAGTGGCCGCGATCTGGCAAGGCGACGACACGCCGCGCGCGCTCGGCCGCATGACGGTCAACCCAGTGGTGCACATGGGATGGTTCAGCATCGTGGCATTCCTGCTGATCGGCATCGCGTGGGGACTGATGCCGGTGAACCCGAGCAGGTTTCGGTGGGGACCGCGGCGCGGCGGCGCGTTCGTTGCGGCCGCAGGGCCTGCGGTGAATCTCGTGCTGTGCACGGGGTGCGTGATCGCCTCCGCAGCTTGGGAGGTGTTCGGATCCGGCAGCGAGCCGCTGGCGACGAATGTCAAGGTGTTCCTGTTCACGGGCGCGTGGCTCAACCTGTGGCTGATGATGTTCAACTTGCTGCCGGTGCCTCCGCTTGACGGCGCATCGGTGATCAGCGGGCTCTCGCGCGGCGCGGCGCGGGTGATGGGCGACTCGCGCGTGCAGCAGTTCGGCTTCATCGCGGTGCTGCTCCTGATGTTCAGCGGCGGCGCGAGCTTCGCGTCGAAGCTTGCCGTAGGCACGGTGGCGAGTGCGGTCCTTGCGCTCGTGCGCGTGTTCTCAGGATCTGCCGCGTAGCCACGGCTCGCCGCCGAGGATCACGCCGCAGACGCGCGGCGGCAGGTCGTCCCAGTCGCAGCGGAGCGGGTCTGCGTCGAGCAGCGCGATGTCGGCGCGCGCGCCCGGCTGCAGGGTGCCGCAGTCCGGCCACAGGCCCAGGCAGCGCGCCGCGCCTTCGGTGTGCGCGATGAGCGCATCCTCAGGAGATATCAGCGAGTGGCCGTAGATGCGGCCGTCATCGGCGCGTCCGGTGATCGCGCTGCGCATCGCTTGGATGGGATCCGGCGCAACCACAGGCCAGTCGGAGCCGAACGCGAGGGTCGCCCCCGCGCGCGCGATGTCGGCGTATCGGAAGAGCAGGCGCGCACGGTGCGCGCCGAGCCGGTCGGCGGCGCCAGGCATGTCGGATGCTGCGTGCAGCGGCTGCATGCTCGCGAAGGCGCCCGCGAGGCGGGGCACATCCGCATCGGCGAGCGTCTGCACGTGCTCGATGCGGAGGATGCTGCGCGGGATGCCGGCGGCATCCGCAGCATCGAGCGTTGCGCGCACTGCGGCATCGCCGATCGCATGCACGCTCGGCGAGAGTCCCGCAGCGGCCACCTGGCGCATCCACTCGACGAGCGTGCCGTCGTGCGCATGCTCGATGAGGGAGCCGCATGAGCGAGTGCCCGCATAGGGATCGAGCATCGCTGCGGTGCGCGAGCCAAGCGTGCCGTCCGCGAAGCTCTTGGCTCCGATCACGCGCAGGCGCCCGTCGACGTGGAAGCCCTTCGCCACAGAGAGGTCCAGTGGCAGCGTGCGGTCAAGTAGGGTCACCGCGACGAACGGCATTGCCACCGGCAAGCGTGCGATAGGCAGCAGCACTTCGCGCACCTCCCGCGCATACTCCATCGATCCAACGGCCGTGACCCCGTAGCCGAGAAGCTGCGAGATGCCTAGCAGCAGCGCCGCCTGCCGCCGCGTCGCGTCGGGCACCGGCACGCGCGGGTTGACGATCTGCCATGCGGCCTGCTCCAGCAGCAGCCCCGTTGGCGCTCCCGACGCATCGCGCACGATCGTGCCGCCCGGAGGATCGGCATCGAGCACGCCATCGCGCATGAGCTGTCCGAGCAGAACATCGTTCACGACGCACGCGTGGATGTCCATGCGGTACGCGACCGCAGGCCTGTCGCCCGCAGCGAGGAGCCACGAGCTGTCCGGCATCGCGCCGCCCCACGATGCCTCGTCCCACCCTTGGGCCTCAAGCCATGCGCCGGGCGGAAGCGACGAGGCACCCGCGGCGATGCGCGACTCGAATCCCACCCGGCTGGCGCATCCCGACAGGTCGACCTTCGAGAGCCCGCCCGATGCGAGCGTCAGGTGAAGGTGCGCATCGACGAATCCCGGCACGGCAAAGTGGTGTCGCCGGTCGATGGCTCCGCGCGCAATGAGCGCCTCCGCGTCGCGGAGATCAACGCGCTCGATGCGTTCGATGCGGCCACCGTGCCAGTGGATCGCGATGAGGGTCGGGTCCGAGCCTGCGTGTGCGACTCCCCCGGCTGGCGGCGCGGCCATCCCTGGCCACCACGCTGCCGCGCAGATCAGCGCGCCATCATGCCCGGGACGAATCTGGGAACTCGCACGACTCACCAGCGCAGTGCCTTCGCGCGAAGACTACGCGTGCGGGCTAGGCTTACCAAATCATGCTCACGCGCACAGCAACACGTCTTTGCGGAGTCCCCGGCAGGTCCTGTGCAGCACGCCCGAGCGAGGCCCTGTGCGTCGCCTCGGCAGCGATCCTGGGATCGCTGGCGATTTCGGGGTGCGGGGAGAGGTACGAACCCAAGCCGCCGGCACCGGTGTCGAGCGCGGCCCGTGCCCCGCGGCCGCAGGGAGCGACCGCAGGCGATGCAGCCCAGCCCGCACAGTCGGGTGCGACTGAGGCAGCCGCCTCATCCACGAGTGCGCCGCCGGCCGCTGGGCCCGCCGCGGGTGCGACAGGCGTGCGCGCGACCGGGACGGGTGCGACCTCAGCGGGTGCCACTGGCGCGGGCGCACCCGCTGCGGCTCCGCGCACATCCTGGCCCGTGTCGACGGCCACCGATGACGCGTCGCTCGCGCGCGTGGGCGGCCTTGCGTTCCCCAAGCCGGCCGCGTGGGTGTGGACGCAGCCCTCCATGCAGTTCCGCGCGCTGCAGTACGCGGTGCCTGCGCCTGCTGGCGCCGGCGCGGGAGCCGCAGAACTCATCTTCAGCGTGTTCGCGGCGGGCGACGGCGGCCCGATCGAGCCAAATGTGCAGCGCTGGATCGGCCAGTTCCGCGGCGAGGATGGTGCGGCGGCGCCCGCGCAGCGCACCGAGCGCACGATCGCGGGGATGCCCGTCATCCTCCTTGAGCTTGCCGGCGCGTACCAGGGCATGGGCGCGGCAGCGCCTCGGCCGGGCATGAAGCAGCTAGGCGCCGTGATCCAGGCCCCGGACCGCACCGTCTACGTGCGGCTGGTCGGACCTGCGGCCACGGTGGACTCGGCGAAGGATGCCTTCAACGCGATGATGGACGGCATGCGCGCAGACGCGCAGTGAGCCCGCTCAGGCGCCGAAGCGCCTGTTGACCTCGTTCCAGTTGACGATGTCCCACCACGACTTCAGGTAGTCGGCGCGGCGGTTCTGGTAGTTGAGGTAGTAGGCGTGCTCCCACACGTCGCAGCCGAGCAGCGGCGTGCCGGTGGCGTCAGCGACGCCAGTCATCAGGGGGTTGTCCTGGTTCGGTGTGCTGGAGATCGCGAGCGAACCGTCGGCCTTCCTGATGAGCCAGGCCCATCCGCTGCCGAAGCGCTTCATGCCGGCATCGGCGAACTTCGCCTTGAACTCGTCCATCGAGCCGAATGCGGCATCGATCGCCTTCGCGAGCGCGGGGCTCGGCGCACCGCCAGTTCCCTTGGGCGCCATGATCACCCAGAACATCGAGTGGTTGAAGTGGCCGCCGCCGTTGTTGCGCACGGCCATGCGGATCGACTCGGGCATCGAGGCGATGTTCGCGCAGATCTCCTCGATCGACATGTTCGCGTAGGCGGCCTGGCCCTCGAGCGCCTTGTTGAGGTTGTCCACGTACGCCTGATGGTGCTTCGTGCGGTGGATGTTCATGGTGCGCGCGTCGATCGACGGCTCGAGCGCGTTCTCGGCGTAGGGAAGTTCGGGCAGCGTGAAGGGCATTCGGTTCTCCTTGTTGTTCTGTGTCTGTGGGTTGGTTGGCCTGGTTGCGGTCGCCGCACCGGAGGCGCACGCCGCCGCGGGCAGCACTGCCGCACCGGCAAGCGCCGCGATAGCGGTGATGAAGTGGCGCCGTGGATTCGCGGGCTCGTCCATGGGGAGCGGCAGCATAGGCAGGTACCGCATCATGGTGGGGTAGGCTCGTCGGTCCGGATGCGCGGAATCGCCAGAATGCTCGACGCCAACCTCAACCGCGCTGCGGAGGCCGCCCGCGTGCTCGAGGATGTGGCCCGCTTCCTGGCAGACGACGGCGCCATTGCAGGCGGGTTCAAGGACTTGCGCCATGCTCTGGCGCAGGTTTCCGCGGCGCTGCCGCCGGGCCAGCTCGCTGCGCATCGCGATGTGGATGGCGACTCGGGCCGCGAGCGCGAGGGCGCGCTCGAGGGTGCGCGCAGCGGGGCGCATGCCCTCACCGTCGCCAACGCCGCGCGCCTGTCGCAGGCACTTCGCGCGATCGAGGAGTGCCTCAAGTCGGTGCCCTCGGTGCCCGGTACTGCATGGAGTGTCGAGGCGCTCCGCTACCGCGCCTACGAGCTGTGCGCTCGCCTCGAGGCGCGAGTCGCGAGCAGCCGCGTGCGCCAGTGGCGCGTGTGCGTGCTGCTGACCGAGGGCCTCTGTACGCATCCATGGCGGATTGTGCTTGACGCCGCGATCGAGGGCGGTGCCGACTGCATCCAGGTGCGCGAGAAGGGGATGCCGGCGCGCACGCTTGTGGCGCACTGCCGCGATGTGGTGGCGCGCGCGCATGCCGCTGGGGTCACTGTCATCGTCAACGACCGCGCGGATGTGGCGATCGCGTGTGGCGCCGATGGCGTGCACATAGGGCAGGAGGACATGTCGGTCGCGGATGTGCGCAAGATCGCCGGGCGCGGGCTCATCGTCGGCGTCAGCACGCACTCGATGGCTGAGGCCCACGCTGCGGTCGAGGAGGGCGCGGACTACTGCGGCGTCGGCGCGATGTACGCGAGCGGCCTCAAGCCCGGCATCGCGATCTCCGGCCCCGGGTACCTGCGCGCCTTTCTTGGCGCATTTCCCGGCATTCCGCACCTGGCCATCGGAGGCATCGGGCTCGAGCAGGCGCGTGAGCTTGCGGCGTCGGGCTGCCGCGGCGTGGCCGTCTCGACGGCGGTGTGCGCGGCGCAGGACCCCGCATCGGTAGTGCGCTCGCTGCGCGATGCGCTCGGGCGCGCGGACCAGGCGGCCGCGCAGGGCGGCACATGAGCGTGCGCGCATCGGCTGCGACGCTCGAGATGCTCGGCACAGGCACGAGCTCGGGCATCCCGGTCATCGGCTGCGACTGCCGAGTGTGCAGGTCAGACGACCCGCGCGACCGGCGGCTGCGCACGAGCGCGGCGCTCCGGTTCCGCGATCCTCAGGGCGCAGACCGCACCTGGCTCATCGATGCCTCGCCCGACCACCGCGAGCAGGCGCTGCGCGCGGCGATATCGCGCTGCGACGCGATCCTCCTGACTCACTCGCATGTGGACCATGTGTGGGGGCTCGACGAGGTGCGCCGCTACAACGTCATCATGCGCTCGGCGATCGAGGTCTTCGCCGACGCATCGACCATCGCCGACATCGAGCGCGTGTACCGGCACATCTTCCGGCGCAACGAGAACGTCAACGATTCCTTCGTGGCCGACCTGGTGCCCGTTGCGGTCCGGCCCGGCGACGATGTCCTCCGGCACGGGCTCCGTGCGCGAGCGATCGAGGTGATGCACGGGCGCCTGCCCATCCTGGCCTGGCGCATCGAGTGCGCTGATGGTGGCGACGGCGGCGGGCTGTTCCCGCTCGTGTACTGCACCGACGTGTCGTCGATCCCTGATGCGTCGTGGGACGCGATCGGGCGCCCGCGCACGCTCGTGCTCGACATGCTCCGCGAGCGCGCGCACCCCACGCACTTCACGGTGGATGAGGCGGTCGCGGCGGCCGGCCGGATTGGCGCCGAGCGCACCGTGTTCGTGCACATGACCCATGACATCGCCCACGCTGAGCTCGATGCGCGGCTGCCGCCGGGCATGCGACTGGCCCACGACGGCATGGTCCTTGGGGCGGGGGCACCGGCGCGCACGTCCTGATACCATTTCCGACCCTATGGCCCAGATCCGCGAGATCAAGAAGCGCATGGTGGCGGTGCGCACCATCCAGCGCATCACCAAGACGATGCAGATGATCGCGACCGCGAAGTTCACCGCGAGCCTGCAGAGGGCCAAGGCGAGCCGCCCGTACACCGAGCAGATCCGCACGCTGGCGACCGAGGTCGCGTCGGCTGCGGGCGACGTCTCGCATCCGCTGCTTGCCGCGCGCGAGAAGCCCACGGGCCGCGAGGTGGTGCTCGTGATCGCATCCGACCGAGGCCTGTGCGGCGCCTACAACGGCAACCTGCTCCGCTCGGCGCTTGCGCACATCCGCGGCCGCATCGCCAAGGGCCGCACGCTCGCCGTCGAGGCCAGCGGCAAGAAGGCCGTTGCCTTCTTCAAGTTCCAGAAGGTCGAGCTCGCCGAGCGTCACGCCTTCGGCGACAAGCCCTCGTTCGACGCCGTCGCCGCAGTGGCCCGCCGCTACATGGCGGACTTCGCCGCAGGCAAGATCGACTCCGTGCATGTCGCGTACATGCGCTTCATCAGCAACTCGCGGCAGGTGCCTGAGGTCATGCAGCTTCTGCCCTTTGCGATTCCCGGCGGCGCCTCCGCCTCCAGCGGCGCCGCGACGATGTACGACTACTCGCCAGGCGCGCGCGAGCTGATGGACGAGCTGCTGCCTCGCTGCGTCGAGGTGTCGCTCTTCCAGGCGGCTAACGACGCCGTCGTGTCGGAGAACGTGATGCGCATGGTGGCCATGAAGGCCGCGAGCGACAACGCAGGCGGCCTCGGCCGCACGCTAAAGCGCAACTACAACCGCGCCCGCCAGGCGCGCATCACCACCGAGCTGACCGAGATCGTGTCGGGCGCCGCAGCGCTCGAGTGAACCGCGAAAGTCGCCGCAGGAGGCTGCTCGGCGCTGCCCGCAGCCGGCGGGCTCTGGCGCGCACCTCGGTCGCGTCAGGACGACGGCTGGTCCGCGAGGGGCGGGGCGTCCGCGGGCAGTCCTGTCGTGACGTCGTTGCCCGCCTTCTTCCACGCCTTGAGCCCGCCCTCGAGCGAGTACACGTTGTCGAAGCCAAGCTCCATGAGGCGCTTGCTCGCGGCGCGGCAGATGACGTCGTCGTAGTCGGTGTCGTAGACGACCAGGATCTGGTAGGTGCCGAGGTACGTCTTGGCCTCGAGCGTCATGTCCTCGAACGGGAGGTTGATGGCGCCGGGGATGTGCTCGCGCACGTAGTCGATGCGCGGCCGCGGGTCGACGAACGCCGCAGCCTTGGGCTTCTCGAAGATCGACCCCGGCTGGTTCATGACCTCCACGGCGCGGTAGGGGTCAACGAACACTAGGTTCTTGTCGCTTGTCTTGCGGTCGCAGCCAACCGCGCACAGCGCGATGCAGGCTGCGGCGGAAATGGAAATCAGCGTGAATCGGTGCATGTCGCGTCTCCTTGCGGCAGTGGGTTGGGGTCTCGGAATCGGGGCGCTGGGGTCGAGTCCGCCTATCGTGCAGGCATGCAGCAGCGCATTCCGGATCCGCCTCGCGCATCGTATCTCGCCGCGCTCGCAGCCGCGGCGGCTGCGGCGGCCGCGGCGGGTGCCGCGCCATCGGGTGCTGCCGTGGCGGGTGCTGCTCCGTCGGTGACGGCGCCGCAGGGTGCGGTTCCGGGTCTCGCATCGCCGCAGGTTGCTGCGCCGAACGCGGCGCCGGCGAATCTCGTGCGCGCATCCCTAGCGCCCTCGCTGGTGCGCGCACCGGGCGGCAGCGAGGCGATCGCGATCTCAATCACTGTGGCCCCGCAGTGGCACATCTACTGGAGCAATCCCGGTGACAGCGGTGCGGCTCCCTCGGTGAAGCTCGAGTTGCCCGAAGGCTGGAGCGCAGGTGCGCTCGCCTTTCCGCGGCCGGAGATCTTCGGCGACAGCGACGAGCGCACATTCGGCTACTCGGGCACCGTGCACCTGCTTGTTCCCGTGAGGAGGCCGGAGGGTTGGCAAGGTGCGCTCGATGTGCGCGGCGAGCTGTCATGGCTCGCATGCAAGCGCTCGTGCGTCGCGGGACGCTCGGCGCTCGAGGGGAAGCTTGCGGCGGACGCGGCAGCGATCTCAGATGCGCCCGCAGGCAGAACGTGGCCAGTGGCGATGCCTGCAGGCTCGTCGGTGGCTGTTTCAGGCACAGGAGTTTCGCGGGAGCTCTCCGTTTCGATCCCCGACCTACCCGAATCCGCAAAGGTTCAGTTCATTCCCGACGACTGCGCGGGAATCCGCTGGGCAGCCGGCACGGGTCCGCACGGTCTGCGGTGGGACGCTGCCGCGCGCCACTGGACGCTCAAGATGCCCATTTTCGTGTCTCCGGGCGATGCGCCGGGCGGTGCCCCGCGCGCGACGGGCCTCGTCCTGGTGGGGGGCGAACGGAACGGTCCGGCGTACTTCGTGGACATTCCCGTCCCTTCCGCGCCTACGCTGACCGATCCGGAACCCGCCCGCTGAGGATGCGTCATCCTCAGGCAGGCTGGGGGAAGGGCTCCTGGAGACTCCCACATCATGCGAATCACCTCACTTGCGTCCGCCGCCTGCCTCGCAGGCGCAACCCTCCTCGCCGCCTCGCTCGTCGCAGCGGGTCCCGTCGCGCAGGATGACGCCAAGAAGACCGACACGAAGCACACCGACAAGCCCCAGAAGGACGACAAGACCACCAAGGCGGAGAAGGCCGAGATCGGCCACCCCGCGCCGGCGTTCTCGCTCAAGGGTGTCGACGGCAAGACCTACACGCTCGCGGACATGAAGGGCAAGACCGTCGTGATCGAGTGGTTCAGCCCGTACTGCCCGTACAGCGGCCAGACGAGCCCCGATTCCTACTGGAGCACTGGCCGCGCGAAGAAGGTCATTGACGGCATGAAGGCCGCCGACCCCGAGGCCGTGTACCTCTGCATCAACTCCACGCACCCTGGCTACAACGGCAAGAGCGAGGCGGAGAACGGCGCCGACAGCGCCGCGATCTGCAAGGAGATCCCGATGCTGATGGATCCGGAGGGCACCGTGGGCAAGGCGTACGGCGCCAAGACGACGCCGCACATGTTCGTGATCGACCGCGCGGGCAACCTCGCCTACATCGGCGCGCCCACGTGCGACGACGGCGAGGCCCTGTACGTCGTGAGCGCCGTTGCCGCGATCAAGGAGGGCAAGGCGCCCTCGCCCGCGGTGACGAAGAACAAGGGATGCGGCGTCAAGTACGCCAAGAAGTGATCCGCCGAGCGCGGTGACCTTCGCCCCGAAGGCACAAGGCCCGGCAGGACCGTCGAGTCCTGTCGGGCCTTTTCATTTGGTGACCGTCCTGCGGCGAAACTCGCCCGCAGCCCATGCGGCCGGCTTCGCCGCTAGGGCTCGGGTGACCGATCAGGGCAGGTTGACCGGCATCAGCACGTAGGTGAAGTCGTTGCCGAACTTGATGACGCCTGGCTTGTTGGGCGCCTTCAGCTCGACGGTGACCTCAGGAACGTCCGCGATGCGGAGCATGTCGGTGATGTAGCCGGGGTTGAAGCCGACCTCGATCGCCGCGCCCTCCCAGCTTGCCGGCGAGAGCTCGATCTCGGCGTCGCCCATCTCAGGGGCACGTGAGCTGAGCACCAGCCGCTCGGGCGAGAAGCTCATGCGGACGCCCTTGCTTTCCTCGTTGGTGAGCAGCGCCGCGCGCTTGACGGCGGCCGCGAGCTCGGCAGTGTCGAACGTGCCGCGGCGGTCGTGCTCCTTCGGGATCACGTCCTCGAAGGGAGGGAATGCGCCCTCGATGAGGCTCGACGAGAGCACTGCGGCATCGCCCACATGGAAGACCACACGGTTGCGCTCGCGCGAGATGCGCACCGCCGCATCAGGGTCATCGAGGAGGCGGTTGAGGACGTTGAGGGCCTTGGTGGGCACGATGCACGCCGAGTCGCCGTCGGCAGGTCCGCCGCAGTCGCCCTTGGCAAGCGCCATGCGCCGCCCATCGGTGGCGACCATCCGGATCTTGCGGGCCTTGCGCTCGAGCAGCACTCCATTGAAGGCGAAGCGCGAGTTGTCGACGGCAGTCGCGAACACGGTGCGGTTGATCATCTTGCGAAGCTGACCGGCCCCGATCTCGAACTCGACCGGCAGATCGCTGTCGCGCAGGCCGGGGAACTCCTTGGGGTCGTAGCCGAGCACCCGGAAGCGCGCCCGTGCGCCCTTGACGACAGTCGCGTTGCGCTCGCACTCGATGGTGAGCGTCGCGTCATCGACCGAGCGCGCGATCTGCAGCAGCTTGTCGGCCGGCACCAGCGACTCCCCATCCTGCGACACCTCGACGCTCGCGAGGTTCACGACGAGCCCGATCTCGGTGTCGGTGGTGTGGAGGCTGAGGGTGCCATCCTTGGCCACCAGCTTCACGCACAGCAGCACAGGGGCTGGGGTACGGCTCGCGACCACGCCTGAGGCCATCGCGAGCGCGTCCACCAGGGAGGCTCGGTCGCACACGATCCGCATCGAATTGGCTTGGGCAGTCACCATAGCGCGAGTGTAACGGGCACGCGGGGTGCCTACGATTCGCGCCGTGCTGCTCGTGCGTGTCATGCGATGGCTTCGCGGGGCCTACGGGCCCGCTCTGCTGCTGGGCTACTGCCTGGCCTTCCTGCTCGCCTTTGCGTGCGTGTTCTTCTTCCCCCTAGGGGCGCTTGCGCTGGTCATCCTGAGCGTGCTCAGCACTGCGCTCGTGCCAATCGGCGGCGGGCTGCTGGCGTGGGCGGACCGCCGTGCGTGCAGGCGGATGATCGGTCGCGGCACGTGCCCGTGGTGCGGTGGCGGAATCGGCGTGGCAGGCCGCTCCGGCGCGGCGCCGGCCTGCAGCGCCTGCGGAGCGTCGTGGGAGCCCAACGGGGAGCGGATGGCTCCCGCCGTCGCCGCGGACTGAACCGGGCTCCGGGTCAGCGCTTGAGCGCAACCTGCTCGAGCAGGTGACGGACCTCGGCCGCGATGCTCGCCTTGCCGGCGTACACCGCGAGCTCTCCTGCGGGCATCGCCTCGATCACCAGCGGAGTTCCGACTGCAGCCATTGCGATGCCGTGCGTCGGCTGCGTGCCGTGCTTGAGCACCGCTGCCACAAGGTCGCGCAGCGTGTGGTGATCGGCGGGCTGCACCATCAGCGGGTCCCGAGTGTTGAGTTCGACGTTGGCGGCGCTGTCGACGGCACGCCACTTCTCGTTCTGCGCCATGCCGTCGGCTACGGCCTCGAAGACCTGACGCCACTTGCCGACGGGAATGACGCACACGCGCGTGAGGTGCATCTTGTGCACGATGCGCTCGACGAGCTCGGCCATCCGCTCGCGAGGAAGGCGCGCGACATCGGCCGGCAGCTGCGCCGCGTGCGCGTGGTCGTCCGCCGCCACCTCGACCACCTCGCCGCCGGGAGTGTCCTCGAGGGCAACGCGCAGCACAGCGTCCGTGCGCTCGGCCTCCACCACGCCGCCTTGAGCCAGGTCTCTCCAGGCCTCTGAGTATCCGACGAATTCCACCAGTTCCTCGATCTGGGGGCTGTGCCCCTGTGGTGGCAATCTAGCGCATCCCTGCTCGCTGTCGCGGGGAATGTCATCGCGATTCCTCCACATCGCCATGTTTGGGACTCGCTAGGATCGAAGTGCCGTGCGCACGATCCTCTTCATCTGCACCGGAAACACGTGCCGGTCCCCGATGGCCGAGGCGATCGCGCGTGACATCCTTGCGCGGGGGGGTGTGGATGCGGGTGGGGAGCGGATCCTGGTCGAGTCTGCGGGCATCGCGGCTTTTGACGGGGGCGCCGTGTCGGACGAGGCGCTGGAGGCGCTCGAGGCGCTCGGCATCCGGCATGAGGGCCGCAGCAAGCGGCTTACGGCCGAGATGGTCCGCGCAGCCGATGTGGTGCTCGCCATGACGCCCAGCCATGCGGACGCTGCACGCCGGCTTGTGAGCGGAGAGGCCGAGCACGAGTCCAAGGTGATGCCTGTCGATCCGCGCGCTGCGATGGAGGACCCGATCGGCATGGGCCAGGATGCGTATGACCGCCTCGCGCGGCGGCTGCGAGAGTCCCTGCCCGCGCGCCTGAAGGACCTGCTGGCCCGGCGCGGCCAGCAGGCGGACCACTGCGACCAGGGAGCATCGACATGAGGATCGCCATCGGGAATGACCATCGCGGCGCGCCTGTCGCGCGTGCCCTTGAGCAGCAGCTTGTGGCCGAAGGCCACCAGATCATCGCCATGGGCGACACCAACGGCGTGCAGTGCGACTATCCCGACAGCGCCTGGCGCGTGACGCAGGCGATCCGCCGCGGCGACGCGGACCGCGGCATCCTGATCTGCGGCACCGGCATCGGGATGGCCATCGCCGCGAACAAGGTCGAGGGGATCCGTGCCGCGCTCGCGCTCGATGAGCTCAGCGCCCAGCTCTCGCGCAGCCACAACGACGCCAACGTCCTGTGCATGTCGGCAGACCTTCTGGGGCAGACGCTGGTCAAGCGGATCGTCGACGTGTGGATGAAGACGGAGTACGAGGCTGGCCGCCACGCGCGCCGTCTTGCGAAGATCTCGCGGATCGAGCGCGGCGAGGATCCCTCGGTCTGAGCGCTCAGGCCATTCGCTCGGCGAGCGGGCGCTGAGGGTTTCAGGCAATGCGCTCGGCGAGCGAGGCGAGCAGCCGCACGCCCCATCCAGTGGGCCCAGGCACGCAGAGGTCGCTTGGCGTCTCGGAGGCCGACACTCCCGCAATGTCGACGTGCGCCCACGGGATTCCCGCATCCACGAAGTAGGCCAGGAAGGCCGCGCCCTGGATCGGGTGCGCCTCGCGCGAGGGATTCGAGTTGATGATGTCGGCGTGCTGCGCGCGCATGTACTCGCGGTGCTCGGGCCACAGCGGCAGCTGCCAGACCTTCTCGCCGGTGGCGCCCGCGGCCTCCTCCACGCGCGAGCGAAGGCCGTCATCGGTGCAGAAGTAGCCGGCGCTGAACTTGCCCAGCGCGGTGACGACGCCGCCGGTCAGCGTCGCCATATCCACGATCGCCGTGGGCGTCAGCTTCCGGCACGCCCAGCTGAGCGCATCGGCGAGCACAAGGCGTCCCTCGGCGTCGGTGTTCGTGACCTCAACGGTCACCCCGTTGTGCATGGTGATGATGTCGTCAGGGCGGTACGAGTCGTCCGAGACCATGTTCTCGGCGGCGGGCAGGAGCGCGGTCACGCGCAGCGGGAGCTTGAGCGTCGCGATCGCGTGCATCGCCCCGATCACTGCTGCGCCTCCGCACTTGTCGTACTTCATCCCCTTCATGCCGTTGTTGACCTTCAGCGAGTAGCCGCCGGTGTCGTAGGTGATCGTCTTGCCCACGAGCACAAGGTGCGCGCTGCGCGCTGCGCGCGAGAGGGTCCGGGGACGGTGCTCGAGCGAGATCAGGCACGGCTTGTGCGCGCTCCCGCGGCCGACGGCGGTGAGCCCGCCCATGCCGAGCGACCGGGCCTTCGCGTAGTCGATGACCGAGCACCGCATGCCGTGCGCGCGCGCGAGCGCCCGGCACTGCGCCGCAACCCAGTCCGGCGTGCAGATGTTGGGCGGTGTCGCTGCGATGCGGCGTGCCTCGTTGACGCTGGCGCCGATCGCGAGCCCGCGCGCAATTCCGCCGCTGAAGTCCGGGTCGTCTGCGCTGACGGCGAGACGGGCGCGCCGTGCCTCGCGCTTGGTTGCGGTGCCGTCGAAGAGGTCCATGCGCCAGTTCGCGATCGCGATGCCCTCGCCGAACGCCTGGCCGAA
This sequence comes from uncultured Isosphaeraceae bacterium, assembly GCA_964555705.1. Lineage (GTDB taxonomy): Bacteria > Planctomycetota > Phycisphaerae > Phycisphaerales > SM1A02 > ZLKRG44. The sequence continues at coordinate 58,715 of CAZKTN010000007.1, read as the reverse complement.
GTCGAAGCGTCGGTTGCGGTCGGGCGCGAGCGATGCAGCCAGCTCGATTCGCGCGGACGATGCGCCGATTCGGTCAAGGGCGCGTACGAGCTTTGCGCCAAGCGTCCTTGCGGTGACGGGGGTGAAGTCGGCGCGCCGTCCGGCACCCAGCATCATGATGTGGCCGAGCACCACGGTTTCGCCAAGGTCTGCCCTGAAGGTGCGCATCGCCTCGGCGGCGCCGGGCGTGCGCGCGTGGCGAGGGGGCAGCGTTGGCGAGTCGCTGAAGATCGGGATGACGGCGATTGCGGAGCGGACGGATCCTGCGGAGATGCGCGCGTACATGGGGCGCCGATGGTAGGTGGATGGGGCGGCCCGGCGTCATATCCTGAATCGCATGCCCAGGCTGGCGAATCCTGAGGAGGTCCTGCGGCACCACGATGGTCCGGCCGTGGTGGTCATCGGCGGCGGACATGCGGGTGTGGAGGCTGCGTGCGCTGCGGCGCGCGCGCTGTTGGCGGCGCGTGGCAGCAATGGCGCGTCCGCCACCGGCGGCGTGACGCCTGACTCGCCGCGCGTGATCCTGGTCACCATGGATGCATCCCGCATCGGCGCGATGAGCTGCAATCCGGCGATCGGGGGGCTTGCCAAGGGCCAGATGGTCCGGGAGGTCGATGCGCTCGGTGGCGTCATGGCGCTCGCGACCGATGCCACGAGCATTCAGGGCAAGGTGCTCAACTCGAGCAAGGGCGCTGCGGTGCGTGGCCCCCGTGCGCAGTGCGACAAGATGCACTATGCGGCGGAGGTGCAGAGGCTGATCGCGTGCGGCCGGCCGGAGTCGGGCCTGATCACGGTGGTGGAGGGGCTCGTCGACTCGATCGATGTCACGGATGGGCGTGTGCACGGTGTGGCGCTGGCGCCGGGCGCATGCGAGGTCCACCATGACACGGTCGCGATCGAGGCGAACTTGGCCGCGGCGTCGCTCTCGCGCGAGATGCCTGGGCTTGCGCTGCGGTGGGGATCGCCCGAGTCGCTGGCGCTTGCGGCGCATGCGCCCTTCGGTGCGGGTGCGGTGCGGCGCCCGCTCGCGAGCACCCGAATCCCGTGCGATGCGTGCGTGCTCACCACAGGCACCTTCATGCGTGCACTCATGCATACGGGCGCACAGCGCACCGCGGGCGGGCGCGTGGGCGAGGGCGCGGCGGTGGCGATCTCAGGGACGCTGCGTGCGCTGGGATTCGAGCTCGGCCGCCTGAAGACCGGAACGCCGCCGAGGCTTCGGCGCGCGAGCATCGACTGGGATGGGCTCAAGGCGGCGCTAGGCGACGATCCTCCAGTTCCCTTCAGTGACCTCTCGGGCCTGCCCGGACGGTGGACCCCGCGCATGGCGCAGGTCGAGTGCCGCGAGACGCATACGACGGCAGAGGTGCATGAGCTTGTCCGTGCGAACCTGCACCTCGCGCCGATGTACTCGGGTGCGGTCGATGCCGAGTGCGGGCCGCGCTACTGCCCGAGCCTCGAGGACAAGGTGGTGCGCTTCGCCGAGCGGTCGTCGCATCACGTCTTTCTCGAGCCTGAGTCGCTTGCCTCCGACGAGGTGTACTGCAACGGCATCTCCACGTCACTGCCTGCGGAGGTGCAGCTCGCGATGGTGCGTGCGATGCCGGGATGCTCGCGCGCCGAGATCGTGCGCGCGGGATACGCGGTCGAGTACGACATGGTGTGGCCGCACCAGATCGATGCGACCGCGGAGACCAAGCTGGTGCAGGGTCTCTTCCTGGCCGGCCAGATCAACGGCACCAGCGGCTACGAGGAGGCCGCAGGGCAGGGGCTCGTCGCGGGGCTCAACGCGGCGCGCCGCGCGCTTGGAGCCGAGCCGGTGCGCCTTGGCCGCGAGGAGGCCTACATCGGCGTGATGATGGATGACCTCGTCGTGCGCACGCCGCGCGAGCCGTACCGCATGTTCACCAGCCGCGCCGAGCACAGGCTGCTGCTGCGCGCAGACAACGCAGATGAGCGGCTCACTGCGCGCGGCATGGATCTCGGGCTCGTGTGCGATGCGCGCGCAAGCGAATGGGAGCGCCGTCGTGCGCGCATCGCGCAGCTCCATGAGACGCTCGCGAGGCTGGCTGCGCCAGCCGCGATTGGTGGCGGCAAGCGCCTTTCGGACATCGCGCGCAGGCCAGACTTGGGCATCGCCGAACTCGCGCACATGACCAATGCCGTGACTGGCGGTGCAGCGATCAGCGACGACGAGCTGCCGCTGCTCGAGCGTGTCGTCACCGACCTGCGCTACGAGGGCTACCTTGCGCGGCAGCGCGCCGAGATCCGCCGGCATGCGGCCAGCGAGCAGATGGAGATTCCGGCGACGCTCGAGCCATCTGCCATCACAGGGCTGCGCAAGGAGGCCGCGGAGACGCTCGCGAGGTTCCGGCCCGCGACGCTCGGCCAGGCATCGCGGCTCGCAGGGATGTCACCCGCGGATGTCAGCGTGGTGGCGCTCGCTGTGCGCCGTCACCGTGCCTCCCGCCAGCGAGGCTAGGATGTCCCATCAACCTCGCCGCCGTAGCTCAACTGGTAGAGCACATGATTTGTAATCTTGAGGTTGCCGGTTCAAGTCCGGTCGGCGGCTTTCCTTCTGGGACATGAGTGTTCCTGGCGCCTGCCCCCTCCCAGATGCGGATCAGCACAAAGCTCAAGATCGTGACGATCGCCGTCGCCGCTGCGTCCACCGCAGCGATGTGCGCGGCTGGCTACCTCATCGCCAGCGGGGCGCTCATGAAGGCGCTCGAGGGCAGGGTGATCGCGCTTGCGCAGACGGTGGCGGCAAGCGTGGATCCGGAGGACTTCGTTGCGGTCGCGAACTCGGGCGACGCCAAGTCGCCTGAGTACGTGCGGCTTGTGGAGGCGATGCGGCGCGTGCAGGCCGCGAATGCGATCGTGGAGTATCCGGTCACGTACGTGTACCTGCTCGCGCTGTCGGCGGACAGGCGCGACACGTGGGAGTTCGTGGCTGATGCGGCCACCCCCGGCACGGACGAGTGGAGCCCTCCCGGCGAGACCTATGACCCCGACGGCGACGGCATCGCAGACATGTTCACCGCGGCGAGACCAACGGCGCGCCAGCTCAGTGACCGGTGGGGGAGCTGGCTTTCCGGCTATGCGCCGATCGTGGACGACACGACAGGCCAGACGATCGGGCTCGCTGCCGTGGACGTGCCCTACGGGCTGATCCTGGCGCACCTACGGCTGATCCTCTGGATCGCCATCGGGATCGCGGGGGTGCTGGGCCTTGCGAGCACGCTGCTGATCGGGCGGGCGGTCGACACCTTCCTCAGCCCGATCGGTGCGCTCCGCACCTTCGTGCGCGCCGTCGGCGAGGGCGAGTTCCCGAAGCCGCTTGCAGCGGGTGGCAACGACGAGCTTGCGCCCGTCGCCTCCGACCTCAACCTCATGGCGAGGCAGCTCTCCGAGCGTGCCCGCATCGAGTCGCAGAACCGTGCGCTGCGCACGGACGTGCTGCGCAAGGCTGAACGGCTCGCTGCGATTGCATCGATCGACACCGCGCTCAACCGGATCCAGGATGCGGACATCCTGGTCGAGAGGATCCTGTCCGAGGCACGCGACCTGATGCGTTGCGAGGCGGGCAGCGTGTTCACCAGCGACGATGGCCACCTGACGCTTGCCTACGTGCAGAACGAGCGTGTGCCGGAGACGGTCGGCCCGGACGGCACGTCCTCTCCCTACCGTTCGCAGAGGATTCCGGTCGACGACTCGAGCATGGCCGGATACGTGGCACGCACGAACCAGCGCCTGGTGGTCGATGACGCGTACGCGATCCCTGCATCCGCGCCGTACCGGTTCAACCGCGCCTTCGACGACGCCACGGGCTTCCGTACCCGTTCAGTGCTGACGGTGCCGCTGCGCAGCGTCGCAGGCCAGACGATTGGCGTGCTGCAGCTCATCAATCCCCTCGGCGAGCCCCCGCGAGGGTTCTCCCGCGAGGACCTTGAGGTGATCGAGCCCTTCGCGTCGGCTGCGACCGTGGCGCTCGAGCGCGCGCACCTCACGCGCGCGATCGTGCTGCGCATGATCCGGATGGCGGAGATGCGCGACCCCAACGAGACCGGGGCGCACGTCAACCGGGTCGCGGTGACGGCGGTGCTGCTCTATGAGGCGTGGGCGCGCAAGCACGGCGTGCCCGCAGACCGGATGGAGGCGGACCGCGACACGCTGCGCATCGCAGCGATGCTCCATGACGTGGGCAAGGTCGGGATCCCGGATGCGATCCTGAAGAAGCCCGGCCGGCTCGACGATGCCGAGTTCGACACGATGAAGCGTCACACCGTCATCGGCGCGCAGCTGTTCACGGCGCGCGAGACGGTGCTTGACCGTACGGCGCTCGAGGTGGCGCTGCACCACCACGAGCGGTGGGATGGGGGCGGCTACCCAGGCAACGTTGACGAATCGTCCATCGAGGGCAAGCGCATGTCCGAGCTCCGCGCGGCGCCGCTTGGCGAACGTGGGCTGCGCGGCGCGGAGATTCCGCTGTTTGCGCGGGTGGTGTCGATCGCGGATGTGTTCGACGCGCTCTGCTCAGAGCGCGCCTACAAGACGGCCTGGTCGGAGGCTGATGCGGTCCGTGCGATCTCCGAAGGCGCCGGCACGCAGTTCGACCCCGAGCTTGTGGGGCTGTTCCTCGGCCTGCTGCCCGCAGTGCAGGCGGCTCGTGCGCGCTACCCGTGATGCGCGCGTCCGGCCTGCGGCGCCGCCGGCTGGCGTGCAGGCCTTCCCGCGGCGCCGCTCCAGCTCGCCCTACAGCTCGATTGACGCGCCGCGCATCGGCACGTCCACGTCGCTCACGCCGCGCTCGCGCAGCGCCGCAGCGAGCGAATCGCGCTGTCGCTGCTCGCCATGCGTGAGAACCGTTCGCGGCGCGCCCTTCAGGTGGCCATGCCACCATAGCAGGTCGTCTCGGCCCGCATGCGCGCTGAACCCGCCGAGGGTCCTGATCCGTGCGCGCACCTCGACGGACCTGCCCAGTATCCGCACGCTTCGCGCGCCCTCGATGAGCCGGCGGCCGAGCGATCCCTCTGGCATGAACCCCGTCGCCACCATCTGCACCCCGTGCCGCCACACATTGTGGAGCAGGTGATGCATGATGCGGCCTCCGTCGCAGGTACCGCTGCCTGCGATGATGATGCTGCTGCCCCACTCCTCGTTGAGCGCACGGCTCTGGTCCGACGTCTCCAGGATCCGCAGCGTGCGCAGGCCACGCTCTATGTCGCCCGACGACTGCATGGCGCGCGTCTCTGCATCGGTCGCGCATGGGTGCGTGCGGTAGATCTTGGATGCGCGCGCCGCCATCGGGCTGTCGAGGTAGATGGGGATGCGCGGCATCGCGTGGCGCCTGAACAACTGCGACAGTGACCACAGCAGGATCTGGGTGCGGCCGACCGCGAACGCCGGGATGAGGATCTTCGCGCGGTCCCATGCGGCGGCGCGGATGATCGACTGGAACTCGGCGACGGTCTCCCCGAAGGGGCGGTGGTTGCGGTCGCCGTAGGTCGACTCGAGGAACACCAGGTCCGCCTCGGAGGGCGGATCCGGATCGGGATGGATCGGCGTGTCGCGCTGGCCGATGTCGCCGCTGAAGACGATGCGGCGCGTGCCTTCGGGACCGGCCGCATCCATCTCGACGCTCGCCGACCCGAGGATGTGACCCGCATCGCGCATGCGGATGCGCACGCCATCGGCAATCTCGTGCCACCCATCGCCCTCGGCGAGCGCGCCCGGAGGGCAGTGCGCGGGATCGCGCCGCTCCTCCCGCGTCCACACCCGCACCGGCCGCATCCGCTGCGTGACCGCCTCCACTTCCGCGTGGGCGTACAGCGGCGGGTCGACATGCTCGCCGGGCCGCGCGTGGCGCAGGTCGCGCTCGTGGTCGCCCACCTGGATGCGCGCAGAGTCCTCGAGGATCAGCTGCGTCAGGTCGATGGTTGGCTCTGTGGCGTGGATGAGGCAGTCGCGCGGCAGCCGGTCGGCGAGCAGGGGCAGGCGACCGGTGTGGTCAAGGTGCGCGTGCGTCAGCACGACGGCGTTGAGGCGCGTCGGGTCAACGGGCCCGAGGTCACGGTTGCGTGCATCTGTCGCGCCGCGACCCTGGAACATGCCAAAGTCCACGAGCACGCGCGCCCGGCCAGTATCGACGAGATACCCGCTGCCCGTGACCTCCCCGGCGGCGCCGCACAGGTCAATGCGCATCGCGCGGACGCTCCGCTTCGGTGCCCAGGAGTGCGCGCGCGAGCGCAGCGGCGTCCGCGCCGCGTGACTCGGTCTCGATCCATCGGTCCTGGCCCACGAGTTCCGACGCGCGCGTGCGCGCGGACACCAGCGGTGCGCCCATCGCCAGGATCACGATGAACCCCTGGTCGTTGAGCATGCGCGCGATCTCTGCCGCGCGGCGCACGTTCTCGCTGCGGTCCTCGTCGGTGAAGCTGAGGTCGCGCGAGAGGCCCCGGCGCAGCGCCTGGCCGTCGATCACGACGACTGCATGACCCGCATCGAAGAGGATGCGCTCGACAGCGTGCGCGAGTGCCGTCTTCCCGGTGCGGGGCGCACCGTGGATGAGCAGCGTCGCCGGCCGCTGGCGCCACCGCGTGGCGCGCTCGCCGGCGGATACCGAGCTTGGCCTCTCGTCGGCGTGCTCGAGCGTGGACGCGGCCTCTGTCTCCCAGTGCGCTCGGCGCTCCTGCGGCTCGTCCGGGAGCCGGACCATGCACGCGGCCGCCGTGGCATTGGTCATGCGGTCGATGAGGACCGCAGCGCCCGTCAGCCTGCTCGAGCGGTAGGCGTCGGCCACCACCGCATCCTCGGTGTCGAGCTCGACGCGCGCGATCTCGTTCATGCGCACGCTGTCACGTGGGCTTGTGGCGAGCGTGTCCACGTCCACCACCCACCTCACGCGGCGCATCGTGCAGGGCACCGTTCGTGTGCCGACACGCACGAGGCATGGCCGCCCCGGCACAAGAGGGTCCTCGAGCATCCACACGAGGTCGCACTCGATCCTTCGGAGGGTCGTGGGCTCTCGGCCAATTCCCACGATCATGTCGCCGCGCGAGCAGTCGGTCTCATCCTCGAGGCACAGCACGACGGCATCGCCCGCGGTGGCGACCGCAGCGTCGCCGCCCTCCTCGGCGGGTCGTGCGATCCTCCGCACGCGCGAGGTCCGGCCGGAGGGCAGCACCTTCACGGGGTCGCCAGGCTTCACGCTTCCGCGCGCCACGGTGCCCGTGAATCCTCGGAAGTTGAGGTTGGGGCGAAGCACGCCCTGCACGGGCAGGCGCAGGGGTCCCTCGGCATCAAGCCTCGGGAGCGGAAGCGTCTCGAGCAGCTCGAGCACCGGCACGCCGCTGTACCAGGGGGTGTGCGCGCTACGGTTCACCACATTGTCGCCTTCGCGTGCGCTGATGGGGACCGCGATCGGGTCCGGAATCCCGAGCTGCCCGCAGAACGACTGGAACTCCGCCTCGATCGCGCGGAAGCGGGTCTCGCTCCAGTCGACAAGATCCATCTTGTTCACGGCCGCCACCACGTGGCGGATGCCGAGCAGGCTCGCGATGAACGCGTGCCTGCGCGTCTGCGTCGTCACGCCGTTGCGCGCGTCGATCAGCGAGATCGCGAGGTCGCAGTGGCTCGCGCCTGTGGCCATGTTGCGCGTGTACTGCTCGTGGCCGGGGCAGTCGGCGATGATGAAGCTGCGCCGCGCAGTCGCGAAGTAGCGCCAGGCCACGTCGATCGTGATGCCTTGCTCGCGCTCGGCCTTGAGGCCGTCGACCACGAGCGCAAGGTCGAGCCCGCCGCCGGTGGTGCCGTGCGTGCGGCTATCGCGCTCGAGCGCGGCGAGGTGGTCCTCATGGATGCGCCCGGTGTCGTGCAGCAGCCGGCCGATCAGCGTGCTCTTGCCGTCGTCGACGCTTCCGCAGGTGATGAACCGCAGCAGCTCCTGCGCCTCGTAGCGCTGCATGTACTCGCCGATCGCCTCGCCTTGCCTGAGCGGGGGGGTCGTCATCAGAAGTACCCCTCGCGCTTCTTCTCCTCCATGCTGCCGGACTGGTCGTGGTCGATGAGCCGTCCCTGGCGCTCGCTCGTCCTGGCGAGCAGCATCTCCTCGATGATCGCGTCGAGCGTGTCGGCGCGGCTCTCGACCGCGCCGGACAGCGGGTAGCACCCGAGCGTCCGGAAGCGGACTGACTTCATCATCGGCCTCTCGCCGGGCTTCATCGGAAGCCGGTCATCATCGACCATGATGAGCGTGCCGTCACGCTCCACGACCGGCCGCTCCTTCGCGAAGTACAGCGGCACCACAGGCAGGTTGCGCAGCCGGATGTAGAGCCAGATGTCGAGCTCGGTCCAGTTGGACATCGGGAAGACGCGGATGCTCTCGCCCGCACGGACGCGCGTGTTGTAGAGGTTCCAGAGCTCGGGCCGCTGCCGCCGCGGGTCCCAGCGGTGGTTGCTGTCGCGGAAGCTGAAGATGCGCTCCTTGGCGCGGCTCTTCTCCTCGTCGCGCCGCGCGCCGCCGATCGCGGCATCGTGGCGACCTGCGTCGAGCGCCTGCCGCAGCGCCACGGTCTTCATGATGTCGGTGTGCACCGCGCTGCCGTGGGTGACGGGCGAGACGCCCTGCGCGAGCCCCTCGCGGTTGGTGTGCACGCGAAGGTCCAGGCCATGCTCGCGCGCGACGGCCTCGCGGAACGCGTACATCTCGCGGAACTTCCAGGTGGTGTCGATGTGCAGCACGGGGAAGGGCAGCTTGCCCGGCCAGAACGCGCGCAGCGCAAGGTGCAGCAGCACGGTGCTGTCCTTGCCGATCGAGTACATCAGCACAGGACGCTCGAAGGAGGCGGCAGTCTCGCGAAGGATGTGGATGGCCTCTGCCTCCAGTTCCTCGAGGTGACCGCGTCCGACGCTCATGCGGTGAGCGTAGCGCTGTAGGCTGCACGTGGCACGAGGCGAGCATGAGCGAAGATCCCCACGCGCAGCGACCGCACCCGCATGCAGGCGGCCAGCTCCCGGCCGGAAGCGGCGCCGCCACAGGCGGCCACGCTGGGACTCGAGCCGACGTGCGCTGGCATGACGGGGAGGTCAGCCGTCCGGCGCGCGATGCGCTCACCGGCGGCGGATGCACGGTGTGGCTCACCGGGCTTTCGGGGGCGGGCAAGAGCACGATCGCCGTCGCGCTCGAGCGCTCGCTCATCGAGGCTCGCCGGCTCGCCTACCGCCTCGATGGCGACAACATCAGGCTGGGCCTTAACGCAGGACTAGGGTTCGACGCCGCAGATCGCGCTGAGGCAGTGCGGCGGATGGGCGAGGCCGCGCTGCTCCTCGCCGATGCCGGCGTTGTCGCGATCGTCGCCATGATCAGCCCGTACCGCGCGGACCGCGATGCGGTGCGCGCGCGGCACCAGTCGCGCGGTATTCCGTTCATCGAGGTCTTCGTGGATGTGCCCCTCGATGTCGCGGAGTCGCGCGATCCCAAGGGCCTCTACGCCAAGGCGCGTGCGGGCCAGATCGCCGGCTTCACGGGCATCAGCGATCCCTACGAGGCCCCCGCATCGCCGGAGGCGCACCTGCACGCTGCAGACAGCGGCGTGAGTCACTGCGTCGGGGAGCTGCTCGCGGCGCTTGGCCGAGTGGGGCCCTCGTCCCATCGCGCGTCGAACGCCCACGGGTAGTTGCGCCAGCGGCCGATGCTGTCGGCGTTGATCGGCCGGCGCACCTGCGCATGGCTGAGCGTGTACGCGGCTCTCGCGTTGCGCTCGGGCGAGAGCACCGCGTCGTCCATGGGAAGGTCCATCCGCTTGAGGCACCGGCTGACATTCGACTGGGGATCGTTCACGAGCGACTCGTACGGGACCATCTCGTGCGTGATGCCCAGCGCCCCGAGCGCAGCCGGCACCACGGTGCTGTACAGCCCCATCACCTGCCGAATCGACTCCACGCTGCGCATCCATCCGTACCAGTTCGGGTTGAAGTGCGAGAGGAACATGCTGATCGCGCAGTCGCGCGGGTCGCGGTCGATGCCGATGCACACAGCTCCGGGAAGGAGGCAGGCCACTGCAGGGAGCCACATCCAAGCGCTCAGCGTCTTGTCGAAGGTCCATGCGCGGCTGTCGCGCCGCAGCCTCGCCAGCGGCGCCGTGTAGAGCGACTGCACGGCGGCGGCCACCTCGGGCCTGATCAGCCCGATGTCGCGCGGCCATCGGCCGAGCGACACGAGGGCATCGCCCACGCGATCAATGCCCTCGTACTCGCCGATGCCCGAGACGGCGGGATGGCGGTCGAGCATCTGCGAGAGCAGCGTGGTGCCTGAGCGGGGCAGGCCCAGCACGATGGCGATGCCCTGAACGGGCTCGGCGCGCGGCGTGAACCAGGGCGTTCCGCGCGCGAGAAGGGTGAGCTGCTCCTGCACCCTCATCTCAAGCCCGCCGATGTCGAAGGGCGGCGTTGTCGCAGCGTGAAGCGATGCCGCAAGGTCAAACGCCTCGCGGAACTGGCCAGCCCTGTCGAGCATCTGCACGAGCTCGAACCCTGCGATCCGGTGCAGGACAGGCCCGTTCGATGCGACAGCGATGGCCCGAAGGATCTCCATTGCGCGCGCCGGATCCTGACGCGACAGGGCCCGTGCGGCGGCGAGCTGGGCACGGGGGTCGGCGCTCCACTCGCCACCGGAATCAAGCAGCTGCGCGAGCTCGTCTTTGCGATGTCCGAAATGCAGCACCTCAGCCAGCAGCACCTTCGCCTCAACGCCTAGAGCGCCTCGCATCAGCGCGAGCGGGCGCAGGCGATCGACGGCCGAGTCGATGCGTCCGAGCCGCTGGTCGACCTGGGCCCGAATCATCAGCGCCTGCGGGTCCGACGGCGCCAGCCGGAGGCACTGGTCGACGTCGGTGTCGGCGTCCATCACCCGCCCAAGACTGAGGTTTGCGCGTGCGCGCGCCAGCCACCCCGGCACGCTGCGCTTCTGCAAGGCGAGCAGGGCGTCTGCTGTCGTCAGGGCCTGCTCGAAGTGCCCTGCGTTGAGCTGTCGTTGCAAGGCAGCGAGAGGCGGTTCCTGAGGCACTCGGGGAACTCTACTGGGTTGGTCGCACAACCAGACGCGGCACATGGCGACGCGAACGCAAAGCGGGGCAGTCCTTGCGGACCGCCCCGATCGTGTTCAGGTCCTGGGGACCCCAGCCGGTCCCGTGAGGCTCGCGAATCAGGCGCGCCGTAGCCGTTACCGAGCCAGATCGCCGCATCAGCAGCCGTTCCGGTGAAGGACAGGGCGTTGGTCGAGGTGACGGTGCCGCTCACGGTGGTGCCGGGAGCAGACGAGCCGCCGTCAGGCCAGAAGTAGCGCTGCTGGGCGCTCAGGTTGCTGAAGCCGCCAACCTGGAGGAGGCCGCCGGTCGACAGCGGAAGAGCGTCCACGTAGATGCACAGGTCGTCGGCATAGGTGAATGAGGTGGACGCATTGAGCGTTGCGTTCACTGAAGCGGCGGTCAGCGACCCGCTCACGAAGGATCCGGCATCCGAGCCGAAGAGCTTCGTGAAGTTGAAGCCGGTCCACGTGGAATTGGCGAGGGTCCAGGTGACGTCAGCGGATGCCGACGCTGCGACGGCCGCGGCAATCGTGGCACCTACGAGGGAGATCTTGGTTGACATTTGGAGGACTCCGATGGACGGAGTCGTTCACGAAACGCCGCAGTCTGGCGCAGCCATCAGAACCTCACCGAACCGAACACGCCGAGGATGAGCCCAGAATCCGCCGAATGCGAGGCAGTCGTGGTGCCAGCCGGATCGATCGTCTTGAGCTGGTTGAATGCCGTGACGCCCACGAGCCCATCGATCCGGAACTGCTCGGCGATCCGCACCGTGACGCGGCCGTAGAACGCGCCGCCACGGTCCTGGCCGACCCCGCCCTCATCGAGCCGGAAGCGGCGGGTCTCCCATCCTCCGCCGACGGCGAACTCGAGAGCCTCCTGGGTGTCGTACACCAGCTCGAGAGCCGCAAAGGGGTTCGCCTCCGGCACGCGCAGGTTGCTCACCCGCCAGTTCTGGTCAATCTTCCAGTCGATGAGGGGAATGGGGATGAACAGCGCATTTCCCTCGAGCTGCGTGAGGCCGAGTAGCCCCGCTCCAAGCGTGAGTTCCGGGCTGAACGAGTAGCGGATGGCGCCAAGGCCGCCCCACTGCGCGGCGTTGCCCCAGTCTGCGCCATCCTCAGCCGCGAACTGGATGATGGGGGCCACCGACACCGTCAGGTCACGGTCAAGTGCGATGTCGATGCGTGGCGCGATGCCGATCTCGTTGATGCGGTCCCACGGGAATGCCGCGTTCGCGGCGCCGCCGAAGGAGTAGTCGCCGAACTCGTAGGCAATCGACGGCGAGAACGCGATTGTCTCGGTGATGGCGAATGTGCCCGACACGCTCGCGTACGCGCGGCTGACGGAGAAGTCGCCGCCGCCGTCCACGTCAGCGTCGAACTGCCTGATGAACCCGCCGCCCACGCGTAGCGAGATGTCGGGTCGGCTTGCGGCACGCGCGCTGTTCGGCGCCGAGTAGCTCTGCCCTATGCGCTCGGTATCGGTCGAGGGGCCAGCACCGACGTTCTGACCCCGGGACACCTGCGTGATGGCCAGCGCGATGCACGCCGCTGGTGCGAGCGAGGCGGCCGGTGCGAGGAGCGCGGCAGTGGCGATCGGACGTGCTGGCGAGATTGGGCGGTCAGCCATCGTGGTGGGAGCCTACTTCGCAAAAGTGCAGCGGGCGCGCGGTGCCTCCCACGGCCCCCCACGCCCGCCCTTATCGATAAATTCTGACGAGCTGAATCCGGCAGGCGGGGGCGGCGTTATTGTTGGGGAACACCCCCACCAGCAA
>CAZKTN010000007.1:0-45802 GCA_964555705.1 uncultured Isosphaeraceae bacterium | reverse complement strand
GCGGGGGGGGGTTTGTGGGGGGCCCCCCCGGGTGGGGGCCCACTCCTCCTCGCCGGGGCGGGGGGGGCGGGGCCCCCCCCCCCCCCCCCCCCCCCCCCACTTCTCGATCAATGCTGACGAGATGAAGCCGTCAGGCGGTCGCGGCGTTCTTCTTCGAGAACACCCACACGATCACGAACAGCGCGATGAGGCCCACAACCCCGTTGTTGCCGAGGGAGTTGATGAAGCCCATCAGGTTCTCCGTGACGCCGCTGAAGAACGGCACCTTCGGCCCAAAGATGATCTGCGCCACCACACCCACGGCGATGAACAGCATCGCCACGTCGACGAACTCGCGAACCCAGCCCTTGACAGTCTTCATTGCGTCCATGCTCATGTCTCCTAGGAGGCCGGATCCACCGGCTCGGACGCCCCGCCACGATGACGGAGCCGCCGGGAATCAGGCTGACCCCGATAATGTCGGTTCAGGGATCACGAAGGCTCCACAATTGGGCGGCTGCGGCAGGGCCCGGGGGCGCGGCATCGCGCGCGCACGCCGCAGATGCGCTCAGCGGCGCTCAGTCGCCGATGTCCTCGGCCCAGAGGTCGGGCTTCTCGCGCTTCATCCGCTCCATGAGGGCGATGCATCGGGGATCGTCCATCACGAGCAGCTCTGCGCCGTGGCTTCGCATCCACTCCTCGGCGCCCTGGAACGTGCGGTTCTCGCCGATCAGCACGCGCGGAAAACGGAGCAGCGACGCGGTGCCAGAGCACATCGAGCAGGGGGACAGCGTCGACACAAGCGTCAGTCGCGACCAGTCGCGGCGGCGGCCCGCATTGCGGATGCAGCTCATCTCGCCGTGCGCCGTCGGGTCACCGCTCTGCACACGCATGTTGTGGCCGCGTGCGACGATCGCGCCGTGCTCGTCCACCAGCACGCTGCCGATCGGGATGCCGCCCTCGCTCCAGCTCTTCTCTGCCTGCTCGATCGCTGCATCCATCCAGGTGCGCAGCACGTCGGGAGGCGCATCGCGGAGCGACGTGTAGTTGGCCATGCGGAGCAGGCTATCGCGATGCGAGCCAGCGGATCGCTGCGGCCGCAGCGCGCACGCTCAAGTGGACTGGAAGAGGTGTCCCTCCGAGGGTGCCCCGGGCGCGAGCCTGCGCCGGAGTCTGCGGCACATGGATGAACACCGCCTCGTGGGCGTCACGCGCCCTATGAAGGCAGTCAAAGAGCACCTCATTGCACAGGAACCTTCCGGCGTCATCCGACCATCGCACGGAGGCACCGCGCTCGCACATGGCATCGCGCATCGCGCGCATCATTGCGGCATGTGCGGCAGTCGAGCGCAGCTCGGCAGGTGCGCCGCGCACCACCGGAGCGCGCGAGACTCGCGATCCGCTGTTGTCCGCGATCCGGTAGGTGCGCTCGTTGAATGCGACACGCTCGATGCAGATCGCCGAGCGTGATGCCGCTTCCCCGAAGCAGACGACGGTATCGGGCTTGGTGAGGGCGACGGCCTGGCGTAGCGCATGCCTCGCGGAGCCTGGCTTCACTCCACCGACGACGGGAAGCACGATGCCATGGAGCTCCAGGTGCGGAACCAGCGGATGCCCCCGGTGCATCGCAAGCAGCCTCTGCACAATGGCCGAACTCGGGTTTGTCCCGCTGCCGCCGAAGGGCTCGAAGCCTGAGATCAGGATGCGCACGGCAGTGAAGGCTAAGGCGCCTCCACGGACGAGCGAATCCGGCCCCGAGCCAAGAGAAAAGGGCGGGTGACCGTGGTTGGTCACCCGCCCAAGAGTTCAGCCTTCCGCGCCGTGGTGCGGGTCAAGCCCGCACACTCGGAGCGAATGGTCAGGACCGACGGCGGCGTCCGCCAAGCAGACCGGCTGCGCCCAGCAGGGCAATCGCGCCCGGGGCCGGCACCGCGCCCACCTGAATGCTCGCACCGCTCGACTCGTACGCGATCTCGGCGATGAAGCGATCAGCGCCATTGATGGCAGAGCCGATCACGAAACGGCCCCACCCGTACTTCGTGCCGCCATCAGCGGCCACGAAGCGGAAGCCGAAGTAGTTCGAATCATTGAGGCGCCAGTTGCCGGGTGCGGAACCTACGGTCACGGCGCCGCTCCCGAAGGAGCCGGTCGAGCCGACCACAGTGCCGAGCGCGAGGCTGCCTGCGGAGCCGGTGGTGACGCCAGGGAAGCGCATCATGCCGGTGCCTGTCGCGTTGAACCAGTTCAGTGCCGTGGCCGAGTAGGGATTGAGGTCCCATCCGGGTACGGCTCCGCCGGCCGAGCCGACCGTGCGGGTCTCGACGTTGATGTACGCACCATCGATGTTGTTCGGCACCGAGATATTGGCGTCGGCCCAGTGGACGATCTGGGCATCTGCGTCGGTCGATGCAACGCCGACGGCCGCGAGGGCACATGCGGCGAGATGCATCTCGACGCGCTTGGTGAGGGTCTTCATACCGGAGTACTCCACGATTGTGTCCCTGGCGCGATGGTCTGGAGAGTGGGCAGTTCGCTGCCGCTCTGATCAGGATGTGCGTTCAGGGAAGGGAAAGGGAACGGAAGGGTCAAACTCTTGGCATGCGGGACGTAAGGGAACCGCCTACCAATACGCACTATGCCGCGCCCTGCGGACCTGCGAAACAAAGTGCGGCAAAAACTTCACAGTTTCGCAACATCCCAATAATCAATCGATTTGGAGACGTTTCGCCGTTGACCCATCGCACAAGTCCCGGAGAAGCCCATCACCGATGTCATAGATCCAGCCGTGCACGTGCACCTCAATGCCACCGTCGCGCAGGGCACCGATGACCGGCGACCCTCGCACGTGTTCGACCTGAGCGGACACGTTGAGTTCGCAGAGGCGTCGCTCCCGGACAGCGGCATCGGGAATGGCCGCGAGCTCGTCCTGGTGCGAGCGGACGATGTCGCGGACATGGCGGATCCAGTGGTCCACGAGCCTGCCCTGAGATGGCTGCAGCGCCGCTGCGACGCCCCCGCAGCCGTAGTGGCCGCACACGATGATGTCGCGGACCTCAAGGACTGTAGTCGCGTACTCGATCGCCGACAGCGCATTGAGGTCGCTGTGCACCACGAGATTGGCCACGTTGCGGTGCACGAAGACCTCGCCCGGAGGCAGTCCGACGATCTCGTTGGCGGGCACGCGGCTGTCTGAGCACCCGATCCAGAGGAGGCGGGGCCGCTGCTGGTATCGCAGCAGCTCGAAGAACCCGGGCCGCTCCCGCTCAGTGCGTGCAGCCCATGCACGGTTCTGCTCGAGCAGCGCGGTGAGGTCCGACACGCCGCGAGTCTATGGAAGCGAAAAGGGCCGCCCGGAGTGAACCGGACGGCCCTGAGTCGGGGTGACAGGATTTGAACCTGCGGCCTCTTGGTCCCGAACCAAGCGCTCTACCAAGCTGAGCTACACCCCGTGGCGAGCCCCTGCGCAAGCGCAGCCTGACGAGTGTAGCGGGGATGGAGGTGCAGCACCGCACCGGGTCAAGTTGCCGCCGGCGACTACTTCAAGTTGCCGCCTAGGGCCACTTTGTCGCGGGGTTTCGGGCGCGCTCCAGTTAGCATCCTCGGTATCGGGGGCTGTGGCGCCGCGCAAAGGCCGCGTCGACCCAGAATGCCCTCGCAGGAGCGCCCATGACAGCAGAATCGCCCGTCGCCGAGCCCACCCGGACAACACCCAAGCCGCTTCGCCCATGGAAGGTCATCGTCCACAACGACGATGTGAACACCTACGCACACGTGATCCGCACCTTCATCGAGGTGGTCCGAATGGAATCGCATGACGCGCTTCTCAAGACCATCGAGGTGGACAAGCAGGGCCTGTCGGTCGTCGCGATGGCGCATCGCGAGCGCGCGGAGCTCCTGCAGGAGCAGCTCCAGTCCCGCGCACTGACGGTCACGATCGAGCCTGACTGACTGCGGTCGGTGCCGAACCTTGGATTTGACGCACGATGACCATGGCGCCTTCATGTTGCGCGCCATCGATCTTGCACGCCGAGGCGTGCGCGATCTACCACGCCGGCACGCGCCACGATGCCGCTGCCGTGGGCTTTGACGATGACGCGATCTACGCGGAGGTTGTGCGGCCGATCGGCGAGCGTTCGATCCCAATGCAGCAGCTGATGCGTGAGGAGGCCTTGGCGGCCTTCCGGGAATGGAAGTCTGACGCAGGTCGCATCCAGTACTGATCCTCGCGGCAGCACTGCAGTGCGACTGCCTTGACCCGAGGGGGGATCCCGACGTACGGTTTCAGCGTGATGGTGCCCTCGGCGACCAAGGTCATTGCGTGCGTGATGCTGCTGGCTCAGCTCGCGTTTGGCGCGTGGCGAGGGCAGGTCGTGACGATCGCGCACGATGCATGCGAGCATGGTGCCCATCTCCACGCAGACCTTCACCACCATGACCATGAGGACGGTCACCACGGCGCGCACTCCCACGGCGACGCGCCGATGCACCTCCACATGCCCGACCATGATGTGCGGGTGGCTGTGACTGGTGCCTCGATCGCGCCCCTCGCCCCGTGCACAGTGCCTTGTGCACTGCCGGACTGCGCGGACCTGCTGCAGGGCCTTGCTTCGAAGGGGGGATGCCGCCCGTGCGGCCTTTCGGGTGACCCCCCGATCCCAAGGTCGGCGCTCGAGGCGCTGAACGTCATCAGGCTGCTGGTGTGACTCCGTGAACGTTGGTGGCACGCGCGTGTTGCGCGTGCCGTCGATGGTTGCGCAGCGTGAGCTGCGCGCCGCATGGAGATCCAGGATGCGCCTCACACTGTTCAGACATCTCGATCATGCGGCGGGTGGATGTGTCCGAGCATGCGCGGCGCTCGCAGCGCTTGCGGCGGCCGGCTGCGCGTCCTACGAGCCCTCACCGGTCGACCTTTCGGCGCACCAGGTCGAGTTCCTGGATCGCACGCCGGAGTCTGCGCTCGACGTGCCGGCTGGCGGCGCGCGTCGCGCCCGTGGGGGCGGCTCAACCTCGGCGGCCCTCGGCGCGCTCGGTGCGCCGGACGCGGGTGCGGTTGCCGCTCAGCAGCCTGCGGCTCTCGATGGCTCCGGCGCGCAGACGCCGAACGCCTCCGACGGGCTCACGCTCGAGGAGTCGGAGCTCGTGGCGCTCGTATTCAACGCGGAACTCCGCCGCGCCAGGGAGCAGGCGGGCGTCGCGCGCGCCGGAGCGGAGAACGCCGGACTCTGGGATGACCCAAGGATCGCGCTGCAGTTCACGCGGATCCTGGAGTCGGTCTCGGACCCCAACGAGCTCTTCGGCAGCTTCAGCATGACGCTGCCGATCTCGGGTCGGCTCGAGGTCGAGAAGAAGAGGCTCGGGCTTGCGCACGCGGCCGCGCTCGCGCGGGTGGCGCAGATGGAGTGGCAGGTGCGCATGGATGTGCGCCGCGAGTGGGCGCGGCTGGCGGCACTCAACGCGCAGCGCGAGTCGATGCGCGAGTTTGCGTCACTGCTCGCAGGTGTCGTCGATGTGGTCGAGGCCATGGCGCGCGACGGCGAGATTGCCCCGATCGAGGCGCGGCTGTTCGCGCTGGAGAGGTTGAGCGCCAGCGTCGAGCTGCACCGGCTTGATGCGATGTGCCGCGAGTCCGAGCTGGCGACCCTGCACCTGCTCGGGCTTCCGCCGCGCACCGCCGCTGCGCTGCTTGCCCAGAGGGTCAGCGCTCCGGTGGCTGAGGCCTCGCTGGACGATTCGGCACTTCAGCAGCGCGTGCTCCGCGGGCCGGCGCTGCTGGTGGCGATGGCGGAGTACGAGGTTGCCGAAAGCACGCTCGAGGAGCAGGTGCGCATCCAGTATCCCGACCTGCAGATCGGCCCGGGCTACGGCACGCAGAACACCGACCGGCAGGTGCTCGTGGGCATCAGCGTGCCGCTGCCGATCCTCAACGGGAACCGCAGGGGCATCGCCGAGTCGCACGCGGCACGCGAGGTGGCGCGCGCCTCGGTCGAGCTCGCGCTCGAGTCGGCGATTGCCGCGGTGGCTCTTCGCCAGTCGCAGTGGGGCGCAGCGCGCCGGCAGCGCGAGATCATCGAGGGCGAGCTGGTTCCGCTTGTCGAGCTGCAGTACGCGCAGGCGCGCGAGGTCGCGCGCCTCGGCGAGGTCAACACGCTCGCGCTCATGGAGGGCCTCAAGCGCCGCCATGAGGCGCGCATGCGCCTGATCGACTCGGCGCGCGACGAGGCAATTGCCGCCATCGATGTCGAGGAGATCCTCGGTCCGCCTGAAGAGCCTGTGACAGGAGATTCGAAATGACAACCCATCGATCAGGACTTCGCCTGGCGCTCGCAGCCCTTGCGCCCGCCATCGCGCTCGGCGCGTGCGACCGTGCCCCGGAGGGCCACGACGACCACGCGCACGCGGAGGACCACGCTCCCGCGCCGACGAACCGTGTCGAGATCCCGGACGCGGTGCGCCGCAACTTGGGCATCACGTTCGCGCGCGTCGAGCCGCGCAACGTGGAGCGCGTGCTGCGAGTGCCCGGCCGCTTCGAGCTGCTGCCGACGGCGCGCCGCGAGTACCGCGCCCCGCTCGACGGGACGGTGGAACTGCTCGTGCAGCCGCAGCAGTCGGTGGACGCGGGCACGCCGCTGTACAGGCTGCGCTCGGCGGAGTGGCAGCGCCTGGTGCAGGATGCGGCGGCCGCACGTGCGCGTGTCGAGTCGATGGTGCCCATGAAGGCTGCGCTCGACGCGCAGGACCTCAGCCAGCGCGAGCGGCTGAAGGTGTGGCAGGACCGGCTCGTGCAGCTTGAGCGCATCCGCGAGGCGGGCGGCGGGAGCGCCGCGCAGTTCGCCGAGGCGCGCACGCAGTTCAGTGCCGCGCAGGCGGAGCTTGCCGCAGTCTCCGTGCGCATGGCCGAGCTTGAGTCGGCGCACAGGGTCGCGGAGGCGGATCTCGCCGCACGCGACGCGCAGGTCAAGATGGTCCGCGATGCGGCCGGGTGCGCCGCCGCGGGGGACCCTGCGCCTGCCGAGCTCGTGGTCTGCGCCAGCGTGCCGGGCCGCGTCGAGCTGGTGGCCGTGACGCAGGGCGGGCGTGTCGACGCCTCGGCGATGGTCGCGGCCACGGTGGATCCTGACGGCGTGTGGTTCCGCGCGCGCGCGCTGCAGTCGGACCTCGGTCGCCTCGCCGACGGCATGCGCGCCGCGGTGGCTCCGCCATCGGGCGGTTCGCTCGAGTCGCAGCCCCCGATCGCGGGTTCGCTGAGGGTCGGTGCGACGGCTGACGCCGATGGCCGCACGATTGACCTGTACCTCATGCCCGTAGGCGGCGCAGGCTGGGCGCGCTCCGGGGTCGCTGCGGCGCTTGAGGTCACGCTCGAGGACGCCCCGGAGGAACTCGCGATCCCGCTCTCGGCCGTCGTGCGCGACGGCGCGAAGCCCGTGATCTTCCGCCGCGATCCTGCGAACCCTGACCGCGCGATCAGGCTCGATGCCGACCTTGGACCTTCGGATGGCCGCTGGATCGCGGTGCTCAGCGGCGTGCGCGAGGGCGATGAGGTGGTGGTCGCGGGCGCGTACCAGCTCATGCTCTCGATGAGCGGGTCCAGCCCCAAGGGCGGCCATTTCCACGCGGACGGCACCTTCCACGCGGATGACCACTGATCATGCTCGCACGCCTCATCGCAGCGTCAGTTCGTCATCCCACGATGGTCGTCGTGGCCGCGGGGCTCATGCTGCTCTTCGCGGGCCTGCGCATCCGCGACATGCCGGTGGACGTGTTCCCCGAGCTGAATGCCCCGACGGTCGTGATCATGACCGAGGCGCCCGGGCTCGCCGCAGATGAGGTCGAGACCAATGTCACCTTCCCGATCGAATCGGCGATCAACGGGTTGCCGGGCACTCGGCGCGTCCGCTCTGCGAGCGCGACGAGCCTCTCGATGGTGTGGGCGGAGTTTGACTGGGACATGGACCTGTACCGGGCCCGACAGCTCGTCGCGGAGCGCATTGCCGCAGTCCGCGGGGAGCTGCCGCCGAACGTGCATGCCGAGATCATGCCGATCACGAGCATCACCGGCGAGGTGATGCTGTTTGCGCTGTCCTCGCCGGGTGGCGAGACGTCGCCGCTCGAGCTGCGCAGCTTCGCCGAGTTCGAGCTCAGGCAGAAGCTGCTCGCGGTGCCCGGCGTGGCGCAGGTCGTGTCGATCGGCGGCGAGCTCCCCGAGTACGAGATCGCAGTGCGGCAGGACCGGCTCGACCAGTTCGGGCTGTCCATCGGAGATGTGGTCCGCGCCGCGGGTGGCGCGCACAGCACCGCAAGCGCGGGATACCTGCCGAGCGTGGAGCACCAGGAGATCCCGGTCCGCCAGATGGCGCGCGTGCGCGGGGTAGACGATGTGTCATCGACGCTCGTCGAGCGGCGGGGCGGGCTCCCGATCAGGATCGGTGACGTCGCGGACGTGCGGCTCGGCCCGGCACCCAAGCGCGGCACCGGCAGCGACGACGGGATGCCCGCGGTCGTGGTCAGCGTGAAGAAGTCGCCGGGCACGAACACCTTCGAGCTCACGCGCAGGATCGATTCCGTGCTCGACCAGATGGAGGCCGCAATGCCTCCCGGTGTCGTGCTCAATCGCGAGCCGTTCCGTGCCGCGCGGTTCATCGAGCGGTCGGTGCGCAATGTCGTAAAGGTGCTCGTCGAGGCGAGCGTTGTGGTCGCGGTGATCATCATCCTGTTCCTGATGAACGTGCGCGCCA
The DNA here is from genome assembly GCA_964555705.1 of uncultured Isosphaeraceae bacterium. Classification (GTDB taxonomy): domain Bacteria; phylum Planctomycetota; class Phycisphaerae; order Phycisphaerales; family SM1A02; genus ZLKRG44. The sequence continues at coordinate 37,091 of CAZKTN010000007.1, read as the reverse complement.
CGCTCATCACGCTCACCGCACTGCCGCTCTCCCTTGCGGCGGCGCTGCTGATCCTGTGGGCGCTTGGGCTGTCGCTGAACGTGATGACGATGGGCGGGCTGGCTGTGGCCATCGGCGAGCTCGTCGATGACGCCATCATCGACGTGGAGAACGTGATGCGCAGGCTTCGCCAGGAGTGGGCACGGCCTGACGCCGAGCGCAAGCCCGCGGTCCGCGTCATCCTCGACGCAAGCAACGAGATCCGCTCGGCGATGGTGTTCGCCACCATCATCATCTGCATCGTGTTCGTCCCGCTGCTGTTCCTGGACGGAGTCGAGGGCCGGTTCTTCCAGCCGCTGGGCATCGCCTACATCGTGTCGATCATGGCGTCGCTCCTGGTGGCGCTCACGGTGACACCTGCGCTGTGCCGGCTCGTGTTCGGCACGCCAGGCGCCGCGCGTGCGGCCTCGGGGTCTGACAGCCACGGCGGCGACGGCGCGCTGGCCCGATGGCTCAAGCGCAGGTACCGGCCGATCCTCGAGCGGTGCCTTGCTAGACGTGGACGGGTGCTGGCTGCGTCGGGTGCGCTTGCGGCACTCTCCATCGCGCTGGCAACGACATTCGGCAGCTCGTTCCTGCCATCGTTCCAGGAAGGCACGTTCAACGTCTTCCTGATGTGCCCACCAGGCACGTCCCTTGCGGAGAGCGACCGCCTCGCGCGCGGCGTCGAGATGCAGTTTGCGCAGATCGACGGCGTGCGGAGCGTCACCAGGCGCACTGGCCGCGCCGAGCGGGACGAGCACGCGGAGCCCGTCAGCAACTCCGAGATCGAGGTGGCGGTGGACGAGGGTGCGGACCAGGGCGCGGTGCGTGCCGAGATCGACCGGATCGTGGCCAACATCCCGTCGGTGACCACGATGGTGGGGCAGCCCATCGAGCACCGACTCTCGCACGTGCTGTCGGGCACGCCGGCAGCGATCGCGATCAACGTGTTCGGGGAGGACCTCGACGGGCTGCGCACGGTCGCGAAGGAGATCGAGGGCGCGCTCAAGGCCACTCCCGGCACGCGCGATGTGGCCGCCAACCGCGAGATCATGGTGACCTCGCTGCCGATCCGCTACCGGCACGACGCGCTCGCATCCGCGGGGCTCACGCCTGCGGCAGCGGCCCAGCAGGTGCAGGAGGCGCTGCATGGCGTGCGCGTGGCGCAGGTGGCGCAGGGCGTGAGGCGCTACGACATCGTGGTGCGGCTCGCGGCGGACGAGCGCGAGCGGGTCGACCAGGTGATGGACCTCCGGCTGCACGGCGAGGGCGGCAGCCTGGTGAGGCTTCGCGAGGTCGCCGACATCGGTCCTGAGAGGACGAGCAACCTGATCTCGCGCGAGAACGCGCAGCGCAAGGCGATCATCTCGACCAACGTGGCCGATGGATACGACCTCGGCAGCCTCGCACGCGAGGTGCAGGCGCGCGTGGACCCGATCGTGCGCAAGGCCGGATTCACGGTGCAGTACGGCGGCCAGTTCGAGGCCCAGCAGAGCGCGAGCCGCTCGATCTGGATCATGGGCCTTGGCGTGGCCGTGGTCATGTTCCTGCTGCTGCAGTCGTCCATGGGCGGCGCACGCCAGGCGATGCTCGTGATGCTCAATCTTCCGCTTGCGCTCATCGGTGGCATCGCCACCGTCTACGTGACGGAGTCGCCCTCGTTGCTGCAGAACACGCTGGCGCTCGTGGGGCTCGGGGGCGGCCGCTTCGTGCCGCCCGTGATCTCGATCGCCAGCATGGTCGGTTTCGTGACCCTCTTCGGCATTGCGGTGCGCAACGGCATCCTGCTCGTCAACCACTTCAGGTACCTCGAGCAGCACGAGGGCTGCTCGCCGCGCGAGGCCGTCGTGCGCGGATCGGTCGAGCGGCTGATCCCGATCCTGATGACTGCGCTCACTGCAGCGCTCGGGCTCCTGCCTCTCGCGCTCGCGCGGGGCCAGCCCGGCAGCGAGCTTCTTGCGCCTCTCGCAGCCGTCGTGCTCGGCGGCCTGCTCTCGTCGACGCTGCTGAACCTTGTCGTGATTCCCGCCGGCTACTCCCTTCTTCTTGGGAGTGGCCCGCAACCCGTCCGCATTCCAGAGGAGAACTTCCCATGTCCCAACCCGCATCCCATGCCATCGTCGCCGGCACCTGCCTCATGACCTTCCTGTCGCTCGCCGCATGCGGCGAGGGATCAGGCGGATCGTCCGGTGCAGGCGGCTCCACCCAAGGCGCAGCGGCGACGGCGAAGGCGCCGGGCGCAGGCGCGCATGATCACGACCATGCGGACCATGACCATGCGCACGGCGACGGCCATGACCACAGCCACGATGATGGTCATGCGCACGCCCACGACGGCATGCATGCGCATGGCTCGGACCATGGGCACGGGCCCACGGTGGAGCTCGGCGAGCAGGCATCAGGCGCGCTGACCGTGAAGGCATCGCGCGACGGCGACGTGACTCCGGGCGGCGAGCTGCCCGTTGACATCTGGGTCACGGGCGGCAGTGCGCGCGTCAGCTCGGTGCGCTTTTGGGTGGGCATCGAGAGCGGCAAGGGATCGGTGAAGGCCAAGGCCGCCCTCGAGACCGACAACTGGCACAACCACGCGGAGGTCCCGTCGCCGCTGCCCGAAGGCAGCAAGCTGTGGGTCTCGATCGAGCTCAGCGACGGCACGAAGTCGCTGCTGTCGTTTGACCTGAAGCAGTGACGCCCGCGGGGGGCCGGCGCTACCAGGGCCGCACGAGCCGGAGCAGGGCGGATGCCAGTCCAATCGGCTCCGGTACCAGCCGCACGTCGCGGGTGCCTGTGGTCTCCTCGTGTCGCTCGGTGGCGATGTCGCCCATGCGTGCACGGATCTCGGGCCTGCGAAGGAGCAGGGGAGCGACGCTCGGGCGCGGCAGCCGCAGCACTGTCACGCCGTCGGGGCCTGCGATCACATCGGCGGTGCGCGGCTGACGGAGCACAAGCGCGATCTCGCCGAAGTAGCCGCCGGCTGGGATGCTCACCGTGCGCCCGTTCGCGACAGCCACCTCGCAGGATCCGCTCACGACCACGTACATCGAGTCCGACGATTCGCCCTTGCGCACAATGCGCTCGCCCGCCTCGTGCAGGGTCTCCTGCGCGTCACGGGCGAGCTCGCGCCGCTCGCTTGGGGATACGTTCGCATCATCGAAGAGCTCGCAGCGCGAGAGCGCATCGAATGCCTGCGCGATCCGCTGCTCGCCCTCGACTGCGGTCGCACGCTCCTGCTCGGCGTCAGGAATCCGCACAGTGCGCGAGGGCATCGGGATGCGCAGCCCCGCATCGTGAAGGGCGTACCACAGCCGGGTTCGCACTCGGTCAAGGGCCTGGTCGCGGTCGCGGTAGCTGGAGATCCAGAACCTCATCTCGTACTCCATGGCAAACTCGCCGAATCCCGATGACCACACCTCAGGCTCAGGATCCTGCAGCACGAGCGGCTCGGCACGCAGCACGCCCAGCGCGGCATCCTTGACGGTTGCAGGCGGCGCGTCGTAGCTCATCCGGAACGGGACGGCGAGCCGCAGCCTGCGGAATGGCATGTCCAGGTTCAGAAGGTTCCGCTGGAGCACCGCGTTGTTGGGGAGCACCAGCAGCTCGCCGTCGCGCAGCAGGATGCGCGTCGTCGACATGGTGCTGTCGTAGACGGTCCCGACTGGCCCGTCGTGCCCGATCTGGACGTGATCTCCCTTGCGGATCACCTTGGTCGCCTGCAGGCTGTAGCCCGCGAAGACGTTGCCGAGCGCGGACTGCAGCGCAAGTCCGATGATGAAGACTGACGCGCCGCCCACGGAGAGCACCAGCGTCCTGATCGGCAGGTCCACCGCAAAGTGCACCTGGTAGACCACGACCACCCCCAGCAGCACCAGGCCCAGCCACAGCACGGTGCGCTGGAGCATGAGCAGCGGTTCCGCGCCCGTGCCGACGCGCCAGATGTCGATCGCGCGCACCGCGATCCCGGCGACCGCGGACGCGATGGCGAGCTCCATCACGGTGCGCAGCACTGGAATCTCGACGATCTTGTCCGGCTCGTCGTCCTCGCCGGCGACGGTGATGGGGAAGTCGATTTCGGTGCCCAGCCACGTGATCACCCCAGTGGCGGACAGCAAGAGCAGCGACCAGCCAAGCCCAGCGCGTGGGTTCGACTTGTCGCGGAGGCTTGCGATGCCTACGACCGCGGCAAGCGCGAAACCGGCGATGGCGATGTAGTCGATGGAGGCCAGCGGCCTTGCCGCGGCTGCGGGAGCGATCGCCACAAGATGTTCGGTCCAGTGCACGGCAGTACGGTAACTCGATGAGGGCAACCAACGGACGCGCGGTTCGACCCTTTCGGCATCGGGCCTGGCCTTCGGGCATCCGCTGCCTATGCAGGCGCTCTCCTACGCTTGCGCCATGCTGGGATGGAGGTTCGACAACACCTACGCGCAGCTTCCGGCGCGGCTCTTCTCCCGCGTCATGCCCGCGAAGGTCCGCGATCCTCGATGCTTGATCGCCAACCACGCGCTCGCTGAGGAGCTAGGTCTCGACCTGCGTGCCGTGACGGAGCGGGAGCTCGCGAATGCGCTTGCGGGACAGGCGCTTCCCGAGGGTGCGGACCCAATCGCGCAGGCGTACGCCGGTCACCAGTTCGGCGGATTCACGATGCTTGGCGATGGGCGTGCGATCCTGATCGGCGAGCACGTGACTCCGCGCGGCGCGCGCATCGACATCCAGCTCAAGGGATCGGGCCGGACGCCGTACTCGCGCCGCGGCGACGGCCTGGCGGCGCTCGGACCGATGCTTCGCGAGCACATCATGGGTGAGGCAATGCACGCGCTTGGCATCCCCACGAGCCGCAGCCTCGCGGTCGTCGTGACGGGCGAACATGTGTTGCGAGAGTCCGTCAGGCGGGGAGCGATCCTCGTACGCGTGGCGTCAAGCCACATCAGGGTGGGCACGTTCCAGTTCGCGGCGGCGCTCGGCGACCGCGAAGTGCTCAAGGCGCTCACCGACTACGCGATCGCGCGGCACTATCCAGAGATTGCGTCGGGCGACGGTCGCTACCTGGAGTTCCTGCGGGCCGTCATCGCGCGTCAGGCATCGCTCATCGCGCAGTGGCAGTCCGTTGGCTTCATCCACGGCGTGATGAACACCGACAACATGGCCATCTCGGGCGAGACGATCGACTACGGGCCGTGTGCATTCATGGATGCCTACCACCCGGGCACGGTCTTCAGCTCGATCGACCATCACGGCAGGTACGCCTACGGTAACCAGCCTGCGATCGCGCGCTGGAACCTGGCTAGGTTCGCGGAGACGCTGCTTCCGCTCATTGACGGGGATGAGGGCGCCGCGGTCGCTGCCGCGACGGAGGCGCTGCGGGAGTTCCCGGCCACGTTCGAGAGTCGGTGGCTTGCGGTTATGCGTGCGCGCCTCGACCTGCGCACCGAGCAGGCGGGTGACGCTGCGCTCGTGCAGTCGCTCCTCGACTGGATGCAGGAGTCCGAGCGTGACTACACGCTGACGCTTCGCCGGCTCGACCGCCTGCGTGACGGGGATGAGACGTTCGCCGCATGGCGTACACGATGGGAGGCACGGCTCCGCGACGAGCCGCCATCGACCGTCGAGGAGCGCGCGTGCCGCATGCGCGCCGCGAGTCCCGCTGTCATCCCTCGCAACTACCTCGTCGAGGAGGCGCTTGAGGCGGCAGAGGGCCACGATGACCTGCTGCCGCTGCACGCACTGCTCGATGCGATCACGCACCCCTTCGACGATGCTGCAGAGCAGTCGCGCTTTGCGGAGCCGCCGCCGCCGACATTCTGCGGCTACCGCACCTTCTGCGGCACATGACGGGCCGGCCCTGCGCTACGCATCGACCACTAGCGAGATCAGGCTGGCGATCCTCCGGTGCGCCTCGATCGGGTGCCGCAGCGGGAGCTCTCGGTGGACCTTGTAGCGGTTGCGCCGCCCAACCCGCTCGCGCTCGATGTAGTTGCCAGCCTCAAGATCGGCGACGATCCGCTGCACCGCACGCTCCGTGATGCCGACCTGAACCGCGACATCCCGTAGACGGATCTCGGGCTCGCGGGCGACGAGCAGCAGCACGTGCGCGTGGTTGCTGAGGAATGTCCATGCCGGCCGTTCGTCCGTGGGCTTGGCCGGAAGTCGGCGGACCTTTGCTGCCTTGCGTGCGTTGCTGCGGGTCCTACGTGCTGCCAATCAGGCGGGCTCCCATCCCTCGCCCGGGACAAGGCGCCGGTGTGCGCTGCCCTGCGGGTCGAGCGCAAACAATCGTACCCACCCGTTCTCGACGAGCTCGGCGACGTGCGGCTGGCTCGCCAGCACAGCATCGATCCTCGAGGTAGGGGCCTCCACCATCACCTGAAGGCGAAGTGGCTCGTGGCGCCACGAGCCGTCGGCTGCCTGCACGGACTGCAGCGGGAGCCCGGTGCGGAGGTCGCCTCCGTTGCCGACTGCCACGCCGGCGCGGCCGATCCGGTTGTGGAGCACCTTGTCCCCGGCCCCAAGCACATGATGGTCGACGGTCGACGCGAGGAACTGCAGGTTGATCCACGAGGCGACCACCATTGGGGCCGAGAGGATCAGGTCCAGCAGCATGCCATCACTGTCCGCATCGGCGTCGTAGTCGTGCAGGAACGCGCGCGATCCGAGGTCGACGCCTCGGGTGCGATCCCGCCGCGCCGCGATGAAGGCAGCGTTGCCCGCCAGTCCCCACTCGGGCCGCACCTCCGCCCAGTCGCGCGTGCGGCGACGCAGCGACGCCAGGATTCTCCGCGGGCCGCGCTCGACACTCACGCCGAGCGATGGCGCACGCTCGGCGCGCGCTGCACCGCACGCGGCCGCGAGCATCTCGCGCGCATGGCGGACCGCATGGGCATGCGATGCCGGGATGGTCGACTCGTCCAGCAGCCGGATCGAGTCATCCGAGGTGTCGTGCACAGCGGCGATGAACACGGTGTCGTCAGGAATCCGCCACCCTCGCGGCCGAAGCGCATCGCGCACGGGCGGCGAGTTCAGGATCGAGCAGGCGACCCGTGCATTTGCGGCACCGCCGTGGCCGCCGCATGCACCGCAGTCGAGTGACGATGCATGCGGGTTGTTGACGCTGCGAGAGGAGTGGCCGCACAGAATGACCAGTGGAGCGATGTGACCGTGCATCCCCATTCCGCGAAGCATGAACTCCGCAGTTCGCACCTGGGCATCAAGTCCCAGGCCTGATCCATCCGACTCGGCATCAAGGCCGATGGGGGAGCTCTCCTCGCGCCGCTCGGGGCCCCGCAGCCGGCCTTCGCCGAGCGCGAGGCCTGCCGCATACGCAAGCCCTGCCACCTCGACGGACGCAAACGCTGCGGCGGGTGACCTGTGAAGGTGCGTCGCCAGTCCCGAGGCGAGCGCGTCGGAGCGCGGCTCGCCACGGATGCAGCAGCTCGGGCTGAGGAGCACCGGACACCGTGAGGAGCTCTTGCCTCCATCGGTCCACTCCATGGCGACCCCGAAGAAGCCTGCGAACCCCTTGGTCTCGATTGCCGGGGAGAGCCGCTCAAGATGGCGCCTCACAGGCTCTGAACGAACGTCGATGCAGAAGACAACCTGCATCGCGGGCCTGATCCCGGGTTCCCTCGGGCTGCACTCATGGATGGAGCCGAGCAGTGTGCGCACATAGGCATCCTCGACGGCTTCCTGCAGTGCAAGTCTCACGCGCTCATCGCCACTGCGCGGGGCGTCTGGAGAGCGCCGCGCGACGGCGTGTCCGCTGCGTGGCGCGATTCGAAGCACCGCGGCATCCGCGCAGGCTCGTGCCGCGAGCAGGTCACGTACTGCACCAGGGTCATTGCGGTCGCGCATCCAAGCGATCCTGCGCGCGTGGGTCGCCCACCCGTAGATGCCCGAGAGCAGCCGCAGGAGTGCAGCATCCCGTTCGGTGCAGTCCACGTCGAGCCCGGCAAGCGCCTGCTCGATCGCAGCGTCGGGATCCTCCGGCATCGCAGCGACCGCATCGCGGAACCCGTGCAGGCCGGCGGCGTCCACCGACAGGTCGACCGACGCAAACTCGCGCCAGCGCGCGAAGGGGCGGACGCCATCGGCAGCGTCGAGCGTCCGGCCGGACTGGTGCTCCATCTCGCACCAACGAGCCAGCGCATCGCACACGGTCTGGTGCCATCGCGTGCCCTCACGCCAGTCGATCCACTCGGCAGCCGTCCATGTCGGGAGATCCGCACGCGCCGGCGAAGCGACATCGCCGTTGAGCATTCCCTCGAGCGCTGTTGCCGACATGCCCATGTGCTTGGCGGCCTGCGCCACATCGGCGCTGCAGAACGCTCCCTCGGCCCATCGCCTGCGGTAGTGGGAGAGCGACGGCAGCAGCGAGGCGCCGAGGCTGTCGTGCATGACGCGCGCGGCAGCGTCGATCGGGGTGGCCGCGTGCCCAAGGAACGGGTTGACTGCTACGAACGAGTCGAGGCCCCAAGAGGGCGGGATCAGCAGGCATGCGTGTGTGATGTCCTCCGCGACGGCGGGGGCCGGACGGGCGACAGCGGGATTGCGCAGGATCTCAGGCACGGTTCACTCCGTAGGTAGTGGTGCGAAGGAAGTCACGGATGCGGTCAGTCACGCGATAGACCGCAATGCCGAGGTAGAAGCCGCTGAGCGCATGGATGCGGAGGCGCGCGCCGAACCGGGCCCTCTCGAGTGCAGGCATCGCCGCGTGAGCTGCAGCCAGTGCCGAAATCGCTGCGACGGGCAGTCCCGCAGCGACCCAGGCCGCTGCGCCGGAGAAGGAGCCGTTGCCCGGCATCGGCCGGCCGATCCACCATGCCGCCAGGGCATAGAGCGCGCAGGCGAGCGCCGGTGCCGCCGCCGAGAATGCCAGCGAGGCCGCTGCACGTGCGAGTGTCGCCTTGATCGAGGCCCGTCGCCTGCCCAGCAGCGCCACCCACGACTGCCCGGCGGCGATGGCGAGGATCACAAGGAGCGCGACCTTTCCCGCCCCCGCGCCCGCGGAGAGGCCGAAGACGCGGGCCCACTCCCACAGGGACGCGGCGGAGACCAGCGTGCCCAGCAGGAGCAGCGCGAGCGCGCGGGACGCGCATGGTGCGCTGGCCGCAGCCTGCGGCGGCACCTCGCCTGCCCGCAGGAAGCTCCACGCCTTGTAGAGGCCGTGGCCGATGATGTGGAGCAGTGCGGCGGGAAACGCGCAGAGCGCGCACTGCACAAGCATGAATCCCATCTGGGACACGGTCGACCAGGCGAGCGCGGTCTTGGCGCGCGCCTGCACCCAGACCGTAGGGGTCGCGACGAGGATCGACAGCGTGCCGAAGGCGGACAGCAGGAGCCACGACTCGGGAACCCGCTCGACTGCAGGCGCCATCCGGATCAGCAGTGCGCCGCCGGCGTTGACGATTCCAGCGTGCATCAGCGCCGACACGGGTGTCGGTGCCTCCATCGTCTCGGGGAGCCATCCGTGCACGGGCACTTGCGCCGACTTCACGATGACCGCCGCGCACAGCAGGAGCGAGAAGGCCGTGAGCGCTGCGCCCGGTTCGGCTGCGGCTGCCGCTGCCGCTGTCGCCGTGACGCTGGTGGCGCCCCATGCGCTCCATGCCACGGCGCATGCCGCGATGAGCAGTGCATCGCCAATCCTGCCGAGGGTCAGCGCTCGCCGCGCCGTGACGGCAGCATCCGGCCTGCCGCGGAAGAAGCGCAGCAGGCGGTCGAGGCAGCTCCCGACGGCGAACCACGCGCCGACCAGCAGCGGCAGCGAGTCCGCCATCGCGAGCACCGCAGCGCACCCGATGGTGGCGGCCATCCACCCAAGGAACTCCCCGCGCCCCTCATGGCCCTCAAGGCAGCGCTCCGCGTAGCGGAAGGTGACCACCCCGATGGCGGCGACAAGCAGCGCAACCGCCGAAGTGACACGGTCCACGCACATGCCGAGCATGGCTTCGGGTCCGTCGTGGGTGGCTGCCCACGCAAGGGCGCAGGAGGCAACGACGAGCGCGAGCCAGAGCATCGACCGCAGGGCAAGTGACGGCGCCCTGCCCTCGCTGCGGGGGTCATGCAGGGAGCGCCGAGCAACGTGCGATGCCAGATACACGACATTCATGTCGCGTATCTATATGCGCATTATGGCGTGGCGTCAAGTCCCGGCGCCATGCCGCATTGCGACCGGCCCGCGCCACGAGATCACTTGCGGGAAGTGCGGGGTGACCCCACCGGTGGCTGCCTTGGCGGACTGGCATGCGACCGCTTCGCGCCCCGCACGCCCTCGTGCTCTCCGCCGCCGAATCGCTTCGCGTTGCGGAATCCGCCGAATCCGGCTCCACGCGACTGGCGCGGGCCCCTGTAGCCATGCTTCTTCATGCCCCACACAGGCGGCCCGGCGAACCGTATCGGGCGGATGAGTCGCCTCGCCGGCCACATCCGGAGAATCGCAGCAGGCACTACGAATGCAAGGACCTCTGGCCGCTCTGTCGGCGGACGACACGTGACTCGGCAACTTCAACAGATCGATGTCGAATCACGCGTCGCGGCCGCGGACTCGCTCATGCGCAGGTTCATCGAGCGCACCGGCGTGATGCAAGGTCATGCACGCTCGCGCCGGTACCTCTGGACGGACGCGTACGCCGTGCTCGCGCTGCTGGGGCTTCATCGACAGACGCGCCGGCAGGAGCACCTTGACTTGGCGCGTGCGCTTGCACGGCGAGTGCACCATGAACTTGGGCAGTTCAGGCCTGACGATGCACGTCAAGGGTGGATCAGCGGCCTGCCCCCAGCCGCGGGCGAGCGGCATCCGACCATCGGCGGTTTGCGGATCGGAAAGCCCGAGCCTGAGCGGCCCCCCGGTGCCGCGTTTGACGAGCGCCTCGAGTGGGACCGCGATGGCCAGTACTTCCACTACCTGACGAAGTGGATGGTCGCGCTCAACCGGCTTGCGCACGCAACGGGCGATTCGGTGTGGAACGACTGGGCGATCGACCTTGCATGCACGTCATGGCCTGCATTCGCGGCCCCTTCAGACGAGTCCGGCACGCCGAGGATGCACTGGAAGATGAGCACCGACCTGCTCCGTCCGCTCGTCGCGTCGATGGGTCATCACGACCCGCTCGACGGCCTGGCAACGTTCTCCGAGCTTCAGGCATCGCAGCGTCGGCTTGGCGGGAGCCGGTCCCATGGGACCCTCGATGCCGCGTGGGCTGACATGTTCGCGATGTGCGAGCACTCTCACTCGTGGGCAACGACGGACGCGCTCGGCATCGGGGGACTGCTGCTCGATCTCTCGGCGATCGTGCGCCTCACGGCTGCGGGCGAGTGCGAGACCGGGCACACGCTTGACCGCGCGCTTGCGGATGCGGTGCGAAGCCTCGACACCTTTGCGGCATCGCGCGAGCTCGAGCGGCCCGCGCACGGGCGACTCGCGTTCAGGGAGATCGGTCTTGCCATCGGGCTCCACGCCGCCGAGTCGATCCGCCCGACAATCCTCCATGCGCGATCGCGATTCGGGCGACCCGCAGATGTCGAACGTCGGCTTGGCGGCGCCCAGGCGCTGCTCGAGCATCGTGAGCTGCGCGACGAGATCGAGCGATGCTGGATCGATCCGTCGGCCCAGGCGACGCCCGTGTGGGGACGCCACGAGGACATCAATGCCGTCATGCTTGCCGCCGCCCTCGTGCCCGACGCATGCGTGGCGCCCTAGCGGATTGCGATCATGTCGCGATCTCGCGGCGCGCGCAAGCGCCGTGCGACCCCCATCCGCGCGACGCGTCAGGTCGTCCGCGGCAAGGCCCCGGGTGCCCGCTTGAACCACGCCATCCACACAAGGACCGCGAGCACGACAGGCCACAGGATCATGAGGGCCAGGTTGAACTCTGGTGTCACCGTCCAGCGCTCGCCGATCTTGAGCGGCAGCGCGTCACGGCCCATAGTGCCGAGCCACCAGTGGCCGAGCGTCTCGTTCGCGACGATCCCGACAAGCACAAGCAACAGGTCCCGTGACGGTCTACGCATCAGGTGCATCTCCTTGCTTGGGGACAGAGTGACGGGCGAGGGCGGTATTGGGACGATTCGGTCTGGGAATCGGACTCCCCTGAGGCCGCTCCGACACGGGTACTTGGCATGATCTGCGCGAAGATTCGCCTGATTTGAGCCATGATTCGCCGATCCCACTGTGATCTCCCGGGAATGGGGGTAGGTTTCGGGATTGGTGCCTGTAACGAGTGTGCGGCAGGCGCCGTCGGCCGACAGATCCAGGAGAACGTGTGAAGACATTCATGCTCGCGTGTGCGGCCGCCCTGGCTGCTGGTGCAACTGCAGTGGTCGTGGCCGGCGACGGGTCTGGTGGCGGATCGCGTCCGAAGCCGAACATCCTCGTTGTCGTGCTCGACGACATCGGAATCGACCAGATGTCGTTTCCGCCGTACGGGTGGAATGGTGCGCCGCTCTCGCCATCGTTGCCGGTGCTCGCAGAGATCGCCTCCGCAGGCGTGAGCTTCACCAACTTCTGGGCGACGCCCGAGTGCTCGCCCTCGCGTGCCGCGATGCTCACGGGGCGTCACGGCTTCAGGACGGGAGTGGTCACCGCGATCGTCGATCCCATGCTGCCGGCGGTCCAGCTCCATCCGACCGAGGTGACGGTGCCAAAGCTGCTGCGGGATGCAGGGTACGTCTCGGGCATGCTCGGCAAGTACCACATGGGTGGCGGTCCCGAGAACACGCCCTCGGGTTTCGGATACGAGTCTCCCTTCACGACACTCGGCGTCGATTTCTACGACGGCTACTGGGACCTGCCCCCGTCTGTGGACACGACACTCGGTGGGCAGTCGCCGGTAGGCACGCACTCGTGCGGCTCGATTGGCGGTCTTGACGTCAGTGGTGCCGCTTGCTTCCCCAACGGATCCTGCGTGGAGGGGCTTCACCCGCTCAATGCGATGGCGCTCGGCGCTGTGCCGCTCGTGCAGGCTGACGGCACGCCGGTCACTGCATGCTCCGAGGGGGCATGCGCTGACATCGACTTCAGCATCCTCAACGCCTACTACGTGTGGGAGCGCCACATCTGCGACCGCGGGACGGTTGAGTTGCCTGACGCCCCGCAGCGCGAGTACCTCACGAGCTTCGTGAGCCGCCGCAGCGCGGAATGGGTTGCCGCGGCGGAAAAGACCGGTGCCCCGTGGTTCGCGTTTGTGGCGCATTCCTCGGCGCACACGCCGATTCAGCCGCCGCCGCCGTCCCTGACAGGTCCTGCAGCGTCGGACGCGATCTGCAGCGTCACCGGCCCCGGGTTCCGCGAGCAGTACAAGCTCATGGTCGAGTCGGTGGACCGGTCGATCGGCAACATGCTCGTCGAGCTGGGGCTCGGTTCGTGGAGTGGAGACACGTTCGAGCTCGGTGACCTCGAGGCCGCCAACACGATGCTCATCGTGATCAATGACAACGGCACGATCGGTTTCAACGTGCTGCCGCCATTCGATCCTGTGAACGCCAAGCAGACGGTCTACGAGACAGGCGTGAGGTCGCCGTGCATCGTTGCGGGTGCAGGCGTCTCGTCGCCGGGGCGCGCGGTCGACTCGATGGTGTCCATCGTCGACCTCTTCGGGCTGATGTGCGATGCGGCCGGAGTTGACTGGGCCAAGGTCGCGACGCCTTCCCGCATCATCGACTGCGTACCGATGACTCCCTACCTCGCCAACCCGTCCCAGGGGCCGATCCGCGAGTTCCAGTTTGCGATCTACGAGCAGGGGATCTTCGCGCCCGGACAGGTTGGCCCGTGCATCAACGGGAACTCGGTGATTGACGGTCTCATCACGTCGCCGCAGCTCTGCGCCGACAACGCGGGGTGCTGGGCGGGAGGAGCGAGCGAGGCCCCGTACCCGATCACCAACTACTGCGACCTGCTCAGTGACGATCCTGCCACTGCGATCGTCGAGTGTGGCGGCACGAACTACTGCTTCCTGCCTCCGGACATGGCGGATCAGTGCCCTGCGGGTTCGACGGCAATGGTCCCGCCATCGACTGCGCAGTACGCGGTGCGGAGTGGCCAGTGGAAGCTCATCGTGAGGACGCTTCCGTCTTGCCTGATCCCGGACGACTGCGAGATCCGGCTCTACCGGCTCGAGGAGCCCCAGCCGCCGAAGGTCGCCGGTACCGAGGGCGCGGATGGGGACCCCGGAGTGTGGAACCCGCTTGCTGAGAGCCTGCCGCCGGAAGCCGCGGCGGCCTACGAAGTACTTAAGACAGAGATGGTCTCGCTGCTGCTGTCGCAGCCTTCATCCGCTGCAGACGGCAACCTTGACGGCATTCTCGATGCGGCTGACATCACCGGTGTGCTCTCGGAGTGGGGCGGCATGGGATTCTGGGATGCGGACCGCAGCGGCATCGTCGATGCGCGCGACCTCGCGCAGGTTCTCGCCGACTGGGGCGTTGTCGGCCCGGACGTCGCGAGCATCCCTGACTGCCTGCTTGAGGAGGGGTCGTCGATCGTGCGCGAGTACCTCTTCCAGAAGGGCTACTCGGATGCGTCCGGCAGTGGCGTCGAGATCGTCCCGCTTGGCGGCACCATCTCTGGCGGCTCGTACGTGTTCGGTCCTGCGCAGGGGCTCAAGATCCCGGTCAGCGGGCTCGACCTCACCGACTACTCGATCGTGATGGACCTGACGGTCACAAGCGCGCAGTTCGTGCTGTCGAAGCTGATCGACTTCTCCGAGCTCACCGAGGACTTCGGGCTCTACCGCGAGATCGACGGGCATGTGTTCCAGTTCTTGCCGCCCTTCAGCGACACGAGCGCCGACCGAATCCCGTACGGAGTGGCGACACGCGTTGCGCTGACGCGAAACGGCGTCACGCGCCAGTTGACGCTCTCGATCAACGGGCAGCCGCAGTGGTCCATCGCCGATCCGCTCGGCAAGGCGATCCCGGATCCCGACGGCAACATCATCCTGTTCGTGGACGACACGGTCACCAACTCCGTGGAGACGTGCGCGGGCAGCGTGTCGAGGATCACGATCTCGAGCGGCTCGGCGAAGTGAGGCGGGTGGCTGCGTTCGCACGCGGATTTGCGCACGGCGGCGGCGCTGTGCCTGGATCGGATCAGCGCACCACGGTGCCCGGATCCCGGACAAGGTCCTCCATGCTCAGCACATGAACCTCCTTCGAGAGGTGATAGCTGCGTTCGACGGGTGCGACGACCGTGAGCCGCCGGAGGTCCAGCGTCTCGAGTGCGATCCTGATCGATGGCGTGATCGACGGGGCGTCAGTCCTCTTCACTTCGACGCCGTACCTGCGGTCGCCGCGGAAGAGCAGAAGGTCCAGTTCGGCGCCCTGGTGCGTGGACCACCAGTACGCATCCGTGTGCGGCGCGCGGGCCAGGATCTCCTCGACCGCAAGGCCCTCCCACGATGCGCCGCACCTGGGATTTGAGAGCAGGGAGCGTTCGGAATCGATTCCCAGCAGGGAGTGGGCAAGGCCGGAGTCGCGGAAGTAGATGCGAGGCGACTTCACCTGGCGCTTTCCGATGTTCTCGAACCACGGCTGAAGCTGGCGGGTGATCAGGAGCCCCTCAAGAAGGTCCATGTGATTGCGGAGCGTCGGGACGCTGATGCCCAGGCTGCTTGACACTGCGGCATGGTTCACCACCTGGCCATGGTGATGCGCGAGCATTGTCCAGAGGCGCCAGACCGTCGGACTAGGCAGCCGGCTTTGGTAGAAGGGGAGGTCGCGCTCGATGAGGGCGGCCAGGAAGCTTGACCGCCACGCAATGCTGTCCTGCATGCTGCGCGCCAGGAACGAGCGGGGGAACCCGCCGCGGAGCCAGCGGCGCGCCACTGTGCCAATGCCGCACTCCTGCATGGTCAACGTGCCCAGCTCGACGACCTCGATGCGTCCGGCAAGCGACTCCGAGGACTGACGCAGCATCTCAGGAGAGGCGCTGCCGAGGATGAGGAACCGGGAACGCCGGGGTCGTCGGTCAGCAAGCACGCGCAGCACGGGGAAGAGGTCGGGTCGCCGCTGGATTTCGTCAATGACGATCGTGCCACGGAGGGGCGCCAGCGCGGCCATCGGCTCCTGAAGGCGCGCGAGATCCGATGGGGACTCGAGGTCAAAGTAGTTCGTTGCGCTGGCCGGCAGGACCATCCGTGCAAGCGTCGTCTTGCCGGACTGGCGGGGGCCCAGGAGGAGAGTGATCGGGGCGCGCCGGAGCGAACTGCGGATGCTGCCAAGGGCGTCGGGCCGTCGGATCATGCGCCCACTCTACCATGAAAAACGGTATACGCACTATACGAATTTCATGGTAACTCGAGGCGTGCTGGCCTACGGCCCGGGCGCTTCCGGCGCGATGTCCTTCACGCAGCGGAAGCCGAGGTGGCCGAGGCCGGTGTCCGGCGTGCAGCCCCTGCGCGCGCTCGGGCGGTAGCTCGAGCAGTAGGAGGGGTTGCAGAGGTAGGAGCCGCCGCGGTGGGCGCGCTCACCCGGCGCGAACTCGTCGGAGCACCACTCCCACACGTTGCCGGCCATATCCACGAGCCCGTACCCGTTGGGCGGGTAGGTGCCCACGGGCGCGGTGCGCACGAAACCGTCCTCTGCGGTGTTGCGGTGGGGGAAGTCGCCTTGCCACACGTTGCACCGCGTCGCGTCGAGCGGACCGTCGCCCCATACGAAGCGCTTGCCATCGAGACCACCACGTGCCGCGTACTCCCACTCGGCCTCAGTGGGAAGTCGCTTGCCCGCCCACGTGGCGTAGGCGACCGCATCATGGAACGCAATCTGCACTGCGGGGTGATCCATACGGCCGGCGATGTCGCTGCCCGGACCCTCGGGATGGCGCCAGCATGCGCCCGGTGTCCATGTCCACCAGCCGGAGACGTCGTTGAGCGGCACCGGCCCGCTCGGTGGCGTGAACACAAGCGCGCCCGGCTGCAGCATCTCGTCGGGCGGCTTCGGCGTGCCTGGCGGCACCTGCTGCCTGATGACCTCCCAGTCAACCGGGCGCTCTGCGATCGTGACGTATCCGGTCGCCTTCACGAACTCCGAGAACTGCGCGTTCGTGACTTCGGTGCGGTCCATCAGGAACGCATCGACCTTCACTCGCCGCACGGGCCTCTCGTTTGGCTGCGCGTCGGGCGCATCACTTCCCATTGTGAACTCGCCCGCGGAGATGAGGACCATGCCCGGCGGGATGTCGACTGCGGTTGGCGCGGGCGTCGCGATTGGTGCGGGAGCCGATGCAGGCACTGGCGCCGAATCGCTGCACCCGCCAAGCGCCATCGTCACGGCAGCGAGAGCGAGGGAAGGGACCGATGGAGATGCTGCTGGCGTCATGTGCTCGGTCGACTCGACGAGTGTAGATCCGGCCGCGCATGGGTCGCGGCGGTCGAGGGGAGTTCTCGATGGCTCCGCAGGAGTGTCTTGGCGCGTTAGAGCCGCTACCCTCCGCGCGCTCCACGCATGGAACCCGCAACCGCCTCACGTCCTCGTCAGTCGACCGCTCGGACCGTGACGGCTGCGATCTTCGGCAACGTCCTGGAGTGGTTCGACTACGCGGTGTTCGGGTTCCTCGTGGCGCCGATCGGCAAGGCGTTCTTTCCGGCCGAGTCCGCGGTCGGCCAGACGCTCAGCGCGTGGCTCGTGTTCGCGATCGGCTTTTTCGCGCGGCCGCTCGGAGGCATCGTGCTTGGCCGGCTCGGCGACCGCAAGGGGCGGCGGTGGCTGCTCACGATCTCGGTGTCGCTCATCGCCGGCAGCACGCTCGCGATCGGTTGCCTTCCGACATTCGAGCAGGCCGGGTGGCTCGCAACTGCCGGACTTGTGGCGTGCCGCATCGTGCAGGGCTTCTCGCTCGGCGGCGAGTTCACCGGGAGCATGGCCTATGCGACGGAGCATGCCAAGCCATCCATGCGCGGCATCGTCGGAGGCACTACGGCGGTAGGGGCGACACTCGGGTTTCTGGTCGGATCGGCTGCGGTGGCGATCATCGACCGCACGATGTCGCCCTCGGAGATCGACTCGTGGGGTTGGAGGCTGCCCTTCCTCGCGAGCTCGCTTGCTGCAGTCTTCGGCTGGTGGCTGCGCAGGTCCGTTCAGGAGAGCGAGGCCGGACTTGCGTCGTGCGCCATCGCGGCCCGTCCGCCCGCCCTTGTGTCGATCGCGCGCGACTGGCGGCCGTCGCTGCAGCTGCTTGCGATCGTCGCCTTCGCCAACGCGCTCTACTACTACGGGTTCGACGCGGCGGTCGTGAGCGCGAAGGCGGGCACACCCGAGCGTGCCAGCGACATCCAGTCTGCGACGACGCTCTCGCTGCTCGTCGTTGGAGTCAGCACGGTGGTGGGAGGATGGATGAGCGACCGCATGGGCCGCCGCACTTCGGCCATCCTCTTCACGGTGTGGGGGATGGTGGTGCTGGTTCCCGCCTGGTTCGTGATGAGCCAGGCGCCAGCGGATCCTGTGTCGTTCCTGTGCGCACAGCTGCTCGTGGGCATGCCAGTTGGGCTGGCGCTAGGCATGCAGGGCACGATGCTCGTCGAGATGTTCCCGCTGGCGTCACGCGTCGTCAGCATGAGCTTCGCGTACAGCGTGGCGATGGCGTTCGCCGGCGGGCTCATGCCAGCCTTGGACAACTGGCTCATCGAGGACATGCGCATGCCCGGCGCAACGCCCGCATGGATCTGCGCGCTTGGCGCCGTGGCCGTCGTGACCCTTGCATTCATGCGTGACCCGACCGGCCGTGATCTCAGGACGTGAGCGCGGCCTAGCTCCCCATCGGCACGGGTTCGGTCATCCCCATCCTGCGAGCACGATTGAGAGGTCGAGTCCGTCAACAGTGCCGTTGCCGTCAAGGTCGGCCGGTCCCGACTGGCCCCACGTGGCGAGCAGTGCGGTGAGGTCAATGCCGTCCACGCGTCCGTCGCAGTTGAGGTCCGCCTGCACACATGTCGGCGTCCAGTAGCGGCGGACCACGCCGGTGCCGGCGAGCACGAGGCTGCCGTCGCGTGCCACCGACGGCCCGCCCTGGCTGACGCCGGCGATGCTCAGAGACCACTCAAGTTGCAGCGCGGCATCGAAGACGCGCAGGTCGGCAGCGGCGCTTCCCGCGCCAAGCGAGTTGTTGTGGAAGAGCCGGCCGCGCGAATCGACCGTCACCATCGAGCACGTGAAACCGTGTGTAGCGAGCACCGACGTCGAGGACTGGGCACGCAGCACGCCCGTGAGCTGGTCGCGGATCTGCAGGCGCCCATCAGGCGACAGCATCGTCACTCCGCCATCCGGCGTGACCGCATGCCGTGCGCCTGCCTCGGTACGCGCAGCCACGCTCCAGAGCGTCTCGAATCCGGAACCGGTGTCGCGGAACGCATAGAACTTGTCAGGCGTGCCCTCGTTGCTCGTGCGCAGGTAGAAGACAAGGCCGCCAGGTGCGCAGAAGGGCTGGTTCTGGCACAGGAACCCCGGCATCGTGGCGCTGCTGTAGAGGCGCTGTCCCGTCGTGGCGCTGAAGTGGGAGATGCGCTGGCCGCCGGGCGCAACCTCATCGACGTAGATCGCATCGCCGTCGCGCGCCGGACCGCAGTTTCCGCTCACGCTGCAGGTGCGCTGCGTCAGCCACACGGTTGCGCCGGTTGCCGCGTCGATGCGCCGCATCTCGGTGTTGGAGGCGAAGATCGGGTCCCCGTTGTCCATGAACACGATGCCTTCGTAGGCGCCGGTGCGCACGTCGTCCTGTGAGATCCAGAGCACCGATCCCGTCTGCGCACTGAGGCAGTACACAGGAGCCGCAGAGCTTCCGCCGTTGCCGCCGCGCCCGACGTACACGCGACCATCCCGCGCGCCGTACACGACGGTGGTCCACTGGCCTGCGACGAAGGGGCAGTCGAATGTCCAGAGCGTGGCGCCGGTCTGAAGGTCAAGGCAGTGCACTCGCGCCTCGCCCGGAGGCGGGTCGTAGGGCGACCACGCATACGTCTGCCTCACCAGGAACACCCGATTCCCCTCAATGAGCGGTACCCACGAGATCAGGCACGTCATGTTGGTGCGCGACCAGATCTGCGCCGCCGACAGCGGGCCGACAGCGTTCACGCGACCGTTCACCTGCGCGTTGCCGCTGAGGTTGGGGAAGTCGGCGTGTGCCACCAAAGGGAGAGCTAGCAGGGGCAGCGCTGCGATGGCCTTCATGCCGTCACACTACCCTCAGTCCGTGATTCTCCAAGTCGCGCTCCCGATCCTCATGACGAATGTCCCTCCCGACTCTCCGCCTGTGGTGCCTCCGACGGAAGCGGCGCAGGTAACGGCCTGGGCGGCAGACCGCGATGCGCGGATGGCCTGGTGGCGCGATGCGCGCTTCGGGATGTTCATCCACTGGGGGCTCTACTCGGGCGCCGGTGGCGTGTGGGACGGCAAGACCTACCCGCAGCACTACGCGGAGTGGATCCAGCACTGGGCCGCAGTGCCATGCGCCGAGTACGCACGCCAGATGCGCCCGCTATTCAAGCCTGCTGAGGGCTTCGCTGACGCGTGGGCGGATCTCGCGAAGGACGCTGGCATGCGCTACGCGGTGCTCACCTCCA
This sequence comes from uncultured Isosphaeraceae bacterium, assembly GCA_964555705.1. Taxonomy (GTDB): domain Bacteria; phylum Planctomycetota; class Phycisphaerae; order Phycisphaerales; family SM1A02; genus ZLKRG44. The sequence continues at coordinate 16,527 of CAZKTN010000007.1, read as the reverse complement.
AGCACCATGACGGGTTCACGCTGTTCAACTCGGCAGAGCCGTACTCGGTTGGCAATCCGATCACTCTCACCACGAACATCTCGCCGGCTGGCCGCGATGTCGCGCGCGAATTCGCCGATGCGATGCGTGCGCGCGGGCTGCGCCCCGGCTTCTACTACTCGCTGCTCGACTGGCAGCATCCAGATGCGTACGAGATGGCGCTGCCTGCGTACCCGCCTACTGGTGCGCCGCGAGACCACGAGCGGTACAAGGCCTACATCCGCGCGCACACGCAGGAGCTGCTCGCGAACTACGGACCGCTCTCGACAATATGGTTTGACTATTCGGATGAGACCCGGCAAGGCGCTGCGTGGGGAGCGGGGCAGCTCATGGCGGACATGCGCGCCGCGCAGCCGGGCATCCTCGTGAACAACCGGCTCTTCTTCGGGCTCGAGAACCGAAACGGCGACTACGGCACCCCGGAGAAGTACGTGCCGCCGACAGGCATTCCCGGCATGGACTGGGAGGTCAACCACACCCTCAACGAGTCCTACGGCTTCAGCTCGCACGACATGAACTGGAAGGACACGGCCACGGTGGTGCGGCTACTGTGCGACATCGTGTCCAAGGGCGGCAACCTGCTGCTGAATGTGGGACCCGATGCGCAGGGGCGCATTCCGGATGAGGCTGCGCGCACGCTGCGCGGCGTTGGCGATTGGATGAGGGTCAACGCCGAGGCGATCTACGGCACCACCGCAAGCCCCTTCGCGCGGCTGCCGTGGGGGCGAGCCACGCGCAAGGGAAGCGCGCTCTACCTGCACGTGTTCGACTGGCCGCGCGATGGGCGGCTGGTTGTACCGATGCAGGGCGAGGTGCGGTCGGCACGACTCCTCGGGAGCGATGCCGAGGTGAAGTGGGAGGCGAGCGAGCGCGACTCGGGGCGACTCGTCGTCCGCCTGCCCATGGATCCCGTGGATGCGGCGGCGACTGTGGTGCGCCTTGACCTTGCAGGCGATGTGGCGCCGATGCCGTTTCTGGTGCTGCCATCTGCGGATGGGACGCTCGCGCTCACTCCTCACGACGCCACGCTCGATGGTCCCTCGATCCGTGTGGAGCGTGTCGGCGTGATTGGCGACGTGACGCACAACATCGGCTACTGGCTCGATCCGGCGGCGACCGCGTCATGGCCGATCGGGATCGGCGGAGGGCAGGAGGGCGAGTATGGCGTCGAGATCGAGCTCGCGTGCGCCGACGCGGCCGCGGGCTCTCGCGTCCAGCTTGAGGTCTGCGGTCAGGCGCTCGGCCTCGTCGTACCGGCGACCGGCGGATGGCAGTCCTACCGCACGGTCGAACTGGGCAGCGTGAAGATGCCGATCGGCTCGCATCCCGTGGTGCTGCGCGCGCTGTCGAAGCCCGGCGAGGCTGTCGTGAACGTCCGGCAGTTGCGGATGGTTCGGGCCGCAGCCGCACGCGATCAGCGGAGTTGATTCCATGCACCTAGCCGTCTTTGCAGCATTCGACCGCATCTGCAGCGCACGCACGTGTGGGGGCGATGTGCTCGAGATTGGCGCCGTGCCGTCGGCGGACACGCTCCTCTGCATGCCCTCCCTGCAAGGGGCGCGTCGGCGCGTTGGCGTGAACATCGACGGTCCGTCGTCCTTCCGCGGCATCGAGATCCTGCGCGCCAACGCCAATGACCTCCGCGGGCTCGACGGCTTCGGTGACGAATCGTTCGACACCGTGCTCTGCAACGCGGTACTCGAGCATGACCCCCGCTTCTGGAGGACGCTTGCGGAGATGCGGCGACTCGTGCGGCCCGGCGGTCTGGTGGGCATTGGTGTCCCCGGCTTCGCCAAGCTCGCCGTCGAACGCAGGGTCTCAAGGGTGGCACGGATGCTGTCCCGGGTGGGGGTGCCCGCGAGAGCTCTCGATCCGTGGCGGGCGTCCACGATGACGCTGCAGATCCACAACTACCCGGGCGACTACTACAGGTTCAGCCCACAGGCTGTGGCGGAGGTGTTCCTCGAGGGCCTCGTCGACACTGAGGTCCATACGGTCCTCGTGCCTCCGCGCATCATCGGCTTTGGCGAGAAACCCGCTCGATGAGCTCAAGCAGTGCCGGAGACCAGCGCTGCACCGAGTAATGGTCCCTCACGAACGAGCAGCCCGCAAGTCCCATCGCGCTTCGCAGCTGGACATCGACCATCAGCGCACGAAGCGCCTCCATCCACTCGTGCTTGGTGGATGCCGCGAATCCCCGCGCGCCGTCGCCAAGCAGCGATGCGTTGACCCCGATCGGCGACGCGACGGCAGGCAGTCCAGCAGCCATGTACTGCAGCAGCTTGCATCCGCACTTGCCGCGCTGGTAGGGATCGTCAACAAGCGGCATGATGCCAATGTCGAAGTGCCGAGCGATCCTCGTCTCCTCGCTGGGACTCCACTCGACGAACCTCCATCGGAGGTCGCTCGGCGGCAGCGCAGGCTTCGGTGCAGTGACGACGACGAAGTCGAATCCCAGTGCAGCCTGGAGCTCGGCAAGCATGGGGACAAACGGGTGGAGCGTCTGCCTGATCGACAGCGGCGAGCCCAGCCATCCGACCCGCACCGCTCGCTCTTGCCGCGGCGGCGGGGGCGGCGGGGGCGCATAGAGGGTGTGATCGACGACTGTGGGGATGACAGTCACGCGGCTGGTGTGGCGCCTCGCAAACGACGCAAGCTCATCGTTGCCTGCCACGACCCATGCGGCACGGGCGCATACGCGCCCGACATGCTCCGCCTTCGAGCCGAGGTAGATTGCGTCATCGAAATCGAAGATGACGCGCTGGTTTCGGCGCAGGAGCCTCTCCTCGTGCTCGGGACGGCCCTCGAGGAGGTCTCGGTTCTGGAACACGCAGTCGAAACCTGTTGCGTCATCGATGTCGCGCCGACGATTGGCTCGGCGAACGAGCGTTCCGATCCTCCGCGCGGGCGCGCTCAGCAGCGGATGGCCCCAGTCGATCTCCCAAGGTCGCTCGGGTCGCTGCGGCCGCAGCGAGACCTGCCATCCCGCCCGCGCGAGCGAGGGGATGTACTGCCCGATCCTGAAGCGCGTGGCGGGATTGAGCGTGCCATGCACGTATGCGATCAGGCGCTTGCTCATGCTCGCTGATCACCCTCGCCGCTCCTTCGGGAGCGGCTAGCGATTTCCTTGTACACGCCCTCGATCCCTTCGACATTCCGGGCGAAGTCGTGATCGACGGCTGCCTGCCTCGCGGCCCCCGACATCCGCGCGCGAGTGTCCACGCATGTCAGCTCCACCAGTGCCGCAGCGAGCGCCTCAACATCGGCCGCGGAATCGATGATCAGCGCGTCGAGTCCGTGAGTGAGGAGTTCCGAGGCGCCATTCGTGCGGGTGGTGATCGCCGGGACACCGCAGGCGCACGCCTCGAGCACGCTCAGGCTGCAGGCATCGTGCCAGGTCGGGAGCACGAATGCATCCGCAGCGTGATAGTGGGCAAGCGGATCTTCAACGGGACCGTCAAACCTGACGGAGTCCTGCAGCCCGAGGCGCCTCACGTGCCGCCGGATGCGCGCATCAGGATGCTTGCCGATGGCCAGGAGCAGCATGCCGGGATGCAGCGATCGCGCGGCTGCGAACGCCCTGAGCAGTGGCTCGATGCCCTTGAGGTGGGGATTGTGCGCCGAGAACAGGAACACGGTCCTTCCCGCCACCCCCAGCATCCCGCGGATGCGTTCGCGCTCGGTGCGGGCAGGCGGCGCGAACCGTGCCGTGTCGATGCCGTTGGGCACGATTCGAACGCACTGCGGAGGCACGCGATGCCAGGCTGCAAGGTCCGCGGCCACGACGCGCGACACCGCGATCACCAGGCAGCCCTCGGGGGGCGGATACCTCGACTCCTCGAACTTGCGAAGCTGGCGCAGCCAGCGTGTACGGCGCGGATCCGTGCGTGCGACGAGCCGGGCGATGAAGGGTCTGGCGAGGAAGTCACGGCGCTCGTTCGCGAGGCGACTGCCCGACTGCGGATGCAGGATGCTGGCTCGCGTGCATACGCCGAGATCGTGAGTGACATCCAGTTGCATCTGGGCCGCCATCCGCTCCGCAATCCGTGCACGGCGCAACCTGTCGTCGTCCCATGGCATGGCGATGACGCGGATCGCGGCGCGCTCTGGGGGAGACTCGGTGCGAAAGGCCAGGACTGACACCTCATGCCCTCGCCGGTCGAGCGCGTGCGCGAGTTGCCATGTCCAGCTCTCCAGCCCTCCGCCTTCGCGCGAGAAGCGCTCGATGACAAGGCCCACCCTCATGAGGCTGCCTCTCGGCGCAGCTGGCTCAGCACAGCGTCCACCACGACCCCTGAGTCGATGCTCCGCATGTGAACGCCCTCCGGATCGTGCCGGTAGGCGTGATGGCGTTCAGGACGCTTCGACTGGATCACGGTGTGGCCGGGTCCCCACGGGCCGGTCCGCTCCGGATGCGTGGGGCCGAAGAGCGCGACCACCGGCACGCCAAGCGCAGCGGCAGCATGCATCGGTCCCGAGTCGCAGCTCACCATGAGACGGGCCCTCCGGTACAGGCAGAGTGCCTCGCTCAGCGACAGCTGGCCAACGAGGGAATGCACTGGGCAGGGCCGGAGCGTGTCGAGGAGTCGCTGGCACTCAGCCGAGTCCTCCGGTCCGCCACTGAACAGTAGCGGGACCGCCGATTCAGCGGCAAGCCGCTGAATGACCGCCGCGACAGTCGCGGGAGGCACGCTCTTGGAGCGCCAGCGGCTGAAGGGATTGATGACGAAAAATCCAGATCTCGGCAGCCCGCGGCCGTCGAGGATGCGGTCGAGCGTTGCCTCGTCATCGGCACACGTGTGGAGCTCCGGGCTCGGATCGCTCACGGGAATGCCCGCTGCGGTACAGACGTCAGCACACACCCGTACGGCATGCCGTGTCAGGTCCGGCTTCAGCGCGAGCTGCCACCCAGGCCGGAACGAACCGCGGCCCACCCGAACGGGTGCGCCGCTCAAGTACGTCCATGCAGCGCTGCGGCGGTTGCCCTGAAGGTCGATGGCCACATCGAAGGGTCCATGGGACGCCACCAGTCTGCGCACCTCACGTGCATACGCAAGCGTGAGCGACGATGATGCCGAGGAGCGGACGAGCGCATCAACGTGGGGGTCATGCCGTACCACACCAGCCCATCGGTCCTCCACAGCCAGCGAGATGTGCGCGTGCGGCAGCGCAGTGCGAAGCGCGCGGAAGCAGCCGGTCGCATGGATGATGTCGCCAAGCGAGCTCAGCTTCACGATAAGCACCCGGACCGGGGAGTCGCGCATCGCTGAGAGGAGAGTCATCGAGTGGGCCTTGACGTGCACTCAAGCGCAGCATGAAGGGCATCGCCGATGATGGCGACCTTGCCGCGGAACCCAGCCAGCGCAGCGCGGATGACAGCGAGATCGGTGTCGCGAGTGTGGACGCGCGAGTACGCGTTGATCCCGACGGGATCGCCTGGATAGCGCCCATGGGGGCTCATGAAGAGGTCGATCCCGGCGATCGTGATTTCGTCGGGCTGGAGTGCGGCTGCCGCAGCGACCATCAGTGCGCCGTTGCTCGGACGGGCCGGCCAGTTCCCGTCGCGGATGATCGGGCACAGGCGCTCCATCGTGACATGGCGCATGGTGCGCAGTCCGCGTGTCCGCAGGCGCCTCAGCAGCATGCCACGCTCGAGGTCGCAGTTCCAGAGGCCAAAGATGGCTCCATTGACCTCGCTGATCGTGGCCGGGTCGCCCACGAACACCATCTTGGGGTGCGTCAGCATGCCGCGATCCCGCCAGCGCCAGTTCACCCGCATCAGGCAGTCATGGTTGACGGCCGGCACGCGCGGATCCTCGGAGCTCGGTCCGTTCCCGAGGCACAGGATCTTGCGGGGACTGCCGAGTGCACGCGCGAGCTCATCCCATGAGTCGATGCGGCCCCCATCCATAAGCTGCGATGCGATCCGCCACGCCCGACTCTGCCCGAGCCGGTCTCTCCATGTGGGGATGCGCCAGTCCTGGGCGACTGGCGGAAGCGATGGACCTCGCGGCAGTATGCGATCGAGCGTGGCAAACTGCGATGCGCCCGCATCCGACGCGGTCATGTCGACCGCTGCGATAGGCACTCCGCGCTGCGCGATGGCGCGGTGCCAACCAGCGCTGAGGGAGAGTCCGCCACCAAGAGTCACCAGATGTTGGACATTGAGTCGCCTCATCCAGTGCGGCGCTAAGGTCGCTGCGGGCAATGGGAGTGGCCGGTCGTCCGGGAACATCGCGCGAAGGAGGCGCTCAGTGTGGCAGCACGCCGATGTGACCACGAGCCCCATATGAGGGCGACTGTCCATGAGCGCCTGGATCGAGGGCAACGCTGCGGTGAACTGCTGGGGCGTGTCGCCGTGCACCCAGATCGAGCGCCGAAGCAATGGCGGAAAGAGACCGAGCCGGCGCGCGCGCTCATGCATGGCGCCAACGATCCAGTGCACGGTCCATGGCCGAACCCAGCCGGAACGCCGGACTTGCCGAAGCCGGATCCTCGTGAAGGTACCCAAGCTCGAGCAGCATGGGCTTCTCGATCTCCATCACTTGGCCCAGCAGCCGGGCCGGAGCGGTGCGGAACTTTCCGACCGATGCAGTCGAGACCTGACTCCGCAGGCGCGAGACCGCCTCGTCAGCGCGTGGTGCGGCTAGGGCCTGAAGCAGGCGCGAGGACACCGCCTCGAAGTCAGCGCAGAGGTCCTCGTAGCGCACCTCGATGCAGCGCTCACGGAGCATCGCCCCAAAGTCCCTGCCGATGCGGACGCTGTTGACCCAGTGCAGCGCGTTGTACACGTGAGGGCGTCGGCGGTACGCCTGTGCCGAAAGGCGGAGACCGTAGCACGCACGCACCCGTCCCGTGTTGAAGTAGATCTTTCGCCAGAAGGCGCTATCAGGTCCCTTGTGATCGCTGAACGCGACGTCGCGACCGTCACGGATGAGGTGCACGTATCGCGCGCCCGGGAAGCAGTAGTCGAGCACCGGCAGGATGTAGGCCGTCTCGGACAGCTTCCATCCCCACGCCGCGTCGGCGTGCAGGCCTGCGCGGTGGCGATCGATGGCACGCGCAAGCATCACCTGAAGGCGCGCATCGGGCGGTAGGTCGGGGCTCCAGAGCGGGGAGTAGTCGGGGTAGTACGTTGTCACGAGATACTCGACGACCTCAAGCATGTCGAGGGAGTCCCACGACTCGTTCAGGTGGGCCCCCATCGCGATGCCTGACGCATCGAGAAGTTGGGCCAACATGCGGCTTCCCGAGTGCGACTTGTTGAATGCAACCGCGGGAGGCGGGAACGCGCTCATCGCATCGCGAAACGTGTCTAGGGTCGGCGACGTCATGGGGCCAACCTCGGACGGTTCGCATCCCTCCCCGCGATGGCCACCCGCATGAGCTCGGCAGCAACGCGAGCGGAGTCGAGGCCTGTCATGCACCGGTGGTCGATGGGGCACTCATGGAGCAGGCATGGGCTGCATTCGACCGGCTGCCGCACGACAACTGACAGGGGGCCCGTGGGGCCGGTGGAGCGCTCGCATGTCGGTCCGAATACGGCTACCGTGGGGACACCTAGTGCATCCGCGATGTGCATCGTTCCGGAGTCATTCGCCAGGACGGCATCGCACGCGGCTATGTGCGCCATGAGTTCCGGAACGTCGGTTGCGCCCGAGAGGTCGATTGCGTCCATTCCATGGGACTTGAGGGCCGCCGCCACCTCCGCGCAGACGTCCGCATCGCCTCGCGAGCCGAAGATCACGATCCTTGCGCCCATGGCTGCGGCGGCGGCCGCAGAAGCCTCAGCGAATCGCTCGGGGAGCCAGCGCTTCGCATGCCCGTTTGATGACCCGGGAGCTATGCCGATCCAGGGGCCGTGACCTGGCAGGCTGCTGCTGCCGCGGGTCTCCGGTATGGCGAGCGCCAATCGCTCGTGCGACGGCGTCCCTGACGTGATGCCCGACCGCTCAAGAAGGTGTAGGTAGTGCGCCGACTGGTGCCTTGGCACCGAGTCCTCAGCAGGCCAAGGGATGGCGTGGGTCAGCAGAAGGCCACGGCGCTTCACCGCATAGCCGATTCGGATTGGGATTCGCGCGAGCCATGCGACGAGCGCTGCATCGAAGGCATTCTGGAGCAGTATCGCTGCGTCGAAGCCTCGCCGGCGGAGCTCCGCTGCCATCCGCCATCGGCTGCGCAGGTCCTTCCAGTCCCGCGCCGGCGTCCACAGGATCACCTCGTCGATCCAGTGCTGCCGGTACAGGTCGGCGACGTTGGCGCGGGCGAGCACGGCCAGATGCGCGCGGGGGAGCGAGCTGCGGACCTGCTTGACTGCAGCCATCGACATGACGCAATCGCCGAGCCAGTTGGTCGCACGGACCAGGATCCTGCATCCATCCTGCAGGCGAGGAGTCGTGGGGGAACGCCCGCTCATGCAGCAGCTCGTCCCGCGTGGCCACGTGCGATAAACCGACCGGTGCCCGGATCAATGGGCATCGTCAGGCCGACTGACGCGCCCCTCAGGAAGTGGCGGAGCCGGTGCCATCTCCTTGGCGCCGGGCCGATGTTGACCGCAGATCCGCCGCACATCCAGCGCCACGCGATCGCAGCGAGCGGGCGAATGGCCGACGGGCCGCAGAGCCTCGCCATCTTCGCCGAGGCAGCGCCGGTGCCACGCATGTAGCCGGCCACCATCTCCTCAACCGACCCACGGTGTCGAGCCCCATGGTGAACGACCGCAGCGCGAGGGGTCTCGGCGACCGCGTAGCCGGCACGCAAGAGCCGGACGCAGACGTCATGCTCTTCAGCTGAGGCAAGCGGCGTCCCGGCGCCCAGGCACTCGTCGAATCCGCCGATGGCACTCCATGCGTCTGTGCGGATCGCCATGCACGCGCCCATGCCCTCGACACGTGGCTTGGAGGCGAGGCCTCGGTAGAGCGCCTCATGGCGCGGGATGTACGAGGGGATCACGTCATTGGGGCATGACGTTGGTGCCGGAAACGTGCTGCCGAACACGAGCGCGACATCCCGTGCCGACCCAAGCGCGTCTGCGAGTGCACCAAGCCAGCCCTCCGCCACAGTGCAGTCATCGTCGGTGTAGGCAACAATTGCGGCACCTGCGGATCGGGCCGCACTGGTGCCGATGTTGCGTGCGCACGAGAGGCCGCGGGCATCGCTGCGGATCCGTACGACGCGGGAGTCGTGGGCGAACTCGGCAAGGCGATCCTCTACCGAGGGATCCGACTGGTCGACCACAACGACGACGCGGGGGCCAGGAGAGGCGCCAAGCGCCGAGCGAACCGCATCAGCCACACCGGGTGGGCAGTAGCGGGTGCAGATGACAACCGCGGTTCCATCCCGGCTGGCGCCTGCTGACGACGGGGCATTCATGCTCGACAGGGATGGACGATAGTGGATTGCCAACGCATGGCGAGGGGGTGATGGGGGCGGCGAGCCCGAATCCGCCGCATTGCTCGAAACCGGGCAAATGGGACGTGGATCATCCGCTCTGTGCGGTTGGGAATCGCCAGCGTTGTCGCTGGTGCAGCCATTCTCTTCCCAACCTGCAATTCAATTCAAGGGAGACTGTTGATGATTCGAACGACACTGTCCTTCTGGCGCATGGGAGCATGCGCTGCCTCGGCCGCAGCGCTTTCCTGCGTGGCGACACCCTCCGCCGACGCCGGCACCCTCTATGCGGCTGACGGTGCGCTCAGCACCGCTGGCAACCTCTACACGGTTGACTCGAGCACGGGTCTCACGACCGTTGTTGGCGCGCTGGTGGACGCCGCGGGCGCGAGCTATGCCATCAACGGCATGGCGTGGGATTCCGTAAACCAGTGGCTGTGGGGCACCACCTCCGGCGCGAGCCCGACGTTCGCGAACGGCCTGGTGCGCATCAACCCGCTGACGGGGCAGGTGACGCAGGTGGGATCGCTCGGGCTCAACCCGCCGAACTTCGGCGCGGACCTCGACCTGAGCGGCGGCACCCTCTACGGTTGGGCAGAGGGCTCGTTCAGCGCGCTCATGACCATCAACACCGCCACCGGCGCCGCCACCGTCGTGGGTCCCAACGGGCAGAACCTCAACACGACGGGCAGCGGTCTCGCGTCGAATGGCCAGGGCACGATGTTCAGCACGCCGGACCTTGCCACTGGCAACATCTGGCAGGTGAACACGATCACCGGGCAGCTCGTGGGCCCCACCGCGCTCAGCGGCGGGACGGCCAGCGCGCGCATCGGTGCGCTCGAGTTCCTCGGCAGCACGCTGTTCGGTGTCGAGATCGTCGGTGACGGGATCTCCGGCATCACGTCAAACCAGCTGATCTCGATCAACCCGGTCACCGGCGCGATCACCTCGATCGGCCAGTTCCGCGATGCGAGCACGTTGCAGTTCAACCGCTACATCGATGCGATTGCCGTGCCAGCTCCGGGTGCGGTGGCGCTCCTGGGCCTGGCCGGGATCGTCGGATTGCGTCGCCGTGGCGCGTGATCGTGGGATGGCGTGATCGCGTGATGATTCGATAGCGCATGCGGTCATGTCGGCGCGCCGGTCGGCCCTTCGCGGGGCCGGCCGGCCGCCTTCGCTTTTGGCGCACTCGGGAATTGGGCGAATGCGCGGTGCAGGCCGCGCTGTGTGCGCGTGGGAATCGCCGGCGATGTCGCTGGCGAAGTCGCACTCCCAACAACCTGCAACTCACATCACAGGAGATCGTGGATGATTCGAATGACTTTTTCGTTCTGGCGTGCGCTCGGGTGCGCGCTTCTTGCTTCCGCCATGTGCGCGGGACCTGCATCGGCCTCGTTCTCGACCCACACCTACGCGCCCTGCGGCAGCACCGAGGACATCGGCAGCTTCCGCGCGGAGCTCACGTACGCCTACACGGGTGGTACGAGCGCCAGCATCTCGATCACGCTCACCAACACTGTTGACCCGTCGCTTGGTGGTTACATCACGGCGCTCGCACTGAGCCCCAATGGCACCGCGAGTGGCCTGTCCTTCGTGTCGAGCACGAGTGCCGCATTCCGGAACATCTCGGCACCGGTATCTGCGCCGCCGTATGGAACGTTTGCGGCTGGCGCGGGCCTCAATGGCAGCTTCCTTGGGGGCGGCAATCCCTCCAATGGAATCGCGACGGGCAGTTCGGCGACCTTCACGTTCACCATGACCGGCACCGCTGCCGCGCTCTCAGCCCTTGATGCTGAGATCGCGCTCAACCAGGCTGGATACGGCATGGTTGTGAGGTTCCGTGGCGGCGAGGGCGGCTGGTCCGACAAGGTCGTCGGCTGCGCGCTGCCCGCGCCCGGAGCGCTTGCGCTACTCGGTGCCGTGGGGATGCTGCCCTCGCGCCGTCGGCGGGTGTGAGCGGTGGCGAGAACCTAACGACATGGCCGACCGGTCGGGCGTGTGTCCGGCCGGTCGGCGTGTCAATGATCCTGAGAGGAAACCGACATGACCGAACGTCAGATGAACTGTGCCGCCCATGTACGGCGTGATTGTGCCTGGCTCGCATCTCGATCGGCAGGTGCGCTCGCCGTGCTCATGGGCACTGGCGTGGCGGTCATGGCGGCACCAGGTGGTGCATTCGGCGGTGGCGGCCCTCCGTTCACGGAACTCATCGGTGAACGTGAGTTCACAGGCGAGCTCATCGTCCGACCAAGGCAGGACCTTGCGCCTGCAGAACGCAACGAGGCGATTCAAGAGCTGGCCACATTCGACAATCGAAGGAACTCCCGCACGGACGAGTTCGTGCTGGTGGTCGGCGGTATCCCGTTCGATCCAGGCGCTGCGGAGAGTGCAGTGGCGACTGCACTTCTTGGGACTGGCCTCTTCGAGTACGCGTGCCCCAACTGGCTTGTGTACCCGACCGTAGTGCCCAATGACCCGCTCTTCCCGCAGCAGTGGCACCATGCCATGATCGAGTCGTCCGCGGCGTGGGATACATGGCGCGCTGATGGCGCGGCTGAGGTCATCCTCGCGGTGACCGACACCGGCATCGTGACTCACGAGGACCTCCCGTACCGGGTGCCTGGCTTCAACTGCGTGAGCAACCTTCCAGAGGCCAGCGGCGGGAACGTCACCGACATCAACGGGCATGGCACGCACGTTTCAGGCTGTGCGGCGGCCGCCGGCAACAACTCCACGGGCGTGAGCGGCGTGGGCTGGAAGCTCCGCATCATGCCGGTGCGTGTCAGCGAGCTCTCGAGCGGAGGCGCAACCTACGAGGACCTGCTGCAGGGCGTGCAGTGGGCGGCCGAGAACGGCGCGAAGGTGATCAGCACGAGCTACTCGGGCATCGGCTACCCGCCGATCGAGACTACAGGCCAGTACGTGAGGTCCCTTGACGCGTCAATGCTGTGGGCGGCGGGCAACTCTGACGTGGATCATGCGAGCTGGGACTTCGAGCACGTCATCGTTGTTGGCGCGAGCGACCAGGCTGACCAGAGAGCGGGGTTCTCGAGCTTCGGTCTTGGCGTGGATCTATTCGCGCCTGGCGTCAGCATCCTGAGCACAACGCGCGACGGGAGCTACGGATTCTCAAGCGGCACCAGCATGGCCACGCCGATAGCCAATGGCGCGCTCGCGATGATCCGATCCACGAACCCGCTGCTGTCGGCGGCACATGCCGAGCATGTGCTGCTCAACACATGCGACTCGTGGGATGCGGAGGCGAACAGCGAGACGTTCGGGTGGGGCCGCATCAATGTGCGCCGCGCGGTCGAGGCCGCCGTCGACGCGCTCGTGCCTCAGCCTCCCATGGCGCGCAACGACCGTGTGCGCGCGGTCGTGGGCGGGGGCGTCACGATTGACGTGCTCGCCAACGACTATGACCCGAACATGGACCGGCTTGAGATCCAGGCATTCGATGCCACGACCTCGGGGGGCGCAGCGGTCACCCTGGTGGAGGGCAAGGGCAGCGTGCGCGACACGCTGCGCGTGGAGAACGTGGGCGCATCTGCCGGCACGCAGTCGCTGTCGTACACGCTTGTCGAGCCGGTGAGCGGCGCGACGGCCAGCGCTACGGCGTACGTCGACGTCGCGATCGCGCGGCGTGCCGACAATCCGCTCGGTGCCACGCCCGGCCTCGTCGTCGAGTACTTCGCGCTCGCCTCACCGACCGCGCTGCCCGACTTCTCGAGCCTTGTGCCATATGCATTGGAGATTGTCCCGGAGATCTACTACCCATCGACGAGTGGGGCCTTCGCGGGCAGCGGTCGTGCGGACAACGTCGGTGCCGTCTACACAGGGTGGGTCGAGGTGCCCGTTGGCGGGTACTGGACCTTCGGGCTCACGAGCGACGACGGGTCGCGCCTGTGGATCGGCGACGCACTTGTCGTGGACAACGACGGCATCCACGGCATGCGCACGGTGCGCGGGACAACGGCCCTCGCGGCCGGCAAGCACCAGCTCCGCATCGAGTACTTCGAGGCCACCCGAAGCGCGGGTCTCGTGTTCACGCTGTCGGGACCTGGCCAGAGCACTGTCGTGGTGCGCTCGACGATGCTCTTCCATGGCGGCACCGTGGAGCCGGCTGACCTCACGGGTGACGGCATCGTCGACGGTGTGGACCTTGCCGTCCTTCTTGCGGCGTGGGGCATCGCGGGGCATCCTGCAGACATCAATGGCGACGGCACCGTGGACGGATTGGATCTCGCAGTGCTCCTGGCGCGGTGGTCATGATCGCGGAGTCGCATACACGTCCTGGGCGCGGGCGCGAGCTTGCGCAGTCGCACTATCCGGAGATGTCCTTCGGCGGTTTCAGCCGCGTGGATGGCACGGTGGCGTTCCTGTTCCGCGCGCATGCGCTGGCGCCACGCAACGGCAGGATCCTCGACATCGGATGCGGACGCGGCGAGGGTGCCGAGGACCCGTGCGAGGTGCGCGCCCGGATGTGCGACTTCCGAAGGCCTGGAGTCGAGGTGATCGGGATCGACGTTGACCCCGGCGCCTCAGCCAATCCCCTCATCGACGACTTCCGGCTGTTCGGTACCGGCGACCCCTGGCCCGTCGAGACCGAATCGATCGACCTTGCGATCAGCCGGTCGGTGATCGAGCATGTCGAGGACGTCGACTCGCACTTCGCGGAGCTGTCGAGGGTGCTGCGTGTTGGGGGTTGCTTTGCAGGGCACACCACCAACGCGTGGAGCTACCCAGGCATCGCGTCTCGTGCGCTGCCGAACGGGCTGCATGCGCGTGCGATCTCCGCGCTGCAGCCAGGAAGGCAGGAGCAGGATGTGTTCCCGACCAGGTACCGGTGCAACTCAGTGTGGCGGATGAGGCGTGCGCTGGATGCTGCGGGTCTCGAGGGAACCGTGTTCGGCATCGAGGCGGAGCCGTCCTACCTGCAGTTCTCCACGATTGCGTACCGCATCGGCGTGCTTGCGCATGCCCTCATTCCAGGCTGCTTCCGAAGCAGGCTGGTGGTGTTCGCGCGCAAGCGAGGATGACCGGGAGTGGCTAGCGCCGGCGCTCAGCCCCAGAAGCCCAGGAGCACCGACAGGTCGAAGCCATTCACCGTTCCGTCACCGTTGATGTCGGCGCTTGGGTCGCTCGTGCCCCACGCGGAAAGCAGGATGGCAAGATCGATGCCGTTCACCGATCCGTCGCCGTTGAGGTCGCCTGTAGTGGCGTCGTCCTCGGGGCATCCCTCGAACATTGCCACGCGGATCCTCGTGTCGGTGCCGATGGACGTGAACTGGCCGCTGATCAGCAGCGCATCGCCCGAGCCGGCGTTGCCCGCGATCGGCAGGGCGTTGAACACGGTGCCGCTCGCACCGCCGCCCCATTGCTCCCAGCTCGTGCCGTTCCACTTTGCCATGCGGTTGATGGGGGTAGTGCCCGACGCCGTGAAGGTGCCGAAGGCATAGAGCGCGTCGCCAGACCCGTCGTTGTAGACCGCGAGGCGCCAGACGATGCCGTTCGCGAAGCCATTGCCAACAGCCGACCAGGCCTTGCCGTCCCACTTGGCGACCCGGTTTGCAGGCACGCCGCCAGCGCTGGTGAAGGTCTGGCCGCCCGCATAGAGGGCAGGGCCGGTGCCGTCGTCGAAGGTGACCATGGTGTTGACCGATGGGGTCGAGCCCGAGCCCAGCATTCCCGTGCCTACAGCCGACCAGGAGGTGCCGTTCCACCGCGCGATGCGGTTCGCAGGCACCCCATCCACTGACGTGAAGCGCCCGCCGATGTAGATCGCCGGACCGCTGCCGTCATCGTGCACATGGCTCGTGAAGACGATCAGGGGGACGTTGCCCGCAATCGGCGTCGTGCCAACCGGATGGAAGCTCGTGCCGTCGAAGCGCGCGAAGAAGTTCGCGCCTGAGCCGCCGATGTTGGTGAAGTTGCCGGAGATGTAGAGGTTGTTGCCCTGCGCGGAGTTCCACGCGGTGAGCCCCCACAGCTGGTTGAGGCTGCCTTCGAGCTGCGCGCCGACGGAGTTCCACGCCGTGCCGTCCCAGCGTGCGAGCTTTGCCGTGCCCGCCACATCGCCCGCGAGGTCGAAGTATCCGGCGGCGAAGAGGCTGCCCTGGAAGCTCGCGAGCGCGTAGCACTCCGCGTTGCTGAAGCCGGTGCCGAGCGGGATGTAGTCGATGCCAGTGTCGCCGATGACTGCCTTCACGATGCGCGGAGCCGCGACGCCGCCGATCGTCGTGAAGCTGCCGCCGATGTAGACGCTTGGGCCGTTGCCGTCATCGTGCAGAGCCAGACCTGCGGCAACGCCCGAGTCGGGACCCGTTCCTCCGACAAAGGGCACCCATCCGGGCGCGCAATCGTCTCCCGCGGACGAGGAAAGGCAAGCGGCATAGGCACCGATGGCCGCTGCCAGCGCGGTAAGGCGCACAGGAAGGGTCGTCGTGTTCATCGTCAGGTTCCAGTCTGTAGGGGTTTCATCCAGCCGTACGTGCCCCGGAACGTCGAGTTTCCGACTGTACCGAGACATGCCGCTGGCGCATCGCGCAAACTGGAGAACACGCGATGTTCGATGCGGTTCAGAAAGCGGGGCTGGATTTGACGTGTGATGACGTAGCCTCGCGCCAGCCCCCGCCATGATCAAGCCCCAGAAGCAGATGACCGGCATGCTCGGCCACCCCGTTGCAGAGAACCCCATCGATCGGATGTTCGATGCGGTGTTCGCCCACTACGGCCTCAACTGGCAGTTCTGGAAGAACGACATCGCGAGCGAGTCGGACCTCGCGCTTGCGGTGGCAGCGCTACGGCCGCTCGGCTATCGCGGCATGTGCGTGACCGTGCCGTGGAAGGTGGCTGTGATGCCGCTGCTCGATGAGGTCGATGACGACGTGCGCGCGATCGGCGCTGCGAACTACATCACGATCCGTGATGGGCGCCTCACGGGCCACAACAACGACGGCAAGGGACTGGTGAAGGCGATCCGAAAGGTCGCGCCGATCGAGGGACAGCGCGTGGTGATGCTCGGCGCCGGAGGCGCAGGCCGTGCGATGGCGGTGGAGATTGCGTGGGCGGGCGCTGCGCACCTCACGCTTGTCACGC
>CAZKTN010000006.1:94993-105903 GCA_964555705.1 uncultured Isosphaeraceae bacterium | reverse complement strand
GGGCGCGCAGTCGGCGAGGTCATTCGATCCATCGTTGTCTGAGTCGACGGCGCCCGCAATCGTGTACGTGAATGTCGGGGAGAGGATCGGCGTGCTTGCCGACGGCGACACCTTGTACGCCACCTTGAGCTGACCTTGATAGGGAAGCAGCGATGCGCCCGCAACCTGCAGGATCTTGATGCGTCCTGTGGGTCCAAAGGCGGTGAGCGATGCGGGTGTTGCCGAGTACCAGCCGGCATTGAAGGGAATCGTGGAGCCTGTGCCCGCACCGAACGAGGGATCAAGCACGGTTGCCGATGACAGTCCGGCAACGCCGGTCACCGTCACGAACGAGTCAAACGAGAATGAGGTTGGTGGAGTCAGGATCGGGGCCCACGTTCCGCCCCCGTTGTCGGAGTGGGATGCACCGGCCATCGAGCCGCTAGTGACTGCGTGGTTGTAGACGCTGATCAGCAGGTCGGTCGGCGCATTGCTCACCGCGTACACGGAATAGACGTACCGACCGTTGCTCACGCCCTCATAGACGACGCTGAGGCCCGTAACGGCAGCGGACGCGCCGCCAGTGACGGACATCGCAGCGCTAGCCGCGGCGGCAAGCCCCAGAAGTCGCCCAGACGCGTATCGATGCCCCCGAGTGCCGTGACTCGTCCGCCCGCGATCGAAAGCTGTGTGCATGACAACACGAACTCTAAACCGGAAGGACCATAATTCAACAATGCTCTCGGTGTTTGGAAGCCGAAACCGAGAGAATCTCTGATCCGCAGGTGTCGGTGGGACAGAGTGTTAGATGGTCCTGTTCGGGGGCCTTGCTGCGTGCGCTCACTCTCGGTGCCACCCGGATATCCGGTTATAAGCCCATCCTGATGCGGTTTGTGAGCCTGATGCCGGGGTAGCTGGGCTTCCGGCGAATGGGGCCCTAGGCCACGGCATGCCCGCACACGGGTACCGTGCGTAGGCGCCATGGCTACGGAGTTCGAGATCATTGCGGCGGAGGACACGCACACTCACGTTCGTGTTCGCGGGGCCCTCGACATTGCGGGTGCCGGCGCCCTCTCCCTCAAGTTCACGGCTGCCACCGCCGGCCGAAAGCGCCATGTGCTCGTCGAGATGGCCGAGGTGGACTTCGTTGCATCCATCGGCTTGGGCATGCTTGTTCAGGTGGCTCGCGCGCTGAACTCCGACGGCAAGAAGGTGGTGCTGATTGCCCCTAACCCCGCGGTTGCTGGCGTGATTCGCATGTCCAAGCTTGATGCGGTGATGCCGATCGCCGATTCCACCGCATCCGCAATTGCGCTCATTCGGTAGCCCCGGCGGCGGGCGAGTTCGTCGCCCAATGGACCGTACTGGACTTGAACCAGTGACCTCCTCCGTGTCATGGAGGCGCGCTAGCCAACTGCGCCAACGGTCCGAAGGGGGCGAATATACCATTTTTCAGAATCTGGACAGTTTGTTCGGGAATGGTCCCGTTCCCTAGTAGCATCTCCGTCTTCCATGGGCCGGTGCCACGGCCCCCGTTTGTGGCACATCAAGAGAGTCAAGGTAGGACACGTGTTCAAGATCTATGTCGGCAATCTCAACTTCCGCACCACCCAGGACGGTCTCCAGGAGCTCTTCGGGGCTTACGGCGCCGTGACCGAGGTCTTTCTTGCCACCGATCGGGAGACCGGTCGTTCGCGGGGCTTCGGCTTCGTGACGATGGCTGACCGAGGGCAGGGCGAGGCCGCAGTGGCCGCGCTCAACGGCAAGGACTTCGACGGTCGCAACCTCGTCGTGAACGAGGCTCGTCCGCGCGAGGAGCGTCCGCGCGGCGGCGGCGGCGGTGGCTACGGTGGCGGCGGCGGTGGCCGCGGTGGCTACGGTGGCGGTGGCGGTGGTCGCGGCGGCTACGGCCGTGGCGATCGCTGAGCCAGGCACCATTCCATTCGAACGAATCCAACGCGCGCCACTTCGGTGGCGCGCTTTTCATTTTGCCTTCACTTCATGTTGGCGAGAAGGCGGGGCACGGCCTTCTTCGCGAGCGGAGGGGCCTTGGCGAGCGCCGCCTGAATGGACGCCTGGTCGCGGCGAAGCTCCTGCAGGATCTTGAGCACCGCGTTGTCGAGGTTGAAGATCCAGCGCTTCCACTGAGCCTCGAGCTCCTGCCGGTTGTAGCGGGTCATCGGGTCATCGAGGCCGCTCTGTGCCACGGCCCACTCGATGAGCTTCACGCCGGTACCGTCGAAGCGGTACAGGGCAAGCGCATTCGCAAGGCGCCGCGGGGCAGGCACGAAGGGATCTGTGGCCTCGAGCGGCACCGCCGTCATGAGGTCCTCGGGCTTCTTCTTCGAGATCTCGGCGAGCCATCCGCCGCCAGCCGACTGCGCATGCTCGGCGATGCTCGGGCGCGAGTGGAAGTCGATCGCCTCGACTCCTGTGCCGGTGCCCTCCGTCACATGTTCGAGCGGAGCGATGCTGGCGAGCAGCACCTTCTCGCCTGCGCTCGGAAAACGCACCCAGAGGCGCATGTCCGTGCCGCCCTCGCGGCTCAGCATCTCCGTGCGCGAAATGACACCGGTGCCCCATTCGGGAGACCGCCGATGGCGAACCTTGTCGCCCTTCTTGAAAATCGTCGTTTGCATAGACCGCACGCATCCCGGCGTCCATCGCCGAGCTCCCCAAATCACGGTAGGTTGCGTGCTCGATGAGTATAGCCCAGAATCGCTTCGGCACCATTGTGTTTCTGGGAGACATCGTCGGGCAGCCGGGCCGTAGGGCCGCACTTCAGGCGGTACCCCAGATCCGGGAGCGCCTTGGATCTGCGGTCATCATCGCCAATGCGGAGAACATCCGGAACGGGTCTGGAATCACGCCCGACCTCTACCGCGGGCTCCGGGATGCTGGCGTGGACGCGGTGACCCTTGGCGACCATGCGTTCCGCGACGCGAAGATCGTGCCCGAGCTCGAGGCCGCCATTCACCCGATCTGCAGGCCCGCGAACTTGCCCGCGAAGGCCCCCGGCAAGCGGTGGGTGCGGATCGCGCCCGGGGATCGATTCCCGAAGCCCATCTACGTGTTCACGGTGCTTGGTCGGATCTTCTTCCCGCTGCCTGCCGATGATCCCTTCGCGACGGCCGATGCGGTGCTTGCCAGCATTCCAGAGCCCGACTCGTGCGTGATCGTGGAGGCGCACATGGAGGCCACGAGCGAGAAGCATGCGCTCGCGCACTATCTGGACGGCCGGGTGGCCGCGGTGGTGGGGTCCCACACGCACGTGCCTACTGCGGATGCGCGCATCTTCAAGGGCGGTACCGCGTACATCACCGACATGGGCATGTGCGGCCCCTACGACACCGTGATCGGGCGCGATGCGTCGATGGTGGTGAAGGGGATGACGACATCGCTGCATGTGCCCTACGAAATGGGCGAGGGCGGCGAGCGCACGTGCGGCGTCGCCATCACAGTGGATTCGCACTCGTGCCGCGCGACGGCGATCGAGCGGATCGACATCGTGGCTGACCGGACGCGCGCGCCGTTCAGGTAGCGGGACCGAATCCTCCGCCGCCGGGAGTCTCGATCACCAGCAGGTCGCCTGCGCGCGCGTCGAATGCGGCACGGCCGCCGAGTGGGGTGACAGTTCCGTCCCGATGCTCGATGCGTTGCACGCCGCGTGCGCCGTCGGAGCCGCCGCCGATGCCTTTGGGTGCGCTGGCGCGGTGCTGCGAAAGGAACGATCCGGCGGCAGGGGCGAGGAAGCGGATTGCGCGGATGGCGCCGTCGCCTCCGGGATGGACGCCGGCGCCGCCTGAACCGTGGCGGATGGCAAAGCGCTCGAGGCGCACGGGATGCCTGCGCTCAAGAACCTCCACGTCGGTGATGCGGGTGTTGGTGAGGTGCGTGTGGATGGCGCTGCAGCCCGGCCCTGCGACCGATCCGCCGGCGCCTCCGCAGATCGTCTCGTAGAAGCCCCAGTCGCTGCCGCCGAAGAGCAGGTTGTTCATCGTGCCCTGGCTCTCGGCCGCGAGCCCGAGCGCGAAGAGCAGGAGGTCCACGAGCCGCTGGGCGGTGTCCGTCTGTCCGACGGCGACTGCAGGAGATGCTGCGGCGTCCTCGCCGATGTCGGCGTTGAGTACGCAGCCACGGGGCAGCGTGATGTGCAAGGGATCGAGCAGGCTCTCGGCCACGGGCAGGCCCATGCCGTCGCGGCCGCGCGAACGCGACACCAGCACGCGCATCACGTAGAGGATCGTGGCGCGCGTGACTGACTCAGGCATGTTCAGGTTGCCGGCGTGCGGGCCGCCAGTACCGGTGAAGTCCAGCGCGAGCGCATCTGGTGCGGTCCTTGTCACTCGCACGCGCAGAGGCATCCCGTCGTCGAGGCATGCCTCATGGACGGACGGTTGCCCGACAGCAATGTGGTCGAGCGACGCGATCGCTGCTCGCGCTGCGTCCGCCGATGCGGCCGAAATGCGGGCACAGGCGTCCCTGAGTTGCGCGGCTCCAGCACGCTTCGCGATGGAACGGAGCGCGTCGCGGCCAGTCACGAGGGCGGCGACCTGCGCCCTCAGGTCCGCGATGTTCTCGCCGAGGCTTCGCGTAGGCCATGCGCCTGACTGGAGCAGGTGCACCAGGCCGTCAAGGCACTCGCGCCCACCAGCCACGATGCGTGTCGGCGCTATGACAACGCCCTCCTCCGCGAGATGCTGCGCATCGGGGGGCATCGAGCCCGGTCGCGACCCGCCAATCTCGGCGTGGTGCGCCCGCGCGGCGACATATCCGATGAGCTCGCCGGGATCGCCATGGTCGTCACGCTCGTGCACCGGCGCGAGGACCGTGACGTCGGGCAGGTGGGCGCCGCCATACCGCGGATGGTTGACGCACCAGACGTCGCCCGGACCGATGGCTCGGGCTGACCGCACCGCACGCACGCATGCGCCGAGCGCGCCCAGGTGCACTGGGATGTGCGGCGCGTTGACGATGAGCTGGCCATCCGCGCCAAGCAGCCCGCAGGAGAAGTCAAGGCGGTCGCGCACATTGACTGAGAGCGCCGTGCGTCGGAGCTGCTCGCCCATCTCGACCGCGGCGGATGCGAGTGCGCTGGCAATGCGCTCCGTCGACATTCGCTCGGCCGCGGCGTTCCCGCTGCCTTGGGCAGCAGACCGCACGAGCACGGCAGACCCGTCGGCATGCTCATGGACATGCCAGCCGGCTGGCACCCAGGCGGTACTCCCCATGCGAGAGAGAACGCAAGGTCCGTCGCGGATGACCGCAGAGCTGGCGGCATCCGCGGCAGCCGTCCGCGGCACGCTCGCGCAGCGAACGCGGATCTCGTCGATCTCAAGAGGCCGATCATCAGGATCCGTGCCAAAGCGGGCGCGCCACGCGTCGCTGAATCGCGTGCGCAGCAGGTGGGCGAGATCGTGACGCACGAGATCCTGCGCATCGACCGGTACAGGCAAGCCCTCTTCCTGGCCACGACGCCGTACCGAGAGCGTGAACGCCACCGGTGCACGGTCCTTGGGACCCACGCACCATCGGTCAAGCGCCAGGGAGACCGCGTCACGCGCGTCATCGACGAGTGCGACGAGGCGCCCGTGCCATCCGTCGGTGCCAACGGCGATCAGCGCGATGCGCGACTCCTCCCGCTGGAGCGGAGTGTCGCACGCGCCCTGTGCGCACAGCAGTCCCGCATCCGGAGGCAGGATCACGGCAGGCATGCCCAGCAGATCGGCAATTGCGCATGCGTGAAGTCCGCCTGCGCCGCCGAACGCCACCAGTGCGTGGTCGCGCGCCGACTCGCCGGCTCGCGCAAGCGAGGCGCGCAGCGCGCCCGCCATCGTCTCGTCGGCGATCGCGATGCACTCCAGCAGGAGCGCATCTCGCGAGTGGGGCGAGGCGCTGCAGGCGTTCAAGGCATTCAGCACTGCGTCGGCGGCCCGCTCGGCCGCGGCCACATCGATCGGAATCGGCATCTGGGCGGGATCGATGCGCCCAAGCAGAAGGTGCGCATCAGTGAGCGTCAGCGGTCCGCCGGCGCCATAGCAGGCAGGCCCGGGCACTGCGCCCGCGCTGCGCGGTCCCACGCGGAGTGCGCTGCCGTCGAACCAGACGATCGAGCCGCCCCCGGCCGCGACCGATTCCACCGCGACGCATGGCGAGGCGAGCTCCACTTCGGCGACGACCGTGGTCCGCGCGAGATCGGGCGTGCCGCTCGTGGCCCGCGCTGCGTCCGCGCTGGTGCCGCCCACGTCGAGAGTCACGCATCGGTCGAACCCGTGGGCGGAAGCGGCCCGCGCCGCAGCGGCGACGCCGGTAGCGGGCCCGCTGAGCAGGCAGTCCTTGGCCATGAAGTCGGCCGCTGGGACCGCAGAGCCCGAGCTCGCCGACAGGAACAGCGTGGAGCCATGCGCGTCGCGGCGGAGGGCATCGGCGAATGCGCCAATGGCAGGCCGAAGCGCGGCCTCGATCACTGCTGCATTCGCGCGCGGCAGGAACGCAGTCGAGACGGCGGTATCCGCGCTGACGACAACATGCGGGCAGGCACCATGCATCGCGCGCGACGCGGCTCGCTCATGCGACGCATTGACGCCACTGTGGACGAAGGCAATGGCAACTGCATCGCACTTGCCTGCGCGCGCGAGCGCCGCCGCACGAGCGAGGTCCCCGTTGTCGAGCGGCACGACCTCCTCGCCGGAGCCTGACATCCGCTCACGGACCCCAACATGCAGGTGCGCGATTGGCTCACGCCTCGATGGCGCCAGCGCGAAGATGTCGCGGCGGCGCTGGTCGCCGATGAGGAGCGCATCCTCATGGCCGGCGGTCGTGACCAGCATTACGCGGGCGTGGCGTCCTTCAAGGAGCGCGTTGGTGCCGATTGTGGTGCCCACGCGAAGTTCGACATCGTCGAGCGGTTCTCGCAGTTGCCTGCCGAGCGCGATGCGGGCGGCAAGCACCGGAGCCCCGCATCCGCTGCGGATGCGCGCCACCGATCCCGTGATGGCGGTCCCTGGCAGGGGCGAGGCGAGGGTCAGGGTGGTGCTGCGGGAGTCGGCGCGCATCGCGTCGGTTACCGCGAGCGGCGTGCCTTCGGCAACCACAACCTCGAAGCCTGTCCAGAATCCTTCGGGGACGGAAGGCAGCCCCGCCAGCGCCAGTGACGTGCCGACGCCGCGGATGACCCTTGCCCGAAGCTCTCCTGAGCTTGGCACCTTTGCGCGGCGGACTCTGCCGTCATCGCATCGGGCGACGCAGTCGGTGAACGTGCCGCCTGTGTCGACACCGATGGTCCATCGCGGCATCGCGTCACGATACTGATCCCGGTGCACCGTGGATGCGGGTGCGACTACGCTTCCCGCGTTGGGAGCGCTGATTGACATTGCCTACTTCTCTGCGGCCGCAGTGACCAGCCCGATCTGGTCATGGAGGATGTGGCGCACCGGCAAGATCCGCACCGACTGGGCAGCGCGCATGGGTCACGTGCGCACGCCGCTGCGTCCCCGCGGGGAGCGGCCTAGGGTGCTTGTGCACGCCGTGTCGGTGGGGGAGGTCAACGCGGTGCGTGCGCTGGTCGCGGCGCTGTCGGACACCTGCGAGGTTGTGGTCTCGGCCACCACGGACACCGGCTTCTCCCGTGCGGTGCAGGTGTTCGAGCCCGACATCAGGGTGGTGCGCTACCCCTTCGACATCTCCACCGCGGTGAGGACGTTTCTTGACGCGGTGCGCCCGGATGCGGTGCTGCTGTGCGAACTCGAGGTGTGGCCCAACTTCAGCGAGGTGTGCGCGGAGCGGGGGATCCCGCTCGCCGTGGTCAACGGCCGCCTGAGCGCGCGCAGCTTCAGGGGATACTTTCGGGGACGGGCGCTGCTGGGCCCCATGTTCCTCAGGCTTTCCGCCGTCGGTGCGCAGGATGAGGCATATGCGCAGCGCTTCGAGAGCATGGGCGTGCCGCGTGAGCGCATCACGGTGACAGGCACAATGAAGTGGGACACGGCTGAGATCGCCGACCATGTGCCTGGTGCCGACGTGCTCGCGCGGGAGATGGGCATCGACCGCAGCAGGCCACTGATTGTGGCAGGATCGACTGCGCCTGATGAGCACGCGATGCTCCATGCTGCGACGCCCGACGGCGTGCAGCTGCTGTGCGCGCCGCGCAAGCCCGAGTGGTTCGAGCGGGCGGCGCAGGACATTCCCGGATGCTCGCGCAGGTCTCGGTGCAGGGGGGCGGCCGGGAACGGTGCGGCAGGGGGCGACTGCGCGCCCAGCGCACCGAGCGAAGTGAGCGCCGATCGCGCGTGGAGACCCGCTGCGCATGGACGTTTCCTGCTCGACTCGATTGGCGAGCTGCGGCGGGCGTATGCGCTCGCCGACATCGTGGTGATTGGCCGGAGCTTTGGTGACCTCCACGGATCAGACATGATGGAGCCCGCCGCGCTGGGCAAGTGCATCGTCACCGGTCCGCGCACCGAGGACTTTGCCGCCACGGCTGATGCCCTGCGTGCCGGCGGTGGGCTCGTGGACGCCACACGCGAGTCGCTTGCGCGCACGCTTGCGGAGCTCATCGCCCACCCTAAGCGGCGGGACGCGCTTGGCCGTGCGGCGCGCGATGTGGTGCGCATGCACCAGGGTGCGACCGGTCGCACGTGCGCACTCGCGCATGAGGTGATCGCCACGAGCCGTGCGCGCGCGATGGAGACCGCGTGATGAGGCAGGGCGCATCGGCGGGCATCGAGGCGCGGGTGATCGCTGCCGTGACCGCATCGGCACCGTCGCTGCCTGCGTGGGTCACTGTGGGTCCCGGCGACGACATGGCGGCGCTCGCGCCGTCGGTGTGCGCGCAGGGGCTGCTGGTGGCATGCGACCAGGTTGTGGAGGGGCGCCACTTCACGCGTGAGACGCCGCTTGCGCTCGTTGCGCGCAAGGCAGTGGCGCGCAACGTGAGCGACGTTGCGGCGATGGCCGCGCAACCTCTCGCGACGCTCGCGTCAAGCGTGCTTCCGCGGCGCATCGGTGCCGATGGTGCGCAGATGCTGCTCGAGTCGGTGCGCCGGCACGCGGAGCGGTGGGGTGCACCGCTCGTCGGAGGCGACACTGCGGTGCACGAGGATCCGGATGGGCCGCTGATGCTGAGCGTGACGATCCTGGCAAGGCCGCGCACTGCGCCAGGCGGCATCGCCATGCCGCTTGCGCTGCGAAAGGGCGCCCGTGCCGGCGATGCGCTGTACGTGACTGGCACATGCGGAGGCTCGCTCGGCGCGGATGGGCTCGGCAGGCACCTTCACTTCGAGCCGCGGCTCGCGGCGTCTCACGCGCTCGCGGATGCGCTTGGACCGCGACTGCATGCGATGATCGACGTGAGCGATGGGCTAGGACTCGATGCGGCCCGGCTTGCCGCGGCGTCATCGGAACCTCTTGCTGCGCAGGTCGACGCGGCGCGTGTGCCCCGGAGCGGCGGCGTATCGCTTGAGTCGGCAGTGTCCGACGGCGAGGACCACGAGCTCCTCTTCGTGGCGGCTGCGGACGCGCAGGTGCCGGAGTCGCTTCCGGATGGGCAGGGCGGACTGGTGCCGTGCACACGCATCGGGACAATGGTGCCTCGGCTTCCTTCGATGCCCGATGCGTGCGCAGTGCTGGTGCCCGCATCCGGCGGTCCGGTACAGGACATCTCCCGCAAGGGGTGGATGCATGAGTGATCCCTCCATGGACATGGCGCTGCTGGAAACGCCGGAGGACACTGAGGCGTTCGCGGAGGTGTTTGCGGCGAGGCTCGAGCGAGGTGACGTCATCGCGCTCGAGGGTGACCTTGGCGCCGGAAAGACATGCTTCGTGCGAGGGCTTGCACGCGGGCTCGGCATCGATCCTGCCGACGTGTCGAGCCCCACATTCGTGTCGATGCAGCGCTATGCAGGCGGCCGCGTGCCGCTGGTGCACGTGGATGCGTGGCGAATGCACTCCGCCGCGGATCTCGAGACCATCGGATGGGACGAGTTCATGGCCGCGCAAGATGCCGTCGTGGCCATCGAATGGCCGAGCAAGGTGCTCGCGGCATTGCCGGCGCGGCGCATCGACGTGACGCTGGCGCCTGCTGCATCCGGCGGGCGCGTCGTCATGGTCGACGACCGCCGCCGCGAGATGCCCGCGACCGCATGCCGCGCATGCGGAGCGGCGGCGCGCGCAAATGACCCGTTCTGCAGCGACCGCTGCCGTGCCGTGGACCTGCGGCGGTGGCTGACCGGCGCCTACCGGATCGCAGGCGGCTCGTCCGACGACGGCGATGCGGACGAGCTCACCGCGTAGATCTGGAAACGGTGCCCGACGGCCTGCCAGCCAAGTTCCCGGCAGATGCGGTCGCGCAGCGCAACAAGCTCAGGTGCCTCAAACTCGACAAGCTTGCCCGTCTTCATGCAGACCATGAAGTCGCGCGGGGCCTTGCCGTAGATCAGCTGGTAGTGCGCCTGGTTCGAGTCGAAGAGCGCCTGCGTGATGATGCCCGCATCCTGAAGCAGCTTGATCGTGCGGTAGATCGTTGCCTTCGACACGCGGTGGCCCTTGCGGCGCATGTCGAGCAGCAGTTCCTCGGCCTCGAACAGTCCGTCGCGCTTGATGATGGCATCAAGCACGTCCGCGCGTTCGGCCGTGTACTTGAGTCCCTTCGTGCGGAGGAACCGCCGGAAGACGCTGCAGATCGGCGCCATCACCTTGGGCGGCGATGGAGGTTGGGTACGGTCGCCGCTGGGCTGGGTCGTCTTGCTGCGATGGGGTTTCTCGGGTGGCACGAGTCGGTGTCAGTGCGTGTCTGGAGCGTCTGGAACGATGGGGCGTTGTACGGGTTCCGGAGGCTTACCTATCCTGAAAGTCCTATAATCTATGTTCTGTACAACTCGATCCAGGGAGGGATTCAGCCTGCGGCGCTCACGGCGGCGTTCCCATGTGAGATC
>CAZKTN010000006.1:84135-94893 GCA_964555705.1 uncultured Isosphaeraceae bacterium | reverse complement strand
GGCGCTCACGGCGGCGTTCCCATGTGAGATCGGGTCTGTGGCGCTCACGGCGGCGTTCCCACCTCGATGCCGGCATCTGCAGCCCTCGACCGCCAGGCGGCGTGCTCATCGCCTTCGAGCGCAGGAATGGCCGCAATCACCTGCTCGACGACAGCCGCCCTCTGGGCAGCACTCTCGCCCGCCAGCAACCACGCTCGCTCGAACTGCCCAAGCGCCGCCGACGACTCGCTGATCGCCGCAAGGATCCGCCCGTAGACGAGGATCGTCTGGAGCTGGCGCGCCGCGCTCAACCCTTGCGGCGGGTTCAAGGCGACGCGCTCCACGAGCTGACGCGCCTCGGCCGCCGCGCCTCTGGCGACCATGGCGCGCGCGACCGCAGCCTTCGCGCCGATCGTGTTGGCGTGGTCGGGTCCTACGGCCTTCTCGAACCCCTCGGCCGCGACGGTCCAGTGGCGCTCGGCATCGGCATGGCGTCCCATTGCCCAGTACACGTAGCCGAGGTTGTTTGTTGCCGTCATCGTGCGCGGAGCGGAGTCGCCGAGCGTCCTTCTGTACCGCTCGAGCACGTCGCGGCCGATCGACTCGGCCTCATCGAGCTTGCCTTGCATCTCGAGCGCTGCAGCGAGATCGTTTCTCACGATGAGCGTCCGCACATGGTCTGGGCCGAGTGTCGACTCGAGCACCT
Source organism: uncultured Isosphaeraceae bacterium (assembly GCA_964555705.1). Taxonomy (GTDB): domain Bacteria; phylum Planctomycetota; class Phycisphaerae; order Phycisphaerales; family SM1A02; genus ZLKRG44. The sequence continues at coordinate 94,208 of CAZKTN010000006.1, read as the reverse complement.
GCGCAAGGGCGCGGAACTCCGACTCGGCGCCGGCGACGTCGCCGGTGTCGCGCATGATCGAGGCTGCGCTGTGCCGTGCAGAGACAGTGTCATTGTGCGAGTTCCCGAGCACCCGCTGCATCGCCGGCATGATCGCCTCGAGCTCTGCCCGGGCGTCCTGCATGTTGCCGCTGACGCGAAGGACCAGCGCACGTGACTGCCGCGCGGAGAGCGTCTCCGGATGGTCGTCGCCGAGCCGTGCCATGCGGGCCGATACCACTGCGTCAAGGTTCGCGAGCGCGTCAGCGCGCTTGCCGAGCTGCCGCTGCACGTCGGCGAGGTTGACGCGCGACCTGAGCGTGCCGTCGGCATCGGCGCCGAGGGCGCGCGTGCGCCGCTCCACAAGCTCGATGTTGAGCGCTTCAGCATCGGGCAGCCGCGCCTGCGAATCGCGCAGCAATGCAAGGTTGTGCAGTGACACGAGCGAGTCTGGGTGGTCGGGGCCAAGGGCCGCCACGCGCGCCGCGTACGTCGATTCGAGCAGCGGCGCAGCATCAGGCACTCGGCCCCGCGCAAGAAGCACCTCGCCGAGGTCGTTCTGCGCCCGCAGGGTGTGGACAGAAGCGTCGCCGTGATCTGCGCGCACCAGCTCGAGCGACTTCTTCAGGTGCGTCTCTGCCTGGTCCCACTCGCCAATCGACCGGTAGGCGACCCCTACGGTTCGGTGCACGTCGCTGGCCGCGACCGTGTCATCGGCGAACCGACTGTCGATCTCCGCTGACGCGTTGTCGACCATCAGGCGAACGAGCCGGGTATCCATGCCGCGTGCGGTGGACGGCTCGACTGCACTCAGGATTGAGGCGTTGAAGTCACGCAGCCTCTCGAAGCGCGCCAGGCGCTCCTCGGCAAGGCTGAGATTGCGCTGTGCCTGAAGGAGGCCGTAGCCGGTGCCCCCGAGCGCTGCCATGAGCCCGACTGCGGCTGTTGCGCCGACCGCAACGCCGATGCGGTTCCTGCGAACGAACTTGCGCACGCGCAGCGCCGTGTTGGGCGGTCCTGCCAGCACTGGCTCGTCGCGAAGCCACCGGCCCAGGTCATCAGCGAGCGCGGCCGTACCGGAGTAGCGACGGTCGGGATCCTTCTCGAGGCATCGCATCGCGATCCAGTCGAGCTCCGGCGCCGTCATCGCGCACAGTCGTGTCCACGAGAGGCCTCGCGAAGCGGCAACCCGTACTGCGCCCTCTGGGTCCCTGCGTGCGGCGGCACGCAGCGATGCAGAGGGCGTGTTCGGCTCGGTATCCGAGATCATCTGCGCCGCGGCGTAGATGCCGCCCGAGCGGAGCGTGCGGGAGTCGAAGGGCAACGCTCCGCACAGCTGCTGGTAGAGCACCACGCCGAGCGCCCATACGTCAGTGCGGGTGTCGGCGTCACGTCCGCCGCGCACCTGCTCCGGCGCCATGAACTCGAGTGTGCCGAGCGGACCAGCGGCCTCGGAGCCGAGCGTCGGGAGCACCTCAGTGTCGCTGGTGACGCGCGCCACCCCGAAGTCGATGACCTTCACGACGGGTGCACCGTCGACCTCGCTGACCAGGATGTTCGATGGCTTGAGGTCGCAGTGGACGACTCCCTTTGAGTGCGCGTGCTGGACCGCAGCGCACGCCTGCAGCAGCAGCTCCACGCGCGTGCGCAGTGACGCCAGATGGCGGTCGCACCAGCGGTCGATCGGCTCGCCCTCGACGTACTCCATGGCAAACCAAAGCCGACCGTCATCGGCCTCTCCGGCGTCGTAGATGCGGGCAACGCCGGGGTGCTCCATGCGCGCCAGCAGCTGCCGCTCTGCATCGAAGCGCGCGCGGAGCCGCGGCCCCGGCATCGTCGCCCGGAGCACCTTCAGCGCGATGCGGCGCCGCACCGGCTCCTGCTGCTCGGCGAGCCATACGGCGCCGAAACCGCCCTCTCCGAGCAGCCGCTCGATGCGCATGCCGGGCACTGCCGGAGCGCGAGCCGCACCTTCATTGCGGCGCCAGAGACCGACAGAGGCGCCGGTGTCCCGGGCCGAGGGCGGCTCCCCCGCCGGCACTGGCGACGGATCCCCCCCGCTCATGGATCCACCACGGCGTCCGTCTGCATGCCGATGGTCGCGCCGTCGCCGAGCGCGAGCCCAAAAGCCGCGTGCACGGCATCGAGCGCACGCTGCCCGTCAGACTTGTCCACGATGCAGCTGATCTTGATTTCGCTGGTGGTGATGTTGTGGATGAGCACCGATGCGTCGCCGAGCGCACGGAACATGCGGCTCGCCACGCCCGCGTGGCTCTTCATGCCGACGCCCACCACAGACACCTTCGAGAGCCCCACCTCGACCTGCATCTCGGATCCTGCCTGCGCGACCACCCCGCCGACGATCTGCTTGGCGTCGGCGAGGTCGCCGTGGTCGACAGTGAAGGCAAGCACCGTGGCATCCCCCTGTTCCGTCTGCATGATGTCGTCGACCACGATATTGCGGTCGGCGAGCGCTGCGAAGATGCCGCCCTGGAGTCCGCGTGCGTTGCGCAGCCCGCGCACGCTGATGCGGCCAAGGTCCTCCTTGAGGGCGCAGCCGACGACAGCAAGCTCTTCCATGTCTGGTGTCTCCCGTGTGATCATCGTGCCCCTGTCCGGCAACTGGCTGTGCCTCACGTGAATGGGCACCGCGAACTTCTCGCCGAACATCACTGCGCGCGCATGCATGACGCCTGCACCGAGCGCGGCGAGCTCGAGCATCTCCTCGTAGGAGATGCGGCTGAGCTTCGCTGCGCTCCGGACACGCCGAGGGTCGGCGGTGTAGACGCCATCGACGTCGGTGAAGATCTCGCAGCAGCCGCCGGTGTCCGCCACACGAAGGTGCGCCGCAAGCGCGACGGCGGTCGTGTCTGAGCCGCCGCGGCCCAGCGTCGTGATCTCGCCCGCGTCGGACGCGCCCTGGAACCCGGCCACGACAGGCACCACGCCGGTCTCGAGCATCCGGGCGATGCGCCCGCGGTCAATGCGGGTGATGCGCGCGCGCCCATGCACGCCATCGGTGCGGATGCCCGCCTGTGCGCCCGTGAGGCCCTCCGCGGGCACGCCACGCTCTCGCAGCGCCATGGCAAAGAGGCTGCAGCTCACGAGCTCGCCGGTGGACATCAGCAGGTCAAGCTCCCGGTGGTCGGGCAGTGCGGAAACCCGCTCGGCGAGCCCGATCAGCTCGTCTGTGGCATGCCCCATCGCGCTGACCACAACAACAACCCTATGCCCTGACGTGCGGGTAGCCGCGACGCGTGCCGCCGCCGCCTTCATCCGGTCGACGTCGCCGACGCTGGTGCCGCCGAATTTCTGCACGAAGAGCGCCACGACCGCATCCTACGGCGCGGCGACGTCAGTCCTGCATCGCGGCGGCCGCCTCGCGGTCGCGCTGCTGCCGCTCCGCGCGGCGCCGCTCCGCCTCGCGCAGGATGCGCTTGCGGATGCGGATCGACTGCGGCGTGATCTCGACGTACTCGTCATCCTCGATGTACTCGAGGGCGCTCTCGAGCGTGAGCGGCCGCGGCGACTTGAGCACCACTGTCGCCTCCTTGCTCGACTCGCGCACGTTCGACAGCGGCTTGAGCTTGACCACGTTCACGTTGAGGTCGTTGTCGCGCGTGTGCTCGCCCACCACCATGCCCTCGTAGACGGCATCGCCTGGCTTCACGAACATGACGCCGCGGTCCGCGAGGTTCTGCAGCGCGAACTGCGTGACCGGGCCAGCCTCGGTGGCGATCAGCACCCCTGCGAGGCGCTTGCGCACCACAGCGCCGAGCGGACGCCACTCCAGGAACGAGTGCTCCATCACTGCCTCGCCGCCGGTGGCGTTCAGCAGTCGGGTGCGGAGACCGATGAGGCCGCGCGCCGGGATGTCGCCCTCGACTCGAACGCGCGCTCCGCGCATGTCGACGCTCTTGACCTCAGCCCCGCGCTGGCCGAGCAGCTCGAGACCGGGCCCCATGCCGTCCTGCGGCAGATCGAGCACCACCCGCTCCCACGGCTCCTGCCGCACGCCGTCGACCTCGCGCTCGATGACCTCCGGCTTTCCGACAGTGAGCTCGTAGCCCTCACGCCGCATGTTCTCGAGGAGCACGCCCAAGTGCAGCAGTCCGCGCCCCGAGACATGGAACTCCTCGGACGTGTCGCCTGGCGCCACACGCAGCGCAACATTCGAGCGCAGCTCGCGCTCGAGTCGCTCCGAGATCTGCCGGCTCGTCACGAACTTGCCCTCGCGGCCTCCAAGCGGGCCGTCGTTGATCCTGAAGACCATGTGCAGCGTGGGCTCGTCGACCTTCACGCGCTCCATGGGGATGGGCTTGTCCGGATCGCACAGCGTGTCGCCGATCTCGATCGCGGGGATGCCCTCGATGGCGCACAGGTCCCCGGCCATCACCGCATCCGTCGGGCGCCGCCCAAGTCCCTCAAATGCCTTGATGCCCTGGATGCGCGCACGGACAGTGCCCCCATCTGCGGTGCATACGGCGACGGCCACGCCAGCCCGCAGCGTGCCCTGGTACACGCGCCCGATCCCGATGCGGCCGACGAAGTCGTTCGAGTCGAGGTTCACGACAAGGAACTGAAGCGGCGCGTCGGGGTCGCCAGTCGGCGCGGGGACGCGCTCGGCGATCGCGTCGAAGAGGTCGTCCACACCACGCGACCTGTTGCCCAGCTCGCGGGACGCCCATCCCTCTCGCCCCGAGGCATAGAGCACGGGGAAGTCGAGGGCCAGCTCATCCGCACCAAGCTCAACGAGCAGGTCGAAGACCTCGTTGACGACGCCATCTGGCCTCGCCTCAGGCCTGTCGCACTTGTTGACGACGACGATCGGCTTCAGGCCAAGCTCGAGCGCCTTCGACAGCACGAATCGGGTCTGCGGCATGGGCCCGTCGAGGGCGTCGACAAGCAGCAGGCAGCCATCGGCCATCCGGAGCACGCGCTCGACCTCGCCACCGAAGTCGGCGTGGCCGGGCGTGTCGAGGATGTTCACGCGCAGCGGCGTGCCCGCACGAGGCCCGTGCCGCACCACGTAGTCGACCGCGCAGTTCTTGGCGAGGATCGTGATCCCGCGCTCGCGCTCGAGCGGGTTCGAGTCCATGACGCACTCCGCGTCCTGCTCCACCTCCCTTGCGGCGCTCGAGGCGCGAAGCATGGCGTCGACAAGTGTGGTCTTGCCGTGATCGACGTGGGCGATGATCGCCACGTTCCGGATGGCACTGCGGTCGTATGGCATGGCGGGGGCGAAACCGCCACTGTAGCGGGAAACGCGTTCAGAGACCGTAGAGGGGAGCGAGTTTTGCCTCAAGGTGCGCCAGGAATGGCTCCGCACTGAGGGGCTTGCCGGTGACCCGACGGCACAGCTCGCCCGGGAGGTAGCGGCGTCCGTGGGCATGCACCTCGCGGTTGAGCCACTTCAGGAGCGGCGCGAACTCGCCCCGGGCGATTCCCTCCTCAAGCCCTGGCATCGCCGAGCGCGCCGCATCGAAGAGCTGCGCCGCGTAGAGCGTGCCGAGCGTGTACGTCGGGAAGTAGCCGAACGCACCCATCGACCAGTGCACGTCCTGCAGGCACCCACGCCGGTCGTCGGGCACGTCAAGTCCAAGATGGTCCTTGTAGAGGCGATTCCACTCGCCCGGAAGGTCGGCAACCTCGAGCTGTCCGCCGATCAGCGCACGCTCAAGCGCGAAGCGCACCATGACGTGCTGGTTGTAGGTCGCCTCATCCGCATCGACCCTGATGAATCCAGGCTCGACGATGTTCGCGGCTCCGTAGAGCTCGTCGGCGCCAAAGCCGCGCGCACGGTCGCCGAAATGGCGCATCACGTGCGGCGTGCACCAGATCCAGAAGGCGCGCGAACGCCCGACCTGGTTCTCCCACATCCTGCTCTGGCTCTCGTGGATGCCCAGCGACACGGCCTCTCCGAGCGGTGTGCCGACATTGTCGAAGGGAAGCCCCTGCTCGTACATCCCGTGGCCCGCCTCGTGGATGGTCGAGCCGAGCGCATCGTTGACGCAGTCGCCGCGGTAGCGCGTCGTCAGGCGGACGTCATTGCAGTGCGAGCCGCCGCAGAACGGGTGCGTGCTGCGGTCAAGGCGCCCGCGCGTGAAGTCGAACCCGAGGCTCTCGGCCACGAAGCGCACGAAGCGCTCCTGCGAGTCGATGTCGAGCTCAAGCTCGTTGAAGCGGTTTGAGGGACCGTGCCTCGATCCCATCACCCGATCCAGCAGCCCCTTGAGGCGCGCGCGCAGCGGACCGAAGAGCGCCGCGACATCGCTCGCGCGGCAGCCGGGCTCGTACGTGTCGGCAAGCGCATCCCACGCCTCTCCTCCCTCCGGGATGCCAAGGCACGCAGCCTTCTGGCGGTTGAGCGCGACGAGCTTCTCAAGCCACGGGCGGAACTTCGCGAAGTCGCTCGCGGCGCGCGCGGCGGCCCATTCGTGCTGGGCCATGCTCGAGACCTTGGCCATCTCCTCCACCAGCGCCGCGGGCAGCTTGCGCGCGCGGTCGAAGTCGCGCTGCATCTCACGGACGTTTGCGGCCTCCGGGCCAGCGGGGTCAAGCGACCCCTCGCCCGCGCTGCGCTCGAGGAGTTCGCCGATCTGCGGATCTGTCGAGCGCTCGTGGTGCAGCCTCGCGAGGAGCGCGAGCTGCCGGCTACGGAACTCCACGCCGCCCTGGGGCATCATGGTCTCCTGGTCCCAGCCAAGCACCGATGCGACGCTCCCTACGAGGCTGGCCTCCCGGACACGCTCCACAAGGGCGGGATATGCGCTCACGCTGATCTCCTTCGTGTCACGACCCGATGCCTTGCCTTCCCCCCCGACGGGCGGATGCCGGCACTGGATCTTGCAGGTTCAGGACGGCTTTGCCGCAGGAGCGGCCGGTGCAGCGGATGCCGCACCACCCGGTGGCGGCGCTGCGCTCGGTGCACCCACCGACTGCAGGTAGCCCGCCACCTCCTTGCCGGCCGGGTCGGAGCGACGCATCGAAAGGTCAAGTGGCGTGCGTCCGTTTGCATCGGTGGCCGCAAGGTCGGCCTTGGCCTCCACGAGCAGCTTCACCTTCTCGAGGTTCCCGCTCATGGCCGCCATCTGCACGGGCGTGAAGCCCTGCCGGTTCTTGACGCTCACATCTGCGCCCGCATCGATCAGTAGCTTGACGCTCTCGGTCTTGCCGCTTCGCACCGCACGCATGAGGGCAGTGTCTCCGGTGACGCCGTCCTGCACGGCGAGGTCCGGCTTGCGCTCGAGGATCAGCTTGACGCTCTCGGGCTTGCCGATGCCGGCGGCCCAGATGAGCGGGGTCAGGCCGTTGATGTCGACGACGTTCAGGTCAGCGCCGCTGTCGATCAGCAGCTTCACCGTCGGCGCGGTGCCGAGGCCACACGCCCACGTCAGCGGTGTGCCGCCGATCTGGTCGCGCTTGTTGAGGTCTGCGCCACGCTCGATGAGCAGCTTCGTCGCATCCACTGCCGAGTTCTCGGCAGCCATCGTCAGCGGCGTCTTGCCTGTCCGGTCTGTGGCATTGATGTCGGCCTTGCTGTCGATGAGGATGGCCACCACCTCGGCGCGGTTCTCGCGAGCGGCGAAATGGAGCGCGCTCCGGCCGGTGTCGGGGTCAACATCGTTCGCATTGCCCCCTGCCGCGAGCAGCTCGCGGACCCTCGCTGCGTCACCGCGCTGCGATGCGGTCACGATCTCGCTCGCTGGCCTCGCTGCCGGCGCGTTGGGCGCTGAGGGAGTCTTGCCGGCGGGCTCCACGACCAGCGGCCTCTTGATCATGACCGAAAGCGATGGCGCCTTGGGGTGGCTTGTGTCCACGGCCAGCTTCATCGCGCGGCCCTGTGCCTCCCACTTGCCCCAGTCGATGTCGAGCGTGTGCTCGAGGGCGGCATCTGCGGGAATGGATGCGAGAATTGGCGGGTTTGCGCCCTTGATGGTGAACGACTGGCCATCGACGGAGCGCAGCACCACCTTCTGCTCGGTCGTCTCGCCACCCTTGGGCGCGGCGATGACGTCGGGCTCGATCGTGACATACGCCGCAACGTCGCCCTGCACGGTGAGCACGATGGGCGAGTAGCCCTCGAGCTGGAACGTGACGCTCTTGCGCATGTTGACGCCGGGCTTCGGGCCAGGCTTCATCGTGATCTCGATCTCGGCAGCCTCGCCGGGCTGGATCGGGTCCTGCGGCGCTCCGACCGTCGTGCACCCGCATCCGGGGATTGCCTTGAGCACCTTCACGGGCGCGGAGCTGACATTGCGCAGCTTCACCACACCGGCCTTGGGCACGTCCGCCTGCATCTCGCCGAGGTCGAGCACTGACGGCTCGAAGACAATCGGAACCTCGTTCGACATCTGCGGCGCTGGCGGCGCGGTGGCAGCCGTGGCCTGACGGACGTCCGTTGCCGAAGCGGCACTCGGCGACAGGCTTGGGGATCCTGCGCCCTTCTGCTGCGCAGGTGCATTCTTGGTCGAGAGCGTCGAGTTCGTGGAGGGCACGGATGGCTTCGCCGCCGGCGCGCCCTGGGTCGCGTCCTGGGCGAGGGCCGATCCGCCGAGTGCGATCGCGGCGATTGCAGCGCAGGCGAGGGTGCGGGCCAGACGACGGTGGGCAGCGACGGGACTCATTCGGGACGTCTCCTGTGGAAGTGGCGGCGGTCGTGGCGCCTGCGTTCGAGAGCTTCCCGTGCGTGACTGCGACGGGAGCCCCAAATCATAGCGCGCCAGGACACCGCGGCCGTGCCCTGCATATCGGCCAACGGCACCCCAAGTTCACCCGAGATCGCGGGATCTGAGCGATTTTCGGGCACTACACTCGCCCGCCCATGAGCGAGATCACCGAGCATCTGCTTCGCCCCCATGTACGCCCCTTCCAGCCCGTTGGGGTCGAGCGGGACAAGCAGGTCGGAGTGGGCCTCCGTGATCCCATGAACCTGACCGGCCGCATGATGGTGGTCCCGCCGCAGGCGCTCGGGCTCATCCACTCGCTGCAGGGCGAGCACACGGTGGATCAGATCTCCGAGGCGACCAAGGTCCCGCTGGACCAGCTCAAGCAGCTTGTCGCGAATCTCGACGAGTCGGGCCTTCTTTGGGGTCCCACCTTCGACCGTCTTGAGCGCGAGGCCATGGAGCGCACCCGCTCCGCGGGCGCGTTCCCGGCGTCCGGCTCCAAGTTTGCCGGCGACACGCGCGAGGCAGCGACCCAGACCATCGGCTCCCTTCTGGCGGCGGCAGAGGATGCCGAGTTGGGCTCTGGGGTTCTGGGCATCGTGGCCCCGCACCTGGATCTGGAGCGTGGCGGCGCGAACTACGCGGCGGCCTACACCGTGGTGGCGGGCGCTGCCCGACCTGACCGCGTCGTTCTTCTTGGCACGAACCACTTCGGCCTCGGCGACGGCGTGGTCGCGACAAGGCTCGGTCAGGACAGCCCATTTGGCGTGGTGCCCTCCGATGCAGCGCTGGCTGACCTTCTCGGCCGCGAACTTGGAGACAGGCTCTTCAAGGACGAGGCCGACTTCCTTGGCGAGCATTCGGTGCAGTTCCACATCCCGTGGATTGCTCACACGTTGCCCGGCGTGCCCGTCCTTGCGGCGCTTGTTCCGGATCCAATGCGGGCCATGATCGCGGATGATGGCGCGCGTGCGTCGTACGCCGAGTTCCGTGCCGCGCTGCGGGATGCAATCACCTCGATGCCGGGTCGCACGCTCGTGATCGCGTCGGCAGACCTCAGTCACGTTGGACCGGCATTCGGCGATCCCGGACCGGTGGGAGCCCAGGTGCGCAAGCAGGTGGAGGAGATCGACCGAGGCCTGCTCGCCGAGTACGCCTCGGGTGACATCGAAGCCTTCCTGCAGTCGGTGCGTGGCGGCGGCAACGCCACACGCTGGTGCAGCGTGGGCAACATGTCCGCAGCGCTCTTTGCGACTGGCGGCACCCCGGAGCTGATTCAGTACGGCCAGTCACCGGAGTCGCTCGACCCGCAGGGTGCGGCCCTGATCACCAGCGCCGCGATGGCGATCATGGCGGACTGATCGCCCACCGCGCGACATCGGCGCG
>CAZKTN010000006.1:13884-84035 GCA_964555705.1 uncultured Isosphaeraceae bacterium | reverse complement strand
AAAAAAAGAGCCCGCCGCAGGCCTAAAGCCGCGACAGGCTCCTCGTGGGGGGCTCATTGACTCTGGCGTCTGCGGTTCGCTCGCGCCAGGCGGGCTCACACTCCAGCGCCCGTTTCACTTCCTACATTCGGTTCTACGCACAGGGTGCGCGAGGGGTTCCCCGAGATTTTCACCCACTGCTCACGCCTGTCTGCGTAGGCGGTCCATCACCTGCTTGAGGTCGGACCAGACCTCCCCCCGCGTCTTGGGCGTGTAGTTGCGGAGCAGGTACGCGGGGTGATAGGTGGGCATCACGGGGATCCTGACGTCTTCCGCGTCGCCCGGTGGCGACCATGAGGCCCATTGCCCGCGGAGCTTGGTGATGCCGGTATCGACCCCAAGCAGGAACTTGGTGGCGGGACCTCCGAGTGAGACGATCACCTCCGGACGAATGATCCGCAATTGCGCGGCGAGGAATGGAGCGCACCGCTCCACCTCGGTCGGGAGTGGAGTCCGGTTGTCAGGCGGCCGGGACTTGAGAACGTTGGCGATGTAGACGTCCGACCGGGACATGCCCATCGCCTTGATCATCTCGTCGAGCTTCTGACCTGCCCTGCCCACGAATGGGCGGCCGAGCTGGTCCTCGGTCTCGCCCGGCGCCTCGCCGACGAACACCAGCCGGGCGGCAGGGTTTCCCTCGCCAAACACCGTCTGCGTGTGTCCGGTGGCGGTGGTGCAGTGAGGGCACGTGGCGTCGTGAAGGCTGCGAAGGGCGTCAAGCCGCTCGAGTGCCGATCCCCCTTCCGGAATCGCGGTGACTGCGAACGTCTCCGCACATGGCGCCGCGACGACCGGGTGCGCGTGCGGCTCTGGAACATGAGCCGTCCGAACCCAGACTTCGGTCAATCCCAGCATGCGGTCTGTCTCCACCGTCTGGCGTGCAGCGCGAGGCACAGCACCACGCCCTTGCTCGTGCGGCGGAGTGGATTGGGAAACCCGCGCTCCAGGCAAGGTCAGGACCGGGGCGAAGCACGCAGCGCGGCGGAGCGCGGCAGCCTCAGCATCGACTGGGTGCGCAGCACGAGGGCGCAGTCGCTACGGAGGTGGTAGCCCTGCACGTGGATCTCCGAGCGATAGCGCTGCATGTCGAGCACCGACAGGTTCGGCTTGCCCTGATCGTCGGTCCACACGCTCATCAGCGACTCGTGGCTGCGACCGTGCACCAGCATCTCCTTGTAGGTGCTCAGATAGAGGTGCTCCGGCATCGTCTCCGTCTGGATGGTCGTCATGAAGGAGATCTCCTCGGTGAGCTTCTCCTCATGGTCCCGCTCGCCCGCGCACGGGAGATTGGCGGCAAGGCCTCGCTCCGGCAGGTTTGCGGGATGGTCCACCACAACCTCGCACATCGTCAGCGCACCTGACTGGAAGCGCACCGCGTGGCCGCCCTTGAAGATCCAGGCCTCGGCCTCAAGCGTGCCGTGCTCGAGGCGCTTTCGCCCCTCGATGCCGAAGAACTCGGGGTGCACTGCCCTTCGGTAGAGCAGCATCGCGTACGACTGGAGACTGTTCGTCCTCGCTGGTGTGGACATAAGAGCCATAGTATGGAGGAGCGCGTCTCGCCACTCAAGAGGTTTCCCAAATTCCCACATGTTGTGCAGTGCCCTGCGTGAGACACGACAGGTTGGGCTCATGCGTGCCTCGTGGATCGGCTCTGTGGAGGCGGCGCGCTGGATGGGAAAAAAGGCGGCGGGCCCTTGCGGGCCCGCCGGGCGCTGTGTGGTCGTAAGCCGGATTCTGTTCCCTTTCGGGCGGCGGTCATTTCTCTGGGAGCGCCGTTGCCGACGCCCTCTAGCACGCGACCCGCTCCCGGACCTGCGGACCGCAGGCGGCAGACAAGTCTGCCAGGGAGCTGCTTGCGCTTGCACGCGGCGGGGTTTGCCCTGCCTCCTCCGTCACCGGAGGAGCGGTGCGCTCTTACCGCACCTTTTCACCCTTACCGGTTTCCCGGCGGTGTCTTTTCTGTGGCACTTTCCCGAGCCCCGCGCCGGGGCTGGTGGCGATTCGCCATCACCGTGTCCTGTCGTGTCCGGACTTTCCTCGCCCGGCACAGAGCCGGACGCGATCGCCTGACCACACCCGAAGGTTATCCCTAGACTTGCGACCGCGCGAGCGCAGTCGATGGCGTCCACAACAGACATCGCCCTGTGGGGTCGTACGGTGCCCGAGTGGCTGATCCGGGCGCTTGCGTCGTCGGGCCGCGTTGTGGGAGACATTGGCGGAGGAGCGAGCCCATCGCCCGACGCGTTTCCCGGCGCTCGAACTCACGACGACATAAGGACATTCGCGAGCCGCACGAAGGGCGCCCCCCTGCTCTGCACGGACCGGCTGTCCGCGAGCGACGCCCTCATGCTCGTTGAGGGACGTTCCACCGTCTTCAGTGTGGAACCGCTGCCGGCCTCCGCATGCGTGGGGCCGAGGCCACCACGCGTCTGCCTGCTGCCGGGGCTCGCACACGACTCGATGCTGGCGCAGGCCGGCGATGCCGCCCTCGACGGCGCCAATTGCCGCCATGTGCTGGTCGAGACCGTAGCACCTCCGGCGTATGGGTCGATCCTGGCGCGACTCGCCGATGCTGCGCGCGCGATCGTGATGTGGATGGGGATGCCCGACGGCGTGACCTGTGCCCTCTCCGGCCAGCGTCCGACCCGGGTGAGCGAGAATGCGCCTGATGCGGCGAGCCGGGCCCTCGAGTGCTTTCAGGGAACCGCATCGTGCCTGATGCGCTACGCGGACTCGCGTGGCGCTGCGATCGTGGCGAGCGCGGGCGCACCCGTGTGGGAGCGCCGAGCCCACATGCAGCTGGCACACGGCTCGATCATCGCCGACGACAGCATGATGGTCCGGCTCGACGCCAAGGGCAAGGAACTCGAGAGCGCCAGCGTGCCGCCGGAAGACTTCGGTACGCCAGAGTCGATCGCCGCGGAGTGCCTTGCGAGCGATGCGCAGATCGAGCGCGCCATGCCTGAGTCGCTCACCCTGCGCACGGCAGCCCTGATTGAGGCGATCTGCCTCTCCGGCATGACCGGAGAGTGGGAGGAGCCTGCGCGGATCGAGGACATCCTCGCGCGCAGCAGCAGGTTTGCGGACGACTGAACCGAGTAGGCCTTGACGCCGAGGGGACAGGCGGACGTGGTGCCGGCCTTGACCTTGAGGCGTCGCGTGCGGTCAGGCGATCGCGCCGACACGCACGCGGATGTACTCCTGGCGGGAGCCCTTCGTGCGGCGGTAGCCCTTGCGGCGGCTGTACTTGCTCAGGCGGAGCTTGGGACCCTTCTTGGCCGGGTCAACGACCTCGGCCGTCACCGAGGCGCCGCTGATGTAGGGCGCGCCGATGGTCGCCGCAGTGCCGTCACCGGCGCCCTTGGCGACGACCTTGGAGAAGGTGACCGTGCTGGCTCCATTGAGGTCGCGCAGGTCGATGTCGATGACGTCGCCTTCACGGACCATGATCTGAGTGCCACTGTCTTCGATGATTGCGTACACGGGGTTTCCTCCTCGAAAATCGAGCCGAGCAGGCTAGCACGGCGGGCGCCAGCCTGCAAGCCGCTCTCCTGCCGCCCGGATCGTCTCATCCCGCTTGCAGAAGGCGAAGCGGGCGAACCGCCGTTCCGCGTGGGACGGGTCGTAGAAGGCTGAGGCTGGGATGGCCGCCACCCCCGCCTCCGCCACCATGGCCCGGCAGGCGGATACGTCGTCCGTGAACCCCCGGTCGGTGATGTCGGCGAGGATGAAGTACGAGCCCTCTGGGACGATGCACCGGAAGCCGGCGGCGGCCAGCTCGCCAAGCAGCAAGTTCCGGCGCGACGCGTACTCGGAGGCGAGCTGCCGCAGGTACGCGTCATCGGTCGCGAGCGCATCGAGCGCAGTCGCGGCCGCCTTCTGGAGTGGGGTCGCCGCGCAGAACGTGAGGAACTGGTGCGACGCGCGTACCGCGGCAGTCAGGTCCGCGGGTGCGACCGTCCATCCGATCTTCCAGCCTGTGAGCGAGAACGTCTTGCCGAGGCTCGACATCACGATGGTCCGCTCGCGCATGCCGGGGAGCGTGGCAATCGAGCGGTGCGGGCCTGCGTAGGTGATCATCTCGTACACCTCGTCAGAGAGCACGATGAGGTCTCGCTCCTGCGCGACATCCGCAATCGCCTGCTGCTCGGCGGCGTCGAGCATTCGGCCGGTGGGGTTGTGCGGCGAGTTGACGAGAATCGCACGCGTGTGCGCGGAGCACGCGCTCCGGAGCATGTCCGCATCGATCCTGAAGTCGGGGGCCTCGAGGCGGACGCGCCTCGCGGTTGCACCTGCCATCGCGACGCAGGCGGGATAGGAGTCGTAGCAGGGGTCGAGCAGGATGATCTCGTCGCCCGGCTCAAGCAGGCCGAGCAGTACGGCCGCGATCGCCTCGGTGCACCCTGCCGTGACCGTCACCTCGGTGTCCGGATCGGGACTCCATCCGAGGCTGCGTGACGCAAACCTTGCGATCGCTGCGTTGGTGTCAGGAAGCCCGAAGGCGCGCGCGTACTGGCCGAATCCTGCATCAATCGCGGACTTTGCGGCATCCTTGGCGAACGCGGGACCGTCAAAGTCGGGAAACCCCTGGCCAAGGTTGACAGCCTTGTGCTGCGCCGCGAGCCGACTCATCGTGGTGAAGACGCTCTCGCCGAATGGGCGGAGCCTGCTCGTGACTCGGCTCTGTTGCATGGGGTGCGGGCTCCGTGGGTCTGCTCTGCGGCGCGCGCAGCGGCGCGCGGGACGCGAATGCTACGCGTGTTGCCCTACGCTCCCTGCGTGCCCGCACCGCCTGTGGCCAACCCCGACGTCGACTGGGAGCTCGTGCACGAGTGGCCCGACATGGTGTGCGCGATGAAGCCCGCCGGCATCGTGACGCAGCCCGGCGTTGGTCACACCTCGGATGCGCTGCTCAACGGACTCATGAGCAGGTACCGGGCTCGGATGGAGCGCCTCGGCGCGGCGCGCGACTGGGGATTGCTGCACAGGCTCGACCGCGAGACGAGCGGATGCGTGCTGTGCGCGCTCGATGCCGCGGCCTACGACTCGGTGCGCGCGCAGTTCGCGGCGCGGACTGTGCGCAAGATGTACCTCGCGGTCGTGTCGGGCAAGCTCCCCTCGCCCGCAGGGCGCACGGACCAGCCGCTGGAGGAGGTGCGGCGAGGCGACATGAAGGTGAGCGCGATCGCACGGCGTGGCGAGCCGGCGATCACCCATTGGATGACGCTGGCGTCTCACGGAACGGCGTCGCTTGTCGCAGTGGCGATCGAGACCGGCAAGCTGCACCAGATCCGCGCACACATGGCATGGCTCGGAGCCCCGGTCGCGGGAGACCGCGTCTACCGGTCGCTTCTGCCGCCGAACACCAGCAAGCCGCCGCGCGGCGCTCTACCCACCCTTCTGCTGCACGCATGGAGGATCTCGTGCGTGCTCCCTTCGGCAGGCGGGCCGGTGTGCGCCGAGGCTCCACTTCCGCCGAGATTCATGGATGCGCTGCACGAGCGGCTGGGGATGGCCACTGATGATGTGGAGCGTGCGCTCTCGCGAGCGCGGGATTGGGCGCCGTGAGTGCAGCGACGGCATCGGCGGGTGCGCGTGTCGTCGCCAGGCGGAAGGGCCGCGTGTGGCGCATCGTGCGGACGATGCTGATCTCGGCCAGTGTGGCGCTGGCGATGCTTGTCGCCGCAGGCGCTGTCCTGTGGAACTGGCCTCGAGGGTTCCACGCCACAGCGACGTGGGCCTTCCGCACGCTGCAGGGACTGTCGCTCGAGTCGGTCAATGTGGATGGGTGGGATGCGCCCACGCTGCGCGGGGGACCCGAGTTGCCGGCGGACGCCGTGCCAGTCGTGTTCCTGCATGGCTTCGGCACGAGCAAGGAAGCGATGACGATGCCGATGTCGTGGGTGAAGGCCACGCGTCGGGTGTGGGCACCGGACCTGCCCGGCTTCGGTGACCACGACCTTTGCCGCGGCGAGGCGTTCGGGCCCGGGCAGTATGTGCGGTGGATCGAGGGATTCCGCAAGGCCATCGGCACGGACCGCATGGACATCGTCGGCACCTCGATGGGCGGCGCGTTCGCGGCGGCATATGCGGCGGAGCATCCTGATCGCGTGAGGAGGCTGGTGCTGCTGGCGCCCGCGGGTGTGGACCCGCCCGTGCGAAACGACTTCATGCGCTCGGCGGACCGTGGAGAGAACCCGCTCGACATCGCCGACGGCGACGACTTCGACCGTGTCGTGCGCACTGTGTTCCTTCGTCCGCCACCCATCCCTGCCCCCTTTCGCCAGGCGATGATTGACCGTGCGGTGGGGCGCCGCTCGGACTGGCTGGCGATCGTGGACCGCATCCGCCCATTCCTGCTCGACGGCGTGCGTCCCCTGCTGCCGGCGATCGATGCGCCCACGCTCGTGATCTTCGGCGCGAAGGATGCAGTCACGGACCCCTCAATGCTGCCCGTGTTCGCCCGCGGGATCGCCCGGGTCAAGCCTGTGCTGATTCCCGATGGCGGGCACGTCATCTTTGCGGACTCGCCCCGCGAGGTCGCGAGGGAGATTCGGTCGTTCCTGCTTGAGGACGGCGACGTGCCTCTTACGCAAGGCCAAGCGCGCGAGCCTGCCGGTACACCTCCGCGTGAAGGTCAGCCGTGAGTGCTGGCGTTGCCGCATAGCCGCCGCTGAGCACAAGTGTGGTGGGGATGCGAGCCGCGTGAAGCGTCGACAGCACGTGGCGGTCGCGGGCGGCGAGTCCCGCGCGCGTCAGCGCAAGCCGCCCGAAACGGTCGCCGGCCATCACGTCGACGCCTGCGAGGTAGAAGGCGATATCGGGTGCGCAGCGGGCAACCGCCTGCTCGAGCGCGGGCACCATCGCGCGCATGTAGCCATCGTCGGCGGTGCCGTCAGCAAGCGGCACGTCGAGCGTCGAGGGCGGCTTGCGTGCGGGGTAGTTGCGCTCGCCGTGCACCGAGAGCGTGAACGAGTCGGGATCTGCGGCGAGGATCTCGGCAGTGCCGTTGCCGTGGTGCACGTCGAGGTCGACCACCAGCGCACGCCGGATGCGGCCCTCATCCCTGAGCCGCCGGATCGCGATGGCGACGTCATTGAGCACGCAGTAGCCCTCGCCATGGTCGCTGCATGCGTGATGCGTGCCGCCCGCGAGGTTGCCCGCGATCCCCTGCTCGAGCGCGTGACGCGCCGCGAGCACCGTGCCCATCACCGCGCGCCGCGACCGCACCACCAGGCCTGGCGACCACGGGAGCCCGATCCTGCGCACCTCGTCGGCGCTGAGCGTGCCTGACGCGAGGCGCTCGCAGTAGTCGCGCGCGTGCACACGCGAGATCCACTCCCAAGGTGCCTCGTCGGGCTCCACGATGGCATCGCGCGACACGAGGCCCTCACGAAGGAGGATCTCGCGCAGCTCCGGGTACTTGCGCATCGGGAACGCGTGCGTGGGCGGAAGCTCGACCATGTACTCGTCGTGGTAGTGGACGCGCACGCTCAGCTCCAGTGCGACGATAGCATCGCAGGCTGCAGCAGCCATGAGCGACACGCCACTGCCTATCGATGCGCTGATCATCGGAGGCGGGATGGCCGGGCTCTTCGCGATGCATGCCCTCAGGCAGGCAGGCCACAGCGTGTGCCTTGTGGAGCGGAGCGCGCTCGGTGACGGGCAGAGCGTCTGTGCGCAGGGCATCGTGCACGGCGGAGTGAAGTACTCGCTCGGCGGACTGGTCTCGGGCAGCGCCCGTGCGATCGAGCGGATGCCGGAGCGGTGGCTTGCCATGGCGGACTCGGGCAACGGGTTTGACCTCCGGGCCGCACCCCCGCTCGCCCGCCACATGTGGCTCTGGAGGAGCGAGGGAGTCGCTGGCGCATTCGCGATGGTGGGTGCCAGGCTGTCGCTGCGTGCGCGGCCGGAGGCGGTACCCGCGGGCGAGCGTCCGCCCCTGCTGCGTGACGTGCGCGGCGATGTGCTGCGGCTACCTGAACCGGTCTTCGATCCAGTCGCGACGCTCGGTGCGCTGCTGGCGCCGATGGTGCCATGGGTGGTGCGCGGCGAGGCACGCGCAGCGCCGGGCGGCTCCGTGCGTGTCTCGGGCGAGGGCCGATCCATCGCGTTCCGCCCGCGGTGCGTCGTGCTCGCAGCAGGCGCGGGCAACGCCGCGCTTCGTGGCGAGTTTGGCCTCGCGCAGGGGCTCATGCAGCTGCGCCCGCTTCACCAGGCGATGGTGCGCGGTCCGCTACCGGAGTTTCATGGGCACTGCGTGGATGGCCTGGCGACACGCGTCACCGTGACGAGCTCATCGCCCAGAGGCGGAGAGCGCGTCTGGCACATCGGCGGGAAGCTGGCCGAGGAGGGTGTGTTGCGCGACCCACGTGCGCAGCGCGCCCACGCGCTCGCCGAGATGCGCGCGGTGCTCCCATCGGTCGACTTCAGCGACTGCATGTGGTCGACCTACACAGTCAACCGGGCGGAGCGCGAGCAGCCCAAGGGCAGCAGGCCCGAGGACGCGTGCATCGAGCGAGCCGATGTCGAAGGCACCGCGTTGCTCACGGTCTGGCCAACGAAGATGGCTCTTGCGCCAGCAGCGGCGGACATGGTGCTCGAGTCGGCGGGGCCTGCGCTTCACGCGCAAGCATCGGCGGACATTGCGGCGGCCCTCTTGGGATGGGAGCGGCCCGCCGTGGCGCGCGCCCCGTGGAGTGCGCCCTCCGAATGGGTGCCCACTTCGGAGATCTCCGCATGAGGCGGCCATTCCCCGCGCTGGGCCGCGATGTGGCGCCGATCGCGTTCGGGTCCTTCAAGATCGGGCGCAACGAGGGCATCAAGTACGCGCAGGGCTACGAGCTGCCCACGGCGGAGGAGTCGCGTGCACTGCTCCATGCCGTGTGCGACATGGGCATTGACATCATCGACACGGCGCCCGCCTACGGCCTTGCCGAGTCCCGGATCGGGCAGGCGCTGATCGCGCGGCGCGACGCTGTGGTCATCGCCACCAAGGTCGGCGAGCGATTCGGGAAAGGCAGATCCCAGTACGACTTCTCGCGCGCCGCCGTCGAACGCAGCCTGCGCGAGAGCATGCAGCGTCTCTGCACCGACAGGCTCGACATCGTCCATGTGCACTCGGATGGTTCCGACCTGGCGATCCTTCGCGATGGGGGTGCCATCGGGGCGCTTGCGGATGCGCGCGAGCGCGGGCACCTTGGCGTGATCGGGTTCAGCCCCAAGACCGCCGATGGCGCGATGGCATGCCTCGGCGATGCGCGCATCGGAAGCCTCATGCTCGAGTACCACCCTCGTGACACGTCGATGGCGCCCGTGATGGACCGCTGCGCGTCGCAGGATGTCGCAGTGCTCGTGAAGAAGCCGCTCGCGTCCGGCGCCATCGCGCCCGCGGAGGCGATCCCCTTTGTGCTCGCGCACCCTGCGGTGACGGCGGCCGTTGTGGGATCGCTGCGCGCCGGGAACCTGCGTGAGATTGCGCGCATCGCCGGCATGCAATGACCGCGCCTCCCGCTCCGACGGCTTTGGCCGTGGTACGGGAGGCGCGGTTGCGCGACCGGACTCTCGGGCGGTTCAGGCTGCGGGAATGACGAGCTTGGTGCCGACCTTCAGCTTCGCGGGGTCGCTGCCGATCGCATCCTTGTTCGCGTCGTAGAGACGCTTCCAGGCGCCCTTGCTTCCGAGGTAGCGCTCGGCGATTGCCGACAGCGTCTCGCCGGTGGCGACGGTGTGGGTGGTGCCCGACGGACGCGACGAGGCGCTGGCACGCTCAGGCACCGTGGTGGCCTGACGGGCAACGGCCCCATCGGTGGGCACATTGATGACCTGGCCGACCTTGAGCTTCGACGGGTCGATGCCGGGATTGGCCTTGGCGATCACGGACCACTTGCGGGTGTCCTTGTAGAACTCGCCCGCGATGGTGCTCAGGGTGTCGCCGGACTTGATCGTGTACTTCGTCGTGCCCGGTGCTGCTGATGGCGCGACAGTCGGCTTGACCGACAGCGCAGGAGCCGTGGGCGTCGAGGGAGGAGTGATCGATGGCGTGGTCGCAGGCGCGGGCGCGCTCGGCATCCCGGTCGCCGTGCGCTCGGGCGGAAGGATTCGAGGCGAGCCCGGGGTCGCTGGGGCGGCACCTCCGGTTGGCGGCGCGATCACGGGAGCGAGCGAGTTCGGGACGCCGCTGGCCGAAGCGGTGCCGGAACCCATTGCAGTGGCCGTGGAACCGGTGCCAGTCGCTGGAATGCCGCCGACGGCGGGAGTGCCAGCACCCGACGCGGGCACGTTCGCGCTCGCGCCAGGCTTGGCGAAGGCCGCGTCCGGCGGGGTGGCCGTGGAGCCCGTGGACGGCCCCATCGTGAGGGTCTGGGGCACTGAAGCGCCGGGTGCGATCGGGTCGCTGATGCGTCCCGTCGCGGACTCGGCGCCACCGGCGTCAGCATCGCGCTGCGATGCAGTGCGCGACTTCGCCGGGCTGAAGGCGTAGTAGATGCCGGTGAGCGCGAACAGCGCCACAACGGCGACGATGACAATCTTGGCTCCGCGATTCATTGGTGGACCTCCATGTCCTGGTGAGTTGAAACGAGCGTGTTACGCCGGGTCGGGTGCGGTTCCCGAGGCGGCGTCGACCGATCCCGCACGGCGCGCCTCGCTGCGGTCCTCGCGCCTGACGTATGTCAGTGGCGCGGCAACCACAACGGAGCTGGCCGTACCGGCGATCAGTCCGACGATGAACGTGAAGGCGAAGGGACGGATCCCCGAGCCTCCGTAGAAGAAGAGGATGCCAGCCGTGAGCAGCACGGTTCCGCCCGTGAGGATCGTGCGGCTGAACGTCTGGTTGATGCTGTCGTTGACGGTCCTGTATCCCGCGTACAGCAGCTTGCCCTTGTTCTCGCGGATGCGGTCGAGGATCACGACCGTGTCGTTGAGCGAGTAGCCGATGATGGCAAGGAGGCCGGAGATCACGTTGAGGTCGATGCGGAAGTCCTCGACGTACGTGGCACGGCCGAAGGCCGAACCCGTGAACCGCAGCGAGAGCGCAAGCGCGCCGAGGCAGCAGCACAGGTTGAAGACAAGCGCGACCACCGTCGCGAGCGAGTACCGGAGGCTGTTGAAGCGCAGCCAGATGTACAGCAGCATGCCGATGAGGCTGAGCGACACCGCCACGATGGCCGTGGCGGCCAGGTTCTCGGCGACCTTGGGCGAGAAGCTGCTCACCTGGTCGACGCTGAGCTTCTGGGAGAACGCCTGCTGCACGAGGTTCCACTCCGGGCCCGCGAGGAGCCGCGTCCACGTGGCCGCATCCACCTTCGAGAGGTTGGCCGCAGGGTCGTTCACCAGCACCAGGAGCGACGAGCACTTGCCGTCGGGCGCGGTCTCGATCGGCAGGATCTCGAATGTGCGCGCGGAGATCGCGGAGAAGTCCGGCTGCCCGCGCATGCGGGTGATGCGCGCCGCGGCGTCTTCAGCGGCAATTGGTGGAGTGATGCCCTCGACAAGGACCGCGGCACCGCCATACCAGTCGCGCAGCGACTCGGTGCGGCCGGGCTTCGCGAGCAGCTCGCCGAGCGTGTCCGACAGCACGGGCTTCACGTACGCGGCATCGTTCGCGTCACCGAGTCCCTTGAAGGTCAGCGGCATCACGAGGTCGAGCTCCGCCGCAAACTCGTTCGCCACTGCGGTGACGACAGGCTCCGTCAGCGTGTCGGCCTCGGTGAACGATGGCGGGTTCGCAAGCTTGATCTGGAACGATGTCGCCTGGAAGTCCGCGGTGCTCTCGCCGACGGTCAGGACCGTCGCGTTGCGCAGCTCGCGCACCGCGAGAGCGTCCGCAGGCGCCTTCTCGCCGATGGCGCGGATGCGGCGCTCGACATCGGGACGTGCGACGAGCAGCTTGCCGTCGGATCCCGCCGGCTCTCCGGACGCGGCCTTCCGCGTGGACATCGTCATCGCAATGCCGCCGCGGAACTCGGTGTCAAGCATCTCGCGGCCGGTCGACACCGTCAGCACGAGGCTCGCCACCGCGAGCAGTCCCGCCCCGCCCCACAGCGCCCACCGCATGCCGATCCAGTCGATGTTCGGGCGCAGCACCCGCATGAGGCCGGGAACCACGGTCGGAAGCATGGGGAGCCGGCGAATGCCGAGCGGGCCCGTGCACACGTTGAAGCACATGCGCGACACGTACAGGCCCGTGAAGAGTGTCGTGAGCGTGCCGATCATCATCGTGAGGCCGAAGCCCTTCACCTCGGTCGCGCCGAACTTGTAGAGCACCGCGCACACGATGAGGTTCGTGATGTTTCCGTCCACGATGGCAGACAGCGCGCGCCTGAATCCCATCTCCACTGCCGTCGGAAGCGACTCGCCGCGGTCCACGAGCTCCTCGCGGATTCGCTCGTAGATGAGCACGTTCGCGTCGACCGCGATGCCCATCGTCAGCGCGACGCCGGCGAGGCCCGGCAGCGTGAACGTGCCATCGATGGCGGCCATGATCCCGAAGATCATGAGGCCGTTGATCGCAAGCGCGATGCACGCGATGATGCCTGCGCCGAAGTAGTAGAGGACCATCGCGATGCCGACCGCGACCGCCGACGCTCCGACCGCGGAGAATCCGCGCTCGAGGTTGTCGCGGCCGATGGCGGGGCCGAGCATGCTGACGGACACCGGCTCAGGGCGCAGCTTCGCCTCGAGCTCGCCGCCCTGGAGCACGCGGATCAGGTAGTCGATGTCCTCCGGACCGAAGTTGCCCGAGATCTGGCCGCTGGCGTTGATCTGGCTCTGGAGCGTGGGAGCGCTGTAGATCTCGCCGTCGAGCACGATCGCCATCGGACGGCCAATGTTCGGGCCCGTCAGGCGCCCCATGAGCTGGCCGCCGGCCTGATCGAGCTGGAACGCGACCGCCGCTCGGCCGAGCTGGTCCTGCGACGGGAACACGGACTTCATCGTCCACTGGCGGCCGCCAAGGTGGTCAAGGCTCATGCCCTCGGTGGTGTAAAGGAGCACCCACACATTGCCCTCGTGCGAGGTCGCAATGAGATCACGCGCACGCATGAACGTGGCCGGGTCCGCACGGAGCGCATCCTGCTCCTGGGGGCTCTCCGCAAACTGCTTGACGCTGTTGATGCGGAACCACCGTGCGACGGGCGAGTCGGTGCCGTCAGCGCCGCGCTCCTTCAGCTGCGTGACCAGGTCCTCGACGTTCACGCCCTCGGGGGCAGCCGCCGACACCGGGATGTGGAACTCGAGCACGCCGGCCGCACGCATCAGGCGCTTGAGGTCCTCGGGGTCGTCATAGCCGGTCACGACGGCCGCGTAGTCGTCGTATGCCTTCACGAGCGCGGTGATCTGCGCAGAGAAGTCTGGCACCATCGTGGTGAGGGTCCTCAGCTCAACCTCGCGCGGGCTTGGGCCCGTGGCGACATCGCCGGTAGCGCTCACCCGAATGCGGCCCCGCTCGTCACGCAGCGGCGGGCGCTCCGTGGAGAGCTGCATCGCGCGCTTGAGCCGCTGCACAGGGACGCTCGTGGCAAGCACCTGGTCGAAGAGCTTCTTCTCGTCGATCTCGGCCTGCGCGAGACGCTCCTCCTCGGCATCCCGCTGAGGCGCACCTTCGGCCATGCCTGCCAGCGCGGCACGGCCTGCCTTGGCGGCGTCGTGAGCGGCCTGCAGCTTGGACAGCAGCTCCCTGCGGCTGCCCGGAGCGACCTCCCCGGATGGCGGGTCCTTCGGCGCAAACTCCATCGCCTTGCCCTCGGCAAGCGCACGCTGGAGCTGTCGCGCGGTGATCTGTGTGCGTGCGCCGGTCTCGGCGAGCAGCGCGTCGTACGAGTCCCCGAGCGCCTTCACCGCAGGCGACGGCAGGGGCATCACGACCTCGATGCGGTCCGCGCCCTGCGGCTGCATCGAGATGTCGAGCACGCCCTGCGGGTTGACGCGCCGCTTCAGCGAGTCGATCACCTGCGCGAGCACTCGCTGGCTGTCCGCGCCCTCGGGCATCTCGACCGAGTAGACGAGGCTCACGCCGCCGCGGAGGTCCTTGCCGATGCGGATGCGCTTGTCAGGCGGCCAGACCTCCCACAGGCAGATCGCCACAACGGCGAGCGTGATGAGGACACTGGTGAGCAGCTTTGATTTCATGTGATGTCGTGGTCGTGTGGCGACGGGTCAGTGAGTTTGGTCCGTGCGGGGCCTCAGCGCGACTGCGGCTGGCTCTCGCCGGAGACGGTGGACGCGGAGGTCGAGCTCGAGTCGAGGATCTGCACGATCGCCGATCGCGCGAAGGTGATCCGGAGGTTGTGGCTCTCGTCGACCTTGAGCGTGATCGTGTCGGGCTTGAGCTCGACAACGGTGCCGATGATGCCTCCCGAGGTCTGCACCTTGTCGAGCTTCTTTACCGAGTTGAGGAGCGCCTCTCGCTTCTTGCGCGCGCGCCGCTCCGAGAGCGGCACGATCACGAAGAGCACCACGGCGAACGCGACAATCATCAGGAGGAAGCCGGTGCCTCCACCGGCATCGGCCGGAGGCGCTCCGCCAGGCGCGGTGCCTGGCGCGCCCTGCACAGCGGTCGGCGCAGGCGCGGCGGCCTCGCCGGGCAGCGGTGGTGCGGCATCCTGCAGCCATGCTGCAGAAGCGATAGCGACGGGAGTTGCAAATGTCATGAGTGCTGGCCGCCCTGTTCTTCCTCTTGCGCGCCATGCCCACCCACATCCGTGCGGGTGCAGGGCCACGAATCTCGGACCTTGGAAAGAGTACCAAGTTGCAGCGCGTTGCGGATGTCGGACATGAGGCGCTGGTAGAGGCGAATGTTGTGGAGGCTCACAAGGGTGGGCCCGAGCATCTCCTCGGCCATGAACAGGTGGCGGATGTAGGCCCTGCTGAAGCCTCCGGCGCACGCCTCGCAGTCGCAGTCGGGCTCGATCGGGCCCGGGTCCTCGGCGTGGCAGGCGTTCCGGAGGCGGATGCTTCCCTGCCTCGTGAATGCGAAGGCGTTCCGGCCGTTGCGCGTGGGCAGTACGCAGTCAAACATGTCGATCCCTGACTCGACAGCCGCAAGGATGTCGCGCGGGTACCCGACGCCCATCAGGTACCTGGGCCGGTCGGCCGGAAGGAGCGGCGCGGTGTGGGCGACGACCGCATCGATTGCCGCCGTGGACTCCCCCACTGCCACCCCGCCAATCGCATATCCGTCAAGATCATGCGCGCAGGTTCCTTCCACGCTCTCGGTGCGCAGGTCGAGGTCGGTGCCACCCTGGACAATTCCGAAGAGCGACTGGTCAGGCCTGGTATGGGCCCTGATGCAGCGCTCGAGCCAGCGCAGCGTGCGCTCGTGCGCGTCACGTGCGCGTCGTGCGGGATCCCCGCGTGCTGTGACCTTCCCCTTCGCCGGAGCTCCAGGCGCCATTGCTGGCGGGCAGTCGTCGAACGCCATGGCGATGTCAGCGCCGAGCGACTGCTGGACCGCCATGCTTGACTCTGGCCCGAGGTGGACGGTCGCACCGTCGATGAAGCTGCGGAACGTGACGCCGTCCTCGTCAAGTGCGTTGATGGCGCTCATGGAGAACGCCTGGTACCCGCCCGAGTCGGTCAGGATGGGGCCGCTCCATCGCATGAACTCGTGCACGCCACCGAGTCGCGCCACGCGCTCATGCCCGGGGCGCAGCAGCAGGTGAAAGGCGTTGTTGAGGATGCACTGCGCGCCGGTGCCGCGGACCTGCGCAGGAGTCAGACCCTTCATGGCCGCCGCAGTGGCTACGGGCATGAATGCGGGCGTCTCGAAGGAGCCGTGAGGAGTGCGGATGCGTCCGCGCCTGGCGCGGGTACTGGCGTCGGAGCCGATGAGCTCCATTCGGACGGCTCGTGCGCGTGTCATCAGGAAGCCTCTGGGCGAGGGCGAATCGCCATCCGGTCAGCGCCTGCTTGCGTCCTTGAGGATGCGCCGCTCATCGTCACTGAGGCTGCCGATCCCGAAGTCCTTGATCTTCGCGAGCACACGGTCGACCTCCGCATCCTCCGCTGCCCTGCGCTGGCCTTCGCGGATGGCGGCCGCTGCCCTGCGCCTCGCGCCGATCCCGGACACGGACTCGCCCGCCCGTCCGAAGAAGTCGAAGAACCCCTGCAGGCGGTCGGGGCGCGCGATGAGCCACCAGCCCGCGATCGCGCCACCGAGGTGCGCTGCCTCGCCGCCCGCGTTCGATCCGACCTTCGCGCCACCGAGGATCACGGTGCCCACTGCGATGATGACGAGCGCGTACGCGAGGGTCGCCATCCGCATCGGGATGATGAAGAAGAGCAGCACGGTGGCGTTGGGCATGATGCGCGCGGAGGCGATCAGGATGCCGAAGATGCCGGCGCTCGCGCCGACGAGCGGCGTGTACGGGTCGTTGAAGAGGAGCCCAGGCACGACTGCCCTGCCCCCGCTCATCTGCATGACCGCAAACCCTGCAGCGTTGAGCAGGAGGTAGAGCGCCGCACCCGCTATGCCGCAGATCAGGTAGAAGGCGAGGAACTTGCGTGCTCCGAGGAAGCGCTCCACGATCGGCCCGAAGAAGAAGAGCCCGATCATGTTGAAGATCAGGTGGTTCATGTCCGCGTGGCAGAACTGGAAACCGATGAAGCGCCAGATCTCTAGGCCCGCGAACCCCACTCCAGGCGTGTCGGTGTAGATCGCGGTGGCAGTGGAGAACGAGAGCCACTTCCTGATCGGCGAGGTCGACTGCAGCTGCCGCCGCACGATCGTCTCGGGACCTCTGGGCGTGAGCGCCACCACCGGCTGCTCGGCACGTGACACGCGCGACGGGCTTTCGCCCACCGGAAGGACCCGGTACTGCACTGTCCCCTTCCGGGCAGCCTCGACAAGCGACGGGTCGCCGACCCATGAGGTGCCCACCACCTGCCAGGTCCGGGGCAGGAACGCGTCGATCACGAACACGCCGACGCACAGCGCGATGAGCCATGTCGTCACCGACCATGAGCGACGCGCCATCGGCCGCGCGGACGAGTCGCGCCAGTACTCGCGGTCAAGGCTTCCCATCGTCGCGGGAGGGTAGCCGCGCAGCGTCACGGCGCGGCAGATTCGCCGCCGTCAGCGCCGTCATGGCCGGGACGATCGCCTCGGGCCGCGTCGCCTGCCTTGCCTCCGCCAGGGATTTCGCGCCGGCGCGCCGTCGACCGCGCCAGCACCTGGCGCTCCTGCCTCGTCAGCGAGTCGATCCCGTCCCTTGCGACCTTCGCGAGGATTCCGTCCAGCGCGTCGTCGTCGTCGCGCGCCTGGCTCTCGGCTCGGGCGCGCGCACGTGCACGGGCTGCCGCCGACGCATCCGATGCGATCATCGTCCACCACCCGAGACCCGCCATTCCAGGGCGCAGCCCTACGAGCCGGCCGCCGGACATCGCGACCGCGACTGCGGCGGCGCCGCACAGGACCGACAGCAGCGACCCGAAGGCAAGTCCTGCAATTGCGATCACGATCCCGGTGACGATGCTGAGCACGATTGTGGCCCTCAGCGCGCCATCGCGCCCGAGCCAGGGCTCGAGCGCGGACTCGACGACCCGCCCGCCCACGAAGGGGTGCGCTGGGATTGCGCTGGCGGCCAGCATCGCGACGTTCGTCCACTGCACGAGCCAGATCGCCGACCACAGCCGGTCGTGCGCCAGATGCTGTAGCCCGCCCATGCTCCATGGCACCGGAAGCGCCACATCCCACCGTCCGCTGTGGAGCAGAAGCGCCGCACCGAGCGCCGCCGATACGCAGACGGACGCCACTGGCGCCGCGAGCGAGACTGCCATGCGCGTTGACCATGGGCCCGGAGCGTCACGCCAGCTCAGTCCCCCCGCAGGCCACAGCACGATCGTGCCCGCTGGCGCACCGCCGAGCCTTGACGCCCACTCGCGCACAGCGTCCGCCAGAAGCGCCAGCCACACGAGCGTGACGAGCGCCACCAGCATCTGCGCCATCGCATCGGGCAGCGGGCCCGACGGTCCGGGACGGATCACCCGAAGCGCCTGCAGCAGCACCAGCGCGAGGAAGGATGCATGGAGGCGCACAGGAGTCCTGCCGAGCGCCAGCAGAGGCGCCGACCATGTCCAGGGACGCGAAGGGTCCGCGCGCACGTCATCGAGGCTTCCCGCCGCACGCACCCGCACCGGATCGCGCCCGTCCGGATCGTCGCGTTCGCCGACCTGCTCAGCGGCCATGGCTGCACAGCCCCAGCAGCGCCCACGTGCTGATCGTCTTGCCGTCACGGACCGCACCCGACCTGATCCGCGACGCGAACTCTGCCGGGTCGCTCAGCACCACCTCAATGCGTTCGTCATCCTGAAGGTCCTGCCCCACGTGCGTGAGGTCGCGCGCCACGAATGCGTGCATCAGCTCGTCGGCGAATCCGGGTGACGTGAGGAAGGTGCCGAGGCGCTCGATGCGGCCGGCGCGGTACC
Source organism: uncultured Isosphaeraceae bacterium (assembly GCA_964555705.1). Classification (GTDB taxonomy): domain Bacteria; phylum Planctomycetota; class Phycisphaerae; order Phycisphaerales; family SM1A02; genus ZLKRG44. The sequence goes on along the minus strand of CAZKTN010000006.1, from coordinate 65,570 downwards.
CGGTCTCCTCAAGGAACTCGCGCGCCGCAGCGTGGGCGGGATCCTCCCCACGCTCGAGCTTCCCGGCGCAGAACTCCTCGAGCCACTCGCCCACCGCGATACGGAAGTTGCGGATGGTCACGAGACGGCCATCGTCGAGGATGCCCGCGACGCACACGGCGCCGGGATGCCTGACGATGTGGCGAAGCGCCTCGCCGCCGCGGGTGCGCACCATCATCCGCTCGACATCGAAGATGGGCCCGTGCAGCACGATGTCGCGCGATACCGGTGAATCTGCGCTCGCCATGGCGCTCAGGATAGGAGCGCGCCGTAGCATCCCCCTCCCATGTTGCGCGAGGACACGCCAGTTGCGGTGCCGGAGGCGATGCGCGTGCAGTCGGTCTCCAAGCGGTTTGGGCGCATGGAGGTCCTGCGCGAGCTGTCTCTGTCCTTCCCGCGCGGCCAGACCACGGTGGTGATGGGGCCGTCGGGGTGCGGCAAGAGCGTGATGCTGAAGCACCTTGTGGGGCTGCTTCGTCCCGACTCCGGCGAGGTGTGGTTCGGGTCGGTCCGCATCGATGCGCTCGGGGAGCGCGGGCTTGGGCCGATCCGTCGGCAGATCGGGTTCCTCTTCCAGCAGTCGGCGCTGTTCGACTCGATGAACGTGCACGACAACGTCGCGTTCCCGCTGCGCGAGCATGGCGTGCTCGAGCCGTCGGAGGTCGACCGTCGCGTCGATCGAGTGCTTCACCTGGTGGGGCTCGAGGACACCCGCGAGCAGATGCCTGCGGAGCTCTCCGGCGGCCAGCGCAAGCGCATCGCGCTCGCGCGCGCTGTGGTGCTCGAGCCGCAGGTCCTGCTCTACGACGAGCCCACGACGGGCCTCGATCCCATCCGCTCGGACATCATCAACGAGCTGATCCTGAAGCTGAACCGGACACTTGGGGTGACCAGCATCGTCGTCACGCACGACCTCTCGAGCGCATTCAAGGTGGCGGACCGGATGGTCATGCTGCATGATGGGCGGGTGCGACTTGAGGGAACGCCGGAACTGTTCCGCACGACCGACGACCCTGTCGTCCAGCGTTTCCTGCGCGGCGAAGCCAGTCCCGAGGAACTGGCGCGGATCCGCAAGGGAGGCGATCATGCCACGCTCCCGACCTGAGGTCCCATGAAGGAAAGCAACCGCAACTTCACGACAGGCATCGCGGCGCTGGTGGCGCTTACGGGCTTCGCCACGCTGCTCCTGCTGTTCGGCGAGCTCGACAGGTTCTTCCGTCCGACGTGGCGACTTGAGGTGGCGTGCAACGACACCGGAGGCCTGAGGCCCGGCAGCCAGGCGATGCTCAACGGCGTGCCGGTCGGCACCATCGACTCGGTGCGCGTTGAGCCGGCATCGATGCCGCCGGTGCGCGTGGTGGTGCGGATCTCAGATCAGGTGGACCTGCCCGTCGGGTGCAGCGCACAGACGCACCAGCCCTTGGTCGGCGGAGGATCGCGCCTGAACATCTCGCTGCCGCCCGGCTACAGGTCGGGCGGGCCCGTCATGCCAAAGGACGGTTCCGCACGAATCGAGGCTCGGTTCGAGGGACTTGAGGGGCGCTTTGCGCGGATCCTCGACAACCTCAACACCTTCTTCGCGCCCATCGAGGATGGCGCGCCTGGCTCCGAGGAGAGCGTGCGCACCGCGATGCGCCGGCTCAATGCGCTGCTCGACACCGCACAGGGCGCGTTCGCGGATGCGCGCGAGTGGCTCGGCGACGAGCAGCTCCGCGCCGATGCGCGCTCGGCTGTGTGGAAGGCAGGCACGCTCATCGATGCTGCAACTGCCGCGATGAACTCGGTGTCCGAGTCCGCGCAGGGCATCCGGGTGGATGCCCGCACGCTCGTCACCAGCGCGCAGCCCGCGCTCGACGAGATGGCGCGCACGCTCCAGGCGGTGCAGCGGCTGGCAGACCAGGCGGGATCTGGCGAGGGCACCGTCGGTCAGCTGATGTCAAACCCCGACCTCTACAACGCACTCACCGACAGCGCACTTCGCCTGAAGGCGGCGCTCGCTGAGGTGGAGCTGCTGCTGAAGAAGGTCAGGGACGAGGGGCTCGACGTCAAGTTCTGACGGGTGAGCCTTCGGACGGCGCCGTCAGCCGCCGATGACGATGACCTCGACTCGCCGCGACTTCGCCTTGGTGGCCAGCGGCACGTCGGGGCCGTACGACGAGAGCGACACCCGCTTGGAGTCGAGACCCTTGGAGACGAGGTACTCGCGCACCGAGAAGGCTCGGTCGAACCCGAGGTGGTAGTTGCTCTTGAACTTCGAGAACTTGATCGGGTCGGTGTCCGTGAATCCCGCAACGCGGATCTCGGCGTTGGGGTGCTGCTGCTTGATGATCGCCGCGATCTTGTCGAGGCTGCGCTTGGCTGCCGTCTTGAGCTCGTCGCGACCGGAGTCGAAGAGCACGTCGCCCTCGATGGTCACATGCACATCGTTGCCCTTGGCCGTGGCGGTGACGCCCTCGATGCCGGCAAACGCACTCGTGTCAGGCGATGTTGAGGACGCAGACGCCGGCTCGGCCCCTGCGGCCTGCGCCGACTGCAGCTTCGACTCCGCGTCGGCGGCGCGGGCGATCGCATCCTGCCGCTCCTGGTCCGCTCGCTCGAGCGCTGCGTTGCGGTCGTCGAGCTGCGCCTTCAGCGCCTCGTTCTCCTTCATGAGGGTGTCGGCCTGCTGCTTCGAGCTGTCGCAGCCGACAAGTGTGGAGGCGATGAGTGCAATGGCACAGGAAGTCCATCCCGTGATTCGAGCGTGGCGCATGGGTGAGAGTCCTTTCTCGTGTAGTTGGCGTCCGATGCAGGGCATCTCATCATCGCCTGACGGCCGCGTCAAGGGCAACGCACGCAGATGGATGCCGCGCACCTGCACGCCGCCGGACCTGATTCGTCAGGATGGCGCGTGCGGGGCGTCCATCCACACCGGAAACAGCACCTTTCCCGCATCGAGGACAGTGGGCCGCAGGAAGACGACCAGCAGCACAGCGATGGCCAGGTGCGGCCCGTAGGGGATCTCACGGCGACCGCCCCCCCGCATCCGGCCGGCGACCGCCGTTACCGCGATCCATCCAAGGCCGATGAATGGCGCGATGAAGAATGCGACGGTCGGATCGACCCATCCGAGCACGGCCCCCGCCGCACCCATCAGGTGCACGTCGCCCATGCCCATGGCCTCGACACCCTTGGCGAGCGTGCCCAGCACGCGCACCGCCCACACCAGCCCTGCGCCCACGAGGTACCCGAGCACCGATCCCGAGAGCGCCGCGACGGGGAGCGGCGGAAGCGCCTCGGTGCCATCGGCCGACAGCGAGAGCCCGCGTGCGACGGCCGCACCCACGATGCCTGAAATCGCTGCAGGAAGCACGAAGCGGATCTCTCGCCAGATCTCCCGCCTCGCGTGCGGGTAGTCGGCAAACGGAGAGTCATCCCTCTGGTACTCGTGGTAGTCGTGGAAGCTCGGCAGGATCCGGCCCGTGCGAAGCAGGATGTTCGAGATGACCAGGCCGGCGGCGGCACCGAGGGCAAGGCCTGCCATCGTCCAGCCGGGCAGCGGCACTGGCCATCGATCGCGCCAGAGGGCCTGCGCCGGAGCCGAGGCGGGACCGAGGACTGTCTGGAGCGTCCATGCGGCGCACCCGATCACGGTGGGCCAGGCCGTCACCTGGATGGGGATCAAGTACGTCCTCAGGTCGCTGAGTGTGGCCGCCACAAGTGCCGCGATGAGCGCGCACAGCGCCACGAATGCGGGCGCCGACGCCATGAACCCGGTCGACTGGAACCACGCTGGCCATGCGCCGCCCCACCGTCCGGCGGGATCCACGGCAAACAGCAGCAGGTAGAGGCCCGCGAAAAGGCCGCCCATCAGGAGCTCCACCGCCGCGTATGCCGGGCTGACGCGAGTGCCGCAGGAGCGGCAGCGCCCGCGCACCAGGAACCATCCGATCACGGGGATGTTCTCGTGCCAGCGCAGCCGCCTTCCGCACACCGGGCATCGGCTTGGCGGCTGCACGAGTCCCATGCCGATGGGAAGCCGGATCGCGACCACGTTGACGAAGCTGCCGACGCACGCACCCAGCGCGAAGATGAAGAGGGCGTTGATGGCGTACGGGAGCGCGATCAGCACGGGCGGCGGAAGCGCTTGCATCGCAAGAGTCAGCTGTTCCCGTCGGTGCCGCGTGCCGCGAGGTCGGCGGCGGAGATCCGCTCGATCTCCTGCTGAGCGGAGTCGAGGATCGCGCGGCAACGGCGCACCAGCGCGGCGCCGCGGCGGTACGCGTCAAGGCTCGCCTCGAGCCCAACCTCGCCTGCATCGATGCGCTCGATGATGGACTCGAGCTCGGCCACGGCATCCTCGAATCCCATCGACTCCGCATCAGGAGCGGACGCGCTCCCCTCATTGCGTGCATTCCCTTGTGCGTTGCGCGGGCTTGCGGGGCTCATGGGGGCATCCTAGTGATCGGATCCGACCCGCCCTGCTCGCCCGTCGCACCCTCGTCGCCCTCGGCGGCATCGACCGCGTTCACCGAACTGCGGGCGGACCCCCGCGCGAAGATGCTGCGGAGCGAATCTCCAGGCGCAAGTGCCGAAGCGTCCTTGACGGGCGTTCCGTCGGGGCCGACGGTGATCGAGTAGCCGCGCGCGAGCACACGGGCCGGGCCAACCGAGTCGAGCCTTGACGCAAGCGCGCCGATGCGAGCTGCTGCAGCGCCGAGCCGCGCGGAATGCGCACGGCCGATGGCCTGCTCGCACGCGGCCACCTGCACCCGCAGGCGCGAGAGCTGCGTGCGGGGGTGCCGCGACTCGAGCGCCAGGTGCGCACGCGAGAGGCGTTCCGCACGGCGCGAGAGTTGCGCACGCGCCCACTGCACAAGCATCGATGCGCGTCGCTCGAGCTCCGCTCGCCGCAGCATGACCGCACCCACTGGACGCTCGAGCGCGGGATGCCTCGACATCAGGTGCAGGGACCGCTGAAGGTCCGTGACGCGCGCGCGAGCGCTCTCGCGGAGCCGAAGCGCAAGATGCGAGAGGTCGTCACGGAGCTCGTCTGCGGACGCGAAGTGGTCGGTCGCGGCGCGCGATGGCGTAGGCGAGCGGCGGTCGGCGACGGCGTCGGCGATGGTCACGTCGATCTCATGGCCCACGCCCACGATCACGGGGATCGCGCACTCCAGGATCGCCTCCGCGACCGCACGCTCGTTGAAGCTCCAGAGGTCCTCCTTCGACCCGCCCCCGCGCACGAGCAGCACCACATCCGCATCGCCGCGCATGCCCGCGGCCGATGCGGCGGCCAGCGCATCGCACAGCTGGCGCACGGCCATCTCGCCCTGCACCCGAGTGTCGACGTAGGTCACCCTCGCGCCGGGCGCCCGCGTCGCGAGCGCGTGCCCGACATCGGCCTCCGCCGCGCTTCCTCGGCTCGTGATCACGATGATGGAGCGCGGGATGCGCGGCGGCGTCCGCTTTCGCGCGGCGTCGAGCAGGCCGCGCGCGGCGAGCTCCGCATGCAGCGCTCGCATCCTCGCGTCGAGGTCGCCGGCACCGACAGGCGCGAGGGAGTCGCACCGGATCTGCGTCCGGCCCTGCTTGGCAAAGTGGGTGATGCGGCCCTCGACCACCACCTCCGTGCCATCCGCGGGAGGCTCCACCCCCCGCTGGTCCATGCGGAGCATGATCGCATCAAGCCGCGAGTCGCTGTCCTTGAGCGAGAAGTACCAGTTGCGGTTGACCTCCCGGAAGTTGAGCACCTCTCCGCGGACGCGGATCCTGTCGAGGTTGCGCTCGAGCACCTGAAGGATGCGCACCGACACCTCACTCACGGAGTAGATGCGCTCGGCACCGTCGCGCGAGCCGTGTGCCTCTGGAGCGTCGGGAGGTGCAGGCGCACGCGGCGCCTCGCGAGGCTGGTCGAAGAGTCCCCCGAGCGCTGCCGCTGGATCAAAGGGGCGTCGTGCCACGGGCGTATCGTAAGGCGCGTGAGTGCGGCACCCGATGCTGATGCCGGAACGATCCACCTGAGGTCGCCGCTGGCCGAACTGCCCGGCATCGGATCCAACCTCGCACGCCAGCTTGCGCGCATCGGGCTCAGGACCGTCGCGGACACGCTCAAGCACGTGCCCATCAGGTACGAGTCGGAGGCGGGCGAGCAGAGCCTTGATGAAGCGGCACGCGAGCTTGCCGCCGATGGCGACGCGGAGCGAACGGTGCGAAGCCTCCGCGGCGAGATCCGGGCGATCAGGCACATCCCCGGTGCGCGGCGTCCCCGGAGCGAGGCAACGCTCGAGTGCGGCGACAGCACTGTCCGGCTGGTGTGGTTCAACGCCACATGGATGGCGCGCAAGATCCACCCGGGCACACGGGGCGTCGCCCACGGGCGCGTGAAGTCGCGGGGGCCCTATCTCGAGATGGTGAACCCGCGGTGGGAGCCGGAGCAGGCGGCACGCCCCTCACCGGGTGCGGCGCCGCGACTACGGCCGGTCTACCGCGCATCGGAGGACGTGCCGAGCTGGCGCATCGAGCGGATTGTCGCGGAGTGCCTGCCGAGGGTGCTCAATGAGATCGCCGACCCGGTGCGTCGCGAGACCACGCAGGCGCTTGGGCTGCCGGCTCTGGCCGACGCGTACCGGATGGTGCATGCGCCCACGGACGCGGATGCGGCGACCCTCGGACGCCGGCGCCTGGCCTTCGACGAGCTCCTGCATCTGCAGCTTGCGGCCATGATGCGCCGCTGGCAGGTGCGCCACACGATGCGCGCCACCGAACTGCCGGTCACGCCAGCCATCGATCAGGCGATCCGGGCGCGCCTTCCCTTCACCTTGACAGCGGACCAGTCCTCGGTGTGCGCCGAGATTGCGTCGGACCTCGCCACCCCCATGCCGATGAACAGGCTGCTTCAGGGCGATGTGGGATCGGGAAAGACCGCAGTCGCGGCGTATGCGATGCTGGTGGCGGTGGCGCATGGGCACCAGGCTGCGCTCGTGGCGCCGACGGAGATCCTTGCGGAGCAGCACTTCCGGGTGCTGAGCGCGATGCTTGAGGGAAGCCGGGTGCGCATCGCGTTCCTGTCGGGAAGCCTGAGTGCCGCTGACCGCGCGGTGGTGCAGCACGGGCTCTCGGAGGGCGCGTTCGACATCGCGGTGGGCACCCATGCGCTCCTGATGTCCGACGTCTCGTTCCGGAGCCTCGCGGTTGCAGTTGTCGACGAGCAGCACAGGTTCGGGGTGGAGCAGCGGGCAGCGCTGCGCGAGAAGGCGGAGTCTGCGGGCGCGTCGAAGGTGCGTGCGCTTCCGCACACGCTGGTGATGACGGCCACACCGATCCCGCGCACGCTTGCGCTGACGCTCTTTGGCGACCTTGACGTGAGCCAGATCCGAGGGAGGCTTCCCGGGCGGACCGCCGTGGCCACCGAGGTCGTCTCCCCCGCCGATGCGCCCTTGGCCTACCGGCGCATGCGCGGGCGCATCGAGTCTGGCGAGCAGGCCTACATCGTGGTGCCCGCCGTCGAGGACGGTGAGCATGGGCTCAAGGATGTGGCCACTCACGCCGAATGGCTGCGCACCGGCCCCTTCGCGGGCCTGCGCATTGGCGAAGTGCATGGGCGGCTCAAGGCCGACGAGCGCGACGCGGTGATGCGTGCATTCGGCGCACATGAGCTCGACGCGATCGTCGCCACAGTGGTGATCGAGGTGGGCGTCGATGTGCCCGCAGCCACCATCATGGTCATCGAGCACGCAGAGAGGTTCGGGCTCGCGCAGCTGCACCAGCTACGCGGACGGGTCGGTCGCGGCACCGCGCAGAGCACCTGCATACTCATCGGGGAGCCGGTCACCGAGGATGCCGTGCGGAGGCTCGAGGCGATCTCCTCGACCACCGATGGGTTCGCCATCGCGGAGCTTGACCTTCGGCTGCGCGGCCCTGGCGAGTTCTTCGGCGCACGGCAGTCGGGCATGCCGCCGCTTCGCGTTGCCGATTTCGAGCGCGACATGGACCTGCTCATGCATGCGCGCGACATTGCGGCGCGCATCGTGGATCGTGACCCGAAGGTCTCCGCCCCGGAGGATGCCCTGCTGCGCCGCAAGACGCTGGCGCTCTACGGTGCTGCGCTCGGACTCGGCGACGTCGCCTGACGGGACCCGCGCATGCCGCCTAGCATCGCGCTCCCGTGCCATCCACGCTTGACATCACGGCGCTCCGCTTCAGCTACGGGCGTGGCTTCGGGCTCCATGTCGACCGACTGACGGTGGCGGCAGGCGAGCATGTGCTCCTTCGCGGTCCCTCCGGATGCGGCAAGAGCACGCTGCTCCACCTGATCGCGGGACTCGAGCCACCATCGTCGGGATCGATCGTCGTATCGGGCATCGATATCACCACCCTCTCGGCCGCAGACCGCGATGCGTTCCGAGGCCGGCATGTCGGCATGGTGTTCCAGACCTTCAACCTGCTGCAGGGGTTCAGCGCGCTCGAGAACGTGCTCGTGGGCCTTGAGTTCAGCGGCGTGCCCGCATCGGGACGCGCGCACCAGGCGCGCCAGGCGCTGTCCTCGCTCGGCATATCCGAGGTCGGCGCGCGCGTCGACGAGATGTCCGTAGGGCAGCAGCAGCGTGTGGCGATCGCGCGCGCGGTGGCGGGCGGACCCGCACTCGTGCTTGCCGACGAGCCCACCGCCAGCCTTGATCTCGACAACTCACGCGTGGCCATCTCGACGATCCGAGATGCGGCGCGCCGAGTCGGGGCATCGCTGCTGTGCACAAGCCACGACCCGACGCTGGCGCCCCAGTTCGACCGCGTGATCGACATGGACTCGAGCGGCACGCTCCTGGCGGAGGCACCGTCCCGATGAGCGACCTCCGGTTCGTGCTGCGCAGCCTGCGCCTTCGGATGTTCGCAACGCTGCTGACCGGCGGCATGATCGCCGTCGCGGTGGCGCTGCTGCTGACGCTGCTGTCGCTTCGCGAGAGCGCTGCGCAGGCATTCAGGCGGGGCACCGGCAACATCCACCTGCTGGTGAGCGCAGACTCGAGCCCGCTGGTGTCGGTGCTGAACAGCCTTTTCTACGCCAACGCCCCCGCAAACCCGATCCAGTGGCCTAAGTACAGGGAGATCGCCGACAGCTTCCCGTGGGAGTGGGCGATCCCCACCCAGCTTGGGGACTCGTTCCGCGGATCGCCTGTGGTGGCCACGATGCCCGAGTTCCTCGAGCAGGTGCAGCCGGTGTCAGGCGTTCCCTTCACGCTCTCGGAGGGCGCGCCCTTCACTGAGGCGTGGCAGGCTGTCGTTGGCGCGGACGCCGCGAAGCAGCACGGGCTGACCGTGGGTCAGAGGATCGTGCTCACGCACGGGATGTCAGGCCATGCGGGTGCCGGCCACGAGCATGCCGACCACCCGGTGACGATCACCGGGATCCTCGCGCCGACCGGGTCGCTGCACGACACGGCGATCTTCACTCACCTGGACACAAGCTGGGTGCTCCACGCCGAGGACCGCCTCGCCGCAGAGCATGACCACGACCATGACCATGATCATGACCACGATCATGATCACGAACACCATGTCGACATCGCGGACCTCACGGATGCCGACAGGCTCATCACCGGAATACTGCTGCGAATCCCGACGCGCCCCGGCAGCGACGCATCGAGCTCGATCGCTCCCCAGTTCGACCGACTGCGGAGGGACACGTCCATCATGGTGGCCCAGCCCGCACAGCAGGTGTCGCGGCTGATGGCGATCGTCGGAGGCATCGACTGGATCTTCGTGGCGATGGCTGCGGTCGTGCTCGTGGCAGGAGCGCTCAGCGTGATGCTGGCCATGGTGTCATCGATGGATGCGCGGCGAAGGCAGGTGGCGATCCTGCGGGTGCTTGGCGCCACGCGCGGCCGTGTGTTCGCGCTGGTGCTCTCCGAGAGTGCCGTCATTGGGCTCCTGGGCTCTGCGGCAGGAGTCGGAATCGCCCTTGCGGGATCTTGGGGTGTGCGCGCCGCGCTCGTCGCCGAGGTCGGGCTGACCATCGGGGGCGGCATCGACCCGCGCGCGGCGGTGATCGTTGCGGGCGCTGCCACTGCGCTCTGCGCCCTCGTCGGGATGGTGCCTGCCACCATTGCGTACCGGACTCCGGTGGCGCGCCACCTGAAGCCGCTCGGATGAGACGTGCACCGAACGCGTAGCCTCCTGCCGTGCGCGCGCTGTGGATCCTGATCGTGGTGCTCGTGGCGGGAGCGGTGGCGCTTGCCATGATGCCCCGCGGCGAGACCGAGCCCGTCACGGCAGGAACGCCGATCACGATTCCGCGGCGCACGGGCGGATCGCCATCGACGCCTGCGGCATCTGCGTCGGCGCCGAAGACATCGTCTCCCTCCGCGAGCGGAGTGCCCAGTCCCTCGCCACCGCAGCCTTCGGTTGCCACGACGGGCAACCCGCCAGCCGCCAGCTCGGCCAGCCCGCAGGATGCCGGGACGCGAGCGTCCGCATCGCCTGCCACTGCCGCACGTGGGGGACTCGCGGATCTCGGCATGGACCGCACCATCCCAACAGCGACTGTCGCGAGAGGCGAGCTTGTGCGCAGGCCCGACGGATCGATCCTCGCAGACGGCAAGTGGCCCATCGGCGGCGACGGGTCGGCCGAACGTCCCTACGAGATCACGTGGGACCTGCTGCTGAGCGCGAAGGAGACGTACCAGCCGCGACTCGGCGAGTTCGTGATCCCGCAGCGCGTCGCGCTGCTCGATGGCGCGCACGTTCGCATCAGCGGGTATGTGGCGTTTCCCATCGTGGCGAGCGAGGCCGACGAGTGCCTGCTGATGCTCAACCAGTGGGACGGGTGCTGCATCGGCGTCCCGCCCTCGCCCTACGACGGCATCGAGGCAAAGCTTGTGAGATCCCAGGACAACAGCCGCAAGCACCTGTTCCTGTACGGAACGCTCACCGGCGTCTTCCACGTGGACCCCTTCGTGCAGGGCAAGTGGCTTGTCGGCCTCTACACGATGACGAACGCAGACCTTGTCACTGACCTCTGACCCGCACACCACCCACATGAACACCTGTGCCACGCATCCGACCCTCGCCGCTGCCCTTGCGGGGCTGATTGCGGTTCCCCTGCTCACCCAGCACGCCTCGCACGCGCAGGATGCGCCCCCCGCAGCGGTGCGCGACACCGACTCGCCGCGTGCAGCAGCGAACGTGACGCAGTCGCCCGCCGACGCAATCGCATCGCTTGCCGCGCTCGCGCGGGAGCGGCCGGCAACGATGTCGATGCGGGACATCGCGACAAGTCCGGGTGGCCGGCCCGTGACGGTGTGGACGCTTTCATCGGACCCCAAGACGGCGGACTCGCGCCCGTCCGTGCTGCTGGTGGCTGGGCTCGATGCGGACCGCCCTTCGCACGTGGCGATTGCGGCTGGCGCCGTGCGCAACCTGCTCGAGAAGCGCGCCGGCCTGCTCTCGCAGGTCACGGTGTACGTCATCCCCTGCGCCAATCCTGATGCGGTGCTTGGTGGCGCGCCTCGCGCTGAGGGTTCGCCGAGCCGCAACGAGCGACCTGTGGACGATGACCGTGACGGCACTGCAGACGAGAACGGTCCGCGCGACCTCGATGGGAATGGCATGATCACCACGATGAGGCGGCTGGACCCGCCGCCCGGCGACGCGCCTACGCACGCAGCTGATCCCGCAGATCCGCGACTGCTGCGCACCGCAGATCCCGTCACTGGCGCCCGTCCGGAGTTCACCGTGCACACAGAGGGCACCGATGCCGATGGAGACGGCCGCATCGGCGAGGACCCCATCGGCGGCGTCGACATCGATCGCAACTTTCCGGCGAGATGGCCAGAGTTTGAGTCCCACGCGGGCGCATTCCAGCTCAGCGAGCCGGAGTCCGCGGCCATCGCGAGCTTCGTGCTTGAGCACCCACGCATCGCAGGCGCGCTCTGCCTTGGACGCTGGGAGAGCCTGGCGCGCACGCCAGACCCCAAGCCCCGAGATGCCACAGGCAAGACGCCCATGGAGCTCGATGCCGGCGACGAGGCGCTCTGGAAGGAGCTCTCGAAGGCGTGGCGCGACACCTCCGGCCAGTCGAGGTGGACCGACGACGACCCATCGGGATCCCTCGCGCTCTGGCTCTACGCGCACCGGGGACTTCCTGCGTTCTCCACGCAGGGATGGGGCCGGCCCGATGCGCCAAAGGCCGAGGACGCCGGTGGATCCGGAGGCGACGCAGAGGGAGCGCCTGATTCGAAGTCGAAGAGCAGCGACAAGCGGTCCAAGGTTGCGAAGGCTGCTGACGAGGAGTCCGTCGAGTGGCTTGCCGTGAGCGACCGCGCGCACGGCGGAGCCGGTTTCGTGCCATGGTCACCCTTTGCGCACCCGACGCTCGGTGCGGTGGAGATCGGCGGCTTTGTGCCTGGGTTCAGGCGCAACCCGCCGCCTGATGCGCAGCAGCGCATTGCGGACGCAGCGGGCGATTTCGTGGCGATGCTCGCCGAGCGAAGGCCGCAGGTGCGCATCGACTCGGTGACCGTCGAGGCGCTCGCGCCCGGCATCCGCCGTGTCCGCATGCGCATCTCCAACGACGGGTGGCTTCCGACGGCGACCGCCATGGGCCGCGCGAACGAGGCTCCCGGGCCGATCTTCGTCCGCATCGACGTGCCGCGCGAGGCGATCATGTCCGGCGCGCGCGCATCGCGCATCGGTTCGATCGCGGGCTACGGCGCTGAGGACCTTGAGTGGGTGGTGCGGCATCCTGATTCGAACCCGATACGGATTGAGGCACGCTGGCGGGCCATGGATCCGCAGGCCGCCGTGGTGGAGGGCACGTCGGTCCGGCTTGACGGGGTTCCCGCCCGTGCAGGTGCTGCAGCGGCGACAGGAGGTGCACAGTGATGCGAGCGACACACGTGATGGACGCCATCGCAATCCTCTGGTGCTGCACGGCATTGGCGTGCACCGCATCGGGCGGGCAGGCCGCTGCGTCTCCCCGAACGGGCGCCGCAGCTCCCGCAGCCACTCCCGCACGCACGCCATCGACGGCGCCTGCATCTGTCGCAGGTGCCGCTCCTGTCGACATCGCATGGAACCGCTACTACGACGAGCATGAGGTCCGCGACATCATGGACCGGCTTGTGGCGGCTTACCCGAACCTGCTCACGGTGCGGAGGATCGGCACAAGCTCGCAAGGCCGCCCTCTGCTTGTGATCGTCATGAACAATCCGGCGACAGGTCCGGAATCATCGAAGCCCGCGATGTGGATCGACGGCAACGTGCATGGCAACGAGCTTCAGGCGACGGAGACCGTGCTCTACTCGATCGACCGCCTCTGCCGTGCGCATGGGAGCAACCCAAGGCTCACCGCCCTCGTCGACCGGGTGGCGTTCCACTTCATGCCGACCATGAATCCGGACGGTCGCGCGGCGTGGTTCCGTGAGGTGAGCTCACCGCACAGCAGCCGCACCGGACAGGCGCCGTGGGACGACGACGATGACGGGCTTGTCGACGAGGATCCTCCGAACGATCTCGACGGGGACGGGTCGATCGGCTCGATGTGGCGGCGCGACCCCAACGGCACGCACAGGCGCAGCGCGCGAGACCCGCGCATCATGGAGCGCGTTCCCCGCGAGCCGCGGCCGGATGGCACGGTAGAGCGCGGCGAGTGGTCATTCGTCGGCCAGGAGGGCATCGACGACGACGGCGACGGCCGCATCAACGAGGATGGATACGGCAGCTACGACATGAACCGGAGCTGGCCCAGCGACTGGCACCCTGACCATGTGCAGCGCGGCGCAGGGCCGATTCCCCTCTACTGGCCAGAGACGCGCGCGGTGGCCGACTGGCTGCTTGCGCACCCCAACATCGCCGCTGCACAGAGCTACCACAACACAGGCGCCATGATCCTGCGCGGTCCCGGCGCCCCGTACCGCGAAGGCGACTATCCCGAGCCGGACCGCGCCGTCTACGACGCGATCGCCACCGCGGGTGTGGAGATGCTGCCCTACTACCGCAAGTTTGTCATCCACTCCGACCTCTACACGGTGCACGGCGGATTCGTGAACTGGCTGGCCGAGGGGCTCGGCATCATCGCGTTCACCAACGAGCTGTGGACGGACAAGCGCATCCTCCAGGACGGCCGTTCCCCCGACGAGGAGGGCCGGATGCGCTGGATCGACCGCGTGCTCTTCGGCGAGCACTTCACGGAGTGGACCGAAGTTCCCCATCCCGACTACGGCACGGTGCTCGTCGGCGGGGGCACGAAGTGGTCATCCCGCATGCCCCCTGGGTTCATGCTCGAGGAGGAATGCCACCGCAACTTCGCGTTCACGATGCACCACGCCGACCAGATGCCGATGCTGCGCATCGCGCACGCGGAGGCTGTGAAGGTCGGCCCGGACCTGTGGCAGGTCACTGTGGAGGTCGCCAACGACCGCCGCATCCCCACGCGCACAGCGCGCGCCTCGCAGCGCCGCATCGGGATGCCTGACACGGCAGCCCTCTCGGGTCCGGGCGCAACTGTGGTGACCGCCGGACCGATGGCAGACCGGCTGTCGACGACGTTTGCCGCCGTCGAGCACCGTCCCTCGGCGCTTCGCGTGGAGTCGGGGATCCCCGGGCTCGGTGAGTGCGCATTCCGCTACATCGTGCGCGCTGCGCCAGGCTCCACGCTGCAGTTCACCTACTCGGCCGAGAAGGCCACGCCGGTCAGCATCCCGATCGCGCTCGGACAGTGAACTCGGATTCAGCCGAACAACCTCACGGCGCGCCACGCGGCGATGTCCACGCCGACATCTGCGTGGTGGGCGCAGGCGCGGCTGGGATCTTTGCCGCAATCTGGGCCGCACGCACGGCATCGCGCGCTGATGCGGCCTCCGCACGGCCAATGTCCGTGCTCGCCCTTGACGGCGCCACACGCATCGGCGCGAAGATCCTGGTCGCTGGCGGCGGACGCTGCAACGTGACTCACCATGCCGTGCGCGACGCGGACTACAGCGGAAGCACGCCCGCCGCGATCCGGAGCGTCCTCCGCAGGTTCGGCGTCGAGCGCACCGTCGCCTTCTTCCAGGAGCTTGGTGTCACGCTCAAGCGCGAGGAGACGGGCAAGCTCTTCCCCACAACCGACGATGCGCACACGGTGCTCGATGCGCTGCTGCGCGCGCTGCACGACTCAGGTGCGGCGCTGCGGCACCCGTGGCGCGCCACCGAGATCCGCAGGACCAGCGGCGGATTTGCGGTGAGCGGACCTGCGGGTTCAATCACCTGCGTGCGGCTGGTGCTGGCCTCTGGCGGCAAGAGCCTCCCCAAGAGCGGAAGCGACGGCGCGGGGCTCGAGATCGCACGTGGGCTCGGCCATTCGGTCACACCGATGCTGGTGCCGGCGCTGGTGCCGCTGACGCTCGCCGACAGCCACTGGATCCGCACACTGAGCGGGCTCACGGTCGATGCGGAGATCGTGCTTCGCTCGTCGACCACACGCAAGCTGCGTGCGATCCGCGGCAGCACGCTCTGCACCCACTTCGGGATCAGCGGGCCGTCGGTTCTCGACATGAGCAGGCACTGGCATCACGCGCGCGATGCGGATGCGGGGTGCGCGCTCGAGGTCTGCTGGATGCCCGGAATGTCGACCGACGAGGTGGATGCGTGGCTGGTCCGGTCGAAGGGCACCGGTGTGGCGGCGACGCTGCGCGAGCGCGTGCCCGAACGGCTCGCGCGCGCGCTCTGCGCCGCGGCTGATGTGCCGCCCGACTCCACTGTGCAGCAGCTTGCCAGGGAGCGGCGACGCGCACTTGCCTCGCTCATCGCAGGCACCCCGCTTCCCGTCACTGGCGACCGCGGCTGGAACGCCGCGGAAGTCACCGCTGGAGGCGTCCCGCTCGCCGAGATCGACATGCGCACGATGGAGAGCCGCATCGTGCCCGGGCTGCATCTCGCGGGCGAGATCTGCGACGTGGATGGCCGCATTGGCGGCTTCAACTTCCAGTGGGCATGGGCATCCGGATTCGTGGCCGGATGCGCGGCAGCAGAGGCCCTCGCTTCAGCGCCCGTCGCCACCGAGCAGTGAGCGCACGCGGGCCACGACCGCGTCGACGTGCTCCTGCGATGCCGGAACCCGAAGCCCGCGCTCAACATCACGGTAGAGGTCCGCCACGGCCCACGCGCATGATGCCGGTTCGGCGGGATCCCGCGGAACGATGTGCGCGTGGAGGTGCGGAGCCCCCTCGCCGAACATGACCGTGTAGGTGCGTGGCACGCCACAGGCCTCGCGCACAGCGCGAGTCACGCGCCGCAGCACGGCGCCGAATGCGGCGGCCTCGGCATCGCTGAAGTCGGCGGCATTGCGCACGCAACGCACCGAATCGAGCAGGAACCATCCCGCGAGCGGAGCCGGATGCGCATGGTGGCGAAGAAGCCACATCCCATCGGTCCACGCGAGCAGCGGCGGCCCTCCCTCGCGCGCATGGAGCGCGCACACTCCGCACATGGCGCTGCCAGCCGCCGAAGCACCCGGCACGCGCGCCTCATGTGCCGCTCCGCTCACTTGACGCCCTTTGGGCCGCCGCCCTCGAGGTACTTGCGCGCGATGGCGCGCTCAAGGTCGACGTCGCAGATGTTCGCCATCGTGGCGAGCCACGCAAGCACGTCGGCGAACTCCTCCTCGAGGTTGTCGCGGTCGGCATCGCCACGGTCATGCTTGCCGATCGCATGCGCGAGCTCGCCTACCTCCTCGGCGAACCAGACGAAGGTGCGTGCGGCACCCCGCGCACTGTCGGTGGCGTGGTACCTGTCCCGAATGAGCTGCTGGAATTGGCTGATCTGCACGCGCGCAGGCTACGGCGACGGCGTGCAGACGCAGGGTCCCCAGTTGGCGAGCAGTGCGGTGATGTCGTAGCCGTCCACGACGCTGTCGCCGTTGAAGTCGGCGTAGTAGCCCGATCCCGTCGCGGGACCCCAGCTCGCGAGGCACAGCGCCAGATCGCCTCCGTTGACGATGCCGTCACCGCTCAGGTCATGGGGACAGCTGATCAGGTCTCGCTCGAACATCAGCACCATGCCCTGGCCGGGCCCGGCGGGGCTGGTGGCACCGGGGGCCGCGATGCCGAATGCCTCGTCGAGCGACACGCCGACGTACGCGCCGAACTGGGCGCTGGCACCGACCTCCGGGGAGAGACGCAGCGCCTGTATCCAGTCATTGCACTCCGAGTCCTCCTGCGCAAAGAGGTACGCGCTGCCTCGGTCGATGTCGCCCGCGAAGTCCTTGCCCGGCGCGCCGATCGCGATCCGGTTGTCGCGGACCGCAACTGACGCGCCGAAGAGGTCGCCAGACTGGCCGTCAGACGCGCGCAGCTGCTTCCTGAACACGAAGGGGCCGCTGCCCACAGGCTCGCGCTCGAACACGTAGGCCGCGCCCTGGTTCACAAGCCCCGCGCCGCCGGAACGGTTCGGGGCACCGGCCACAACTCGACCGCCCTGCGACGCGACGGCGCTCCCCATCTGCTCATTCGCCTGGGCGAGCGATGTGGGCGCCGCGAGACGCTGCCTGTAGGTGATCGTCAGCGCCACGGGGTCGAAGTCGTAGACGTACACCGCACCCTGGGACGCCTGGGTCACGGTAGCCCGCTTGGAACCCACGATGAGCGTCGACCCGTTCATTGCGATCGAGGACCCGAAGAATCCTGACGCGAGCGTCGAGGGATCGATCGAGCTGTCGGCAACTCCCTGTGCGTTGAGCACAGGCGGCGAGATGAACGCGAAGGGTCTCCACGAGATCTCGCCGGTCTTGGGATCCTGCGATGGCGCGAACATGGTGACCGATCCGCAGTCGGTCACGTTCACGGTCTGTCCAGGGAACTGCACGCTCGGGTAGCGCACGTCGTTGCTCGGCGCCGATACCGCGACGATCGCTCCGAGGTTCGCGACCGACGCGCCGAAGAGGTCGACCGCCGATGGCGGATCGCCCGGCGGTGGAAGCAGGCTGTTGCTGAGCTCCGCCACAAGGCACCACTCGGAACTGTCGCCCGGCGCGCATGCGGCGCCCGCCGCCCACGCGTACAGGTATGCGCGCCCGGAGTTGAGAGGAGGCCCCGCACCCGGTGCACCGACCACCATGTACGAACCGGACATCGAGATGCTCTGCCCGAAGTTGCTGTTGGCCTGCGGGCGCGGCGCGACCAGGTTCACGCCGAAGTTGCCCGGCATAGGTATCCACCCGAACGAGAACTGCCGGAACACGGTGATGCAGCCGGCCTTCTGCAGGGTCGTGTCGCCGCCCGACACCGGCACGTTCGCCCAGGGGCTGCCGACGGCAATCACCTGCTGCGGAGCCCCGCCACCCTCGGAGTTGCCGACAAGGCCGAACCAGAAGGATGTGCCGAAGCGTTGGGTGCCGAGGGCATTGGGGTTCGACAGCTCAGCCACAGGATCCGTGTCCTGGGCCGACGCGCTGCCGATCGTGAAGCCCAGCGACGCACAGCCGGCAACCGCCCAAGGGGCGGCGCGGCACATCACGCGCTGGATTCCGCGATGTTCGGCCATTGGCATCCTTCTATCGGGCAGTGTGTGGCACGACTTCCCGGGCCCGACACCCGAAAGTCTAGGTTTCAATACGCACAAACCCGGAAGAAAGAAGCGTCCTCGGCGCGATTCGAACGCGCAACCTCTGCCTTCGGAGGGCAGCGCTCTATCCAGTTGAGCTACGAGGACCTCAGGGACGTCATACTACCGGACTTGCGGCCACGGCTGCGGTCGCACCACTCCCATGGACAACCCCCCGCCTTGCCACCAGACGACCGCGAGACCCCGACGATCTGAGCTGGCGATCTGGTGGATCACGTTCCTGAACTCCATCGGCACCGGTGTGCTGTGGAACGGCCTTGGCTTCGTGACGCAGCGCGACCTCAAGTTCACCGAGGTGGAGACGACCATGCTGTTCCTCGCGTCGGGCGGCGTGTATGCGGTCGCGGCGCTCGCATCGGGGCGCGCGGTGCGCGCGCTTGCGAAGCGCACCAGCGCACGCGGCGTTCTCGCGCTGCTTCTTGTCGTGCAGGCGGCGGCGAGTCCGCTCGTGTACATGGGCGGCAGCTCTGCCGGCATCGTCACGATGGTCCTTGTGACAAGCGTGACTGCGGCGCTCCTGTGGCCCATTGTGGAGTCGTTCGTGAGCGGAGGCCGGAGCGGAGACGCGATGCGGCGCGCGATCGGTCGATGGTGCATCGTCTGGATGGCGGCCGTGAGTGCCGCGCTGCTCCTCATGGCTCCACTGATGCGAAGCGGCGATGCGCAGGACCTCGATGCGAGGTTCGCCGTGTTCGCCGTGGGTCCCCTCAGCCTGATCAGCCTTCTTGCGCTGCCGTGGCTGCCCAAGGCTCCCGGTGCCCATGTCGACGACTGTGCGTCCGTGCCGCGCGGGTACCGCGCGCAGCTTGCGAGCGCGCGTGTGCTGCTGCCGGCGTCGTACATGATGGTGGGCGCGCTCAGCCCGATCCTCCCCTACGTGCTCACGTCGATCGACATCGCTCCCGCCGCGCAGACGCCGCTCACGGCGACATGGCTGATGGTGCGGCTGGCGGCGGTGGCGCTGCTCGCGCATGTGGCGTTCTGGCACGGGAAGTGGTCAAGCCTGTTCGTCGGCGCCGCGCTGCTTGCAGGCGGATTCGCGCTCGTGGTGGTTGCGCCCGCGCTCTGGTCCGTGGCCGTCGGACTCTCCCTCTTCGGCATAGGACACGGCATCATCTACTACGCCGCGCTGTACTACGCGCTTCGGGTGGGAAGCGCAGGTGTCGATGCAGGCGGCACGCACGAGGCGCTCATCGGCGTCGGCTACGTGGCAGGACCAGGGGCTGCGATGGCGGGCGCGCTGCTTGGCGGAGGTCCATGGATCGTGGGCACCACCTGGATCTGCCTTGGGCTTCTCGCGATCCCAGCGCTGCTGCCCTGGTGGCGCGAGACGCGCGCACGGCGGATCAGCTCGCCGGCCCAGCCTTCGACACCGAAGTGAGCGCCTTCAGCGCGCGTGCGCGCGCCTCTGCGTGGTCGACGATGGGGCGCGGGTAGGTCACGCCAAGCGTCACGCCCGCCGACGCGAGCACATCTGCCGGCGCTTCCCACACGCGGTGAATCCACTTCGCGGGGACCTTCGCAAGCTCGGGCACCCAGCGGCGAACGTACGTGCCGTCGGGATCGAACTTCTCGCCCTGCAGCACGGGATTGAAGATCCTGAAGTAGGGCGCCGCGTCGGCGCCGCATCCGGCGCTCCACTGCCACCCAAGCGAGTTGCTGGCGAGGTCAGCATCGAGGAGCGTGTCCCAGAACCAGCGTGCGCCGTGCATCCAGTGCTGCAGCAGGTGCTTCACGAGGAAGCTCGACACGCTCATGCGCACCCTGTTGTGCATCCATCCGGTGGCCCACAGCTCGCGCATGCCCGCGTCCACAAGCGGGTATCCGGTGCGTCCGCGCTCCCACGCGCGGCGCAGCGGCGCATCGTCGGACCAGGGGAACTTCGAGAACTCCGGACGCAGCGGCGCATCGGATGTGGCCGGGAAGTTGGCGAGCACGTGGTACGCGAACTCGCGCCACACGATCTCCGCCTTGAACTTTGCGGCGTTCGATGCCACTGAGGCCTGTGGCACTCCAGATGCGGACGATGCCGCCAGCGCACGGTCCACGGTGTGCCACACTCGGCGAGGGGAAATCTCGCCCCAGTGAAGGTGCGGGCTCAGCATCGATGTGCCCGGCGCTGCGGGCTCGTCGCGGCCCGTCGCGTAGCGCGCGATCGGCGCCGACGCCGCAGTGCGCGCAGGAACAAATGCGGCAAGCCGCTCGCGTGCGCCTGCCTCGCCTGGCGTCCATGTCGTCGCCATCACGCCATCCCACGCGATGCGCGGCAGGAGCCCGAGGCTCTCGAGCGGCGTGCTGTCGAGGCGGGAGACATCCGCAGCGGTGATCGATGACGGCCGCGCAATGCACGGCTCGACGGTGACGTTCGCGGCCACCGACCTGCTGAACGGCGTGTACACCTTGTACGGCACGCCAGAGCCTGTGCGGATCCGCGAGGGATCGTGAAGGAGAAGTCCGGGATGGAGCGTGCACGACACCTTCATCGTTGCCAGCGCATCCGCAACGCGGCGCTCCTGCTCGCCCGCCCAAGGCTCGTGCCGCTTCGCGGCATGCACGCTGCGGGCACCAGTGCCGCGCGCGATGTCGGCGATCTCGGCCGCAGGGTCCCCTGCCCTGATGATCAGGCGGACTCCCAGGACCGCGAGATCAGCGGAGAGCGCGCTGATCGAGTGATGCAGCCACCATCGCGATGCGCCGCCCGGCGCCCATGGGCGCTCGTCTTCAGGGTGCCAGATCCACACGGCCACGAGCGGGCGGCCATCACGCGCGGCCTCTCGCAGCGCAGGGTTGTCGTCAAGCCGCAGGTCCTGCCTGAACCACATGATTGAGGGCGCAGGGCTCATGCGCGTGCGCCCCACTCCGAGGCACGGCCGAACTCGAAGGCCATCGCCTGTCCGATGCGCGGGCTGTCGAACCTGAAGCCTGACGCCATCAGCGCCGATGGCACGGCGAACTGCCCCGAGAGCAGCAGCTCGCGGCCCATCTCCCCGAACATCAGCTTCACCGCAAGCGCAGGAAGCGGTGCGAATGCAGGCCGCCGCATTGCGCGCCCCATTGCCTTCGCGAACTCCCGCTGCGTGACCGGATGCGGCGCCACAGCGTTGATGGCGCCTGCGAGCGACGGTGTGCCGATCACGTGAAGGATTGCCCCGAGCAGGTCATCGAGCGAGATCCAGGACATCCCTTGGCGTCCCGATCCCACGGGTCCTCCCGCACCGAAGTTGAATGGCGTGCGCAGCGTGCCAACCACCCCACCTCGGGCAGTGACCACAACACCGATGCGCAGCCGCACCACACGGATGCCGCGCTCCTGAGCCGGCTGCGTCGCCTGTTCCCACCGCGCCGCGACCTCCGCGAGGAACCCCGCGCCAGCAGGGCCACTCTCGTCGATCGCGGGCGCATCGCTATGGCCGTAGTACCCGACGCCTGATGCGCTCACGAGCACCTTCGGCGGGTTCGCAAGCGCCGCCAGCGCGCGCGCGATGCTGCGCGTGCCCTCCTCGCGGCTGCGCAGGATCGCCGCCTTGCGCGCCGCGCTCCAGCGTCCGGCGGCGATGTTCTCGCCCGCAAGGTGCACGACGGCATCGATGCCTGACAGCGGCGACGCATCCCAATCGCCTGCCGGGTTCCATGGGACGTCGCGTGTGGCCGAGCCGTGCGTGCCGCGCGCCGTGCCTGCGTGCTGCGACGAGGGGTCTCCTGCAGGTCCGCGACCGCGCACCAGCCGAATCACGTGGTGCCCTCCGGTCTCAAGGAACGCGCACAGCGCGGAGCCCACGAGGCCGGTCGCCCCAGTGACTGCGACGGTCAGCGGCCGGTCGCCCGCACGGGCGCGATGCTCCATGTGGCGGCGCAGGTCGCGCGCCGTGCGCTCGTGCCGGAACGCG
The DNA here is from genome assembly GCA_964555705.1 of uncultured Isosphaeraceae bacterium. Taxonomy (GTDB): domain Bacteria; phylum Planctomycetota; class Phycisphaerae; order Phycisphaerales; family SM1A02; genus ZLKRG44. The sequence goes on along the minus strand of CAZKTN010000006.1, from coordinate 43,068 downwards.
AACATGCGCTGCAGCTGGGCGCGCGCCATCGGTGCAGCCAGCAGGCTGAACGGCGGGATCCGAGCCGGCCACGGAAGCGCGTAGCGGATTCGGTCAACGAGCTGGCTCTGAGACGGGTCGGTCCGGTCGAGGAACAGGTGCTCATGCCGCCAGCGTGCGAAAGGGCTCCGCTCGGCGCGGTCCACGAACGAGTGTCCGGGACGAACACCCTCGTGCACCGCGATCCACCGCGCGCGAAGCGGTCCTGCCGAGAGGCGGAGCACAGTCCGTGATCCTTCAGCGAGCGGCTCGGCAGATTCGACATCCACCGATTGCCATGGAGGCAGCAGCCGCTGCAGCGCGCCATGCGCGAAGTGCCATGACGCAAGCATGGCGCGCGGCGCCGGCATTGCCGACTCTGCGGTGAAGTCTGGAGGGGGCTCGAGCGTCGATCGGGTCATGGAGCGCTCACGATAGCCCGGGCAGCGCACCGTCGATGCGCTCTCCCCGCACGAGCATGTCGCGCACCGAGACAAAGCGCCCCGCATCGGCGGCGCGACGATCCCCCGGGCGCTTGCGCATCGAGTTGAGCACGACCCACATCCTGGGGTTCGAGTCAAGGTTCTTCTCGTTTCGCTCGAGGTACGACCAGTAGAGGCTCGTCACGGGGCAGTCCGACGACGGGTCGAATGCGCAGCCTTTGCAGTAGTCGCTCATGCGGTCGATGTAGGCGCCGCCGCAGACATAAGGCTTTGTCGTCATGATGCCGCCGGCACCAAACGTGGCCATCCCCATCACATTGGGCTCCACGACCCAGTCCCAGGCGTCCGCATATGCCACCCAGAACCAGTCTGCGATCTCGCGAGGCGACACGTCGAGCAGCGTGGCGATGTTGCCGAGCACCATGAGCCGCGTGATGTGGTGGCTCCACGACTCAGCCCACACGTCGGCGACGACGCTGTCGAGGCACCTCATGCCCGAGACCGCACCCCAGTACGCGGGAGGCAGCGGCGTGCGCTGGCCGAACGCGGCCGGACGACCGCCCCCGTCGACTCCCACTGGCGCGCGCGCGTGCGTGTTCCACGGCTTCCCCGCCCAGCGTGCGTATCCAGCATCGCCGGGCGCCACGGACGGGTCGCCGTCACGCGCGAAGTCACCGGTGCGGAACCCGTCCGTCTCCGCGTGCACGTGCCGGACGAACTCGCGCCACCCTATGACCTGGCGCACGAACCCCTCTGCGCATTGGAGCGGGAGGTCGAGGGCAAGCGCATCGTCCACAAGCGTGCGTGCGAGGACCCTGCCCACGTTGAGGAGCGGCGAGATTCGCGTGTGGAAGAGCCCGCGGCTTCGCGTGCTCATCGCATCCTCCCAAGGACCGAAGTGCGGAAGGCACTCGGCCTTCGACCATGACCAGAACGCAGCCACCTCACGCCGTGTCACAGGAATCGCCTCAAGGTCGAGGGTGCCTGGATGATGCGAGAAGCGCTGCGCAATGTCATCGCGCACATCCGCTCGGATCTCGCGCGAGAGCGGCTCAGACGGCGATTCGAACCGCGGCGGGGCCGGCGCCGCAGGCGAGCCCTTCCACGGCTTTCGGTTGTCGGCGTCGAAGGAAAGCTTGCCGCCGAGCGGCGCGCCATCCGCATCCATCAGGATGCCAGTGCGCTTGCGCACCGCCCGGTAGAAGGACTCCATCTTCCACGGGCGACCTGCGCTCGCGAGGAACTCCTCGCGCGTGGTAAGGAACATCTCGTTAGGCACCCACCGCAGCGCACCCTCCATCACGAGCGGCGCGAGCTCCGCGCGCATCTCCCGCTCCGCAGGTTCCATCGCGATCATCGGCACTCCGGGCGCGCCCGCCCCCTCCTCCCTCAGAAGGTCGACCATCGGTGCGTCACCACGGAGCAGGCGCACTCGGTGGCCGTCGGCAGCAAGTTCCGCCGCGAACGCACGCATGTGGATGAGGATGAGGGCTACACGCTGCACGTGGTAGGGCCTCCGCGAGAGCCACTCACGGCTCTCAACGAGCATTACCTCATGAGTGCCCGGCGTGATGTGCGCCAGCGGCCCCACCGCGCACGTGAGCTGGTCGGGCAGCACCAGGATCGGTGCGCCCGACGAAGGTGTCGCGTCCGCTTGGGATGCTTGTGCTGAGGCGGCAGGCGATCTACGGGCCATGGCGCAAGTTGAGCATGGATCTGCAGCGCGTGCGACGGATCGGCGCCGGCGCACTACCTTGCGCGCCTATGCCCCAGGACGTGTCGATCTCCTCAGTGTTGCACGGCCGCCTCGAACAGGCGCGGGCCGCCGTTGCGGCGCTCGAGTCGCGGGCTCAGCAGGTCGAGTCGCTCATGAACGCCGTACGCGAGACGCTGGTCGCAGGCGGCACGCTGTTCACGTGCGGGAATGGAGGCAGCGCGGCCGAGGCGCTTCACCTGGCGGAGGAGCTCACCGGCCGGTACCGGTCGAACAGGCGCCCGTTGCGGTCGGTGTGCCTGTGCGCGGATCCCACGGCGATCACATGCATCGCCAATGACTTTGGATTCGAGCAGGTGTTCGCGCGCCCGCTGTCGGCGCTCGGCAGGCCGGGCGATGCGCTCGTTGTCTTCTCGACCTCCGGCCGAAGCGCCAACCTTGTTGCGGCGCTCACTGCGGCGCGCAACACTGGCATGCGCACAATTGGCCTCCTCGGGGGCGATGGCGGTGCGTGCCTTGCGCTGTGCGATGTGGCCGTCACCATCAGCGGTGTGGACGGAGCCGCCGTGCAGGAGGCGCACCAGATGGCGATGCATGCGATCTGCGAGTCGCTCGAGGACGGCGCACCCTCCTGCGCATAACCTCACGGCATGACCCGTCACGCCATCGGCACGATCGTCTGCAGGGCTGTGGTTCCCCTGTGGCTCCTTGCTGGAGCGTCATTCAAGCTCGCGCAGCTCGACCCAAAGCTGCTGCCGCCAGTTGTCCTGAGCACCATCACCTCAACGGACGGCATGCTCGGCCTCTCCGGCAACGCCTGGATGGACCTTGCGCTGCGGCTGATCATCCTGTCGGAGTTCGTGATCGCCGCCCTCATGATCTGCGTGCCGAGGCTGTCGCGCGCGGTGGCGATCGCCCTGCTGACGTTCTTCTGCGCGATCCTGCTCTCGACGATCATCCCCTCGTGGCAGAAGGGCGGATTCGCCGAGGTGCTCCGCGGCGGATGCGGGTGCTTTGGCGCCGGCGGCCCCAACCCCTTCTACATGCTGCTGATCGACGGATCGATGCTGGTCGCGGCGATCGCATTCCCGGTGTCGGCCAAGGGCATGGTGCCGCCCATCACCAAGGGCGCGTGGCCTGCGATGGGCCTGTGCATCATCGGATCCGCGATCGCGTTCGGCATGCCGAAGCCGGCGGTGAAGCTTGAGGAGCCGGACACGATGGCGCAGGCCGGCACCTCGACAGGTGGCGGCGCCACGACTGATGCCGGCGCGTCGACGGCACCTGCGCCGGGTGCCACCCAGCCCGCAGATGCAACGGCACAAGCATCGACATGGCCAGGCCGGCCTGAGAAGGTCGAGTCCTACTACCTCGGCGAGTTCGAGAAGTGGATCGGCCAGAGGCTCGATGCCCAGCCGATCATGCAGCTGCTCGCTACGGCGCCGCCAGCGACAATCCAGCAGGGCCGGTGGCATGTGGTCTTCTACCGGTCGGACTGCGACCACTGCCACACGCTGATGTCCACCTACTTCGAGGGCGAGCTTGAGGTGCCGGTGCTTGCCGTTGAGGTGCCCGACACGGATCCCGCCGCCGCGCTGCCGAACCCGTGCGAGCGCTGCGACATGGTGAGGCTGCTGAAGGGCCCGAGCTGGGTCTTCACCACGCCGGTGCTGCTGACGGTGCAGGACGGTGTCATCACGTGCGTGGCCACCGACTCGGAGAACACGGAGCAGGTCGAGGCATGCCTCGCCAAGTGATGCGCCCCGCCCCGGTTCCGCGAGCCTGATTCCGAGGAGTCCCCAGCCATGCAGTTCATCACATGCAGAGTCTTTCCCGCCGCGATCCTCGGATGGATCGTGCTGTCATGGCTCTCGGACGGCACATCGGCGCTCCCCGCCTGGATGGCGCAGATCGGCGGCCGCTTGGGCCTCGACGATGTGGGCACCATGCGGGTCACGATTGGCGCGATGGGGTCGCTTGCGCTCATGGCGCTGCTGCTGGGCTCGCGTCCTCGGCTCGGGCCTGCCATCGGACGCGTCATCGGCGGCGCGATCGCATTCGCCGCCATCGCCTCACTGTCGGCGGCGATCGCTGTGCCGCTGCGCGATGGGGTTGCGGCTCCCCCGCTGGCGCCTGGCGTGTGGGCGCTGGCTGCGGGGTTCGCGGTGTACCTGCTGGCCGACCGTGCAGGCGTGCGTGCAGCGGCACGTCTGGCAGCCGATGCCACCGCTGGCCGAGCACCTCGCGTGCACAGCCCCGCGTGGACCGCGATGCTGATGCTTGCGTCGCTGGTGGCCGGGTTTGCGACCTCGAGCCGCGTCGAGGTGTTGCGCAGTGTCGCAGGCAAGGCATCGGCTCTCGCGCCGGGCACCTACGTGGAGCTTGACTACACCACGTGGGCCGGACGAACGATCCCCGACACGGGACTCGCGCGCCTGAATCCGATGCTCACCGCGCTCACGCTCGAGGGTCGCTCCGCTGTCGTGCTCTATGACCCCCGCTGCGGCACCTGCCACACGCTCTTCAACGAGTACTTCTCGGAGCCGCGCGAGGGCGAGAAGGTGATTGCTGTGCGTGTGCCGCCGAACCCTGACGCGGACCTGCTGCCGAGCGACCAGCCCGACGAGGTCGACTGCCCCCACTGCACCTTCATCGACCTGCCCGAGGGCAAGTCCTATCTCGTGGGCCGGCCCACGCTCCTTGTCGTGGAGGAGGGCCGCGTCACTTGCGCCACCGAGAAGGACTTCTCCGGATGCCTCGGCCGCGAGCCGGTGCGTGCTGCACCCGCCGAACCGGCGGGCTCAGGCAAGCCCCAGGCCTAGCGCTGGTCGGGATCGCGGAGGTCAGCCCTCAAGCGAGACTCCGCGCGCACGAACCACCACATGCATGCCGCCTGCCGGGAAGGTGCGCGGCTCGCGCTCCGCTCCAGCCGCAGCTCTCGCGATCCGCGTGACCTGCATCCATGTCGCGCGCACGCCCCGCCCGCGAAGCCACGAGTCGACGACGATGCACGCGAGGTCCGGCCCGGCCGAACGCAGCATGGAACGGGCCGGTGCCGCCCCCACCACCCGGTCGCGCGACCACGCACGCCCGGCACGGAGCCCCGCCCGTGCGCCATCCGCCGCCGATGACGCACGCTGCGCGACCTTGGGCCACCGAGCGCGAAGTGCCGGAATGACCTGCGTGCGAAGCAGGCCACGTGCGGTGGAGGGATCGGCGTTGCCGGGGTCCTCGCGCCAGGCGACTCCAACATCACGCGCACACGCCAGGATCTCCTCGCGCACCATTCCAAGCATCGGCCGCGCGATGCGCACCCCGGTTCCGCGTCCCGCCGACCGGCTCCATGGAATCGACCCAAGGCCACGAAGACCGCTGCCGCGACCCAGATGCATCAGCAGCGTCTCGAGCCTGTCATCGGCATGGTGGGCAAGCGCGATGTGGTTGGCACCCGTCTCACGCGCTGCATCAAGGAGCGCGGCATGCCGGAGCTCTCGTGCGTCATCTGCAAGCCCCTTGCCTCGGCGCTTGGGGTGCACATCACGACGCACATGCAGGACGCCGAGCTCGTGCGCCAGCGCCTCCACATGCGCTGCATCCGCATCCGCGTCGGGACGAAGGTGGTGATTCACATGCACCGCGACGACACAGCAGCGCGAGGATCGCCTGCGGGAGATCGCTGCGCACGCGGCAAGGAGCACGCACGAGTCCACCCCTCCCGAGCACCCCACCGCGATTGCGCTGCCAGGCGTCCACCCGCAGCGGCCGATCAGCTGTTGCGCGACCTCAGCGGTCAGCGCATGACGGCCGATGCGGCATGCGAGCGATGGCACGGGAGTGCGCATCCCCAGATGCTATGGAACGAAGCGCTGCGCACCCGCATGCGTCTCGCGGAGTGCGCAGCGCTGCACCATGAAGTTCTTGCGCTCAGGCCACCGCGGCGCGTGCGCGGCGCACGATGCGCGCCTCGGTCCGCTCCCCGATGCGGTACTCCGACTTCGCTGCCGTCGATGATGCGGCACGGAGCCCAAGCTTCTCGTCCACGAGGTTCACGAGCGACACGGGGTCGGTCGCGACGCCATCGGCGCCGATCTCCTCGGCAAGTCCAGGCGCACGGTTGAAGACGCCTCCACCGCAGATGATGGGCATGCCGGGCGTGGCGCGGATCGCGTGGATCGTGTCGATGAGCTGGCGGATGCGCGGCGCATCGGATGCGCCTGCGGCGAACATGACCAGCGCATCAGGGCGACGCGTTCCAGTCTCGGCGAGCAGCTCGTCATTGGCGACGCCGCTTGCGGCGAAGAGCACCTCGTAGCCCGCTGCCTCGAGGAAGTCTGCGGCAAGCTGCGCCGCCATGTCCTCGGTCTCGTCGGCGCCGCACGCAAGGATCACGCGACGTCCGTTGCGGGGTGCCTGCGCGTAGCCAGCCTGCGCCTGGTCGACGATCGTGCGCATCATGCGAGTCGCGTAGCGGTGCGCGAGCGTCGAAAGCTGGTCGTTGCGCCACATCTGGAAGAGCGTCTGCATCGAGGGCCACAGCACGTCGATCGCGAGGTCCTCGCTTCGGTGCCCGCTCGCGAGGTACTCCGACACGAGCTGGCGTGCGCCGCTGCGGTCGCCGGCGATCATGGACTGGAAGAGACGCTCGATGGCAATGTCCTGTTGCATGGTGCACTGTGGATCGGCGACGCACCTCCTCGCTGCCGATGGTGACCTGATTTGGGCGGTTCAGGGCGTTATTGGCGTGCAGATTGCCCCCTAAGGCGCCGTTATTGGTGCCTCTGCCTACCATCGCGCGATGGCCGATCCGCACGGAGCAGCCCAGGATGCCGCATGGACGACCGACACGCTGTCGGGCAACCCGCACGCGCGAGGCGACAAGGCTGACCGCGTGCAGCGGATGTTCTCGGCGATTGCAGGCAGCTACGACCTCAACAACAGGCTTCACTCGTTCTGGCAGGATCAGGCCTGGAGGCGCGCTGCCGTCCGGCTGGTGCAGCCGACGTCAGCGGATCGGGTGCTCGATGTCGCATGCGGCACCGGCGACCTGACCCTTGCCTTCGCAAGGGCCAACCCAGCGCCGGCCGCGGTGACCGGACTCGACTTCACGGCGCCAATGCTCGATGTGGCGCGCACAAAGGCAAAGCAGGCGGAGGCGTCCTTCGTGGAGGGAGATGCCATGAACCTGCCGTTCGCCGACGCATCCTTCAGCGTGCTTTCGATCGCCTTCGGCATCAGGAACGTCTCCGATCCTGCACGCGCGCTGCGCGAGTTCCGGCGCGTGCTTTCGCCGGGCGGGCGCCTGGTGATCCTTGAGTTCGGCGAACCCAAGCAGGGCGTGCTCCGCTGGCTCAACAGCGTCTACACGCACCGGGTGATGCCGCTGACGGCAAGCATCATCGCGCGCGACAGGTCCGGGGCCTACCGCTACCTGCCGAGGAGCGTGGCGTCGTTCCTCGAACCCGCGGCGCTTGCAGGCGCCGTAGCCGACGCTGGATTTGCCGACGTGCGGCAGCACCCGCTGACCTTCGGGGTATGCGTGGCGACCACGGCACGGGTCCCTGAAACCACTACACTCACGGGCGACCGATGATTGTTGACGTCCTGACCAGGATCTGGCACTCGCCCGACCAGCTCGGCATGGAGCTGTCGGATGCCGTGCGCCGCAGCGGTGCGCAGGCAGGCTCGCCCATGCAGGTGGACGGCACGATCGGTGCCCACGCCCGCGAGACCGCGTGCGAGACGGTCACCCTCGTGCATGGGTTCCGCTCGAACATGCTCGGTGCGCTCGTTCCCAACGAGTTCGTGGCCGACCACGTGCGTCGCCACCCGGACCGCATGCTGGGCATCGCGGGCATCGACCCTCTGGCGCCCGACGCCATCGACGAGCTTGAGCGCGCACGCACACTCGGCCTCGTGGGCGTCTCCATCTCGCCCTCGGCGCAGGGATTCCACGCCGCCAACTCCTCCGCGATGCGCCTCTACGAGCGCTGCGAGTCGCTCGGCATGCCCGTGTTTGCGGCACGACTTGGCCGCTCCACCGCGAGCTGCATCATGGAGTTCGACCGGCCCGCGACCTTCGATGAGGTGATGCGCGCATTCCCGCGTCTCAAGCTTGTGCTTGGGGAGATTGGCTTCCCGTGGGTCGATGAGGCGCTTGCGCTCATGGCCAAGCACACGGGCGTGTTTGCGGACACCTCAGGCATGGTGTCCCGCCCATGGCAGCTGTACGGCGTGCTGCTCAACGCATCTGCGCTTGGCGTGATCGACCGCATCATGCTCGGCAGTGGCTTTCCCTTCGAGCGCCCGGCATCGGCTGTCGAGACGATTCTGTCGCTCAACTCCTACGCGCTGGGCACCCCGCTTCCCGCGATTCCGCGCGCGTCGCTCCGAGGCATCGTCGAGCGCGACGCCGTGTCAGTGCTCGGCCTGCCGACGACGCTCGGCGCAGGCGCCGCCTCGCGAGTCGCAGGCCGCACCGCCAGCCCACTCGGAACTTCCGGCACGCAGTCCCGTGGCGTCCGGCCACAGTGATCTGGGCGACATGCTGTCCTGGCAGCACATGATGCCTTCGGCGCGGGCCCTGTGGAGCGCGATCCGCGAATCCCTGCCGCTCCTGTGCGCGGTGGCAGCCGCACTCGGCAGTGCATCCTGCGGAACCGTCGGCGAGGTGGGCACCGTCGAGCTGACCAGCCTCGGTGGCACCACACGGACACTGCGTCCCGCACTGGGCATCGGCACCTATGCGCAGGAGGCCGCGCAGTCGTCGTTCATCTTGAGCGATGTGGACTTCTCGCAGCTCGAGTCGGGCGCTCCGGTGTACGGCTACGTGCTGCACATCAACTTGCTCTGGGTCCCCAAGGCAGGCCGCACGGCCGTCGATCCGACCGCGACCAACACCAGCATCAGGCTCGTGGTGATCGCGGGCAACGAGCTCGGCGTCTATGGCGGCGGCGGGTTCGCATGGCCTGGCGGCGAGCTCGGCGAGCCTGAGTTCACGCTCGAGCTCGTCGGATCCAACATGTCGCTGATCGCGTGCACGCCGGGTTTCCAGGACCTCATGAGCCCGGCGTCGCTCACCGGAACGCTCACCGCGACGCTCGACGACGCGGCGACGCGGCGAATGCGCAGGTCGGCGAGCCAGTACGTGACCAATGCCACGCGAAGCGTGCGCTGGGTGAAGGCGCCCGAGGGCGATGCCTCGCTCGACGCGCTGCTGCTGAGCCTCGCCGACGCGCCGGCTTCGGCGCGCTAGCGGCGCCCGTCATCGGCAACTTCATCCGTACGTGGGAGGGCGTCAGGGGCGGTCTTCGCGCACCTGCGTGAGTGCACACCATGGGATCAGCTCGCACATCTGCTCGGCGCATGGCGAGAGTCCGGCGGGAAGCGCGTGCGGCTCGCACATCGCCAGTGTCGAGTACTCCCATCCGGGTGCGGCATCGGGCGGCTGGCGCATCGGGAGGTCGTGGACGATCTCCCATGCCTGCACAACAGGATCGAAGAGAAGCGCGACGGCGCGTGCAGGCGCCGCAGCCTCGACTCCGCACTCCTCGACGAGCTCGCGCATGATGCCCACATCAGGCGCCTCGCCGATCTCAACGCCGCCTCCAGGCGCGAACTCCCACATGAGCGGATACGCGTTGACCTGCGCCGACCGCAGGCCCATCAGCACCTTCCCGCCCACGTGCGCGATCGCCTTCGCGCCAAGCCCGCGGAACCCGGTCTCGACGCCGCACCGCCGCACCGCACCCATGCGGTAGCTCGCGCGCACTGCGTGGATCGTCGCGCCGCCATGGCCATCGCGGTGCACTCCCACCACATGAAGGCAGGCGCCGTCGGTGAACCTCGGGTTGGCGCGCACGATCGCCTCCCACGCGGCATCCACGTCATCGAGCGGAACCGCCGGCACGAAGGCGGAGTCGTCGACAAGGATGCGCGGCGGCCGGCGGAGCCGGATCATCCGCGCGGGAGACGGGTGCGCCGTCATTCGGGGGGACGGCCCGGCGGGTGCGGCACCGCAGGCTCCTCGGCCTGCATGTAGTCGCGAGGCCTGTACAGCAGCCCGACCGCGATGAAGACCACCGCAGCCACGGCCATCATCTTGGTGAAGAACCAGTAGTAGTCGGCACCGACCAGCGTCGAGTTCCCGTCGGCGTCCTGCGTGAAACGGTTCACGAGCGCGATGATCACGTTGCCCGCAGAGACGCTCAGCAGGTAGAGGCTCATGATGAACGACTTCATCTGGGGCGGCGCCTGCGTGTAGCTGAACTCCAGGCAGGTGATTGACACAAGCACCTCCGCGGCAGTGATCACCACATAGGCGAGCAGCTGCCACGAGATCGATGGCTTCGCCGCACGCTCGACGGCGCCGGACGGGCTGACCACGATGCCGCCCTGCGTGAGCGCTGCCGCCATCGCGGCACTGTCTGGCGCCGGCTGCTGCTCGGCCGGCACGCCCTCGCGCATGCCGCTGGCCGCGGCAAGCGCCGACGCCACGGCGTTGAGCCGCTCGTCCTTGAGGGCATCGATGGTGCGCGCCACATCCACGTCGCCGCGCTCGATCGCAGCGTCGACGCTCACCCGGAACTGCGCCTGCGCGGCGCCGATCCGCTCCTCGGCCGTGGCCGAGATGCTGAACGCGGCCACCGTAAGGAAGAACCCGATGCCGATCTTTCGGATCGGCGTCAGCCTGAACACGCGGCCCACGAGCGGGAAGACCACGTACGACGCGAGCGGGATGAAGATCAGGATCAGCAGCGGGTTGATCGCCTGGACCTGCGACTCCATCCAGTCGATGCCCAAGAAGTTGCGGTCCAGCTGCTGGGCCTGCATGACCCACGCGCCGCCGGTCTGGTCATAGAGCGCCCAGAACACAGCCACGAACGCATAGATGGGCACGAGCTTCCCGATCGTCACAAGGCCCTCACCCGAGAAGGTCTCGCGCACGAAACCCATGCCGCGCGGCGGGATGTGCACGAACTTGTGCCTGCCCATCCAGAAGACGATCGTCGCGATCGCCATCAGGATGCCGGGCACCCCGAACGCCCATCCGGCGCCGTACCTGTCGAGCAGCCACGGCGTCAGCAGTGTCGAGAAGAACGACCCGAAGTTGATCGAGAAGTAGAACCACCCGAAGACGCGCGTGAGCAGGTGCTTGTTGGTCTCGCCGAACTGGTCGCCCACGTGCGCGGACACGCATGGCTTGATGCCGCCCGACCCGAGCGCGATCAGGAAAAGGCCCGCCATCAGCCAGGACTTGGGCTCCATCGTTGCCTTGAGGCCCGCCGGCGGCAGGTCCATCAGGGCCAGGGCGAGGTGACCTGCGCAGTAGAGCCACGACAGAAGCAGGATCGTGCGGTACTTGCCCAGCAGCGCATCGGCCACGATGGCGCCGATCACCGGGAAGAAGTAGGCGCTTGCGACGAACCAGGCGACCCACTCCCGTGCCTCCGTCTGGGTCATGTAGTCCGGCGTTCCCGTCGACGAGAGCAGGAACTGGGTCATGAAGACCATCAGGATCGTCTTCATCCCGTAGAAGGAGAACCGCTCCGCCGCCTCGTTCCCGACGATGTAGGGGATGCCCTTGGGCATGGCCGTTGTGGGGGCCGGCGCTGTCCGGTACGGGATGGCGGTCATGGGCGGCGAGTGTAGAAGCGGACCCAGTTCACGAACTTTTTGCGCGAGTCACGCGCTCGGTGGCACCACAAGGGATGGTGTGGCGGCATCGAAGCCCCCTCCATCGGTCGTCATGCGCCACACCATGGCTCGAGTTGCACGCCCGCGGCGACCCTCTCTCGGCATTTATCGCCTCCACATCCGCAGTCGCCAACGCCGATGACCTCGCTCGCATGGAAGCAACACCAATGACGTGCTCGGCCACCACGCACTCCCGACTGGTTGATGCGGTGCTCGAGGCGAACCCGACCGCCGACAGGGCATGGCTGCTCTGCTTCGAGATCCCCGAGCTCGAGAGCTACCTCGAGCGGCTCTGCCGCACGTCCGAGACCGGCCCCGACTCCCTCTGCTGGGAGCGCGTCGCCGACACCCCTGCCATCGTCTACCGCAGCGCGGCCTGACGCCCCACCACAGCACTACCCCTGGCGACGAGCCGCGGCATGCGCATGGATGCGCGTGGGGCGGATCGTTGCCATTGGGCAGAACGCCGACAGTCGGTCGGACCGTTGCGAGGTGAGGTTTGAAGGCGCCGCGAGGGGCGGAAGGTCACCGGCCAGCGTCGCCGGCCAGGAACTGCGCCAGCTTGCGCTTGACCAGGCGGAGCTTCAGGAGCCCGGTCGTGCGGGCCACCAGCTCCACCTTGTTGACGGGCTTGGAGATGAAGTCATCGCAGCCGCACTCGACCGCCCGCTCCATGTCCCCTACCTCATGGAGCGCGGTGACCATGACGACCACCGTATCCCGAGTCGCCGGATTTGACTTGACCTTCTGGCAGACCTCGAACCCAGACATCCGGGGCATCATCACGTCCAGGAGCACCAGGTCAGGCTTCTCCCGGTCGATCATGGCCATCGCCTCGATGCCGTCACGAGCGGCCAGGATGCGGCAGGGCAGCGACTCCAGGTAGGCCTGGACAAGCTCGAGGTTCTGCTCGTTGTCGTCCACGACCAGGACTGTGGCCTCGGAGAGGTCCACCGCCGAGGTGTCGATGTCGAACGAGGGGGTTGGTCCGGTTCCCGCTGGGGACATTCCGTGAATCCTAGCGCCTTCCCCGGCTGGGATCCCCCACTAGAGCCTTATGGGCAACTTGAACGGGATGAAGTGCCCCTACGGACGCGCCATCGCGGATCTGGTGGCGGCAGCTTGTCCCGGCAGCGACCAGCGTCGCCCCCTGCAGGAGCGATCGCGCCGCTGGAAGGACACTGAGCTCGCCGATGCGCATCGACAGCTCGAAGCGGTCCTTGCCGAAGCCGAATGCGCCCGCCATGCCGCAGCACCCGGTCTCGAGCGTGCGCACGTCGCCGCCCAGAATCCTGCGAAGGAGCGCGCTTGCCCCTGCAGTGCCGAGCAGGGCCTTCTGGTGGCAGTGCACGTGCACGTCGCATGGCCCGGGCGACGGGCGGAACGCGGGACGCCTCGGATGCGAATCCCACTGCGCATCGAGCCACACCTCGACAAGGTGCGACATGGACGCGATGCGTGCGATCACGCCGTCAGCGACTGCCGTACGAAGGTCTGTCCAGTCGTCGATGAGCGCGGAGTGGCACGATGGCTCGAGCATCAGGATCGCGCGCGCATTGTGGCGGTCGACGAGATCCGAGAGCGATGCGGCCGTGCGAGCCACGGTGCGCGCCGCATCGTCGAGCGCGCCGCACGAGATCGCAGCACGTGCGCAGCAGCCCGCGTCGGCAACGATCACCCGGTAGCCGAATGCCTCGAGCAGCTCGACGGCATCGCGCCCGATCTCGCTTTCGCCGAATGCACTGAAGCAGTCGCCAAAGAGGATGACCGATGGGGCATCGGCACCAGCGCCACCGCGCCGCCGGCGCGCCCACCGGAAGAGGTTCGCCCCGAACGGCGGGAGCGACCGGCGCGAGTCGAATCCCATCATGGCTGCGACGGCGCGGCGCACCAGCCCGATGCGTCCTGCCGCGTTGGCGAGCGGCCACATCGCCGATCCGACCCTCGACAGCGCGCGCACGTTCGCCAGCGCGCGCGTGCGCCAGTCGACCCCCCCACGCGCAATGTGCCCCTGGTGCAGGTACTCGGCCTTGAGCTTGGCGATGTCGACATTGCTCGGGCACTCGGACTTGCAGGCCTTGCACGACAGGCACAGCTCCAGCGTCTCGAGCGTGGCCGGATCGTTCCACTGCCCTGCTGCAGCGGCAGTCGCCGCATCCGCGCCAAACTGCCCTGTGGACGCGAGCCGCAGCGCGTTGCCGCGGCCGCGTGTCGAGTGGCGCTCGTCGAGCGTCGCCCGGTAGCTCGGGCACATTGTGCCACCCGCTGGCGAGAGCCGCCTGCAGAGGCCCGCGCCATTGCACGACGACACCGCGTGCGAGAACCCGCCCTCGGGCCCGTACCTGAATGCCGTGTTCGCCCCAGCGGGCACATGCGCGAAGTGCGCATCGTCGGGGCGCACCCGCAGGCTCATCACGATCCGGCGCGGCTCGCTCGTGTCCGTGAGGTTGCCGGGGTTCATGATCCCCTGCGGGTCGAAGATGCGCTTCACTCGGCGGACCGCGTCGCACACCGCTGGCCCAAGCACGCGGTCGAGCAGCGGGGTGCGCACGCGTCCATCGCCGTGCTCCCCCGAGAGCGCGCCACCGTGGCGCACAACGAGGTCGGCGATCTCCGTGGACAGCGCCACCATCGCATCGAGGTCCTTGGGGTCATCGAGCGCAATCAGCGGACGGATGTGCAGGCACCCGACGCTCGCGTGCGCGTAGTAGGCGGCCGTCGTGCCATGGCGAGCCACCACCTGGCGGAACTCCTCGACAAACGCAGGAAGCCTTGAGGGGTCGACCGCGGTGTCCTCGACGAAGGTGACCGGCTTGCGGTGTCCTGGCACCGCGTGAAGCAGCGGCTCCCCTGCCTTGCGAAGCCGCCACGCGCGGTCCATCGAGGGCGCGTCGCGGTACTCGGCGATCACGGCATCGGGCAGCGCGCGCCGAAGCTGCGCGAAACGGGCATCGATCTCGTCGGGGCGATCCGCGAAGTACTGCACGTACATCACCGCGCCGGGAAGGTTGCCGCCCGGGCGAGGCATGATCTCCACATCGCCGCGGTGCGCCGTGTTGCGCAGCGCCATCGCGATCACGACGTCATCGACAAGCTCCACTGCGGCGGGACCGGTCGCCAGCATCGCTCCCAGCGGCGCAAGCGCCTCCGGCACCCCGGGGAATCCCGCAATCGCAAGGCCAACCGCCGCCGGTACCGGCACAAGCGCCACCTCTGCTCGAAGGATCGTGCACAGCGTGCCCTCCGATCCGCAGACCAGGTGCGCGAGGTTCACGGCATCGAAGGTGCCGGGCGTGGACGCGCGCAGCTGCCGAAGCATGATGTCGAGGTTGAGTCCGTCGACATGGCGCAGGATCTTTGGAAAACGCGCCTCGATCTCGTCGGCCATCGGCAGCACGACCTCGGCGATCGCCGCCGCGATGGCGCGCTGCCTCGGATCGCGTTCGCACGAGCCGGCCTCGAGGCGCATCGCTTCGCCCGACGGCAGCACCACATCGAGTGCGATCACATGGTCCACCGTGCGGCCATAGAGGATCGAGTTCGCACCGGAGGAGTTGTTGCCGACCATGCCCCCGATGGTGGCGTGCGATCCTGTGGCCACATCGGGACCGAACCGAAGCCCATGCGCCGCCGCCGCGCGGTTGAGCTGGTCGAGCACGACGCCAGGCTCGACCACCGCTCGTCGCGCTGCAGCGTCAAGCGAGAGGATCCCCCTGCAGTGGCGGCTGAAGTCGACGATGACCGCGCGGTTGACGCTCTGTCCCGCCAGCGCCGTGCCCCCGCCGCGCGGAAGCACAGGCACGCCGCGCGCCGCGCAGTGGCGGATGACGCACTCGCCCTCGGCGACCGTGCGCGGCGTGACGACGCCGATCGGCTCGACCTGGTAGATGCTCGCGTCGGTCGAGTACAGCATCCTGCTGTGCGCGTCGAAGAGCACCTCACCAGCCGTGAGGGCCGCCAGCTCGCGGGCGAGCTGCGCGGCAGCGTCCCCTCCAATGTCGCGGACGGTCGGCGCCGCCATCACGACCCTGCAGTCGCGCGCGCGTGCACGTGACGGAGCCGCTCGAGGAGGCCAGGTCCCGGCGCCGCGCCTCGGCGCGCCATCGCTGCCCGCATGACCTCCTCGAACTTCGGCCAACGGAACGATGCGCTGCGCTCCGACGAGAGCCAGGCGAAGCGGTCGACGACCTGCGGCGGCCGCGCCACGGCGACCATCGCGCCAGTGCCGATCGACGTGCCGGTGCCGATCGCCGTGAGGATCGCGACCTTCGTGTGGTCGCCGATCGTGCACCCGTAGAAGTTTCGGCCGGTGCGGCTTATGGGCGAATCTGCATCGAGCCTCGTCATCACCTCACCATAGGTGTTGAGCAGGTTCGAGTTGCATGTGCCTGCGCCGATGTTCACCCACTCGCCGACGATTGCGTCGCCGAGGTGGCCGTCGTGGACCTTGTTGGAGTTGCCGTGGAACACGCACGAGCCCACCTCGCCGCCCACCTTGCAGGACGGCCCGATCACGCTGCGCGCCTTGATGAGCGACCGCTCGGCGATCGTCGAGCCTGCGAGCGCCGCCACCGGACCGACAAGCACGGAGCCTGGTCGGATGGTCGCGCCATCGGCGATCACCACGGGTCCGCCGGTGGCATCGATGACGGTGCCCGGCCACACATGCGCACGCTCATGCACGCTGACGAGGCCATCCCCGACCACCGTCACGCCAGCGGGAAGGCCATCGGGCGCGCCTGACCCTGCCTTCCACCGCCGCATCCCTGCGGCCGCAGCCACCACGGCCGCATCAGCCCGCATCGCCGCATCGAGCCCGTTCAGCAGCGCCCACGGGGTCCGTATCGGCTCCTCCGTTGGAGTGGCCATGTGGACCCTCGCTGCGCACTCATGTGCGGCAATGGGCCCCTGGCCCACGCGCGCAAGCACGCGCACCGCAGCATCGCGCGGAAGCCTGCATGCGACAAGCCCACCTGCCGAGTCCGCGATCGCCTCGCCTTGCGCAAGCGCGATCGCCCGCGACCAGTCTGCGCACGCGCCGCTGACGCAGAGCGCATCCGCCGCAGTCCCGAGGTCGTGAACAGGCACCGAGGGGTGCCTCTCGCGGGTGCATCCTGCGAGCTCAGTGCCGGGCCAGAGCGATACGGGTGCTCCGACCATCAGCGCGCGCTCGGCCGACGTCAGGATCCCAAGCCGCTGGTCGAAGCTCGCGCGAAGGTCCGACAGCGGACCGAATCCGCCTGACCCGTCATCGAAGATCGCGATCGGTGCCACGGCCGTCACGACCTCGAGGCTACGGCAAAGCGGGCACCACCTGCGGTCGCCGGGAACGACCACCACGGCATCAGCTTCAGCAGCACCCACCCGACGGGGAGCGCCGCCGACGCCGAGAGCGCCGTGCCGACCAGCTCCCCTCCAAGCGCACCAAGCGCCGAACCATCGCCCCACGGCACCGATCCCTGCGGGAACCAGCTGCGGATCGCCCACACGAACGTCCACACCACATCGGATAGCGCACCCACAGCGAGCGTCGCCGTCATGAGCACCAGCAGGCTGCGCTTCTTGAGCGCGCCGCGGATCTGCACCACCGCACTTGTGCCCAGCGCGAGCCCGAGCGCGTGCGGGCCAAGCAGGTAGAGCGGAGCGACCGGGCCGGTGATGGCGGGATCCGTGAGGTCCGCAAGGCTTCCTGCGATGAGCGCAGCCCACAGCGCAGCGCGGCGCTCCGCAAGAAGCGCCAGGAATGCCACCACCGGGAGCGCGAACGATGGCGACGATCCCCACACCGAGAACATCGGCGCAAGCGACACGTCGAGCGCTGCGGCCACAGCGAGCAGCGCGATCGCCAGCGGCCACCTCACGGCGCCGGGCTCCCTGTGACCTTCACGACCACCTCCGACACGCGCGTCGCATCCACCGCAGGCGCCACCTCGACCATCCCGCGCAGGGGCTGCTCATCCTTGCGCCTCACCTCACGCACGCTGCCCAGGCGCATGCCGCGCGCACCGGCGTGCCAGCCGGCATCAGAGAGCCGGACCACGTCGCCCGGCCGCACACCGGCCTCGAGGTCGATGTCGCCCACAAGGGAGTCGCCGCGGGCCACGAGCTGCACAGGCGTCCCGCCGGTCACGATCCCCCGCGCATCGTCCGATGCCGAAATCACGATGGCATCAATCCGGCCGACGGACCTGTCGGTGAGCGGCACCAGCACGCTCTGCCGCGACGTCACGTCAGGCGCGATGCGGCCCACCAGCGCATCGCCCTGGACCACCGCACAGTCTCCCGGCTGCACGCCTTCGCGCGCACCGACCGACAGCCGGAGACCGCCCCTTGGGAGCAGCGCCACCACACGGGCCGATGCGTATCCCACAGATGCCCCAGACATGCGGTCGAGCCGCGCAGTGACATCAAGCGCATCAAGTCGTGCCTGGAGTCCCTCGGCCCGCTGGCGCTCCTGGTGGTAGAGGCCGCGGAACCGGTCGCGCTCGTCCTTGAGCATGATCGCATCCGCCGATGGCTCGGCCACCGAGGGCCGCAGCCAGTGCCGCGCGCCGGTACCGGCCCACGCGACTGGCGCGAGCGGGATCCACGCCACCTGCGCGAGCGCCGACGTCACTGGGGCCACCCACGCCGTGGGCAGCAGCGATGCGCACACCAGACCTCCGATGGCGCACGTGATGGGACGCGGCATCCGCACGGCGCGCTCGCCCGAGGCCTAGAACTCCCCGTCGGCCGACTCGAGTGTTGCCTTGTACTGCTCGAGGTTCTCGAGGTAGACCTCGGTGCCCTTGGCCACGCACTCGAGCGGGTCCGGGGCGACCTTGACGGTGAGCGTGGTGCGGTCCGCCAGGAACGTGTCGATCCCGCGCAGGAGCGCGCCTCCGCCCGCGAGGGTGATGCCGTTGTTGGGGAGATCGGGGTTCACGAGGTCGCCCGCAAGTTCGGGATCGGCCTCGCGCAGCGTCTTGATCACTTCCTTCGCGATGCGGTCGAGCGGCTGCTCGAGCGCCTTGCGGACCTCGATCGAGTTGACCTCGATTCGCTTGGGCAGTCCCGTCTCGACGTCGCGGCCACGCACGTTCATCGCCAGCTCCTCGTCGAGGGGCCAGGCGCTTCCGATGCGGGTCTTGATGCTCTCGGCGGTCTGCTCTCCGATCGTGAGGCCCCGCTGCTGCTCCACGTACTCGATGATCGCGCGGTCGAACGCGTCACCCGCCACGCGCAGCGTGCTGGCCTTCGCAATGTCGCCAAGGCTGATGATCGCGATGTCGGTGGTGCCGCCGCCGATGTCGACGATCATGCTCGCGGTCGGCTCGTCGACGGGAAGGCCAGCGCCGATCGCGGCTGCCATCGGCTCCTCGAGCAGGAACACCTTCCGTGCGCCTGCGCGCTCCGCGCTGTCGAGCACGGCGCGCTTCTCGACGGCCGTCGAGCCTCCAGGCACGGCGATCACCACACGCGGCCCGAAGAGGCGCGCGCGGCCCATCACCTTCTGGATGAAGTACTTCAGCATCTGCTCGGCGATCTCGAAATCGGTGATCACCCCGTCCTTGAGGGGACGGATCGCCTGGATCGAGCCGGGCGTCTTGCCGAGCATCTCCTTCGCAGCATGGCCGACGGCGGCGCCGTTGTTGAGCACCTTGTTCGTGCCCTTGCGCACGGCGACAACGGATGGCTCGTTGAGCACAATCCCCTCGCCGCGAACGCACACAAGCGTGTTGCAGGTGCCGAGGTCGATGCCGACATCGACACTGAACCAACCGAGCAGTCTTTGGGTCACCATGGGGCCTTCTCCTTGGCCAAGCGGATAGCGCCGCATCTTTCGCCCGCACTACGGCACGGGCCCTGTTGGCGCGGAGGATATCGCACAATGCGACGTGCTGGCGGACGAAACCTCCGCCAAACCCCCAAGTTGCAGGTGGTGCGGACGCTCAGCGGCCGCTCATGACGGCGAAGGGGTTGCCTTCGTCCGCTGTCCCGGCGACCGCGTCCATGTTCGTCATGGCGATCATGGCGGCACCCGTACCTAGCACGAGCATGGCCGCGAGCAGGACCCCGGTGTACACGTTCAGCTCGCCCCCCCCGCCGCCGGACTTGGCCTTCGCAGCCTTGGCAGGCTTCGGCGCCTTCTCCTTCTTGGGCGCCTTTTCCTTCTTGGGCTTCTCGGCCTTGGGCTTCGCAGGCGCCTCGGTCGCGGCTCCGTCAGCCTTCTTGCCGATGTTCATTCCGAAGAGCTTCATGGTGTGACCTGGATTCTGGTGCGGCCGGGTTTCGTGGCGGGAGCGCCCTGGTCTCAGCTGCCCTTGCGTGCAACCACGCGCTGGCCCGCCTTGACGGGACCTCGCTCCGAGGGCTCCTCGAGCTCGACAGTGCCAACCGCACGGTTAGGGTCAACCGTGCTGATGCGGAGTCGCCCGATGAAGCGGTCGCCATCGCTGATGGTCATGACCCAGCCCTCGCGGACGCCGTCGCGGCTTCCGGCGTCGATCTCCGCATACACGGCCTCGGGGCTACGGCGCACATTGATGACGCGGGCGACAAGGTCCTTGTCGACGAACGTCGCGGCGGCCGTGGTTCCCGGCAGCACGCCAGCAGATGCGGGCGCACCGGGGACACCCGCTGCAGATGCGTCCGCGAGCCGGCCATAGCGGCCCTCGTACTGCGACAGGCGCTGGTCGGCGGTGGCCTTGAGCTCCTCGAGCGCCGCCATCTGCTCCTTGAGGTCACGGACGGCACTCTGGGCGACCTCAAGGTCGGCGTCAGCCTTCGTCACGCGCTGCTCGAGGTCGATGCGGATCTTCTCGGCATCCGTGAGGCGACCGCGGAGCTTCTCGAGCTCGTCATTGAGGGCCTTGGTGAGCTCGGTCTTCGTCCGGTCGGTCTCGGCAAGCACCGCAACCTGCTGCTGGACTGTGGCCTGCGCGATGCGCATCTGCGCGATCTCGGCCTCGAGCCCCTTCACTCGTGCGTCGCGCTGGGCAACGTCAGCGACAAGGCGCGACTTCTCCCCGTCGAGGTCGCGCACCTGCATCTGCAGCTCGTTCTCGGTCTTGGAGCGAAGCGCACGCTCCGCGTCGAGGTCGCGCCGGACCCCGGACAGCGACGCATCACGGTCCTGGACCTGCTGCTTGAGGACGGCCTGGTTCTGGCTCTGCACCACGGCAAGAGGCACGATCGCCACCGCGAGCAGGGAGACCAGTACGACGAAGATCTTGGTAATGATGTGCACAGTTCGTTTCCTGACAGGACATCGGGGCCGGCGTGGGGTCGCGACCTAGGTCGGACCGGAGGGTCCGAAGCGGTGTTTTGTACCGACACGCCGTGACCGGTGTCAATCAGCCGCCGCCGACGGGCATGGACACGGAGCCCGCATCAGGCGCCGTGTCGAGGCCGGGAATCGCCCGCCGCGGCTCTGGAACGCGGCCCCGGAGCGCATCGCTGCGAAGCCAGGCCCCTGCGGCCGAAATCTGCACGTACGGGTTCCGGTCCCGAAGCATCGGCGCGAGAAGCGTTTGTGCCTCGGGCGTGGGGATCCATCCGAGCGCCGTCGCAGCCTGCGCTCGAATGAAGGGATCCGGCGCACTCTGCACCATGCGGGTCATGACGAGCACAGGGCGCATGTCAGGCTCCCCAAGGCGAGCGAGCGCCGTCGCAGCCGCGAGACGGATCTCCGGCGGCCGCAGGGAACCGCCCTCTGCGTTCCACAGCCTCATCAGCGCACCGCGCGAACCCTCGTCGCGGATCTCGCCCACGATCTGGCACGCAAGCGCGATGAGCTCTGCCTGCTCGCTCGGCGCGAACAGGGCGGCACGGATCGGGTCGAGCGCCTGGCGCTGCCCGAGCTTGGCGAGCGCCTCGGCGCACTGAAGGTCGACGATGCGCGCGCGGCTCACGTCGCCCGACTTGAGCGGCCGGCCCGCGACGGCCTCGACCAGCGGAATGGCGCTTGGGTCACCAAGCTCGCCGAGCACGAGGATCGCGTTGCCGCGCACCTCAGGGTCGTCGCTCATGGCGAGTGCCGCCAGCGGAGTGAGGTCCACGCGACGACCCATCCGCGAGAGCGCGAAGAGCGCGGCGGCACGCACCGACCCGCTCTCGTCGAGCGCAAGGGGCTCGATGAGGTTGCCCATCGACTCGAGCTTTGCGCGCCCCGCGCACATGCACGCGGCGAAGCGCACGCCTCGGTTGGGGTCGCCGAGCGACTCGCGAAGCACGTCCTTGAGCGCGGCACGCTCGCCGGAGAGCGCCTCGAGGGAGTTGGCGCGCTGCGAAGGATCCGGCGACCGCGCAGCCTGGAGGAGAATGGACAGCGCGAGTTCGCGGCCCTCGGCGCCCTCCGGAGGCACGATGCGCGAGCCCGACGGCGTGGCCATGCCAGCCGATCCCTTGTCCGTGGTGCTCAGCTGCCGCGAACCCCACATCTGGGTCTGTCCCGGCGCCTCCGACTTCGGCGACCCGGAGCAGCCAACGGCCAGCAGCGCCAGCGCTGACGCGATCGCAGCTGCGGCACCAGGCGCGATCGCCGTCCGCGGAGCTCCGCCACCATGCGATGGACCGCGCTGCACGCGTCTGCGGGTTGCGAGGAGCATCACGGCAGCGGCGGCAGTCATCGCAGCCGATGCTATGTCCCCCGTGAACGCATAGGGCGGCGTGCGCGAATCGAGCGGCAGCTCAACGGCAAACCCGCCATCGGTGCGAGGCTCGCACCTCGCACCTGGAATGTTCCTTCCCAGCGAGTCGAACGCCTCGCTGATCCCTGTGTTTGCCACCCTCACGACCGGCACCCGGTTCTCGATCGCGCGCCATCGCGCGATGAGACCGTGGTGCGCGCGGCCCGCGTCATAGGACCCGAACCACCCGTCGTTGGTGATGTTGACGAGCGCATCAGCCTCGCGTGCGCCCGCGGTCCACACGAGCCGACGCACCACACGAGGCACCGTGATCTCGAAGCAGATGGGCACCGCGATGCGGGCGCTGCCGCCGTCGCCGACGGGCAGCGCGAACCTCACGGGCGCGTCGCCAGGGTCAAGGTCGAATGTCATCCCGCGCGCGCCGAAGTCGAGCAGCGACTGCTCGAGCCACTCCCAGTTGGAGATGTAGGGCATCGTCTCGCCGAAGGGGGTGAGGAACAGCTTGTCGATGCGGACCGTCGGCGCACCGCCGGGGCCGACGAGGTATGCGCTGTTGTGGTGGCGGTCCCACGCCCAGCGCCCGCCGTCGGCGCGCAGTCCGATGTACGCAGGGCTTCCCACCAGCACCGGCGCGCCCAGACGCTCCGCAAGGAGCCGCGGCACGCGCGCGAAGCGGTCACCGGGCCACCAGTTGCCCTCGACAAGGAGCCTGACGGCATCGGGCTCCATCCCAAGTCCGGGGAGCATGGTCTCGGGCCACGCCACCAGGTCGATGCGCTCGCCGCGTGCGCGCGCGGCCTCTGCGGCATCGACAGTCACGCTCACGAAGCGCACGAGGTCGCTCTCCTGCCGCTCGCGCGTCCATCCGATCTTGTTGTCGATGGGCACGTTCGTCTGCACGGCGAGCACAACAGGGCCGGGCCTCGCCGCGGCATCCGCCTGGCCGCTGCGCCAGAGGCCGTATGCAGTCGACGCCGCGAGAAGCGACATCGCCACGGACGCGCCTGCGACCGCACGGCGCGTACCGCGCACGGGGGCGAACACGACATCCGCGACCGCGCCCGCGCACGCGACCGCGATCACCGTCGCGAGGCTCGCGCCGCTGATGTCGGCGACCTGCGCCACGAGGCTCGCGTCGATGAGCGGATGGCCCGCGTGGTACCAGGGGTAGCCGTCGAGGACCACGACGCCGCGCATCCACTCCACGGCGACGATGGCGACTGGTGCCGTCACCGCGAGCGGAAGTCGCGCGCATGGCTCGCGCTGGGCAAGCCTCCGCATGAGGACGAACGCCAGCACCGACCAGATGGCCATGTACACGCCGAGCGCGGGATACCCCGCGACGCTGATGTCGAGCAGGAACCTCTGCATCCACATCCACCCGAGGAATGACGTTGCCGCCACCGCGACGACCGGCGCCCACCGACGGGAGTCGCGGACCGCGAGCAGGCACAGTGGCGCCCATGACACCAGCGCGAGCCCCCACCACCCGTACGGGGGGAACGACGCGACCCACAGCGCCACGTGCGCGGCAGCAAGCGCCCAGGCCTCGGCAGTGGCGCGCGCGCGCGTGCTCACGTGCCCGAGAAGTCGATGAACCTCGAGATCTCGCTCCGCAGGTTGGCGCGGTGCACGATGCGGTCGACGAAGCCCGCCGCGAGCAGGAACTCGCTGGTCTGGAAGCCCTCGGGCAGCTCCTGGCGGATCGTCTGCCGGATCACGCGCGGACCGGCAAACCCGATGAGGGCGCGCGGCTCGGCGATGATCACGTCGCCGAGCATCGCGAAGCTGGCCGTGACTCCACCTGTGGTCGGGTCCGTGAGCACCGAGATGAAGAGCCCGCCCGCGTCATCGAGCCGCGCAAGCGCGGCGCTCGTCTTGGCCATCTGCATCAGCGAGAAGCCGGACTCCTGCATGCGGGCGCCGCCCGAGCATGACACCACGATCAGCGGCACCGCATGGTCGGTGGAATGCTCGATCGCACGCGTCACCTTCTCGCCCACGACGCTTCCCATGGAGCCCGCAAGGAAGGTGAAGTCGAGCGCTGCAATCACCACCTTGCGGCCCTTGATGAACCCGGTGCCAGTCTGCACGCCGTCGTTCTCGCCGGTCTGCCGCTGCGCCTGCACGATGCGGTCGCGGTAGGGCTTCATGTCGACGAAGGACAGCGGGTCCATCGGCGACATCGACTGGTTCATGGCCTCGAAGGTGCCTGGGTCGAGAAGCTGCTCCACGCGCTGGCGCGCGGAGATGCGCATGTGGTGGTCGCACTTCATGCACACGTGGAGGTTCTGCTCGAGCGCCTTGCGGAACAGCGATTCCCCGCACTCGGGGCACTGCGTCCACAGGCCCTCCGGCACAGCCTTCTTTGGCGCGAGCGTCTCGACCTGGTCCCAGGTGCGCTCGGCGGCGCGTTCAGCCATGGCAGGATCCTAGCGCAGTCGCCCTGCCCAGCGCGGGCTCGCGCGCGTGGGACCGCCCTGCTTGAGGCCGCGGATCGCCGCGGTGCGGTCGCGCGCGCCGAAGATCGCCGATGCGGCGACGATGGTGTCTACGCCCGCCACCACGCAGTCCGCGGCGTTTGCCGGGCTCGCGCCGCCGTCGATCTCAAGCCGCTGCGTCGGGCGCAGCGCCTCCGCGATGTCGCGGGCCTTCGGCAGCACGCCGGCGATGAACGACTGCCCGCTGAACCCCGGATGGACGCTCATGACAAGCACAAGGTCCACGTCGCGCACCACGCCGCGGATCGCGTCCGCGGGAGTGTCTGGGTTCAGCGCGATGCCCACGGAGCAGCCGAGCGACCTGATCCGGCCCATGAGCCGCTTTGGGCTCGGCACCGCCTCAATGTGGAACGTGATGTGGTTCGCGCCGGCCTCGGCGAATGGGGCCACAAAGTCGGCGGGATCGGTGACCATCAGGTGCACGTCGATCCACGCCTTGGGGGCGGCGCGCCTGACCGCCGCGCACACCGCCGGGCCCATCGAGAGGTTGGGCACGAAGTGACCGTCCATCACGTCGACATGGACGAAGTCCGCTCCGCGCTTGAGGGCATCGCGGGTGTCCTCCGCCAGCCGGCCGAAGTCTGCGGAGAGGATCGAGGCTCCGACAAGCGGCGACTTGAGCGGCGCGCGCTGGAAGAGCCCGGCGCGCCGGGTTGCTGTCGATGGCATGGGAATGGTGGCCTCAGCGGTCGCCGCTGGAGGGAGAGGTCTCTGTCGCGGTGCCGCGTGCGCCCGAGGACCCGGATGCCGGGACCGACGGCACGTTCACCCTCTTGTTCTGCTTGACCGCGGAGTCGTACGCATCGAGCGCACTCTTGTACTCCGCCTTCGCCTCGGGCGGCGCGATGCGCCACGCCTTGCGCTGGAGCTCGGCCGCGCCCTGGAAGTCGCCCTTGGCGTAGGCAACGGCTGCGGCAACCTTGAACGCATCGGGATCCCCTGCCTGCGCGATCGCCGTGAGCTTCTCGGAGGCCATCTGCGCCGTCTCGATGTCGTTGGAGGGAAGCGAGGCGTCGGTCGCCAGCATCAGCGCGAGATCGCGAAGCGCCGGCGCATCGCTCTCGTACATGCCCAGCATGCGGCGCGCGTAGCCCCGCGCAGCCTCCTCGCTCCTCTCGTCGACGAGGATCGTGCGGTAGCGCTCAGCTGCGGCGTCGTACATCACGACCGGCGAGAGCGCGATCGCCTCGTCGTAGCGCCGGTATGCCTCGGTGAAGTTGCGCACGCCCGCGGCGCGTCGCGCAGCCGCGAGGATCGGCTCGGCCTTCTTCGTGATCGTCGGGTCGTACCGGCCGTCGAGCGAGAGCTTCACGGCGCGGTCGAACTCCTCATCCATCGGGTGCCCGATGAATGCGATCTTGCCGTTGGGCCCGATCACGAACGCGCACGGGATGCCGGACTTGCCGGCCGCCTGCATGAAGCGCTCCGCGACCTTCTTCTCGGGGTCGACGGCCACGATGTAGCTCATGCGGTCGCCCTGGAGACGGAGGAAGTTCGCGACCACCTCGGGCTTCTCGTCGCTCACGCCGATGACCTCGAGGCCGCGCCTGCGCATCGACTTGTGCATGTCGTTGATGTGCGGGATCGACGCCTTGCACGGTCCGCACCAGGTCGCCCAGAACTCCACCACACGCACCTGCGGCTTGTCGGCGAGCGAGCCCTGCACCAGGTTCAGGCCGTCGATGCTGGGGGCGTCGGAGCCCACCTTGAGCTTGTCGTCGCTCTGCACTGCGGTCGCCACCGGCGATACGAGGGCGGTCGCGCCGATTCCGGCGATCGCCGCGAGTCCGGCGGCGAAGGAGATCGTCAACGACAGGGTGATGGGTCGCATGGGTAGTGTCCTTTCAGGGTGTCCCAGGCACGTCGTGCCGGCATCGCGTGATGATACGCGCGCGGCGACGCCGATCTCCTCACGCGTCGAGCGCATCGATGCACTCGAACCGCTTGCCCTCGAGCATCTCGAGGCTGGCTCCGCCACCAGTGGAGATGTGGCTGAACCCCGAGGCCAGTCCGGCGTGCTCAACCGCGGCAGCCGTGTCGCCGCCGCCAGCCACCGAGATGGCCCCCCGCGCGGTCGCCGCAGCCACTGCCTTTGCGAGTGCGGCCGTCCCTGCGTCGAATGGCGCAGTCTCGAACGCGCCCACGGGCCCGTTCCAGAGGATCGTGCCTGCGCCCGCCACCTGCTCCGAGTAGCGGCGCACGGTGTCGGGACCGATGTCAAGTCCCATCAGCCCATCAGGGACTGCGCCCACGCACACTCTCGTGGCGACGCCGGCAGCGAGCGCATCGGCGCATACGTGGTCCGTCGGGAGCTCGATGCGGCACCCGCGCCCGTGCGCGAACGCAAGGATCGAGCGGGCCTCGTCGAGCATGTCATCCTGCACCCGGCTACGCCCAACCGCAGTGCCGCTGGCCTTGAGGAATGTGTACGCCATCGCACCGCCCACCAGGATCGCGTCGACGCGCTGGCAGAGGTTGCGCAGTGCCGCCAGCTTGTCGGAGACCTTCGCGCCACCCACGATGGCGACGAACGGGCGGACCGGCCTCTCGATCACGCCGCTGAGGAACTTGATCTCGCGCTCGAGCAGCAGGCCCGCCACGCAGGGCTTGCCTTGCGCATGCATCGCCTTGGGCAGCGCAAGCATTGACGCATCGCCTCGGTGCGAGCACCCGAACGCGTCGTTGACGTAGATGTCGGCTAGGTCGGCGAGGCGCGACGCGAACGCGGGGTCGCCCTTCTTCTCGCCCTTCTCGAAGCGCAGGTTCTCCAGCAGCAGCGCCTCGCCGGGCTTGAGCGCGAGCGCAGCGTCACGGCTCGCCTCGTCGCTCGCGAGCTGCCCGCCCATGCGGAGGCCCTTGAGGTGCGGCGACAGCCCGCGCAGCCGCTCCGCCACCGGGGCGAGCGACCCGTCGGCCTCGAATCCCTTCCCCTCAGGGCGCCCAAGATGGCTCGCAAGCACCACGCTGCCGCCACGCGAGAGGACCGACTCGATCGTCGGCACCGTGAGGCGGACCCGCCGGTCGTCGGTGATGCTGCCATCCTCGGCCTGAGGCACGTTGAAGTCCGCTCGGATGAACACCCGCTTGCCCCGCGGGTCCACCTGGTCGATCGTGTGAGGCATGGCGGGGTCAGGGTACACATCACGCTGTGCCAGACGTGACCCACGCGATCCTGCTGCTTGGTCCCACCGCGAGCGGGAAGACCGCGCTTTCGCTCAGGATCGCTGACATGCTCGCGTCGCGAGGCATGCGTGCCGAGATCGTGTCTGCGGACTCGATGCAGGTCTACGTGGGGATGGACATCGGCACCGCCAAGCCCTCGCGCGCGGAGCGCGACCTGGTGCCCCACTGGATGATCGACGTCGCTGACCCGTACGGCAGCGGGTTCACCGTCGAGGACTGGCTGCGCGGGGCGCGTGAGCACATCTGCCGCATCCGACAGGAGGGCGGCATCGCCGTGATCACCGGCGGCACGAACCTCTACGTGCAAGCGCTCGTGTGCGGCCTCTTTGAGGGGCCCCCTGCGTCTCCGGAGATCCGTGCGCGACTCGGTGCGCTGGCTGCGGAGGATCTTCGAGAGCTGCTCGAGCGCAGCGATCCTGCAGCGGCTCGCCGCATCCACCGCAACGACATCCGGCGTACGGTCCGGGCACTCGAGGTGCTTGAAGTCACGGGAGCCCCGATCAGCGCGCTCCAGGTGCAGTGGGAGTCGCGGATGCCGGCGCTCGAGCCCGGATGGCGCGCCGTCGGGCTCATGCCTGCGGCGGCCGAGAGTGCGCGTCGCATCAATGGGCGCGTTGGCGCGATGATCGACGAGGGATTCGTCGACGAGGTCCGTGCGCTCCGTGCGCGTGGCGACCTCGGGCGGCAGGCGGCTGAGGCCGTCGGGTACCGCGAGCTCGCGAAGTACCTGGACAGGCGGTGCTCGCTGCACGAGGCCACCGAGGCGATCAAGGTGCGCACTCGGCGGCTCGCGCGGCAGCAGCGCACGTGGCTGCGCCGGTTCAGCGGCATTCCGGGGAGCGTCTGGTTCGAGCCTCGCGAAGACCTTGGCACATCCGAGATCGCCGCGCGAGTCATTGCGGCGCTGGCCGTCGATTGAGTGCCGCGGCTGGCTCGGGGGACGCACGCCGCGACCGCGCCCTTCGCGCGCACGTGCACGCGTGCACATGCATGCTCGCGCG
>CAZKTN010000006.1:0-13784 GCA_964555705.1 uncultured Isosphaeraceae bacterium | reverse complement strand
CCGACGTCCTGTATCAGAAATCTGCACAAATTGCGCCGCAGGACCGATGTTCGCCTTGACGCACCGCGGTTTCGCCGCTCTCCTTCCGCCCACAAGATGGCCAAGTCACGAGCCTCATCCTCACGACGTGCTGCCGGCAGCGCACCCGCAGACGACCAGCACGACGGCGCAGCCGGCGACTACCGCCTGGTGATCGTGGAGAGCCCTGCAAAGGCCAAGACGATCGGCAAGTACCTCGGGTCGGGCTACCGCGTCGAGGCCTCGAAGGGCCACATTCGGGATCTCCCCAAGCGAGCGCCCAAGGGCGTCAAGCAACCTGTGCCCGGGGTGGACCTCGACCGCAGGTTCGAGCCCGAGTACGTGGTGAGCGACGACCGAAAGTCGCAGGTCAACGACCTCAAGCGCCTTGCGAAGAAGGCCAGCGAGATCTGGTTCGCCACCGACCTCGACCGCGAGGGCGAGGCGATCGCATGGCACCTGGCGGAGCTGCTCGGGGTCGAGCCCTCAAAGGCCAAGCGCGTCGAGTTCGACGAGATCACGCGCACCGCAATCCTCAAGGCGTTCAGCCAGCCACGCGCCATCGACACCAACCGCGTCGATGCGCAGCAGGCACGGCGCATCCTCGACCGCATCGTCGGCTACATGGTGAGCCCCGTGCTGTGGCGCAAGGTGGCCGGAGGCCTGAGCGCTGGCCGGGTGCAGAGCGTCGCGCTTCGCTTGATCGTGGACCGCGAGCGCGAGATCCGCGCGTTCCAGCCTGACGAGTACTGGAAGGTCGAGGCGGCAATGACCGCAGAGCCGTCGCGCTCTGCGGCGCTTGCCAAGGACTGGGGATCCTTCATCTCGCGCCGCGACGAGCGAGGCAAGGGCCCGAGCGTGAAGGAGCAGTCGCACTGGCTCGCCGAGCGCGGAGGCATCGAGTGCGACCTCGTCGAGGTCGGCGGTGCCCGCTTCGAGCTCGGGCGATCGGTGCCCAAGGAGACGGTCACAGAGCCCGATCCCCAAGGCGGCAAGCCGACCACGCGGGAGCGTCCCATCCCGCAGCGGCCCTCCTTCTACAGCGCGGGAGACGATCTCGTCGCGAAGGTGCGCGCCGTTTCGGAGGCGGTTGGGCTCGAGTCGGTCACGGTCGACCTGCGTGAGGACAGCGACGCGGTCGGGTTCGCCCGTTGGCAGCGCACGGTGCGTGGCACCGTAGGCGCAGGCGTGCGCTACCGGGTGCGCAGCGTCGACCGGACGGGCACCAGCAGCAAGCCGCGTGCGCCGTTCATCACGAGCACGCTCCAGTCGAGCGCGAGCTACGCGCTCGGGTTCGGCACTGACCGCACGATGCGCGTGGCGCAGGCGCTCTACCAGGGACTCAACGTCTCCGGCGAGGGAACCGTCGGACTCATCACCTACATGCGTACCGACTCGACAAGCCTCTCCGGAGAGGCGCTCGCGTCGGTGCGCGAGTTCATCGGCTCGGAGTACGGCCCTAGGTACCTGCCCGAGAAGCCGCGCTTCTACGGCAGCAGCAACAAGAGCGCGCAGGAGGCGCACGAGGCGATCCGCCCCACCAACGTGCGACGCACGCCGCAGAGCCTTCGCGGCTCGCTCGACGACGAGCAGTGGAAGCTCTACAACCTGATCTGGCAGCGCTTCGTCGCGTGCCAGATGGCCGATGCGCAGTACGACTCCACGTCCGTGCTGCTTGAGCGCAGCGACCGGCCGACCGGTGCCGTCTTCAAGGCCACGGGCCGCGTGCAGACGTTCGACGGCTACACCGTCACCGGCATCCGAGGCGAGGGCGAGGACCAGGAGCTGCCGCCGCTGCGCGAGGGGCAGGAGATGGCCCCCTTCTGGATCGACCCCCAGCAGAAGTTCACGAGCCCCCCGTCGCGCTTCAACGAAGCGAGCCTGGTTCGCGAGCTCGAGCGACAGGGCATCGGGCGCCCATCCACCTACGCGTCGATCATCAACACGATCGAGGACCGCAAGTACGTGGAGCAGGTGAGCCGCGCGTTCCATGCGACCGACATCGGCATGGCCGTGTGCGACTTTCTCGTCGTGCCCTTTGGCAACGGGTTCATGGACATCGGCTACACGCGGCGCGTCGAGGCCGAGCTCGATGAGATCGCCGAGGGCAAGCTCGACTGGCGCACGATGCTCGAGCGCTTCTACCAGCCGTTCAAGAGCGTCGTCACCGCCCTGCAGGCCGCAGACACAAGCCACGTGAAGGCTGCGGGTGAGCCGTCGCCCTACGGATGCCCGCTCTGCGGGCGCCGCTGCGAGTACAGGCTTGGCAAGGTGGGACGGTTCCTCTCGTGCTCGGGATTCCGCGAGCAGGTGCCGGTTCCGGCCGCGCCGCCGAAAGCGGGCGCAAAGGCCAAGTCGCGCGCCACCAAGCCCAAGAAGCCCAAGATGCAGCCCGCGTGCTCCTACGCGGCACCCGTCAACCGCCACGGCAAGCCGCTCCTGCCCGAGAAGGTGGACCTGCGCTGCCCAGTGGATGGCGCCGCGATGGTGCTGCGCACCGGACGCTTCGGCGACTTCCTCACGAGCGAGAACCGCGAGACGGACTTCATCCTCAACATTGACCGCAAGGGCGGCATCAAGTTCCCGTCTCCGCCCCCGCTTGTCACAGAGCTGCCGTGCCCCAAGTGCGGCGCGCCGATGAACCTCCGCTCAGGCAAGCGCGGGCCTTGGCTCGGATGCTCCAAGTTCCCCAAGTGCCGCGGGCGCGAGAGCTGGGCGAAGATCCCGGACGCGACGCGTAACGCGCTGGAGAAGTCTCTTCTCGAGCATGAGGCGAAGCAGGAGACCTTCTCGATCACCACGCTCAAGGGCGAGCCGGTCAAGGAGGGCACGCCCATCGCGAGCCTCGTGATTCCTGGCGAGGAGGCGAAGCTCCCGATCCATCCGGAGTGGGAGTCCGAGCAGCGGCTCGCGGCGGGGTGAGCGGCTACTTGCCGCCGCCGTCCGGCACGCGCGAGGGCATCAGCACCAGCAGCACCGCGAAGACGATCGCGGCGATCGCAGCCTGCGTCCACCACACTGCGGGCCAGCTCAGCTCGCCGGGCGTGAACACGATGCCTGCCTTCGCCAGCACGCCCTGCCACCAGGACGCGAGGCCGTTCGCAGCGGACGCGAGCGCTGGTGCGCTCGACGATGCCGGATCCGCCGGGGGCATGCCCCCGACCACATCGAGCCACCCGTTGTAGAGCCCTGCGAGGATCGGTCCCACGCCCAGGATCGCGATGCCGAAGGCGGTCTGCGCCGAATGGCGCGCATCGCGCGGCGCGATGCGATCGACGAGCAGGAACGCGGCTGCGAAGAAGAACGCGTAGCAGAATCCATGCAGCGCGATGCCCGCGTACGCGAGCCACTGCACCGACGCGGTCGTCGTGGCGAAGTCCGCGAACCGCAGGATGTAGGCGAGCGCGCCGATCACCAGCACCCACTTGTGGCCGAGCTTCGCGATGAACCACCCCAGCACCGCAAGCGTCGCGATCTCCACCACCTGGCCCACCGTCATCGCGGCCGGCGCATTCGCGCTCGTGAAACCCACGGTGGTGAGCCACGGCGCCGTGCGCAGGAAGTACACGTTGTGGATCATCGAGATCGCCATCGCGGCGAGCGACAGCACGAGCACCGAACGGTGCTTCAGCAGCCCGAACGCCTCGATGAACGCGAAGGGATTCGTCGAGGCTCCCTTGGGCGGCGTGCGCGGGAGCGCCGTGAACGCGAACACCCCGTAGGCGATGCTGATCCAGCCTGACACGCGCAGCGCATCGGCGATCAGCGGAAGCGAGTTGGCCTTCTCGATGCCCACCAGGAACCACGGGAGCGCGCTCACGCGGATGTCGGTCTGGAGCCAGATGAGCGGGAACGCTGCGCTCGCCACGATCCAGCCAATCGTGCCCCACACCCGGATCCGCGGGAACTGGCGGGTCGAGTCCGGCAGGTTTGCCATGGCGATCGAGTTCGAGAGGCTCAACGTCGGCATGTACACGATGCTGTACAGGATCGAGAGCCACAGGAACGAGTCGTACGTCTTCGCGGATGCGAGCAGCATGTTGACGCCGCCGCCCGCGATCAGCAGCAGCCCAAGCGCCCGTTCGGCGTTCAGGAAACGGTCCGCCACCTGCCCGGCGATGAACGGCGCGGCGAGCGCGCCGCACGCGCCCGCCAGCCCCAGGATCATGCCGATCTGGCCACCATCGAAGCCCAGGCCGCCCGAATCGACCTTCCCGCCGAGGTAGATCGCGAGCACCGGAAGCCACACGCCCCACACGGCGTACTGGAGAAACATCATCAGGGACAGGCGGGTCCGCAGGAGCGGGACTCCGGCCGGCGGGGATGCGTGCGTGTTCATGGCGTTCGAGCGGCTCCAGGTTGCGGACGCACCACCCTCACATCTCGGGAACGCGGGGAGGCTAGCGGAACCCCTGCCCTCGTACACTTGCGCAATGGTTCCACGAAGGAAGACCCGCCAGATTGTCCTCGGCGATGACCGCACCGGGCGCGTGCGCATCGGAGGCGACGCCCCGATCGCGGTGCAGACGATGTGCGCCGGCTACACGCACGACATCGACGCGTGCGTCGCGGAGATCAACCGCTACGCCGACGCGGGTGCGGATGTGGTGCGCGTCGCCGTGCCCGAGCGCAAGGACACCGAGGCGCTCAAGCACATCCTGCCGCAGGTCAAGGTCCCCGTCGTTGCTGACGTGCACTTCCACTTCCAGCGTGCGCTCGAGGCCGTGGAGGCCGGCATCCACAAGATCCGGCTCAACCCCGGCAACATCAGCGACCGTGACCAGGTCAACAAGGTCATCGACGCCTGCAAGGAGCGCGGCATCCCGATCCGCATCGGCGTCAACGAGGGATCCATCATCGAGCGCAAGGACAAGCAGCGCCGCATGGAGGAGCTCGGGATGTACTTCGAGGGCCACAAGTCGGGCCACCTGCTCGCGCTCATGATCGCGAAGCTCGAGGAGTACCTCGACATCTTCGACGCGCGCGGCTTCCACGACGTTGCCATCAGCGCCAAGAGCATGGACGCGTCGCTGGTCATCGACATCTACAGCGAGATCAGCAAGCGATTCGACTACCCGCTTCACCTTGGCGTCACGCATGCGGGCACCGTCGACACCGGGCGCATCCGCTCGATCTCCGCGCTCTCGACGCTCGTCGCCAACGGCATCGGCGACACGGTGCGCATCTCCTACGCAAGCGACCACATCGACGAGGTGAAGGATGCGCTCGAGATGCTCTACTGCCTCGGGAAGCGCGAGCGCAAGGGTGTGGAGCTCATCGCCTGCCCCACGTGCGGGCGCATCCAGGTCGACCTCTTCACGCTCGTGAAGGAGGTCGAGCGAAAGCTCATGCCCGAGCTGCAGCTTCCGGTGAAGGTCGCGGTGATGGGCTGCATCGTCAACGGTCCTGGCGAGGCCGAGGGCGCGGACGTCGCGGTCTTCGCGGGCGACCGGCGCGGCATCATCTACGTGCAGGGCGAGCGCGTCGCCAACGTGCCCGAGGAGGAGATCCTCGACCGGCTGCTCGTCGAGTGCAAGACCTTCGAGGACCGCGTACGCCGGGGCGAGGCGAAGATCGGCGAGAAGAGGGTCGAGATCGTGCCGCCGGCACCGATCGGCGAGCTCGGCAGCGGCGTGGACAAGATCCGCGAGGGCAAGGTCGAGAAGGTCACCGTGGGCCGCACAGGGTTCACGATCGTCGAGATGCTGGTCGTCATCGGCATCATCACGCTGCTGCTGGGCCTCGGCCTCGGCGCGCTCACCGGGGCGATCGGCCGCGGCAAGAAGACGAAGGAGCTCAACTGGCTCCGTCAGGTGCACGTCGCGTGGATGCTCTACAGCGGCAACAGCGAGGAGCAGATCCTGCCCGGCTTCATGGACGAGACCACGCAGCAGTCGTGGAAGGTGAGCTACCGCAACGCGTCGGGGCAGACGCTCGACCGGCGCCTTGCGCAGACCTACGTGTGGCGACTCGCGCCCTACCTCGACTTCAACATCGAGTCGTTCCTCGCGTACCGCGGAGGCAGCGAGCTCTCGATGGACGAGTCGCGCTACTACCCGCCGGAGCTTGACGCTCAGCTGCCGGGGTGGATGGCCGGCGCGCTCGACCTCAACGGCGCGGGCGCCGCGTTCCAGCCGGCGATTGGCTACAACGCCTACTACTGCGGCGGATGGTGGTCGGCGCTCGCTCCCGGCCAGCCCCCGCAGCTCACCTTCGCGGACGCGCCGTTCACCGACGAGGGCGGCCTCACGGTGCGCGGTCGGCTCGTGGTCCGCAACCAGGGCGCGATCAAGCGACCAGACCAGTGGATG
The DNA here is from genome assembly GCA_964555705.1 of uncultured Isosphaeraceae bacterium. Taxonomy (GTDB): domain Bacteria; phylum Planctomycetota; class Phycisphaerae; order Phycisphaerales; family SM1A02; genus ZLKRG44. The sequence continues at coordinate 7,455 of CAZKTN010000006.1, read as the reverse complement.
ATCTTCGGATCCTCCACCTACGCGCCGCCGGGCCGGTTCAACTCCTTCACGGACAACGTGCCCGGCGCCGCCTGGATCACGCCGCCGCAGCTGGCGAACCAGTCAATCTGGACACTCTCCGCCACCGTGGGTTCGCTTGCGCCTGGCGCAGGCGAGGGTGACGGCGGCGGCGCAGGGACGACCATCCAGGGAGCGGGCGACATCACGATCCTCCAGCCGCAGGCAGTGCCGCTTGCGCGCTACGGCGGCAAGGCCGTGGCGCTCGGGTTTGCCGATGGCCACACGGACACGCAGACGCTCGCGGCTCTGCTCGACATCCGCACATGGATCGACCCCGCGCGCGAGCGCACCTTCACGCACCTGCCGAACTGAGTTCCGGACCGCCTGCGTCCGCTCACACGCGAAGGGCCATGTCCTCGCGAGTCCCGCGCAGCGGCTCGGTACGTACGGTCGCGCCCAGCTTCGCCGATGCGATCACCGACTCGAGGCGCCCAAGCGCCTTGTCCGACTGCGCGCGGAAGTACATGTACGGGAAGAGGGTGATCAGCGCGACGACGAGCCCCGCGGCGGTCGCCACCAGCGCCTCGGCAATGCCGCCGGACACAAGCCGCGGGTCGCTGAGCGTGTCCTTCCCCCCGAGCAGCTCGAAGCTGCGGATGATGCCGGACACGGTTCCGAGGATGCCGAGCATCGGTGCAGCCGTGATGATCGTCGACATCATGTTCATGAAGCGGTCCATGCGGGGCCGCTGCATCTCCACCGCCGCAATCGCCACCGCATCGTCGACGCCATCCCGCGCCAGATCCGTCGCCACCTGCGCGTAGGGGCTCGGGTCGTCCTTCGACAGCGCCAGCACCCCGGGGGCGTCCCCTTGCCGCAGCGCCGCCAGGATCGCACGCAGCCTGTCGCGCCCCCCGCCGGCGTTCGCTCGCCACCAGAACCAGAAGCGCTCGACGCTCAGCGTCATGGAGATCGTGCTCAGCAGGAGCAGCGGCCACATGACGGGGCCGCCGCGCTCCATCAGCAGCAGGAACGCATTCCAGATCGTGGTCACGCGCGTGAGCATACGGGCGTTCGCTACGATCCCCCACCGATGAAGTCCACCAGTGCGCATGCCACCGCGGCACCCGCCCCGGACGCGACGCTTCTCGCGGAGGTCGAGTCGCGGCTCGAGCGATTCGTCGAGGAAGCCGACTACGCGCCGAACCTCCGCGACGCGGTCGCCTATGCGCTGCTTGGCGGAGGCAAGCGCCTCCGCCCGCTGCTCGCGATGCGGTGCGCGGAGGCCGTGGGCGGACGCCGGTCGGAGGCGATCGAAGTCGCGTGCGCCGTCGAGATGGTGCATGCGTTCAGCCTCGTGCACGATGACCTGCCCGCGCTCGACAATGACGCGTTGCGCCGCGGCCGCCCCACGCTGCACGTGGCACGAGGCGAGGCGATGGCGATCCTCGCGGGAGATGCGCTGCTTGCGCTCGCCGTGCACGCTGCCTGCTGCGCGCCACGCGACCCTGCGCGCATGGTGCGCGAGCTCGCCGACGCGACGACTCTGATGATCAGCGGGCAGGTGTACGACACGCTCGGCGGATGCCCCGAGTCGATGCCGGCTGCCGCCAAGCTGCGCACCATCCACGAGCGCAAGACAGGTGCGCTGATCCGCTGCGCATGCCGGATGGGCGCAATCTCAGGCGGCGCGCGCGATGGCGCGCTCGATGCGATCGATGGCTGGGGCACCGCAATTGGCCTCATGTTCCAGGCCGTGGACGACCTGCTCGACGAGACGCAGTCCGCCGAGCATGTTGGCAAGGCAACGGGCAAGGACAGGGACCTCGGCAAGCTCACCTACCCGGCCGTGTACGGCATCGAGCGGACCCGCGAGGAGGTCGAGACCCTCCGCGCCGACGCCCAGCGCGCGATCCTTCCGCTCGGAGAGGCCGCGAAGCCGCTCTCGGACCTCACCGAGTACATGGCCTCCCGCACGCGCTAGCGCGCCTCGGGGGCCGATTCTGGCTACGATGTCCGGAATCCCCTATGACCCTCCTCGGCTCGATCCGTTCACCCGCCGACCTCAAGCGCCTGCCAGTCACTGAGCTGCCCCGGCTGTGCGCCGAGATCAGGACAGCCATCTGCGACCAGGTCTCCCGCTCAGGCGGTCACCTCGCCCCCAACCTCGGGGTCGTCGAGCTGACCGTCGCGATGCACTACGTCTTCGACTTCGCGCACGACCGCTTGCTCTTCGATGTCGGTCACCAGTGCTATCCGCACAAGATGCTCACTGGCCGCATGCACCTGCTGCCAAAGCTTCGTCAGCGAGGCGGCATGGCGGGATTCCCTGAGCCCCGCGAGAGCGCGTACGACCTCTTCTCGGTGGGCCATGCGGGCACAGCCATCTCGACCGCCGTCGGCATGGCGCGCGGAGATGCGCTCAACGGCGAGGGATGGGCACCTGACAACCCGCTCGGACGTCGCGTTGTGTCGATCATCGGCGATGCGTCGATCGTGAACGGCGTGGCGATGGAGGGCCTCAACAACGCGGGCACCCTGCACCGGCAGTTCCTCATCGTGCTCAATGACAACGGCATGAGCATCGCGAAGCCTCAGGGCGCGGTGGCCGCCTACTTCGACAGGCTCCGGCTATCGACGGCCTACGGCGAGTTCAAGCGCGCCGCGAAGGAGTTCGCGTCTCACCTGCCCGGCGGCCAGTCGCTCACGGACCTGTACCACCGGATGGGAGAGTCGTCGAAGGCGTTCATCGCCGATGACCACTGGCTCGAGCACTTCGGCCTGCTTGCGGTGGGTCCGGTGGACGGACACGACCTGCCCACGCTGATCGACATCCTCAACGAGTCTGCGCACATGGACCGACCGATGGTGCTCCACGTGAAGACCGTCAAGGGCAAGGGATTCGCATTCGCCGAGGGCGACTCCACCACCTTCCACTCGCCGAGCCCCTTCACCATGGACGACATGGAGAACGAGGGATGCCGCGTCGAGCTCAAGAAGAGCGCGCGCAGCTTCACGGCGGCGTACGGCGATGCGATGGTGGACCTCATGAACCGCGATCCGAAGGTCGTTGCGTGCACCGCCGCGATGCCCGACGGCACCGGCATCAGCAAGGTGCTCGCGAAGCACCCGGCGCGCTCGTGGGACACCGGCATCTGCGAGAGCCACGCGCTCGACATGATGGCTGGCCTTGCGAAGACGGGATGGAAGCCCTTCTTCGCCGTCTACTCGACGTTCCTGCAGCGAGCCTTTGACCAGTGCTTCCAGGAGTCCGCGCTTCAGGGGCTGCCTGTGCGGCTGTGCCTCGACCGTGCGGGTCTCGTCGGCGGCGACGGTGCGGTGCATCATGGGTTCTGCGACGTGTCGATCCTGGCCACGCTTCCGGGCGCTGCGCTGTGCGCGGCGATGGACGAGCCGAGCCTCAAGGCCGCGCTCGAGTTCATGGCCGGCTACGAGGCGGGGCTTTCCGCCGTGCGCTACCCGCGCGACTCGGTGAGCCAGCGGTTCGCGGCACTGCCCTGCCCCGCCTTCGAGCTTGGCCGGTCGCGCCCTCTCATCACCCACGCGAAGCCGGACATTGCGGTCGTCGCGTACGGCACCAGCGTCATCGACGCGGCTGCGGCGATCGACTCGCTCGCGAGCGAGTACTCGGTCGAGCTGCACGATGCGCGCTTCGCCAAGCCCGTCGACATCGAGCTGATGACGCGCCTGCTCTCGGCGGGCACACCCGTCATCACCGTCGAGGACCACTCGATCCGCGGCGGGTTCGGCGCGTGCGCCCTTGAGGCATGCCATGCGGCCGGCCTCGACACCCGCGGCATCACCCGAATGGCGCTCCCCGATTCCTGGATCTACCAGGGCGAGCGCTCCGAGCAGCTCGCCGAGGCCGGCATCGACAGCGCCGGCATCGCGCGCGTGATCCGCGCTGTGGTTGACGGAACGCCAGCGGAGGAGGCCTCTCGGGCCGCCGTTCCCGCTGGTGCCGCCGCACGCTGATACCGCGACCGGCAACCAGCACCGGCCCTGACCCACGTTCCCGTCGAAGACGGGCGCCCTTTGGCCGCTTCGGCTGAGGGCGCATCAGCCGCACGCTAGGGTGGCCCCGTGCGCCATTCCCATCTCGATGTCGGCAAGCAGGGCGAGGATGCAGCCGTTCGCTGGCTGGAGGCACGCGAGTGGACCGTGCACGCGCGAGGCGAGCGAATCGCGGGTGTCGAGGTTGACGTGCTTGCCACCGATCCGTTGGCCAGGGCACTCGTCATCGTCGAGGTGAAGGCGCGGCGCATCGCACGGGGCGCCCCACGTGCGTCCGTGCGACCTGAGGAGAACGTCAACCGGGACAAGCTGGTCCGGCTGTCACGCGCGGCGCACGCGCTCGAGCCGCGCGCCCGCCAGATGGGGCTCTCGATCAGGGTTGACGTGCTCGCGGTAGGCATCCCACCCGCCGGCACAGACATCGAACGCGTCGAGCACTTCCCCGACGCAACGGGCTAGCACCAGCGCCTGCCTGGCCGTCAGGACGCCTTGCCGCTCAGGTAGCGGTCCCAGGCGATGCGCACGAGCCGGTCCTGCATCGTCTGGATGTTCTGGGAGATCCAGCGCTGGCGCAGGCCGTTGAGGTACCGCATGCGCTCGCGCACCGAGCGCCGCTCGGCAATGGATGCTCGCAGCAGGAGCTGGAGCCGGGCGTCGAAGATGCTGCGCGACTCGCCCTTGGCCGACGCGAGGATCGTGAACCAGACCGTGGAGCTGCCCTGCTTCAGCGGAGGGGTCGCCCTGCCAGGCTCGATCGCAAGCAGCGCGGAGCGGACCTCGGGGTTGAGGTCCTCAAGCTCCGCAAGCCCGCCCGACGGAAGCTTGAAGTCGCGCCACGCGCCGCCCTGCTGCGCGCCGGCGGACTCGGCGACGGCGGAGAAGGCCTCGCCCGCAGCAAGCCGGTCCCCGACCTCCTTCACCTTCGCCTCGTCGGCAGTGCGCACCGCGATGCGTCCGACGGTGATGGTCGGCTGGGGGTTGAACTCCGCCTCGTTGAGGGCGTACTCGCGCTCGACGTCGCGCCAGGACACGATGGTCCGCGGCTCGATGCGCCGCTGAAGGAGCTGGTTCGCGAGCGCCTCGTCGCGGCGCTCGTTGAGGTACTGCTCCATCGTCATGCCGAACTGCTGCTCGAGCGATCGCGTAGCCGCCGTCCTGTTGCCCCCGTACGACGCAGTTGTCTGCTCCTGCACATCCTTGAGCCACGCCAGCACGCCCTGCTGGTTCTCGGGCGTGAGCATGCTCTCGGCCTCGGCGATCACAAGCTCGCTGTTGACCTGCTGCTGGAAGCGGTCCGCCACCACGCGCGCGATCTCCTGCTGCGCCTGCGCACGCGGCATCTCGGACACGATCCGCATGATGCGGTCCTCGAGCGGCTGAAGGAACTTGCTCGCGTAGACGGGGCGGCCGTTGATCTGGCCCACGAGCGCATCGACAGTCCACGACTGCCCAGGCCGCAGCTCCACCGTCTCCGACACGCCGCCAACCACGCGCGAGGACCGCGTGCCGCCGCTGCCGCGCGGCGCGTCGATCACGGTCTTCTCGTCGACGATGTCGAGCGACCCTGCCTGCTCCTCCACGCGGTCAATCGTGATCGTGGGCGGATCGAAGAATGTGGACGGCACCTTGACCGGTCCAACCGACCCAGGCGCCGCGTCGGCGCGCGCGAAGTCCTGGGCAGTCACGAGTGCCCCTGCCTCGTCGCGCTCCGTGGGCGGCGTCATGCAGGCCACAGGCCACGCGCCGCATGCGACCGCTGCGGCGAGCACGAGGGCATGAGGACGCGCATTCACGCGACGGAGTGTACGGATCGGTACGCGCCTATACTTGCCCGCTCGCATCACGGAGCCCTGCATGAGCGAAGAGACGCCGAAGATCCACATTGACAGCGACTGGAAGGCGCAGGCAGAGGCCGAGCGCGAGAGGCTGGCCAAGATCGAGGGCGATCGCGCGTCCGATGGTCGCCGTGGCGGACCCGAGTCGATGCCGCCAGCGGACTTCCGGAGCCTTGTTGGCGTGCTCGCCTCGCAGGCCCTCTCGGGCCTCGGCATGTACGGCGACCCCGACACCAAGCGCATCGTGGTCGACCTGCCGGCGAGCCGGTTCGCGATCGACCTGCTGGGCGTCCTCGAGGAGAAGACCAAGGGCAACCTCGGGCCTGAGGAGGCGAACGAGCTGACCGAGGTCCTTGCCGAGCTGCGCGCACGGTTCGTGCACTTCGCGCGCCTCATGGCCGAGCAGCAGGCTCGCGGTGGCGCCATGGGCACGGTCGCTGGCGGAGCGCCTGGTGCGTCACCGTCGGCTCCCGCGGCAAGCCCCAGCCCGGCCCCCGGCGCCTCCCGCATCGTGATGCCCTGACAAGAGACGACCGATGACCACCGTCACCGCTGCCACGCACTCCACCGCACCACGCGCCGGATCGTTCATCGAGCGCCACTACTTCCTGCTGAGGCGGCTCCACAGCGCGTCCGGCATCTTCCCGATCGGCCTCTTCCTGATCCCGCACCTGACGACGAACTCGTCGATCGTGTGGGGTCAGGTGTTCAATGCCAAGAAGTACGCCGCGCTTGGCGCCGGCGCGGCAGGCGTCGCGACGTTCCAGCACGAGGTGGACTTCATCCACAACCTGCCGGCGCTGATCTTCATAGAGATCTTCGTGCTGTGGCTGCCCATCGCGTTCCATGCGGGCCTCGGCGTGTACTTCGCGCGCACGGGGATGGGCAACTACTCGCGCTACGCCTACCAGGACAACATGCGCTACGCGCTGCAGCGCATCACCGGCTACATCGGTGTGGCGTTCATCTTCCTGCACATCGCGAGCCTCCGCTGGGGATGGACCTTCGGCGGCCTGCTGCCGACGTTCGATCCCGCATACGCGTCGTCCAGCGTCGCCACCCACATGCAGGATGGGCTGCTTGGCGGCACGATCGCGATCCTCTACCTCATCTGCGTGCTTGCGCTGGTCTTCCACTTCGCCAACGGGCTCTGGACCGCGGGCATCACGTGGGGGCTCACGGTAAGCGCGGGAGCGCAGAAGCGATGGGGCCAGGTCTGCGCAGCGATCGGCGTGGCGCTGGCGCTCGCGGGAGTCACTGCGGTTGGTGGCTTCATGACGCTTGACCCCGAGAAGGCGCAGGCCGTCGAGGAGAAGCTCCAGGCTGAGCGGCTCGACGGCGAGGGAACACCAGTGGATTCCGCAGCGGGCGCACGCAGCGCCGCCTCGCTGCCAGGGACCTGATCAGCACACGGAGCACGAACCATGGCCGGCAAGAAGAACGCGCGAGTGATTGTGGTTGGAGGAGGTCTCGCTGGCCTTTCCGCGAGCGTGAAGATCGCCGAGGGCGGCGTCGCCGTCGACCTCTTCAGCGTCGTGCCCGTGAAGCGCTCCCACTCCGTATGCGCGCAGGGCGGCATCAACGC
>CAZKTN010000005.1:105445-108269 GCA_964555705.1 uncultured Isosphaeraceae bacterium | reverse complement strand
TCGCGGCGGATGACCTCGCCATCGAAGCTGATCGTGCCGCCGCCGAACTCAGGCCGCTGGATGCAGACGAGGTCCCAGTGGATCTCGCTCTGGTTGCCGTTGTCGGTCTCCTCGTAGCAGCGGCCGGGCGTGAAGTGGAAGCTGCCCGCGATCTTCTCGTCGAAGAGGATGTCCTGCATCGGGTGAAGGATGCGCGGGTTGAAGCCGATCGCGAACTCGCCGATGTGGCGCGCGCCGGGATCGGTGTCGAAGATCGCATTGAGCGCCGCGCTGTCGCCGTCGCAGGTGGCCTCCACGATGCGACCCTTGCGGAACGTGAGCCGAACGTTAGAGAACGACACGCCGTTGTAGATCGTCGGTGCGTTGTAGTGCACAACGCCCTCGACCGAGTCGCGCACGGGTGCGGTAAAGCACTCGCCATCGGGGATGTTGCGGTCGCCGGTGCAGGGCACGACGCCGATCCCCTTGATGCTGAAGGTCAGGTCAGTGTCGCCTGGACCCTTGATGTGCACCCTGTCGGCGCGGCGCATGCGCTCGGCGAGCGGCTCCACGGCGCGTGCCATCGCGGCGTAGTCGACGCAGCAGACGTCGAAGTAGAAGTCCTCGAAGTCGCGCGTGGAGCGGCGCGCGAGCTGGGCCATGCTCGGCGTCGGCCAGCGGAGCACGACCCACTTGGTGTGGTTGACGCGGCGCTCGAAGTGCACGGGCTTCTGGTAGGTGCGCGCGACGAGCCGCATCTGCTCGTCGGGGACGCCCGCCATCTCGTTCGCGTTGGCGGCGCCCCGGATGCCCACGTAGGCCTGCATGCGCGTCATCCGATGCAGGTCGCAGTCAGCCCACATGGCGAGCCCTTCGGGCGCAGATGACTCGTTGAGCGCGCGCATGACGCGCATCGAGCGGACCGCCACGTGCGGGTGCGCGCCGGCGCGGCGAGCCTCCTCCACGCATGCGATCACGATGTCGTCAGGGGCGTCGAAGGCCTCGATGAGCACGTGCTCCCCGGGCTTGAGAGATGTCGAGTGGCTGACGATGACCTTGGCGAGCCGGGCGATGCGCGGATCAGGCATGCGCCGATGGTAGGAGCGCAGCGAGCCGAGCAGCGGAGAGCTCGTCGAGCGAGTCGACGGTCAGGTCGGCAGATGCGAGCTCTGCGTGGGTGTGCCCCTCGGAGCAGAGTGCCACGCACACCATGCCTGCACGGTGCGCGGCCTCGATGCCAGGCACCGCATCCTCGATCACAACGCAATGCGAGGGCTGTATGCGCAGGCGCTCCGCGGCGAGAAGGAACACGTCGGGGTCGGGCTTCCCGCGGGAGACGCACGCCCCTGTCACAACCGTCTCGAAGAGCTCGGGGCATCCGAGCCCGCGCAGGTGCGCATCGACGTTGGTGGGCGGCGCGCTCGAGCCGACGGCGAGCCGCCATCCTGCGCCGTGCAGCGCGCGCAGCAGCGCATGCGATCCGGGCATGGCCGGGAAGTTCGCCGCGAGCATCGCGCGGAACTCCTCCTCCTTGCGCTCTGCGAGCTCGTGGATGCGCGCGGGAGGCGGCACGGTGCGCCCGGCACGCTCGTGGAGCGCCGTGATGATGGGCTCGTTGCGTCGGCCGAAGTGCTCGAGGAAGAAGGCGCGCGACATCGGGAGCGCGAGCGAGTGCGCGAGGTTCGCCCATGCGCGCTCGTGCATCGCGCATGTGTCGACGAGGGTGCCGTCGAGGTCGAATATGGCGCCGAGCGCGCTCACCGGCTCGCCTCGGCGAGCTCGCGCCGCATCAGCGCGAGGGCATCGCGGATGATGGTGGCCGCACGCTCGATGTCACGTCGGGGCGCGTCGAGATGCGTCACCGCTCGCACACGTCGCGTGCCCATCGCGATGAGCAGCACGCCGTGGCGCGAAAGCGCGTCGCAGAATGGACGGGCCTCAGGCATGCCCGCACGCAGCGTGAAGAAGACCATGTTGGTGGCCATGGGCTGCGGCCGCGGATCGACATCGATCCCCTCGGCGCCCTGCAGAAGGTCGGCCAGCAGGCTCGCGTTGGCGTGGTCGTCGGAGAGCCGCTCGATGTGATGGTCGATCGCGTGGATCGCGGCCGCCGCGAGGAACCCCGACTGCCGCATCCCGCCGCCGAGCATCTTCCTGAAGCGGCGTGCGCGCGCGATGAGCGGGGCAGGTCCTGCCAGCGCGCTGCCTACGGGTGCGCCCAGGCCCTTCGAGAAGCAGACGCTGACGGTATCCGCGTGCGCGGCCACCTCGCGCGGCGCGTATCCCGCGGCGACGCACGCGTTCCAGAGGCGTGCGCCGTCGATGTGCACGGAGAGGTGTCGCTCGCGGGCAGCCTCTGCGACCTCGGCAAGCTGCGCGAGCGGCCACACTGTGCCGCCGCCGCGGTTGTGGGTGTTCTCCATCACCACAAGGCGCGGCGCGGGTGCGTGGATGTCGGCGTGCCGGATCGAGCCTCGAAGCGTGGCCGCATCGAAGAGCCCGCCAGGCCCGTCAAGCGGATTGATCGCGCATCCGGAGATCGCCGCGGGTGCGGCCGTCTCGTAGTGCACAATGTGGCTGTCGCGGTGCGCGTAGATCTCGTCGCCGTGCTGGCAGTGGCAGCGGATCGCGAGCTGGTTGGCCATCGTGCCGCTGGGAGTGAAGAGCGCGGCTTCGGTCCCGAGCAGGTCCGCCACCTTCGACTCGAGCGCCTGCACGGTGGGCTCGTCGCCGAGCACGTCGTCGCCCAGTGGCGCCGCCATCATCGCCGCGCGCATGGCTGCGGTAGGGCGGGTGACGGTGTCGCTGCGCAGGTCAATCGCGTGCATGTGGCGCCGATGCTACG